>JAEUKK010000008.1 GCA_016792625.1 Deltaproteobacteria bacterium | reverse complement strand
GCATGGCAGCGCCGCGCGCCAGCGCGCAAAGCCCCCCTTTGGAAACCCCCGAGGGCGGCGCGGCCCGCTGCTCCTGTGGCGTCGAGGTGATCACCGCGAAGGCCTGGGCTTTCGGTGGTTTTGTTGGTCTCGGGCCTTCGGCGTGGACCAGACCTACCACCGTGGCCTGCGGCGGCCCGACGCAGCGAGCGCAGCGCAGCCCCGCGAGCTGCGGGAGCCAGCTGCGGGCGGCGCAAGCCACCGCCGTGAGCCCCAGGGGCTCGATGCAGCCGGCGCAACGCATCCCCGCTGGCCTCAAGTACGTACTTCACCGGATGACAACCCACCCCCGTGAGCTGCGGCGGCCCATTGCAGCCGGCGCAAGGCATCCCCGGGACCCGCGGTGGCTCGTTGCAGCGCGCGCAACGCATCCCCGCTGGCCTCAAGTACGAGCTTCACCTGATACCCGCCCCAGCCCGCGACTGACGAAGACCACCTTCACCTCCCCCACGAGAGCTGAGGCCTTCGCGGCGACCACCTCATCGTCACGAGAGCAGCGGGTCGCGCCGCCCTCGGGGGGTTTCCAAAGGGGGGCCTTTGCGGGCTGGCGCGCGGCGCTGCCATGCGCCGCGCGAAGCCTGCCCGCTGGCCCCCCTTGGCGGGGGATCCAAGGGGCCCCGCGGGCCCCTTGGCCGGGGGGCCTGGGGGCGGGGACCGCCCCCAGCTCCATCACAGCGAAAACACCGAACAGCGAAGACCGCTCACGGAGCGAAGCCCCTCCCCCTCCACAAAAACGATCCCCAAAAAAACGACCGCCTAGGCGAACCTAGGCGGCAGCATCACCCCGAGCGGCGCAGCGCGCGGCCCGAGGCGGCGTCAGCCCAACAAGGCCAGAGGGCTCAAGTCCCCTCGAGGTAGTTGTCCGCGTAGGCGACCTGCTCCTCGGTCAACGCGTCAATGGCCACGCCCATCGTCGCGAGCTTCAGAGTGGCGAGCTCCAGGTCCTGCTTCCGCGGGATGTCATGCACGGTCGCCTCAAGCGACTTGCCCTTCTCGGCCATGTGCACCATGCCCAAGAACTGGTTGGCGAAGCTCATGTCCATCACCTCGCTCGGGTGGCCCTCAGCGGCGGCGAGGTTCACCAGGCGGCCCTGGCCGATGATGTAGATCCGCCGCCCATCCTGGAGGATGTACTCCTCGAGGTTGTCGCGGATGGTGCGCTTGCTGCGGGCGCGGGCCTCGAGATCGGGCAGGTTGATCTCGCAGTCGTAGTGGCCGGTGTTGCAGATGATGGCGCCGTCGCGCATCGCGTCGAAGTGGCGGCCGACGATGATGTCCTTCATGCCGGTGGCGGTGATGAAGATGTCGCCCCAGGCGGCGGCCTCGTCCATCTTCATGACGCGCACGCCCTCGAGCGTGGCCTTCAGCGCGGCGATGGCGTCGATCTCGGTGGCGGCGACGTGGGCGCCCATGCCCTTGGCGCGGTCAGCGACGCCGCGGCCGCAGTGGCCGTAGCCGCCGACGACGAAGTTCTTGCCGGCGAGCAGCACGCTGGTCGCGCGCAGGATGCCGTCGAGGCTGCTCTGGCCGGTGCCGTAGACGTTGTCGAACTCCCACTTGGTCTCGGCGTCGTTGATGGCCAGCACGGGGTACAGCAGCTTGCCGGCCGCGGCCATGGCGCGCAGGCGGTGCACGCCGGTGGTGGTCTCTTCGGTGCCGCCGTAGATGATCTCGGCCAGCTCGGGGAACTTGGTGTGCACGCGGGTGATGAGGTCGGCGCCGTCATCGAGGGTCAGCGTGGGTTTGAAGTCCAGCGTGCGGTCGATGCACCAGTAGAACTCGTCGACGGAGAGGCCGTGCCACGCGTAGATGCTGATGCCCTCGGCGGCGAGCGCGGCGGCGATCTCGTCGCTGGTCGACAGCGGGTTGCAGCCCGACCAGGAGATCTCGGCGCCCGCGGCGCGCAGGGTGCGGATGAGCACCGCGGTCTCTTTGGTCACGTGCAGGCAGCCGGCGATGCGGTGGCCCTTGAGGGGCTGGGTGGCGATGTACTTCTCGCGCAGCGCCATCAGCACGGGCATGCGGGCCTCGGCCCACTCGATCTTGAGCTTGCCGGACTCGGCGAGGCCGATGTCGGCGACCTTGTAGTTGTTCGACACGAGGGACTCCGGGGCGCCTGCGCGGCGCAGCGAGCGGTGAGGGCGGGTGGAGCGGCCGCGGGCCGGCCAACGAGGGGCCGGCGCGGGCCACAGGCGGCGGATGAGCCCAGCGTGGGCGGCGGGCCGCTGCTCCCGAGGGCCCCGCGGGCCCAAGCCGAAGCTGGGGAACGCGGCGGGGCGCTGCCCCTGGCGCATAGCGCGGGCGGGTGGCCTTCGCCCTCCCCTCTGGGCCGTGCGCAGCGACCGCTGCGCGATCTTCACCCACATGGCGCGGCCCGCCGGGGGTGCCGGTGAGCGCCCGCGCCCTCCGCTGGGGGCTGCTCGGGCTGGCGCTGTCCTGCGCCGGGGCCGACGACAGCGCGGCGCCGCTCCTCGACGGGAGCGCCGACGCGGGCGGCGTCTCCGTCGCGGACCGGGGCCCCTCCCTCCCATTGGCTGTCGGGCCGACCGCCGGCGCCCGCTCCCCTTGGGCCCTCCCCGCGCGGGTGGCCGGCCCGGGCGCGCCGCCCGCCGTCGACTCCGGCGCCGATGACGTCCGCTCCGCCGACACCGGCGCTCCCGACGGCGATCCCGACGGGGATGGCTGGTCCACCGCCGCCGGCGACTGCGACCCGGCCCGCGCCGACGTCCACCCCGGCGCGCCCGAGGCCTGCGACGGCGTGGATCAAGACTGCGACGGCGCGGTCGACGAGGTCGGCGCCGAGGCCCTGGTGCACAGCCCGGCCAAGAACGAGGGCGCGACCTGGACCGCCACGGTCTGGCCCACCGGCTGCGCCGAGGCCGCCGCGATGGTCGGGGCGCCGCCGCCCGCGGTCGCCGACTGCGGCCTGCTCGACGCCCAAGCTGAGGGGCGGGCTGAGGTCGCGGCCAGCCCCGGGGGCGCGCTGACCGTCTCCTGCGCGCTGATCAACGAGGGCGCGCTGGTCCTCGATCTCGAGCTGCACGGCCCTGGTGCGCCCGCACGCCTGCGGCTGGTCGGCGAGGCCACCAACGTGCCGCCCGAGGTGCTCGGCGACGCGCGCCCGCTGCAGGTCGTGCTCGAGCCCACCGGCGACAGCGGCCTCGCGCTGGCCGCGCCCGCCGCCCGGGTCAGCCGGGTTTTTCGCCGGGTGGACCTGGGGCAAAACGACGCCGTGACCTGGGCGCTCGAAGGCGCGCCCCCGCACATGGAGATCGACCAAGGCGGCGTGCTGCGCTTCGCCCCCGACGAGGCGGACCTCGGCGCCCACCGCGTGGTCGTGCAGGCCACCGACGACGCCGGCGGGGTCGGCGAGCTGGCCCTCTACGTCGACGTCAGCCGCAGCGAAGACGCCGACGGGGGCTTGGGCTGCTGCTGCTTTGGGGCGACCGCTGGATTAGGGCTCCCGGCGTTCTCGCTGCTGCGCAGGCGGCGGAGGCGCACCCCCGACCCGAGCGCGGCCGGCGCCGCCTCCACCCCGCGCCCGCCGCGCGGCCCCCGCTGAGGAGCGAGAATGCACGGCCGAGCCGCCAAAGCCGCGTCTGAGATCGCCCGCGTCAACGCCTTCTTCCCGGTGATGCCCCTGCTGGGCAACCGGCTGGCCCGCTCCCGGCCTTTTGAGGGCCTGACCGTGGGCGTCTCGGCCCACCTCACCTCGTACATCGGCGCCCTGCTGCAAGAGCTGGCGCTGGGCGGCGGCCGCTTCGTGCTCTGCGCGGCCAGCGAGGCCACCACCGATCCGTCGGTGGTCGACCTGCTGCGCGGCGCGGGGATGGAGGTGCACGCCGCCGGCGCCCGCAAAGACCACCAGATGTTGGTCATCGACGAGGAGCCCGACCTCATCGTGGACGCGGGGGCCAACCTCATCGGCACGCTGCTGCACCGCCGGCCCGAGCTGGTCGCCCGCGTGCGCGGCGCGGTCGAGCTGAGCAAGAGCGGCAGCGAGCGCCTCAAGCAGCTCTCGGTGCCCTTCCCCGTGCTCGATCTCAACGAGGGGCGGCTCAAGCCGGCGATCGAGAACCGGCACGGCGTCGGCGAGGGGCTCTGGCAGGCCGTCCAGCAGCTCACCGGCATCCACCTCTCGGGCCGGCGGGTCGGCGTGCTCGGCTACGGCCCGGTCGGGCGCGGGCTCGCCGCCTACGCGCGGGCGGGCGGCGCCGCGGTCGAGGTCATCGAGCGTGACCCCATCCTGCAGCTCGTAGCCCACTACGATGGCTTCCCCGCGCCCACCCTCGAAGAGGCGCTGCAGCGGGTCGGCCTGCTGGTCACGGCGACCGGCGGCCGCGGGGTCATCGGCCCCGAGGCGCTGCGCGGCGCCCGCGACGGCCTGGTGCTGATCAACGCCGGCCACGGCGACGCCGAGATCAACGTCGCTGCGATTCGCGGGGCGAGCCGGGCCTATGACCAGATCACCGAGCGGGTCACCGCTTACCACCTCGAAGATGGCCCGCGGGTCGTCGTGCTCGCCGATGGCCACCCGCTGAACATCGTGATGAACGCCGGCTCACCCGAGCCGCTGCTGGTGCACTTCGCAGCGCTGGGCCTCGCGCTCGAGCGCCTCGCCGTCGGCGGCCTGCCCGCGGGGGTCAGCGTGGTGCCCGCCGAGCTCGAGGCCGAAGCGGCGCGCCTCGCGATCAAGGCGCACGGGCGGGCCCATGGCTGAGCACCTCTGGCCGGGCGCCTCGAGCCTGCCCGGCCCGCGCGCGGCCCAGTCCCCCGCGGTGCCAGCGGCGCCGGCGACGACCGAGGACCACCCCGAGCGCCAAGATCCCGACCACCTCGCCCTGCACGTCTACCAGTGCGTGCAGCGGGGCGAAAACCGCGCGGCGCTGGACCGCATGGCCGAGGCCCAGACCGCCGCCGCCGAGCGCCCCGGCCTGCTCGCCCGCCTGCTCGCGTGGGAGGCGCAGGCCGCCGCCGCGCTGGGCGAGGGCCCCCGCGCCCGCC
Source organism: Deltaproteobacteria bacterium (assembly GCA_016792625.1). Taxonomy (GTDB): domain Bacteria; phylum Myxococcota_A; class UBA796; order UBA796; family UBA2385; genus JAEUKK01. Next base: position 92,682 of record JAEUKK010000008.1, on the reverse strand, counting down.
AAGCGCTGCGCAAGGCCAGGGGCTTGGCCCAGGCCGAGGGCGACGCCGAGGGTGAGGCCGCGATCACCGCGCTGCAGGCCCAGCTCATGCAGCGGCTGATGGCCGCCAAGCCCCCGCCGGCCGACACCACCACCGCGCTGGGCGCCGCCTTGGCCGCTTTTGACCGCGGCGACGCCGAGGCCGGCCTGCGCCACGCGCACGCGGCCTACGCCCAGGCCACCGCCGACAATGACCCGCGGGAGCAGGTGCTCGCGCTGCTGGCCATCGCGCGCAGCCCGCCCCACGCGATCGACGCCATCGCCACCGCCGCCGGGATCGCCGACGCCAGCGACGACTTCAACCTGGTCACCGCGGTGAGCAAGGCGGCGAAGATGGCCGGCCTCGCGCTGCCCACGCTGGAGTTCTGAGGGGCCCGCTCAGCCGCCGAGCCCGGCGCGCAAAGCCTGGGAGGCGATGCGGCGGCTCTCCGCCGCCTGGGCAGCCACGTCCCCCAAGCTCCAAAATGACGCCCCCGAACGCGGGCTCTCCATCACCAGATCAGCGGAGAGGTCATCATCTTGATCGACCCCCGCGCTGCGGGCCACCCGGTGGATGAGCCGGCGCCCCGGCCCCCGCAAGCTGCGGTGCGGCCCGGCGCCGAGGCGGTCGACCGCGCCGCCGTCGGCCAGCGCCTCGCCGTCGACGACCACGGGGGCGAAGATCACGGGCATCGCGCAGGAGGCGGCGACGAGGGTCGGCAACGGCCCGCGGGTGCGCCAGGAGAAGTGGCCGTCGGCGCCCCGCACGCCGACCCCGAAGGGCCGGGGCAGCTGCTCGATCGTCGGCGGGAGCAGCGCCTCGAGGCGGCGGATCACCGGGTCAATTGAGGTGAGGCCGCGGTGCAGCGCCCAGTGGCCGGCCATGAAGTCCAGCGGGCGCACGCCGCCCAGCTCGGCCAAGATCTGCGCCGCGGGCAGGCCGGCCGCCCAGAGCGCGCCGGTCAGCGCGCCCGAGCTGGTGCCGAACACGCCGTCGATGGGCAGGCCCTGGTCTTCGATCGCGGCGAGGGCGCCGATGTGGCGCCCAAACGCGAGAAAACCGCTGCTGAGCAAGAGATCCACGCCCACCTCTCGGCTGGGCGATAGTCCGCCGCGGGTCGGCGCGCACCCTGAGCCCGGCCCCGGGGTGGGCGTGGACCGCGGCCTTGGCGCACCGCAGATGACGCGCTGGGCGCCGCTCTGGTGCCTCGCCCTCGCCTGGGGGCTGCTGCCCGCCCTGCCCGCCTTGCTGCGCGGCGAGCTGCTCGGGCACGGCCTGACCGACCTCTACCCGGCGGTTTGGGGGCTCTGGACCGCCACGCAGGCTTGGCCCGCGCTGGCCACCGAGGCGCCGCTGCTCGGCGCGCCCGAGGGCCTGCCCTGGATCTACCAGAGCCCGCTGCGGGGCTGGCTGGCCGGACCGCTGCTGCCGATCTTCGGCCTGCGCTGGACCTGGAACCTGCTGCTGCTCGCCGCGCGCGTGGGCACCGTGCTGGCGGCGGGCGCGGCGGGCGCGGCCTTCGGGCTGCGGGGGCGCGGGCAGCTCACCGTGGCCGCGGCTTTTGGCTGCGCGCCCTTCTTTCACGGCTACGCGGTGGAGGGCATTATCGAGGGCGCCGACGGCTGGTGCCTCGGCCTCTTGTTGGTGGCCCTGGGGCGCGGGCGGGCCGGCTGGGCGGCGCTCGCCCTGGGGATCTGCGTCTGGTGCAGCTTCTACGCGGGGGCGGCCGGCTGCGCGCTGGTGGGGCTGCTCGGGCTCGGCCGCCCGCGGCGCTGGCTGGCCTTCGCCGGCCTGCTGCTCGGCCTGCCCTTGGTGTTGGCCTTCGCCCAGGCCTTCCCCGACGGCGCGCCCGTAGAGCCCGCGGTGCGCCACGCGATGGGCCTCCAGCCGCTGTTTTTGCGACCCGGGGCCGCGCCGGGCCTGCAGCCCTTCGCGATGACCACCTGGGTCGGCCCCAGCCTGACGCTCGCCGCGCTAGCCGGGCGCGGGCCCACCCTCGCCCTCGCCCTGGCACCGTTGCTGCTGAGCGTGGGTGACGGCCCCTGGGATGCGCTCCCGGGCTTCGCGCAGCTCCGCTTCCCCTACCGCTGGCACGCGGCCACGCTGGCCCTGCTCGCCCTCTCCGCCGGAGCCTGGGCGGATCGGCGACGCTGGCGGGGCCTGCTCGCGCCGATCATCGTGCTGGAGGGGATTTTGCTCTCTCCCATCGAGCCGCTGATCCCCGGCGCCGACCCGGGCCCGCCCGCGCCCTGCGCCCTGCTCGCCGCGCAGGCCGAGGCTGGGGGTGCCGCGGTCGAGGATGGCGCGCTGCTCGTGATCCCGGGCCCCGTTGCGCTGCCGCCGGGGCGGCCGAACCCCTCGCGGGGCCGGGCGCGTGAGGTGCTCTTCGCCCAGACCTGCCACGGACGGCCGACCCCCGCGGTGCCCGACTTCAACAGCGTGGGTGTGCGGCGCACGGCCCCCGCACTGGCGCCGCTGCTGACCTACGACCGGGTGGCCGGCGGGCGTGGGGGCCCGCTGGCGCCGGGAGCGGTGGCGGGCCTGCAGGCCCTGGGGGTGCGGGCGGTGGTGCTGATGCGGGATGACCCAGGGCTCACCGACGGGGATGACCTGCGCGCGGGCCTTTTGGCGCAGGGCGCGCGGCTCGTGGGCGCGCTGGGGCCCGGGGCGCGCAGCCCCGAGCTGTGGGCGCTGCCGGAGCCGTCCGCCCCTCTGCCTGAGGAGGGCCTGCAGCAGCAGATCCGGTGAAAACGGCGGATAAGCGGCGCAGATCGGCCGCGTGAGGATGCGGTGAGCCCGAGCCGGCGGAGGGGGGCCGCAGGTTAGGCCCGCACCATGGTTGGACACCCTCACCTCACCCCCCAAGGCGTCGGCTGGGTCGAGGTCATCACGGGCTGCATGTTCTCAGGCAAGACGGAGGAGCTGATCGGCCGCCTCCGCCGGGCCCAGTACGCGCGCCAGCCGGTGGTGGTCTTCAAGCCCCGGATCGACGTGCGCTACGCCAAAGACAGCGTGGGCAGCCACTCTGGTCACCGCATGCGCTCGATCCAGGTCGAGCGCAGCGACGAGATCATCCCCCAGGTCGGCGACGCGATGGTGGTCGGGGTCGACGAGGCCCAGTTCTTCGACCCGGGCCTGGTCCAGGTGGTCGACCTGCTGGCCAACCGCGGCAAGCGGGTCATCGTGGCCGGGCTCGATCTCGACTACCGGGGCGTGCCCTTTGAGCCGCTGCCGCACCTGATGGCGATGGCCGAGTATGTGACCAAGAAGCTGGCCATCTGCGTGATCTGCGGCAACCCCGCCGACCGCAGCCAGCGCATCATCGACGTGGGCGGCCAGGTGCTGGTGGGCGAGGCCGAGGCCTACGAGGCGCGCTGCCGGCTGCACTGGTCGCCGAGCCGCTTCGACCCCATCCAAGAGCGGCTGCCCCTGGGCATGAACCTCGCCGAAGACCTGGGCTGAACGCGCCGCTTGGGGCGGCCCACGCGCACGGCCTCGGTTGGGCCGGCCTCAGCTCGGCCGGCGGAGGACCACCCGCGCGGCGCCGAGCAGGGCTGCGAGGGCCTCTTGCCCAAGGGAGGACAGGTCCACCCCGCCCACGTCGGCGAAGATGACCGCGGCGCGGGCGATCCCGAAGGGCGGCTGGCCTTGGATGGCGCTGAGGTCGCCGGCCCAGCCGCAGCGGGGGCACGTCAGCGCACGGGGGCCGCCGCGCCGCCAGGCCTCGACCGCGGCGCCGAGCGGGCCGGCCAACGGCGCGCCGCAGCGGGGGCAAGGCGCGCGAAAGCCGCCTTGTTCGTTGGCGTAGAGGGTCGCCGCGCCGGGCCGATCCAGCCGGAGCGCCGCAAAACCGCCGGGGAGCAGCGCGTTCGCCGCGGGGCCAGGGCCGAGGCCGCCCGGGCGGTGGGCGAGCAGGCCACCGCCGATCCAACCGTCGGCGATGAAGGCAAACGCGACCGGATCAACGTCCTGGTCGATGTGCTCGGGCAGCAGCAGCAGGTCGAGGCGGTGGGTCGTGCGCACGGGCCCTCCTCTGCCGCCGCTATGCCGTCCAGCGGCGCGGCGTGGACGGCGCCCCTCCCCTGCCCTCGATAGGACGCCGCGCAGCACAGCGCCCGCGGCGAAACGGCCGCGCTCCCTCCCCCTGTCGCCCGAGGTCCCCATGAGCAGCCTGACCCTCTCCACGAACGACGTCGTGCGGATCCTCGGCGAAGACGCCGACCACCTGCTCGGCCACACCGCGACCAAGATCCCCAAGTCTCGCCTGCACCTGCCGGGCCCCGACTTCGTGGATCGGGTCTTCGGGCCGTCCGACCGCAGCGTTCGCACCTTGGGCAACCTGCAGCGGCTGTACAACCACGGTCGCCTGGGCGGCACGGGATACCTCAGCATCCTGCCCGTGGATCAGGGCATCGAGCACTCGGGCGGGGCGAGCTTCGCCAAGAACCCCGACTACTTCGACCCCGAGAACATCATCCAGCTCGCGATCGAGGGCGGCTGCAACGCCGTGGCGACCACCAGCGGCGGGCTGTCGATGTTGGCCCGGCGCTATGCCCACAAGATCCCGTTGATCCTCAAGATCAACCACAATGAGCTGCTCAGCGTGCCCAACGCTTTTGACCAGGTCATGTTCGCCAGCGTCGAGCAGGCCTATGACATGGGCTGCGCGGCGGTGGGCGCCACGATCTATTTTGGGAGCAGCGAGTCGACCCGGCAAATCCAAGAGGTCAGCCAAGCCTTCCAGGCCGCGCATGAGCTGGGCATGGCCACGGTGCTGTGGTGCTACCTGCGGAATGACGCATTCAAGCGCGACGGCAAGGACTACCATGTGTCGGCTGACCTCACCGGCCAAGCCAACCACATGGGCGTCACCATCCAAGCCGACATCATCAAGCAGAAGCTGCCTGAGAACAACGGCGGATACCAAGCCCTCAACCTGGGTAACAGCAGCTACGGCAAGTTCGACAAGCGCATCTACACCGAGCTGGCCAGCGACCACCCCATCGATCTGACCCGCTACCAAGTCGCCAACTGCTACATGGGCCGGGCCGGGCTGATCAACTCGGGCGGCGCCAGCGGCAACAATGACCTGCGCGACGCCGTGGCGACCGCGGTGATCAACAAGCGGGCCGGCGGCATGGGCCTGATCTCGGGCCGCAAGGCCTTTCAGAAGCCCCGCGCCGAGGGCATCGCCCTGCTCAACGCCATTCAGGACGTGTACCTCAACCCCGAGGTGAACATTGCCTGAGCGCGCTCAGCGCCCCCACTTGGTGTAAGCGCCGCGCGCTGCGGCCGTTCCCGCGCCGATGGGCCCGCCGGGGCCCCCGGAGGCGGGCATGTGGCGATGGCAAGCAGGGCTGGGGGCGGCCGTCGCCGCGGCCGTGGGGCTGGTGGCGGCGCCGGAGCAGATCTCGACCGGGCAGCGGGCCAGCGCGCCGGTCGACCCGATGGATCCAATGGCGCCGCTGGCCGGGTGGGGTGCGCCCCCCAAAACGGCAGACCCGATAGCGACCCGGGGGGCGTCGGCCAGCGCAGGCCCCGTGCAGCTCCGGGCGCGGCTGGCGCAGGGTGCTCGGCTCCTCCACCACGATGAAGATCAGCTGCTGGTCATCGAGATCAGCGCAGACGGCGAGCGAGCGGCCCGGCAGCCGGTGCACCTCAGCTTGGTGGTCGACGGCTCGGGCTCCATGAAGGAGCAGGGCCGCCTCTCCGCCGCCAAGGCCGCGGCCCAGGCGCTGACCGCGGCGCTTCGGCCCGAAGATTCGCTCAGCGTCGTCCGCTTCGACGATCACGCCGACATCGTGCTCGCCCAGCGCCCCCTGCTCGACCCGTCGGGCGCCCGCGCGCGCCTCAGCGGCCTGCGGGCGGCCGGCGGCACCAACCTCTACGCCGGGCTCCAGACCGGGCTCGGCCAGCTGACCAGCGCGACCGGCCCCGGCGTGCGCCAGCTCGTGCTGCTCAGCGACGGCTACGCCAATGTGGGCGTGACCGACGGCCCCACGCTGACCGCCCTGGCCCGGGGCGCCGCGCAGCGCGGCCTCAGCCTCAGCGCTTTTGGGGTCGGGTGGGAGTTCAATGAGGACCTGCTGGCCCAGGTCGCCGACGCAGGGGGTGGCCGCTACCGCTACGCGGCCCAGCTCGACCGCCTGCCGGCCCTGGTGGAGGAGGCGATGGCCCAGGCCGCCACGCAGGTCGCCCGCGGCACCACGGTGGAGGTCCAGCTCCCCTTCGGCGAGATCGAGGAGGTCTACGGGTGGGGCGTCGACCGCGCCGGGCAGGGCTTGGTGGTGCAGGTCGGTGACCTCGCCGCCGGGGAGACCCGAAAGGTCGTCCTGCGCGTCAACCTCGACGAGCGCCATGAGGGAGAGGTCCTCGCGGCCACGGCCCGCCTACGCTACGGCACGCCCGCCGGCGCAGCGCAAACGGCCGAGGTCGCCGTCTATGGCCTCGTGACCGCTGATCCCACCGTGGTCGCCGCGTCGATGGACGCCGAGGCCGCGGCGCTCGCGGCCGAGGCGCGTGGCGCGGCCTTGCTGCAGCGCGGCGCGGCCGACTTCGCCGCGGGTGACCTGCCGAGCAACCAAGCCCGCCTCGCGGAGGCCGCCGCGCTGCTCGCCGATGTCGGCGCCCGCCGGGGCGACGCCGGGCTGCTCGAGGCCGCCGCCGAGGTCGAGCGCCAACGGCAGGCCTACCAGAGCGCGCCGCCGGCCACCGCGGCGGGCCAAGACCTGCTGAAGCGCAGCAAAGAGGACGCACGGGCCTGGTCGCGCTGAGCGACGGCCGCCCGTCGGGCCCCGACCTCACCGAGAACATTGAGGAGCACGATCATGCGCACTGATTCGGATGGCCCGCCCCTGCGGCGCAGCGTCGAGCTGCGGTGGGAGCCCGCCCAGCGCGCGGCCGGCCTGCGCCGGGCTGCAGGCGCCGCTGCCGCCGCGGGGCTGACCGGCCTGGGCTTCGGCTTGGTCGGGCAGGCCGCCCGGCCCGAGGTCGGCCTCGGCCTATTGCTGCTCGCCGCGGCGCTCACGATCCGGCCGCGCCTCGAGGCGGCGGCGGGCGCCGGCTTGGCCCTGCTGATCGGCGCGCTGGCCGGCATCGGCACCCCCGGGACCTGGGCCCAGGGCGCGCTGCTCGGCGCGCTGTCGATGGAGGCCACACTCCCCGGCTGGAGCTGGTGGCTGGCGGGCGGGGCGCTGGGCGCGGCGGCGGCGGCGCGGGCCCGCGGCGCGGCGGCGGACGGGACCGCAGCGGCGATGGGCGGCGCGATGGGCGCGGCGGGCGCGGGCATCGGCGTGGGGCTCGGGGCGATGATGACGGCCCCTGCGGCGATCTGGGCGATCGCAGGCCTCGGGCTCGGCTTCGGAGCGGGGCTCGCTGCCCTGGTGGGCGCCGCCACCCCGCGGGAGCGCGTGCGGCTGCCCGCGGCGGCGGTGGTGGAGCGGGCCTTGGGCCCCGGTTTGGCGCCCCCCGTGCACCGAGCCGCCGCGCTGGACGGGATCATCGCCGAGACCAGCCCCGATGAGCCGACCCGCGAGGGCCTCGCCGAGGTGGCGGTCTGGGTGCTGCGGCTGCAGTGGCTGCGCCGGGCGCTGGCCCGTGAGCTGGGCGCGGTGGACATCGAGGAGCTGCGCAGCCGGCTCGCGCGCATCGGAGAAGAGGCCGCGGCGGCCGATGATCCCTTCTTGTCGGAGCGCAAGGCAGCGTCGGCGGAGCACCTGAGCCGCCTGCTCACCCACCACGCCGAGCTCGGGGCCGAGGACCGCCGCACCGCCGCCCTCGTCGAGTATGCCCTCGCCTTCCTCGAAGAGGCCCGGGGGAGCTTGGCTCTCGCGCGGGTCCAGCCTGGCGACCAGACGCCCGCCCAGCTCGCCGACGTGCTCGACCGGCTGCGGGCGCACCAGACCGACCAGCGGGCGCAGCGGGCGGCGGCCCGGGAGCTGGGCGCCCAGGCCTGAGCCCCGCCGACCCGCAGCCGGGCAGGCAGCCCCTTGGGGAGGGTCGTCGGCCGCGGCGGAGGACCCGAGGCGAGCCGCGGCCACAAACAAAGAGGCCCCACCGGCGAACCGGAGGGGCCTCAAGTGGGGCAGGGGCGACTTGAACGCCCGACCTCACGCTTATCAGGCGTGTGCTCTAACCAGCTGAGCTACTGCCCCTTAAATGGTGGAGACGAACGGGCTCGAACCGTTGACCCCCTGCGTGCAAAGCAGGTGCTCTCCCAACTGAGCTACGCCCCCAAGGGCGATCGACTGGGCGGACCAGGGAAGTGGGGCAGGGGCGACTTGAACGCCCGACCTCACGCTTATCAGGCGTGTGCTCTAACCAGCTGAGCTACTGCCCCTCAATGGCCGCTGAGGGTCGATCAAAGGTGCTGAACCCAGCACCCAACGCCAGCATCGGAGCGAGGCCCCAGTTCGGCGCGGCCGCCCGTATCCTGAGCGAGGCCCGTTGGCAAGGCAGCAGAGCCAAGGCGACGCGTATCCAGCGAAACAGCGGGTCGATCCATACGACTCAAGCGCGACATCTTCCCCTCCCCGCCACCGGGACCTGACCCCATGGCCGGCGTCTGCGCTCCAAAAACAGCGACCGCCGCGGGAGGGCGAGGCCCTCCGCGGCGGCGATGCAGCGGCTGCGCTGCGCTGCGGGCTCAGGCGCCTTCGTCGTCGTCTGCGGCGTCGAGGCACTCGGGGTCAGCGGCGTCGACGCTCAGATCGCCGTCATTGTCGACGCCGTCATTGCAGGCCGAGGGGCCGAAGCCGGCCTCGACGGCCCCGCTCGCGCAGTCGGGGTCCGCGGCGTCCAACCAGCCGTCGCCGTCGCCGTCGAGGCTGTCGGCGCACTCGGGGGCGGCCAGGTCCTCGGTCGCACCCCAGCCGGAGGGCGCCCCGCCCTCGGCGCAGGCCTCGTCAGCGGCGTCGGTCAGGCCGTCGCCGTCGTCATCGACGCCGTTGTAGCAGGCCAGCACCGGCAGACCCGAGCCCAGCGGCCAGGCCGACAGGCGCTCCGAGGTGTATGGCGGCTGCTCGCAGTCCGGGTCGTTGCCGTCGATGAAGCCGTCGCCGTCGTTGTCAGCAGCGTCCAGGCAGCTCGCCCGGAAGGCGGGCTGCTCATCAGCCGTGGCGCCGTCCCGGGCGCAGCTGAGGTCGGCACGATCCACATCGCCGTGGCCGTCGTTGTCGACGCCATCGTTGCAGCCCGCCGACCCGAAGCCGCGCTCCATCGAGGAGGCGGCGCGGCAGTCGGGATCCTCCGCGTCGGTCCAGCCATCGGCGTCATTGTCGACGGCGTCGTCACAGTTGGGCGTGAGGACATCGACCACCAACTCGATCCCAGGGCCACCATCCGCGCACTCCGGATCGTCGAGGTCTGCGTAGCCGTCGCCGTCGTTGTCCACGTCGTCGTCGCAGTTGCCCTCGAAGTCATCCGCGGCACGGCAGCTCTCATCCTCGCCGTCAACAAGTCCGTCGCCGTCGTTGTCTTCGCCGTCGTTGCAGGTGTCCTCGCCGAAGCCGAGCTCGTTGAGCTCCTCATCGCGGCCGCCACCCAGACCCGTCGAGCACTCCGGGTCCTCGTCGTCGATCCAGCCGTCGCCGTCGTTGTCCTCGCCGTCGCCACAGTTGACCTCGGCCCCGCGGCCGCTGGTGCACGCGTCATCATCGGCGTCGATGAGGCCGTCGTTGTCATTGTCAATGCCGTCGTTGCAGGTGCTCTCGCCGAAGGTGGCGTTGTCTTCGCTGTTGGCGGGGTCGGTGCAGTCGGGGTCAGCCGCGTCGATCCAGCCGTCGCCATCGGAGTCGTCACAGTCGCCGCAGCTCGTGCCGCTGTCCGAGGGGTTCAGCCAGCTCGCGTAGCCGTCGGGGCCGATGCCGTAGACGAGGTAGCCGATGTCGCCGGTGCTGTAGGCGAACACCAAAGTGCCCTTGCCATCGCCGCCGTCGGCCTCGGGCGCCTTGATCGCGTACTCGGTGATGCGCTCGGCGGTCATCAAGATGAAGCCGTAGTCGGACCGCGCCGGGTCGCCCCACTTGAAGCCGTCGGGGCCGGCGCCGATGTCCTGGCGCGCGCTGGGGAACTGGTAGATGAGCGAGGCCGGGACCTCGACCGTGCTCAGGCCAGTGGTCGGGTCGACGTTGTAGCTGTCGGGCAGCGTGATGCTCGCCTTCATCATCACGCCCTCACCGCCGATCCAGCCGAGGCCGGCCCAGCTCATGGTGAGACGGACGAAGGTGCGGCCGCCGACGATGTTCCCGCCGCTGCTCAGCGTGACGTCCGAGGGCGCCCAGGCGAAGGTGGCTGCGACGTCGTCACCCGTGGTCACGCCGTCGCCGTTGGTGTCGGCGCAGGTGTCGTCCAGGCCCACCAATGCGAAGAGCCCGGGGGTGACCTCGGAGGTCTGCCGGAAGATCGCGTCGTAGTTGAAGCCGGTCGTGCCTTGGAAGCGCGAGTAGGGTGGGAGCACCAGGTCGGTGGCCGCGACCCCCAGCTCGGGCACCGCGAGGCGCACGTGCGCAGGGGCGGTGGCGTCGAGGACCTCCTCGGCCTCCCAGCTCTCTTCGCCGGGGCGGGCCCCGTAGAAGAAGTACTCGCCCACCGGCCACTCTGGCTCGAAGCGGTAGGAGCGGGTGTTTTGGTACTCGTCCGGCTGGCAAAATTGCAGCTCAGCGAGGTCATAGGCCCGCGCGCTCGGCGCGGCGCAGTCGCCTGGAACCATGTAGGTGCCCGAGACGGGGAAGGTGCTGTAGGCCTCACCGTTGCAGTTCTCGCCCTCTGCGCCCTCGAAGGTGTAGGTCGCCATCGCGGCCGGGTCGGCGCACCAGAGCCGACCGTCGGGAAGACCGTCAGGGAGCGGGTTGTCGTCTCGGTCAAGGCGGGTGCTGATGTCAATCAGACCGCCGTCCGCGTCCACCTCGTAGGCGGGCGTGTCCCGGTCAAGCAGGCGGGCGATGTCGGTGTTGACCAGGGTGAAGCGCTTGATCTCGGTGCGCAGCTCGGCGTAGTGCTGCTCGATGTCGACCTGGACGAGATCCTGCGGCGGGGTCTGCAGCGACCACTTCTCCCACGACAGGTCGTGCGCGCCGCCAAAACCACCGCGGTAGCCCGTGTAGAGCGCGTGCAGGCGGGGGTAGGCGAACTCCAGCGCCTCGCCGCGGCCTTCGATGCCGGTCTGCCCGGTGAACACAAAGCTGTCGTCGCAAGGCAAGCCGAGCTCGGTCGCCTCGTCCCAACCGACACCGCCCAGGCAGCTGAAGAAGTCGTTGGTCACGGCGATGTAGGCGACTTCGTCCCGATAAAAGTCCTTGCCGTCGGCGGTGCCGACCGCCATGTCGTAGGTGTAGCCGTCGACGAGGCGGTCCTGCCCTTGGGCGGTGCCGACGATGACGTCGACTGCGCCACCTTCGAGCGGGCCGCGGGGCACTTCGACCACGACCTCGCTGTCGGTCACGCTGCGGATGTGGGCGTTCTGCGAGCCGATGACCACCGTGATCGCGGTGGGGTCGTCCCCAAAACCGCTGCCCCGGATGCGCAGCTCGCCGCCGCCGATGTTGCCCTGCTCGCCGGCCACGTCGAGGCCCGCGACACGCACGGCGTCGCCCTCGTAGTAGGGCTCGAGGTCGCCCTTGCCGCCGCAAGCAGCGAGGACCAGGGGCAGGAGCCCGAGCGCGCAGCGAAGCTGCCGGAAGGTCGGATGAATGGGCGTCATGGTCTCTCCCGGCATCAGCGGGCCCACCAGAAGCGGCCGAGCTTGGCGCTGGCCGACTGCACGCGGACGGGGGCGATGTCCCGCCGCTGGTCGAAGCGGTCGCGCACCGGCGGGGTCACCACGTCCTTGCCCGAGGTGCGGGCGAAGTAGAACACAGCGCCGGAAGCACCGTGCAGCGCGCCATAGTCGAGCGCGAACTGCATCATGTCAGGCGTAATGGTGAAGGCCCCCGCTTTGTCTTCTACGTTGCACACCAGCTCGGCCACAATGTAGCTCGGCTCACCCTGCAACGAATTGATGAACGAGGTCGGGTCGTTCGGGTCTTTGAGCAGCGCGGGGTCGACCTGCCACTCGAAATCGGCGCCTTCTTCTTCACAAGGCAAGGCGGCGCGGTAGCCATTGGCGGGCACCTCAGCGTCGGGCGGGATGTAGCAGTAGGGCTCGCCCTGAAAGAGCTCCCAGTTGCGCTTTACGCCGTCCGAGGCGGGCACTGCGATGCGGCTGACCTTCTTGTACTCGGAGTCCGTCTCGACCGGCCCGAGCAAACGCACGCCGATAACGACCTTGTCGTAGAAGTCCTCAGCCGGGGGCAGCCACGAGAAGGTCAAGCCCGAGGTCGTGTCCCACGGACCCGTGTACATCTGCCCGACCAGCGCGTTGGGATCGGCGGCGGGCTCGAAGGGCACCGCGCAGTCGGACGGCGCGTTGGGCATCGCGCCCCGGTCGGCGAACTCCAGGCAGCTGCGGACCTCACCGGTCGCGACGACGTTGCCGTCCTTGTCGTAGTGGTTGCCGCTCCAGCTCAACATCACGCCCTCGGGCTGCCGGGGCAGGCGGAGGATGACGTCGCCGGAGCCCGCGGCCAACGGCATCGGGATGGAGCTGACCGAGGCCTCAACCGGGGGGATGCCGCCGGGGAAGCGGACCACCACGTCCTCGCCGTGGAGGTAGTTGGCCGGGCGCATCACCTCGCGGTCCGAGTTGGCGACCGGGCCCTGGCCGGGATCGGCGCGGCGGGTCTGGGCGACCGGGCGCCAAGTCGAGAGGCTCGTATAGTAGGGGAACAGGTACTGCGCGTTGTTCTCGGCGTACACCCCGGGCCGACGGTCCAGGTTGAACTGGAAGTCCTTGTTGAGCCCAGTGAAGCTGATCTCGTTGCCCACATCAGCCGTCGTGTTGAGGTAGGCCCGAGGCTCAAAGTTGGTGTAGCAAGAGCCAACCTTGTCGTGCGGTGCGCCGAAGGTGCCGAACAGCACGTCCATCTGGGGCAGGTTGGCGTCCAACACAAAGCCTGTACCAGTCACCAGCGCGTAGGGGGGCTTCATCTGGATGAGGTTGGGCCCGACCTCATCAAAGGCCACCAGCCCGGTCAAGCCGAGCGGGAGCGCGGCGCCGGCGAACTCGACATGGTGGACCTCGATGAGCCCGCCATAGGGCGTCGGAGCCGGGCCAATCTCGGAGGGATCAAGGCCGACGCCGGCGGTCTTGTAGGTCTCCACCTCGATGTCGCGGCCACAGGCCGCGGCCGAGAGGGCGAGGAGCAGCGCCGGGGGCGCCACGCGGGAGCTTGCGTGCGTGTGGGTCATGTTCACCTACCAGCCAGTTCCGAGGCCGATGTAGACGCGGAGACCAGGCTTCTCGGTCTCGTTGGAGAGCTCATCGCCGATCGCGTTCGGGCTGGTGTCGAAGACGCCGTCGCCGTCAACATCACCATAGCCGCGGATCTCGTTGAGAGCGTAGGCGAAGCGCAGGAAGCTGTCCCAGTTCGAGGAGTGGAACATGGTCGACTGCACCCGAAGCTCGGCCTGCAGGTCGTAGAGCATCGCGTTGCCGTTCTTGTGCGCCACGTCGACGAAGGGGATCTCGCGCTTGACATCGTTGGGGTCGCGGGCGATGCGGTCGCCTGCCCGGTCGCGGTAGTAGTCGGTTGAGTTGGACGGTGGCGTGAACGACCACAAGTTGCCCGCCGTGCCGCCAAGCTGAGCATAGACGCCGTAGATGAACAGCGGGCCGACCGCGGTGCGCACGCTCTGCGAGATGGGGAAGCGGTACGCGAGGTTTAGGGTGCCCATCGTCTCACCGTTGAGCGAGAAGAAGGGGTAGCCGGCGAACTGGGTGTTGGGCCGGATGACGCCGTAGCCCCAGAAGTAGGGGTGCCGACCGCCCGCCCGGAACTCGTCGTTAAGGCCTACGTTTCGGTCGATGATGCCCGCTTGGAAGTCAATCTGGATGGTGTGCCGGTTCTTCCGGGCCTTGTCCATCAGGCCCCAGAGCCGCGGCGGACGGGCCTGCTCCACCCACCGGAACTCGTAGCGGTTGAACTGATACTCGCCGAGCACCTCGCCGTCATCGGTGATGACGCCGCCATAGTCGGGGTAGATGATGTCGGTCCAGGCGTGGGCGTAGCCGAGGTCGATGTTGCGACCGTAGAAGGCGTTTGCGCCGAGAGCACCGTCCCAGGTGTTAATCCCGTAGTCCGAGATGGCCCAGGTGGTGCCGACCTCCCAGTTCTGCATGTACTGTTGGAAGCCGGAGTCGCTCGTGCCCCGGAAACCAAAGTTAAAGTAGCGACCGTAGACCGTGGTCGCGACCTTGTTGTTCCAAGGGAACATGACCTCGGCGCTCAGCACCGCCTGCCGGTTGTTCTGCTTGATGTCGTAGATCGTCTGGTCGTCGGTGGTGGTCGGGTCCTGGTCTTCGTCGATCTTGTAGCCGAAGTCCGACTTGCCCATATACGCCTGCCCAAACAAGCTGACGTCCGGGTACCACCCGTGCCAAGTGTAGCCAGCGCCGATGACGTTGTCCTCGCCGAGCAAGCCTACGTGGAAGATCTCGTGGTTCTGAATGAAGTCCTGGGCCCCACCCTGCCATCCGCCCTGCAGGCCAAAGTCGGTTTGGCTGTCGTTCTCGAGCCGGAACATCGGCACAACATAGGGAGCCGACCACGCACCCGCGCTCATCTTGTGCTTGTGGGTGGCGGCCTCCCACTTGGTGAGGTCCTCACGGTACGCGAGGCTCTGCTCCACCTGCTTCTCCTCGACCTCGGGCGGCGTGCGGAAGAGGTGGCCCGCCGGCGCGTTCATGAACTGTTCGCGTGGGAGGCCGTAGATCTTCCACCCGAACGAGGTCAGGTAGGAGTAGACGAGGTTGCCCTCTGACGTGATGCTCGGGGTGACCGCACCGCCAATGACGTTGGTGATCTGACGGACGTCGTGGCTGGCCGGATCAATGCGGTAGATGTTGAAGATGCCGTCAGGCTCAGCGGTGAAGTAGATCCCGCCGTCTTTGGACCAGTGCGGGTCAAGCTCTTCCCAGGCGTCCCAGGTCAACGGCCGCAGCCCCGTGCCGTCGGCGTTCATCACATACAGGTTCTGCTGGAAATTCCGGAACATGGCGAACACGATCTGGCTGCCGTCGGGCGACCAGTCGGGGTTGTTCATCCACGTGCCGTCGTTGAAGTTGGTCAGGTATCGTTTGTCGCTGCCATCGAGCTTGATGCTGACCAAGTTGTGGCCGCCGTCGCGGTACTCAAGGTAAGCGACACGCTGGCCATCGGGGCTCACGGCCGGCTGATTGCCCCGCTTGGTGTTGGGGATCTTCTGGTAGGCGCCCTCGGCGTAGACCTGCTTGCGCAGCTTGGTCTCGGGGCCGCGGGTAGAGTAGGCCCGGCCCTTCTTGTCCTCTTCCCGTACCGGCATCGTGTACACGGCCAGCTCGGACATGTTGTAGCCGTTGAACTCAAACTTAGGCGCGAACCGCTGGGTCTTGGGGTACTCATCCTCCATCATGGTGAGGACGAGGGCCTCTTGGCCGGGGATGAAGTCCCACCCAAATTCGAAGGTCGCGGGGATCCCCTCGGAGAGCCGAGCGGTCTCGTCCTTTCGCCCCTGGTCAGCGCCGCTGAGCCCGGTCAGAGCCCAAATCTGATCGTCATCTTGGCGTTTGACCACCAACATGCCGCGGTTAAGGTTGCCCCAGTATTTCCCGTCGGGGTGCGTCCGCGGCTCAAACTGCCACGCGCCGGTCGCTTCCCGCTCCTTCTCGCGGTCCCAGCGGGACTTTGACAAGAAGGTGTCGCGCTCATCGGGGTTCGCGTAATCCCAAGCCTGCTTTCCGCTGACCAGCTCGCGGCCCATGACCTCGCCGCGCGCCTTCACACGGTTGTGCTGGTCGGTGTACTGCTTGGTGACGTACTCCCGCCAATCCCAATACAGCTCCTCAGCCGGCACCCCAACAACATCCTCAATGACCGTCGAGAACTCGGGGCGCCAATCCTGGGCGAACTGCGCGGCGAAGCGAGCGTAGGTCTCGGAGCCGAAGCGTTGGCGCAGATACAAGCCGAAGCTGTAGCCCTGCTGGTAGTAGCGCTCGCCGTCGTTCCAGCCCCACTTGCCCGCGCGCTCGTGCCACTCGTCGAAGGTCAGGAGGCGATCTTCGAGCACGGTCATGCGGATGAACTGATCACGCGAGGCCGTCCACCAGTTCCAACCAGCTGTATTGGACCAGTACTCAGCGCCGCCCTCGGTCCAAAACACCGAGTCGCCGTCGCTGATCATGAAGTTGGCGCCGGTCGACACATCGCTGACGCCGTCGCTGTACAAGCCGCCCAGCGCGACACCGAACGCGCCCTCGGCCTGCGCCCGGTAGGCCTTCAGCGACACGACGTGGGCGAACTCGTGCACCAAAACGTCGCTGAACCACTCCATCCGGCCGCGCTGGCGCGAGAAGCTCGCCCCGGGGTTGGCCGAGATTTGGATCCAGTCCCAGCTCGGGATGGTGAAGCCCGCCAGCTCGTCGCCCTGATCGAGCATGACGATGTGCACCTTCTCCTTCAAGTAGTAGTTGAAGTTGGCGCACATGGGCTCCCACATCAGCTCGGCGACCTCAGCGGCCTTTCGGGCGCTGTACTCCGCGTTGATGTAGTGCTCATTGCCCTCCTCGACGCCCTTCTTCGACTTCGGGTAGTGGACCACGAAGTGCGGGGTGTCGATGCTGTACCACTCCAAATCGGGGTGGTTGGCGTTGTAGGAGTTCTTCACCGCTCGCGCGGTGCCCGGCAGCGCCAAGCCGCCCAGGCTAAGCCCGAGCGCGATGGAAAGGGGGAGCAGGTTGGCGCCGAGGCGCGTGTTTTGGCGGGCCATGAGCATCAATCCTGCGCGTCAGTACCGGAACTCGATGGTTCCGCTGTAGGTGTTGCCGCGGGTCGGGTGCAGGTCTTCGATAGGGAAGTACATCAAATCTTCCCCCTTCATCGGCACCATGACGGCGGCGACCGCGTCCACCCGCCGGGCGAGGTGAATGGTCCCGCTCGCGAGAACATCGACGGAAACGCCGTCGGAGCCCTCCTCTGCGCGGAGGTTCTTCGCGGGGAAGAGCCCCGAGGCCGAGGGCCCGATGCGCGTGACGTCGCGCACCTGGAACACGGCCCCGCCGGCCAACGCGATGGGGCCGGCCTGGAGCATCAGCTCGCCATCTACCTTCGTGATGTTGCCCGGCTTCACCCGCATGTTGAACTGGTTGAGCTCGGTCTCGACCGTGTATTGGGTGATGTCGGAGAAGCGATGAACGTAGGCTGCGCCGATGCTGCCCGCGAGGGGCCCCACCTGCCGCTTGCCGCGGGCGCCCATCTCCAAATCAGCGGTGCCAGTGGTCAACACGAAGTTCGAGAACGTCGACGGCCCGCCGACGTAGTTTCCAGGGCTCTCGTTGGCCGCGGAGCCTTTGTAGTTGCTGTAGACGATGATCGAGGCGAGCGGGCCCTGCGAGCGGTAGACCTCGTATTTCACGCCGAAGTTTGGGTCGCCCATCCCGAACTGCTTGGTGTCCGTGCCCAGCGACTCGTTCTCAAGGCGCACATAGTGCGACTTCACCCTGCCATATAGCTCAAAGCGCCGACTGATCCCATACCGCACGTCGAGCCGCTGCGTGTCATAGGTGAAGCGGGTCCCGTCGTCCCACTCGACGACCTCGCCCTCAGCGCTCCATGCGCCGGTGGCCGTCTTAAAGTCGGCCCCGAAGCCGAACTCCAGCCAGCCTTTGCCGATGACCAGCGGCCGCTCGATCTCGCGCCCGGGGAGCGGGTCAATCATTGTCTTGGACTCGAAGCCGGCCGCGTGCACGGTCGAGCCGAGGCCGAGGCCAAGCAGAAGCGGGAGCGTCCTCGTCATCGTTGCCATTCCCATCTCGCGAAGTTGGGCCAAGTCCGGGGCGCGGGCGCTCGGGGCGGAGAGGGGGCGGCGGAGCCCCTAGGACGACCGCCCCGGCGCGCGGCGGCCCCCCAATCGCAAAGTCGCCGCGCGCGGACGTCCATCCGCGGCCGACAAACCCGCCCCTATTCCATGTGCGGCCGCGCGTGTCAAGGAGATACGCGCGGCCGCACCCTCACCGAAGAGGGCCTCGTGCACGCCACACTCAACGAGTGTGATCGCTGGACCGGCTGTTAACGGGCCGGGGGCAGCCGCTTCAGCGCTTCACGCCTGTCGCCCGGAATGTCTCGTTGTTTCGGACCCGACGACTCACCTGCACGTCCGCATAGCCGGCGTTGCCCAACATCGAGTCCAGCTGCTCCCGCGTAAACCACCGCCGCACCGGGATGCGCAGCCGGTCGTAGATGTCAGCGACGACGACGTCAAAGGGCCACTGGTGGTGGTCGTGGACGGGCAAGTGCCGCACGATCCCGCCGGCGACGGGCATCCCAGCGAGCGCGCGGTAGGGCGTGTGGCTGAAAATCCGCAGCCCTCGCGCGATGTTGCGCGCCACGCTGTGCTGTTGTTCAGGCGTCATGCCGCTCGAAGCGCCGCGCAGCGCGTTGCTAAGGTGCAAGGTCACCCCTTGCCGTGGGCCATAAGTCCACAGGCTGAGGCGGCCCCCCGACCGCAGCGTCGCGCCGATCGCCGCGAAGGCCTCGTCCGGCCGGTCAAGGTGGTGCAGCAGCCCAAAGGCCCAGGCGTGGTCGAGCACGCCGTCGCGGATGGGCGGGCGGTAGACGTCGCCCTCGACGACGTGCACGCGGCTCAAGTGCCGGGTGTTGGCCACCGCCGAGCTGATGGCGTCGGCGCTGGAGTCCAAAGCGATGACCTCGGCGCCGTACCGGGCCGCGAAGTAGCTGTGTCGGCCGTAGCCGCAGCCCGCGTCCAGCACGGTCTTCCCCAAGAAGTCGTCTGCCCTGACCGGGGACATCAGATCGAGGAAATTGTCCTCCCAGGCCGGGCTCGCGGTGTCAAAGGTCGTCCACCGGTGCCCCGAGGCCGGGCCCTCTGGCGTTCCTTGCGGGAGCATCCGGGGGACGCCCTCGCGAATCGGCCAGGCCGCCCCGCAGCCACCGCAGCGCAGCGCGCCGTCCATCACCTCGACCTCAGCGCCACGCTCGCGGTCAACGCCCTCGGGCACACCATCCTCGGGGCTGAACTGGTCGGTGTGGGCGCGAACGGTGCGGGTTCGCCGCGCCTCGACCGTGAGGTCAACGCCGCGACAGGTCGGGCAGGCGAGCCACCGGAGCAAGCGGTACTTCACGGACAACTCCGGAGAGAGTGCGCCCATCATCGCGGATGGGCGTGTGGGGCCATGGGGCCGGACCAGGCGGGCGACCGGGGGCGGGTGGTGGCCTCGGTGGTCGTGGATGGTGCCCACATCCGGGCCCCCGCCAGCCCTATCCGCGCGCGCAGGCCGCGGGCAGCCGTCGGGCCCGCCTGTGGTTGCCCTTCTTTAACCGCCCCAGATCCTCCGAACGAAGCGTCCGAGGCGCAGCGCGAAGTGGCGCCGGAGGCCCGCCCCACCGCTGACCGTCGCCCGCCCCCGGAGCCCGTGGTATAGCCCCGCCCTGTCGCCAGAGTCGGACGTGGGCGGTGCCCTCCCGCACCTCCGCGCCGACAACCCGCTCCTCCGCGCCCGAGGCCCGCTCTCGCCCGGCGCGGCGAAGTCCCCTCCCCTCCGCCCTCTTCAGCTCCCCGGCCCCGCGTGTGCGGCCTGCGTTTGGCCACAACGCCCCGAGCGCGAACGGCGCCCGCCCCAAACGAGGCTCTCGTATGCAGCGGCCCTTGACCACCATCGACGACGTCGTGATCCGCTTTGTGGGCGACTCCGGCGACGGCATGCAGCTGACCGGCACCCAGTTCACCAACACGACGGCGCTGGCTGGGAACGATCTCGCCACCTTCCCCGACTTCCCGGCCGAAATCCGGGCCCCAGCAGGCACCCGCGCGGGCGTCTCTGGCTTCCAAGTACATTTTTCAAGCAAAGACATCCACACCCCGGGTGACGCGCCTCAGGTGCTCATCGCGATGAACCCTGCCGCGCTCGTGGCGAACATCAAAGACCTGCGCAAGGGTGGCCTGCTCATCGTCAACACCGAGAAGTTCGTCGAGCGGGAGTGGCAGAAAGCTGACCTGCAGGCCAACCCGCTCGAGGACGGCACCGTCGATGACTTTCAGGTCGTCCCGGTCCAGATCGCCAAGCTCACCAAAGAGGCGGTCAAAGACCTCGGCCTGAGCCTCAAAGACACCGACCGCTGCAAGAACTTCTTCGCCCTCGGCATGGCTTATTGGCTGTTCTCGCGCGACACCGCGCCAACAAAGACTTGGATCAAAGCCAAGTTTAAGGCACCGTTTGATGAGGCCAACATCCGCGCGCTCGAGGCGGGCTGGTCCTACGCCGAGACCGTCGAGCTCTTCCACGAGCGCTTCGATGTGCCCGCCGCGCACCTACCCGCGGGCACCTACCGGAACATCACCGGCAATGAGGCCCTCGCGCTTGGGTTGCTCACCGCCAGCCACCAAACCGGCCTTCGGCTGTTTCTGGGCGCCTACCCGATCACCCCGGCCAGTGACGTCCTGCATTACCTGGCGAAGTTCAAGGATTTCGGCGTCATCACCTTCCAAGCCGAGGACGAGATCGCCGCGGTCAGCGCGACCATCGGCGCGGCCTTCGGCGGCGCGCTCGGCGTGACCACCTCCTCGGGCCCCGGCATCGCGCTGAAGGGCGAGGCGCTCGGCCTCGCCGTGATGACCGAGCTGCCCATCGTTGTGGTCGACGTGCAGCGCGGCGGCCCCTCGACCGGCCTGCCGACCAAAACCGAGCAGAGCGACCTGATGATCGCCATGTACGGGCGCCACGGCGAGGCGCCCATGCCCGTGCTCGCGGCTTGCACCCCGGCGGACTGCTTCGTGGCCGCCACCGAAGCGGCGCGCATCGCCACCAGCTTCATGATCCCCGTGATGCTGCTCACCGACGGCTACATCGCCAACGGCTCTGAGCCCTGGCGGGTGCCCGATCTCAGCGAGCTCAGCGCGACCCCCGTCGTCCATCGCACCGAACCCGAAGGTTTTGCGCCCTACAAGCGCGACCCCGTCACCCTCGCGCGCCCTTGGGCGGTGCCCGGCACCCCCGGCCTCGAGCACCGCATCGGCGGTCTTGAGAAGCAGGACGGCACCGGAAACGTGTCCTACGACCCGGCGAACCATGAGCACATGGTCCGGCTGCGCGCAGACAAGGTCCGCCGCATCGAAGACGCCATCCCTCCCCTCGAGGTCTTTGGCGACGCCGACGGCCTCCTCGTCGTGTCTTGGGGTGGCACCTACGGCAGCGTCCGCACCGCTGTGGAAGAGGCGCGCGCCCAAGGCCTCCGGGTCGGCCACCTACACCTGCGGTGGCTCAACCCCTTCCCGAAGAACCTGGACGAGCTGCTGCTCGGCGCAGAGCGGGTGCTGGTCTGCGAGCTGAACTTGGGTCAGCTCGTGCAAATCCTGCGCGCGCGCTTCTTGGTCGACGCTCTGTCCTACGCCCAAGTCCAGGGAAAACCCTTCAAGGTCAGCGCCCTACTCGCGCGCATCCAGACGCTGAGCGCTTAGTCCCAACGCGGGCCGCCTTCCCTCCTCATCTTTCGCCCATACCCGCAAAAGGCTGGTCCTCCCTACGGAGCCCCCGATGTCGCAGCACGAAGCCACCGCCGAAGAGCAGCCGACCCCGTCGTACACGAAGAAAGACTTCATGTCCGACCAGACGATCCGGTGGTGCCCCGGCTGCGGCGACTACAGCATCCTCAGCCAGGTCCAGACCGTTTTCGCCGAGCTCGGCGTGGCCCGTGAGCGCTTCGCGGTCTTGAGTGGGATCGGCTGCAGCAGCCGCTTCCCCTACTATATGAACACCTACGGCTTTCACACAATCCATGGCCGCGCTCCGGCCTTCGCGACCGGCCTCAAGTTGGCCCGGCCCGACCTCGACGTGTGGCAGATCACCGGCGACGGCGACGCGCTCAGCATCGGCGGCAACCACTTCATCCACGTGCTGCGACGCAACGTGGACATGGTGCTCCTGCTGTTCAACAACCGGATCTACGGCCTGACCAAAGGCCAATACTCGCCCACCTCGGAAGAGGGCAAAAAAACCAAGTCCACGCCGATGGGCTCGGTCGACCACCCTTTTGAGCCTTGCGCCCTCGCGCTGGGCGCGGAGGCGAGTTTTGTGGCCCGGACGGTCGACGTGTTCACCACCGAGCAGCGAGAGGTGTTGCGCGCGGCCCACGAGCACAAAGGCACCTCTTTCGTCGAGATCTGGCAGAACTGCAACATCTTCAACGACGGCGCTTTCGCCGACATCACCGACAAGAAGGCCCGCGCCGAGAAGGTCATCTTCGTCGAGAACGGCCAGCCGCTGATGTTTGGGGCCGAGGGCGCACGCAAGGGCCTGCGCCTCAGCCGGCGCCTTGAGCTCGAGGTGATTGACGTCACTGACGACAACCTCGGCGAGGTCCTCGTCCACGACGAGACCAACCCGGTGCTGGCGATGCTGGTGTCTCGCCTCAAGCCGCCCTTCCCGGTGGCCATGGGCGTGCTGTTCCGCACGAGCCGCGCGCTCTACGAGGTCGGCGTGCACCACCAGCTTGAGCTCGCCCACAGCCGCCCTGGCGCCGCCGACCTGCGCAAGGCCCTGCTCGGCTCGTCCCCCTGGACCGTGGCCGGCTGATGGCGACGCCCGCGCCCCCACGGCCGATTGACCAGTGGCCCGCGGGCCTCGCGCTGCAGGGCGTGCTCTGCGACATCGACGACACCCTCACCCATGAGGGTCGCCTCGTGCCCGCGGCCTTGTTGGGGTTGGCCCGGCTTCAAGAGGCCGGCCTCCGCGTCGTGCCGGTGACCGGCCGGCCGGCCGGCTGGGTCGACCAAATCGCCCGGATTTGGCCAGTCGACGCCGTGGTGGGCGAGAACGGCGGCCTCTGGTTCTGGATGGGCGAAGGCAAACTGCAGCGGCGCTTTTTACAGCCCGAGGCAGAGCGGGCCCAGAACCGCGCCCGCCTCGACGCCTTGGCAGCCGCGCTGCTCGCCGAGGTGCCCGGCTGCGCGCTGGCCAGCGACCAAGGTTATCGCGCGCTCGACCTCGCCATCGACTTCTGCGAGGACGTCCCGCCCCTGTCCGAGGCCGCCGTCGACCAGATCGTCGCCGCGTTCACCCGACGTGGCGCCACGTGTAAGGTCAGCAGCATCCATGTGAACGGCTGGTTCGGCGCCTTTGACAAGCTGACCGGCGTGCACCGCCTCCACCAAGATCGCTGGGGAGCGCCGCTGGACCCAAGCCGCTGGGCCTTTTTTGGCGACAGCGCGAACGACGAGCCAATGTTCGGCGCCTTCCCGTGGAGCGTCGGCGTGGCCAACGTCGACCGCTTCTTGCCGCGGATGGCGTCCTGGCCGTCGTTCATCACCAAGCAGCCCGGCGGGCATGGCTTTGCCGAGGCGGTCGACGTCTTGCTCAACCGCCGCGCCCCCGAGGCCGCGACCCCGGCCGCGGGCTAAGCTCAGAACAGCGTGCCTTGCGCTGGTCTCAACGGGAGGTCCAGCGCTTTGGTGGCCAGCGTGCTGAGCCCAATCGAGGCCCGTTCGCTGGGGAGGATCCACCGCAGCGTGTCCCAGGGGCCGTCCACGCGGGCCGCCGGCGCGCCGCTGAGGACCTCGGCCTCGAAAACATAGAGCTGCAGGCGCATGTGGGTCAGGGTGTGGTCTACGGTGCCCCGCAGCGCGCCGACCCCGAGGCGGAGCCCAGCCCCGTCGGCCACCGCGAGGGCTAACGCGCTGCGCAGCGCATCCTCCCGATCGGTGGGATGAAGCTCAGGATCAGCAGCCGGGTCGGCCTCGGCGAGCAGCGCGCCAGGCAGCTCAAAAAGGCCGCCGAAGAGGCCCTGGGGCTGCCTGCGCCCGAGCAGCACCGCCTCGCCCCGCCGCAGCAGCGCGCCCACCGCCACCCGCGCCGGCGCCACGCGCTTGGCCTTCTTGAGCGGGAACTCCAGCGCCTGCCCCTCGCGGCCCGCCCCGCAGTGGGCCAACAGCGGGCACTCCTCACAGCGCGCCGACTTGGGCCCGCAGAGCGAGGAGCCGAGGTCCATCAGCGCCTGGTTCCAGTCGCCTGCGCGCCCAGCGGGGAGCAGGCGCCGCGCCAGCGCGGTGATCTCGGCCCGGCCGCCGGGGTGGCTGTGCACCCGCGCCAGTACCCGCTCGAGGTTGCCGTCCACCGCCGGCTCGTCCAAGCCGAGCGCGATCGAGCAGACCGCGCCGGCGATGTAGTCGCCCACCCCCGGCAGCGCGCGCCAGCCCTCAAAACTCGTCGGAAAGCCCCCTGCGGCCACCACCACCTTGGCCCCCGCGTGCAGGTTCCGGGCGCGGGAGTAGTAGCCGAGCCCCGACCACAGCGCGAGGACATCGTCCAGCGGGGCGTTCGCGAGATCCTCCACCGTCGGGAGCGCGAGCATCCAGCGGTTGAAGTAGCCGCGCACCACCTCGACACGGGTCTGCTGGAGCATCACCTCGCTGACCCAGCTGCGGTAGGGGCTCGCCCCCGCGCCGCGCCAGGGCAGCTCGCGGGCGCGCTCGGCGTACCAAGTGAGCAGATCGACGCTCATCAGCGGATCGGGGAGGTGTGCGGGCGCGGCAGGGGCGCGGGCGGCGCGGGCCATCGGGGCTCCAGGGGGGCGGGCGCCCGGCGCTATCCCGACCGGGCCGACCCGCCGGCGCGATAGCCCGGCCGCGTGTACGGACCGCCCCCCGACCCGCTGCGCCACGCCGTCGCCGACGGCCCCGCCGACCTGCCGCTGGCTTGGGCCCTCTGCATCGGCCTGGGCGTGATCCTCGTCGTGCACGGCCTCCGCCGGGGCCTTGTGGCGCCGTCCATGCCCTTGCTCGTGGGGGGCCTCAGCTTGGCGCTGCTGGCGCCAGCACCGGCCCTCGGCCCCACCCCTTGGTTTGGGTCGCTGTGGTGGGGCGAGTTCCCCACCATCGACAAAGCCGGCTCTTACGCCTTCTTTCGCGCTGGGGCACACGAGGGGGCCTGGCCCTGGGCGCTGCCCGAGGGCCCCGCCCTGCGCCTGATCGGCGCCCACCTGGGCCACCTGCAGCTGATCGGCTGGGTCGCTGCGCTCTGGCCGCCGCACGCGGCCTTTGGGGTGGTCGCGGTCGCCCAGCCGGCGCTGGGCTGGCTCTGCTGCGCGCTCTTTCTTCGCGGGCGTGGCGCGAGCCCCTGGTCAGCCCTGGCCTTTGGGCTCCATTTTGGCCTCGGCTTACACGTCATGCGTGACGTGAATTGGTACACCATTGAGAAGGCGGCGGTGTATTGGCTGCCGCTCTGGCTTTGGCTGGTCGACCGCAGCGCGCGCCGGCCAGCGGCTGTGCCCCTCGCGGCGCTCTGCTTCTTGTGGATGGCCTGGAACAACCTCTACCTCGCAGTGGTGGGCGGGCTCGTCGGCCTCGGGGAGGGCCTGCGCATCCTGCCCGGGCTGCTCCGCGGGGCGCCTCCCGCCCGCCGCCAGCTCCTCGCGCTGGGCCTGTCCGCGCTGGCGCCCCTCCCCCTGCTGCGAGCACAAGCCGCCTTGCTGGCTGACAACGGCCCCAGCCTGGGCGGCCCGGCCCGCTTTTTGGCCGAGCGGGCCGCGCTCGACGTGCTCTCACTCTGGCCCCCGCGCTGGAACCGCCTCGAGCTCTGGAGGGCGGTCGACCCCGTGGCGGCGGGCTGCGCGGTGCTCGCGCTGCCCGCGGCCCTCCGCCGATGGGAGGGCAAAACCGCCATCATCACAATGCTCTCGATGAGCGCCTTGGCGCTCGGGCCCCGCCTCGCGTTGGCCCCGGGCGAAGCAGGCCCGCCAAACCCCGCCTACACCCTGCTCCTCTGGCTGGTCCCTGGCGCCTGGCGCATCGCAAAGCCCGAGGTCTTCTTCGAAGGTGCCCTGCTGATGGTGCTCCTGCTGGGGGCGCTGCACCTGAGTCGTCGGTCCCGTGCCGTTCAAATCAGCGTCTTTGTCGCGATCTTGGTGAGCTGGGTGCTGACCGTGCGCAGCCATCCGGTGTACCCGGGCCACAGCGCTCACCAAGAGCTGCGGCTCGATCCGGGCTGGCAGGAGCGGGCGCTGCGCCCGCCCCAGACCGAGGGGCCCTGAGCGGCGCCCAGCGGCTCAACTAAGGTCCGTCTCGACGATCCTTAGCTTCATGCTGATGTCTGCCCAGGTCGCCTGGTGGATGAGGCCGCCCACGCTGACCAGATCGACGCCGAGGGCCGCCAATATCGGGAGGCGGGCGGCGCTGACGTTCCCGCTGATCTCAAAAAGCGCCTGCCCGCGGTGGCGCGAGATCACCGCGCCAACTTGGGCGTCGTCCATATTGTCCAACATGATGACCTCGGCGCCCGCGGCCAAGGCCTCCTCCACCTCGGCGGCCGACTCACACTCGACCTCGATCCGCAGCAGGTGGTGGGCGGCGCTGCGGGCCGCCCGCACCGCCGCGGTGATGCCGCCCGCGGCGACGATGTGGTTATCCTTGATGAGAATGCCATCATAGAGGGCAAAGCGGTGATTGGCCGCCCCGCCGATCCGCACCGCGCGGCGCTGGCTCGCCCGCCACAGCGGGGTGGTCTTGCGGGTGTCGACCACCCGCAGCCCGGGCGCCCCCTCGACGAAGCGGCGGGTGTGGGTGGCGATGCCGCTGAGCTGCATCAGCAGGTTCAAGGCCACGCGCTCGCCGGTGAGCAGGGCCCGCAGCGGACCGCGCACCTGGGCGAAGACCACGCCCGGCTCGACCCGGGCGCCGTCCTCAAGCAGGGGCTGGTAGGCAGCGCCCACCTGGCGAAAAACCTCGGCTGCTTCGGCGTTTCCGCAGAGCACCAAGGGCTGCTTGGCCCGGATGTGGGCCTCGCCCCGTCGGCCGGCTGGGACGGTGGCCTCAGTGGTCAGATCACCGTTGCCGACGTCTTCTTCGAGGGCGAGGCGAACGAGCTCGGTCAGGTGCATCAGATCCCCGCGGGGTGCGCGCCGGCGCCCACTCCAGCGCCGGCGGCAAGTTCAGGGGCGACCGGCCCGATGGGCCGACCGCCACCCCGGTGGCACCCGCTTGGCGCCCCCGGGTTTTCCAGTCTTAGCCGAGCATGGCCCGCGCTTTTTGCAGACGCTCACGCTCATCCAGCGACTTGGCCAGCTTGGCTTCAAACTCAGCGACCACGTTCGCCGGGGCCTTCTCGCGGAATCCGCCCGACAAGCGGCGCTCCAAGGCCTCAATGTCCTTGTCGCCCTTTTGAAGCTGACCGTCCAGGCGGGCCCGCTCGGCGTCCACGTCGATCACACCGTCGAGCGGCAGGTACACCTCTTGGCCCTGCACCACGATGGTCGCCACCACGCCGCCCGGGCCGCCCTGCTCCACCGCCTCGACGCCGCAGAGGTCCCGCAGCGCGCCGAGGTGGCGCCGCAGCAGCGCCGGATCTGCGCAGCGGGCGATCAACGCGGGCTTGCGGTCGGCCAAGCCCATGGCGCTGCGCACCCGGCGCACCTCGACAATGGCCTCCTGCAGGGCTTTCACTTCGATCAGCGCCGCCGGGTCATTGGGGTAATCGGCCGCCTTGGGGAAGGCGGCGGTCATCACGCTGCCCTCGGTGCGCGGCAGGCGCCCCCACAGCTCCTCGGTGAGGAAGGGCATGATCGGGTGCAGGAGCCGCACCAGACCGTGAAAGACGGCGTGCAAGGTGCCGCGGGTACCCTGGCGGGCAGCCTCAGCCTCGGGGCTCGGATCCTCGCCCTTGAACGTGGCTTTGGTGAGCTCGAGGTACCAAGAGCAGAGCTCGTCCCAGGTGAAGCTGTACAGCTCGGCGGCCACCTCGTTGAAGCGGTACTCATCGAGCGCGGCCCGCACCCGGCGCACCGCCTCACCCATGCGGGCGAGGATCCAGTGGTCGTAGGGGCTCAGCGTAGCGGGGGCGGTCGGATCCCAGCCATCGAGCTGCATCATCGTGTAGCGGAACGCCTGCCACACCTTATTTTGGAACTTGACGTTCCCCTCGGCGCGGGCGCTGCTCCACAGGATGTCGCGCCCCTGGGCGGCGAGGGCCACCAAGGTGAAGCGGAAGGCATCGGCCCCATACAAGGCGATGGACTCCAACGGATCCACCACATTGCCCTTGGTCTTCGACATCTTCTGGCCGTGCTCGTCGCGCACGAGGGCGTGGATGTACACGTCCTTGAACGGCACCTGGCCCATGAAGTGCTGGCCGCTGTAGATCATGCGGGCCACCCAGAAGAAGATGATGTCGAAGCCGGTGACCAGCACGCTGGTCGGGTAGTACTTCGCCAAGTCTTGGGTCTTGTCGGGCCAACCCAAGGTCGAGAACGGCCACAAGGCCGAGCTGAACCAAGTGTCGAGCACGTCTTCGTCTTGGCGAAGCACGAGATCAGCGGCCAGGCCGTTCTTCTGCCGCACTTCTTCTTCGCTGCGCCCCACATAGGCCTTGCCTTCGGGGTCGTACCAAGCGGGGATGCGGTGGCCCCACCAGAGCTGGCGGCTGATGCACCAGTCTTTGATGTTGCGCATCCAGGAGTAGTAGGTGTTCTCCCAGGCCTTGGGCACGAACTTGGTAAAGCCGTGCTCCACCGCCGCGAGCGCAGGGCCGGCCAGCGGCTGCATGCGCACGAACCATTGGGTGCTCAGCATCGGCTCGACGATCGCGCCCGAGCGCTGGCTGCGCGGCAGGTTCAGCACGTGGGGCTGGCTGCCCCGGAACAAGCCCAGCTCCTCAATTTTGGCCTTCACTTGGTCGCGGGCCACGAAGCGGTCGAGGCCCTGGTAGGGGCCGCCGTTGGCGTTCACGGTCGCGTCGAGGTTGAAGATGTTGATCATCGGGAGGTTGTGGCGCTTGCCCACCTCGAAGTCATTGAAGTCATGCGCGGGCGTGATCTTCACCGCGCCAGAGCCGAAGCTCGGGTCGACCAAGATGGCGTCGCCGATGATCGGGATCTCGCGGTCGAGGATCGGGTGACGCACGGTCTTCCCGATGAGGTGCTTGAACCGGGGGTCGTCGGGGTGCACCGCCACCGCGGTGTCGCCGAGCATGGTCTCGGGCCGGGTGGTGGCCACGATGACCTCGGTCACCACGTTGCCCTCGGCGTCCGGGGCCGGGGCGCTGAGCGGGTAGGCGAAGCTCCACAGCGCGCCGGCGGCGCCCTCCTCGGCCTCGACCTCGAGGTCCGAGAGCGCGGTCAGGCCGATCGGGTCCCAGTTGATCAGCCGCTCGGCGCGGTAGATCAGGCCCTCTTCGTAGTACCTCACGAACACGTCGATCACGGCCCGGGACAGGCCCTCGTCCATGGTGAAGCGCTCGCGGCTCCAGTCGCAGGACACGCCCAACTTGCGCAGCTGGTGCGTAATGGTGCCGCCGCTCTCGGCCTTCCAAGCCCACACCGTCTCGAGGAAGGCCTCGCGGCCCATGGCGCGCCGGTCGATGCCCTTGGCGCGGAGCTGCTTCTCCACGATCCACTGGGTGGCGATGCCGGCGTGGTCAGTGCCCGGCACCCAGAGGGTGTTGAAGCCGTCCATGCGCTTGTAGCGCACCAGAACGTCCTGCAGCGTGTTGTTCAGCGCGTGCCCCATGTGCAGGCTGCCGGTCACGTTCGGCGGCGGGATCACGATGGAGTAGGGCTCACCCCCCGCGTTGGGGTCGGCGCGGAACATGCCGCCCGCCTCCCACTTCGCGTAGATGGTGTCGCACACGTCTTTGGGTTCAAAGTTTTTGGGGATGTCGTCGATGAGGGCCATGGGTAGCTCCAACACGCCCGACCGGCCTGCGCCAAAAGCGCGGCAGCGAGCGCCGAATTGAGAGGGACGAAATTGGAAAGGAAGGAGGGGCGGGTGCAGCCCGGCGGCGTGGACCGCCACACGCCCCCCGCCCGCAGCGGGCCCTCGAAAGGGACCCCCTGCGAACGGACGGGCGCGCATCGCGGACGCGGCGCCGCCCTCAGCCCTTGTGCGCGGCCTCGGCCTCGAAGGCGGCGAGGCGCTCGCGCACGATGGACGCGGCGATCTCAGGGAGCTGGGCGCGCACAGCCTCTGAGACCGCCGCGGTGACCAGATCCCGGAAGGCGACCGAGGAGCCGACTGCGTTGCGCAGCACGGCCTCGACGACCTCCGGGAGCACCTCGAGGATGGCCCGCTCCATCGCGGGGCTGACGACGTCAGGATCCACGGCCACGCGCGGCAGGCGCGCATGATCTCGCGGGAGGAAGGTCGCGACCCGCTCGGCGCTCACCGGCGGGGCGGGCGGCACCGGATCGAGCAGCTCAACCCGCGGAGCCGCGCTCGACACCAAGGGAGCGCTGGGGAGCGTCGGTGGCGGCGGCGCACCACCGCCCGGGGTCGCCGCGCCGGCGGGGGTCGCCGCGGGTGACGGAGCGGCCGCCACGGACACCGCCGCTGCAGAAGGCGCCGCCAGCGGAGGCGAGGCCGGCGCTGCCGCAGAGGGGGCCGGCGGGGCGGGCAAGCTGAGGGGCAAGGGGCCCACGGCCTCTTCGACCGCGGCGCGCACCGCCGCGGCGCCGAGCGGCTTGCTGAGGTGGCCGCTCACCCCGGCCTCAGCGGCGCGGGCCTTATGAAAGACCTCAAAACCGCTGGTCAGCAGCAGCACCGCTGCGGCCGGCCAGCGCTCGCGCACCGTGCGGGCCAGCTCGTAGCCGCTGCCCTTGGGCAGGCTCGCCGCGCAGAGCATCAGGCCCAGATCAACGCCAGCGGCGGCGTTCAGGGCTTCGTCACGGTCGCGCGCCGCGATCACCGTCACGTCGTAGCCAGACAGCGCCTCGCTCACCCGCGCCGCGGTGGAGGACGTGGGATCGACCACCAGCACGACGATCCCTGCGCCAAGCGGGCTCAGGGTGAGCTCAGCGAGGCCCGCGGACGCGTCGCCGGCGGAGCCAGCTCCATTTTCAGGCAGTTCGGGCATCCGGCCCCCTTTGCCGCCGACTATCACGCCCCCGCCGCGGCTGGGCGCCTTCCGCCGGTCAACCAGCGGTCAGTCGTTGACCAAGGCCACGGCCATGGCCCGCGCGGTGGACTGGATCGACGTCCCGTCGTCGAGCTCGTCGACCTTGCTCGATTGAAAGGCGACGTAGAGGTTGTTCTGCTCCACCGCGAGGTCTTCGGTCATCAGGCTCCAGACCTCGTCGCCGATCGAGAAGCCGTCCCGGCCGGTGGCGTTGCAGGTCACCGACTCGTAGGCCTCGCCGCCGCGCTCGCGCCGGATCTGCACCCACACCTGATCCCACTCGTGCGCGTCCCAGGCGATGTCGATCTCCGCGCCCCAGTCCAGGGTCTGGGCGCCGGTGGCCTCATCGACGGTCAGGCCAGTGTAGTCGACGTCAGGCACGGGCTTGGCGTTGGGGCTGCCCGCGCCGGTCAGCGGGCCGGCGTCGGCCAGGGTCGTGCCGCTGCCCAGCAGCTCTTCGACGTCGAGGCAGGTGCGCGCCCCGGGGTAGACGTCGTCTCGGTAGAAGCCGAGGCCAACCTCGTCGAGCACACCTTCGTTGCCGGGGGTCTGCCAGCGCGGCGCGCCGGTCAGGCCGGGGATCTCGACCCCGTCGGGGCCCGCGTCGATGGGGAACATGTCGAGGCCCGCCTCGCAGTCGCCAACACCGGGCAGATCAAGCGAGCGCAGGCTGTCAGGCGCGTACTCGAGCGAGACGATCTGGCCGAAGACGCCCTGGTACTGCCGCCCGAAGTCGCCCTCTTGGCACTGCCAGGTGTAGAGGTCGGCGAGCAGCCGCGCGTCGGTCACGACGCTGCCCCCATCCCCGCCCTCCCCGTCGAGCTCACCTTTGCCCGAAGCGCAGGCGCTGAGGGCCAGCGTGAGGAGCGCGCGGATGGCCACGCGGCGGTTGGCAGGGGTGGTGGCACGCATGGGAGGGCTCCGGATGGTCGGGGTGGGGCCGCCGGCGAGGCTGGCGAGCCGGACGGCCACACATTACAACGAGGCGGCCACGGGGGCGTGGCGGAATGGTAGACGCGGCGGACTCAAAATCCGCTAACCTTGCGGTTGTGTGGGTTCGAGTCCCACCGCCCCCACTTAGCAGCGCGAACGGCACCTTCTTTCCGTCCAGCGATGTGCGAGAGGCCGGGTTCATCCCGGCCTCCATCGTTTTTGCCCACCCGATCCCGCTCGACCCGTCGCCTGCGCTCCCGCGCGGCTTCAGGCCCCGCGGGGGTGGTAGGCGGCGTGGGCAGCCTGCAAGCGGTGGCGCGCGACGTGGGTGTAGATCTCGGTCGTGCTGAGATCAGCGTGCCCGAGCAGCGTCTGTACGGCGCGCAGGTCGGCGCCATGCCGAAGCAGGTGCGTCGCAAAAGCGTGGCGCAGCGTATGCGGGCTCAGCTTGCCCACAATGCCCGCCAGCACAGCGTTGTGCCTCACCCGCAGCCACATGTTCTGCCGGGTCATCGGCGCGCCGCGATCTGTGGGGAAGATCCACGGGCCCAGCGGACCGGCCTGTTCGCACAGCGCGCGCCACGCGAGCACGACCTCCTCTGCGCGGTCACCATAGGGCACCAGCCGGTCTTTTCCGCCCTTGCCACGCACCACCAACCAGCCCGGTCGCCACTGCGCCCAACGCAAGCCGACCAGCTCGCTGACCCGCAGGCCGGTCGCGTAGAGCAGCTCGAGCATGGCGGCGTCACGCAGCCCGAGCGCGGTCGCGCGATCCGGAGCGGCGAGCAGCGCGTCAACCTGGGCCTCGCTGAGATCGTGCGGCAGCCGAAGGCCACCCCGGGGCACGCTGACCTCAAGCGCGGGGTTAACGTCCAGCTCACCCTCTTCAACGAGGTAGGCAAAGAGCTGGCGCGCCGCGCTGCGGTGCCGCTGCACGCTCCGGGCGGCCAGGCCCGCTTCGCTCAGGCTGTAGATCCACTCCTGAAAACCGGCCCGATCCACCTCGTCGGGCGCGCGCACACCCCGCGCGGCCAAAAAACGCAGCAGGTCGGCCAGATCGCGGGCATAGGCCTCGATTGTGTGGGGCGAGAGCATGCGCTCGATGCGCCCCACCGACAAAAAGCCCTCCACCGCGTCTTCGAGGGGGCCGTCGAGCTCGCCCTCCTCCGAAGTCGAAGGGCGCACCCCCTCCCCTCCCGGGTCCGGCTCCACGCCGGGCCTCACTCTCCCGCCCCGGCGTTCTCGAGCGGCGTGCCCGCAGGTTGGCCGAGCACCGGCGGCGCCTCTGGCGCTGCGAGCGGCGCGCGGATGAGGCCGACCCGCGAGGGCACACCCATCAACAGCGTGGGATCTTCGCCCGACTTCGCGCGGGCCGCCGGGCCCTTGAGCCAAGCCGCCACGCCGTCGGCCAGGGCGACGGCCGTCTGCTGCTGGTAGTGCGGGCTGCGCAGGAGGCGCTCCTCGTCGGGGTTGCTGATGAAGCCGGCCTCAAAGAGCACGGCCGGACAGCGGGCGCTGGCGAGGACGGTGAACGCAGCGCCCTTGACGCCAAGATCACGCAGCGCACCCGGGCCGTAGCTGCGGGCATGTTGGGTCACCGCGCGGCGTTGCAAGTCAGCCGCCAAGCCGAGGCTCAGCCGGTCGGTGCCCGCGACCACGAGGCTGGCCATCAGCGCGTCATTCTGGGTGAGGTCCTCGCCCAAAGCGCCGAGCTCGCGGTTCTCGCGCGCGGCCACCCGCGCCGCGCCCTCGTCTGTGGCGTTGTCCAGCACGTAGGTCTCGATTCCGCGGGCCTCGGGGCCCGGCGCCGCGTTGATGTGCACCGAGAGGAAGAGGTCGGCCTCGCGGGCGTTGGCCACCGCGGCCCGCGCACGCAGGCCGAGGAACTCGTCGGAGTCACGGGTCAGGATGACGTCCACGTCGTGCTGCTCGCGAAGCAGGTGCGCCGCGCGCCGCGCGATCTGCAGGGCGATGTCGGCCTCCCGCGCTCCGCTCGGGCCGACCGCACCATGGTCGTGTCCACCGTGCCCGGCGTCAATCACGACGAGGGGCACACCAGGCCGCCGGGTAGCGAGGGCCGGGGCCCGCGAGAGGCTGGCGCCCTTGAGCCAGGACAGCAGCTCCTCGTCGCCGGGCAGCCCGGGCTGGGCGCGCAGGGCGGCGGCGTCGACCTCCTCCACCGCGCTGCTCCAGGGGTCGAGGGGCTGGCCCGACGAAGCCGGGGCCCCCGCGGGCGCCACTACCCCACCCGACAGCTCAACGTCGATGATGGTGGCGACGTAGCGGCCATTTTGGAGCAAGTCGCGGGCGGCGACCCGCGCCGGCCGGTCGGTCTCGACCAGCACCTGCACCGCCGTGGCCATGGGCCGAAAACCCACCGCGCGCAGGCCGTTTTTTTCGACGACCACCCGCGGTCGGGCCGCGGCCGAGAGCGTGCTGTCGCCCAACAGCACCGCCGCGCGGGCCTGCCCGTCCTCACCCCGGGGGAGCTGGCGCAGCTGCAGATCCGCCGGCGGGCCGTCGGCCAACACGACGATCCGAGCACCCCCAGGGACGACGAATGGCCGCAGGCCCTTGATCTCACCTGCCTCCACCTCGCCGGCGAAGCCGAGGCCGACCAGCGGCGCGAGCCACCAGCCCCCTCCCCGCTGCGACCGAGGTGGTGCACCAGCGGGCCGCGCTCCCCTCCCCTCACTCACCGAGCGTGCCCGCGCGCGCCGCCTGGGCCAGGGCAGACAGCGCGTAGACCTGGTCGAGGGCGGCGCGCGGGCTCAGCTCGTCGACCTTGAGCGCGAGGACAGCGTCGCGGAGGGCGATCAGGCGCGGATCGGGCAAAGGGGGCGGAGGGGAGGCTGCGGCCACCGAGGGCGGGGCCACGGGGGCCGTCGCGGGCGGCTCGGCTCTCTGAAATAGGCCCAGCTGGCGGGTCGGCGGGCCGTGGCGGGGCCGACGCTCCAGCTCGGCGAGCAGGGCCCGGGCGCGCTCAAGCAGGTCGCCCGGCATGCCAGCGAGACGGGCGCACTGCAGGCCGTAGGACTTGCTCGCCCCACCCGGCGCGAGCACGCGCAGAAACTCGACCTTGTCGCCCCACTCTGCGACCTTGACGTGCAAGTTGACCACCGCGGCGCGGTCTTCTGCTAAGGCGACCAGCTCGTGGTAGTGCGTCGCGAAAATGGCGCGGGCGCGCACCTTATCGACCATCTGCTCGGCGGTCGCCCAGGCGATGCTCAGCCCGTCATAGGTGCTGGTGCCCCGGCCGATCTCGTCGAGCAATACAAGCGAACGCGGGGTGGCTTGGTGCAAGATCGCCGCCGTCTCGGCCATCTCGACCATAAAGGTGCTGCGACCGCGGCTGAGGTCGTCGCTCGCGCCCACCCGCACGAAGATCCGGTCGCAGAGGCCGATCCGGGCCCGCTCGGCGGGCACTGGGCAGCCCATCTGGGCGAGCAGCACAATGAGCGCGGTCTGCCGCATGATCGTGGACTTCCCGGCCATGTTTGGGCCGGTCAGGATGATCAGCCGCTGGTCGCCGCTGAGCACCAGATCGTTGGGGACGAAGGGCTCCTCGGACGCGGCCTCGAGCACCGGGTGGCGCCCTCCGCGCAGCTCGATGACGTCACCCGCGTCGAGGCGGGGCAGCGTCCAGCGCAGGGCCGCGCCCAGCTCGGCGAAGGTGGCGAGCACGTCGAGCCGGGCCAGCTCAGCGGAGAGGTGCAGCAGCGGGCCCGTCTGGTCGGCCACCCGGCGGCGCAGCTCAACAAAGCGCGCATATTCCAGCGCTTTGGCCCGCTCGTCGGCGCCGAGCACCTTGTCCTCAAACTCCTTGAGGGCTGGGGTGATGAAGCGCTCACAATTGCTCAGGGTCTGCTTGCGAATCCACCGGTCGGGTACCCGGTCGAGCTTAGATTGGGGCACCTCTAGGAAATAGCCAAACACACGGTTATACTTGATCTTCAGCGTGTTGATGCCGCTCGCCTCGCGCTCGCGGGCCTCGATGTGGGCGATGGCGCCCCGACCCTCGCGGGCGAGCAGCCGCAGCTCGTCGAGCTCGGGGTCGGCGCCGTCGCGGATGAGGCCCCCCTCGGTGAGCGCAGCGGGCGGCTCGTCGACGATCCAGCGCTCGATGTCCTCGGCGAGGGCGGGCAGCAGATCCAAGCCAGGATCCAGCAGATCGGGGTGCCCGTCGACCGCGGCGACCAAGCTGGGCAGAGCCCGCAGCGAAGCGGCCAAGGCCAACAGATCGCGGGCATTGCCGCGCTCCTGCGCGATCTTGCCGCAGAGACGCGCCAGATCAGCCACCTTGCCCAGGGCCTCGCGCACGGGGCGGCGCAGGCGCCCTTCGCCCAGGCGCTCGACCGCCGCCTGCCGCCGCTGCAGGGCGCCCAGCTCGACCAGGGGCTGCAGCAGGTAGGCCCGCAGCAGCCGCCCGCCCATGGGGGTGCAGGTGCGGTCGATGAGGTGGATCAGGGCCCCTTTTCGGCCCTCGCCCCGCAGCGGGCGCAGGAGCTCGAGGTTGCGCCGCGCCGACTCGTCCAACACCAAGTAGCCGCTCGGATCGACGACCCGCAGGCGCATCAGGTGGCTCAGCGAGACCCGGGCTTGGTCCTTGGCGTAGCGCAGCAAGGCCCCCGCCGCGCCGAGCGCCGGGCCGAGCCCGTCCGCGCCAAAACCGAGCAGATCCGCCACGCCGAGCTGTGCGCAGAGCCGCTGCCGGCCCGCCGTCACATCAAAGGCCCGGGCCTCGAGCGCGCGGCGCACCCGCCCGCGTAAAGCAGCCTCCAGATCGGCGTCCTCGCTGATCTCAGCCAAGGGGGAGCGCGCGGCCTCGGGCAGCAGCACCTCCCGCGGATCCACCCGGCTCAGCGCCGCGCCCAGGGCCTCGGCCGGGCACTCCATCAGCTGGAGCTCGCCGGTGGTGGCGTCCAGCACAGCGATCCCGACGATGGGTCTGGCCGGGTCGCTGACCGCGGCGAGGTAGCAGGGCTCGCGCGCCTCGACCGACTCGCCCTCGTAGGGCAGGCCGGCGCTGACCACCCGCACGAGCTCGCGGGTGAACACCCCGGGGGAGACCTCGTGCTGCTCAGCCACCGCCACCCGACGCCCCGCGTCTGACAGGCGCTGGAGCATCGGCTCAAGCGCCCGGTAGGGGAAGCCGGCCATCGGGATCGGGTCTGGATCGCCCTTGTTGCGGCTGGTGACCACGAGCTCGAGCAGCCGGGCCGCCTCGTGGGCGTCGTCGAAGAAACACTCGTAGAAATCGCCCATCCTGTAGAGCAAGAGCGCGTCTGGCTCGACCTTCTTGAGGTCGAGGTACTCCCGCATCATCGGCGTGTCGGCCGCAGCCATGCCCGCTCCCCCTGACCCGGGCTGTGCTCAGCCCTCGACCCGCCGCAAAACAAAGGCCTGAAAGGCGTCCTCATCATCCTTGGGCGGGGCGCTCGCCCAGCTCTCGTCAACCTTCCAGCCCGTGAGCTGCTTGACCACCGCGGGGCCCTCCTCGGGCATGGGGCTGCACACCGCATAGACCAGCGCCCCGCCGGGCTTGACGTGCGCGGCGGCGTTTTGGAGGATGGGCAGCTGGCGAAGGGACATGGCCAGCGGGTCGCTGGACAGGCGGCGCCAGCGGATCTCGGGGTGGCGGCGGATGGTGCCGAGCCCCGTGCAGGGCGCGTCGACGAGCACCACGTCAAAGTCGCGGGGGAGCGCCGCCGGGCCGGTCAGCCAGTCGTGGGCGAGGAAGTCGAGGCCCAAGCGGGTGCGGCCGGCGCCCTCGCGCACGCGGGCGAGGCGGGCAGGCACCAGATCGACGGCGGTGACGCGCGCCCCGCGGCTAGCGAGGCGCAAGCTCTTGCCGCCCGGGGCGGCGCAGGCGTCCAAAACCTTGGGCGCCGCGGCCCCTGCAGCGGCCTCCCAGGCCAGGTCGGCGACCTTCACCGCGGCCGGGTCCATCACCCACCAGGCGCCGTCGGCGAAGCCGGGCCGATCCGCGACCGGGCCCTCGTGGGGCGCGGCGACGAAGGCGCCGGGGATGGCCTCACCGCCGGCTTTGGCCGGCCCAAGGCTACCTGGGGGCGGCGGCGCGGAGGGATCACGGCTGACCCCGCAGAGCGGCGGCGGCTCGCGCAAGGTCTGCAGCCAGGCGCCCCAGGGCGCGAAGCGGCGGCGCAGCCATTCGGGCAAATCGAGCACCGGATCCTCAGGGAGGGGCACGCTGGCCGCGCGCCGAAGCACCGCGTTGACCAGCCCGCTGGCCCGGCCGGCGCCCACCGCCCGGGCGGCCTCGACCGCCTCGCTGACCACCGCATAGGTCGGGGTGCGGGCGTGGTGCAGCTCAAAAACACCCATGCGGAGGGCCGCGCGAACCGGCGGATCGAGCTGGGCGATCGGCTGGCGGAGCAAGGGCTGGAGCACCGCGTCGAGCGCGCCCTGCCGGCGGAGCACGCCGAGCGCGAGGTGCCAGGCGAGCCCCCGATCACGGACCTCGGTCGGGGCGAGGTCGGCGAGCAGATCTTCGGCGTGCCCCCCCTCCTCAACGTTCACGAGCACGACCAGGGCCGCGCGGCGCCCGGGGTTGGCGGCAGACATCAGGGAGCCTTGGGGACGGTGGGGGGCGGAGCGGTCGGGTTGCTGAGCGCCGCGGGGTGATCGAGCAGCTCGAGGGTGAGCAGGCGCTGGACCGCCAGGGCCGACTGGGCGCCGCGCAGGCGGTAGCCGTTGACGAAGAAGGTCGGGAGGGAGCGCACGCCGATCTGTGCGGCCAGCGCACGATCTTCAGCGAGGCGGGCGGAGGTGGAGGCCGCCGCGCGATCCCGTTCGAACCGCGGGAGATCGACGCCGGGCACGCCAACCACAACCTCAGACAGGCCCTCGGTGCTCAGCTCGGTGTTCGCCCCGGGCAGCGTGCGGCGCTGCTCCTTCCACGCGAGCACGCCGCGCAGGAAGGCCTCGAGCTTGCCTTGGGCCTCCATCGCGATGGTGGCGCGGGCGACGTCCTCGGCGAGGGTGTCGTCGGCCTCAGGCAGCAGGCGGAAGACCAGCCCCGCGGTGCTGAGATCGAGCTGGTCGATGGTGCTGACCGCGGCGCCGAGCATCGGACCGCTCGGGTCGATCCAGACCTCGAGGCGGGTCAGGCCGGGGGTCGGCGGGTCGACCGGCCGGCCCTGATCGGGGATCTTGACCCAGACGTCAGGGTAGCTGACCGCAGCTTCAAGGCGGTCTTTGGTCACGCCCTGCCCGGCGAGGCGCAGGCTGCGCTGCACCAAGCTGGGCAGCCGCTCGCAAGCGCTGGGCATGCTCAGGGCGCAGCGGGCGAGCGAGGTGCCCTCGCAGGCCTCGCAAGGGGCCGGGACCACGTTGAGCACGTGCAGGAGCAGATCTCGGTCGGCCGGCGCGAGCGCGCTCAGCTCGGGGAGGGCGCCGCTGAGCGCCTCGAGGCTGACCGCCGCCCCTTGTACGGGGGAGGCCACCACTTGACCCGTGGGGATGATGACCGTGCCGGGGGCATCGGACGGATCTACCTGGAGGGTCGGCGTGGCCTCTTTGGACGTGGGCGGCGGAGGCGCCTCACCACTGCAGCCGAGGACGAGGACGAGGACGACCCAGATCGCGACGAGCGGGGTGATCATGCCCAGGCGTCATCCCCGCGGCCGGTGGCCCCCAGAGTCGAGCCGCCGCCGCTGCCGCGCAGACGCCAGAGCGGGGGCAGGAGCAGCCCAGAGAGCAGGCCGCCACCAAAAGCGCCCGCGAGCAGGAGCACCACCGGCTGCGGCTGCTTGAAGTGCCAAGCCCACAGGTGCAGGTCGTAGCTGAGATCGACGGTGCGGGCGCTGTTCTGGACGAAGAACAGGGAAAGCAGGCCGACGAAGATCAGGGCGAGGACGAGGCCGATGGTTCGCAAGGGCGTCATGCGGGCTCCGGGGAGGAGGGGCCGGGGAGGCGGGCGACCCACCGGCCTAACCGCGCCGACCGAGCGGGGCGCGCGCTTCGGGCCGCCAAGCCACGGCCGGGCGCCGCGCCGCTCAATGCACGAGGTGCAGGCCGGCTTGGGCGCCGGGCGTGTCGAGCTGCAGCCGCAGCCCCGCCCGCCGCGACAGGCTGAACCACCCGCCGAGGCCGTTGGGCTTGGGCCAACCCTCGGTGGCCGCGCGGGTGCGCTGAGCGCTGGCCGCCCCGGCCTGGTCGGCGGGCGCCCACCGCATCCACCAGCGGTTGTCGGGCAGCTCAAGGAAGACCGTGGCGAAGGTCTGGGCCGGCCGACCCGGGCGGCGCGCGTGCAAAACCGCGAGCTGCGCCACACAAAGGCAGGCCGGCTGCCCCGCCGTCGCGGCGAGCAGCTGCTGCACCACCGCGGCGCCCCGCTCGATGGCCGGCCCCAGATCAACCTGCTGCACGCCATCCTCGAAGAAGGCGAGCGCGGCCGGGCCCGCGCGACCGCGGGCGACCGCGGCGGCGAGCCGCACGAAGAGGGCCGCGCCGAGCTGGTCGACACCGGCGTCGTCGCTGGGCACGGGCAGCCCTGGGTCAGGCCCGCCGCGGCGCACCGAGACCTTCACGCCGCCGCTCATCGGCCACCCATGGGGAGGGCCGCGCCTGCGGCCGCGTAGAGCGCCTGCACCCGGGGGCTATGGTCGCCATCCACGCGGAGCGGCGCCTCTTCCCGCGGGGAGCTGGGGGCCTCACCCGATCCACCCTCGATCAAGCCGAGCCGGGGGAGCAGGTCGAGGCGCCGGCGAACGGGGCGGCCCGCCGCGCTGAGCAGGCGCGCCGCTTCGCCCACCCGGGCCAGGGGCAGCACCAGGGCGACCCGCTCACCCATGGCGGCGAGCGCCGGGATCAGCGCATCAAGGTCACCGTGCAGCGCGAAGCGTGAGGCCGCGACCACCGGATCAGCGGGCAGCGGGCCGCTCTGGGCCGGCCAATAGGGCGGGTTGCACAGCGCGACCGGCGCCGACGTGGCCCCGCCCCTCAGCCAGCCGCGGCCGTCGGCCTCGGTGAAGCGCACCCGGGCGCTGAGGCCGCTGTCCGAGGCGCTGCGGCGGGCCAGCGCGAGAGGGGATTGCTGCACGTCAATCCCTTCGCCGACCCAGCCCTGCCGGGCGAGCAGCAGGGCCGCAATGCCCCCGCCGGTGCCGAGCTCGATGAAGCGCCGCTCGGCGCCTGGCGGGGTGCCCTCGATGACGAAGCCGACGAGCAGCAGCGGATCCATCGCGTAGCGGTAGCCGCGCGCCGGTTGGTGCACCCAGAGGCCGGGCGCGGGGCTGTCGACCGTGTGGCCCAACAAGGCCTGCGGTGGGCCTGACCCCGCCGCGGGCGGGGTCAAGGGGGCGGCTTCGGTCACGGCTCCCCTCTCCCTCGGCGGCGTGGTCGGCGAGCCGCGCGCCTAGCGCGCCCGCTCAAGCTCCACCAGGGCCCGCTGCGCCGCCATGTCATCGGGCGCGAGGCGCAGCGCCTCTTTGAGCTCACGCGCCGCGTCGGCCTTCTCGCCGGCCGCCGCGAGGTGCTCACCCCGCCAGCGGTGCAGGACGGCGAGCTGGGGGTCACGATCCAGGGCCTGGGCGAACAGGCTGCGCGCCTCTGCCGGATCTTTGAGCTGGCTGGCCGCGCGGGCCTGGACGCCCAGCCCAATCGCCGGATCGCCGCCCCGGTGCTTGATCGCGGCGGCGGTGCTGCGCGCGGGCCCGGGCATGCCGCGCTCCAGGTAGACCTGGGCGAGCGCGGCCCGGCTCCACGCCCCGTCTATGCCCGCGCCTGCGCCCTTCTCGAGCAGGCCCCGTGCTTCGGCCTGGCCGTTGACCGCCGCGACGATGCCGCGCGCGCCGGCGAGGCGCTTGTCAAAACGGAGGTCAGCCCCCAGCTCGGCGTCGAGGGCCCGCAGCAGCTCGCTGTAGTCGAGGCGGGGCAGCCAGACTGCGCGCAGCGGGCTGCGCACGCGGTCGGCGCTCAGATCGAGGAAGGCGGCCTCTTCGATGTGCCGCACGGCGCCTTCGCCGTCCTTGAGCACGGCGCGGGCCCAGGCCTTGACCAAGCGGGCGTGGGCCGAGGAGGGATCGGCCTCGAGCGCCTGGCTCAGCTCAGACTCGGCGAGGCGCTCGCGCCCGCCGCGCAAGTGCAGGGCCGCCGCGCCCACATGAAAGCGCCCGCTGTCGCCGCTCGACAGGCCGGTGAGATCAGCGCCCCGCAGGGTCAGCTCGGCGTCGGCGTGCTTGCCCAGCTGGGCCAGCGCGATGGCCTTGTGCAGCGTGGCCGCCGGGTGCGCGCCGCTGACCGCCAAGCCGCGGTCGGCGTAGGCCAGCGCCTGCTCGTGGCGCTTGAGGGCAGCGGCCGCGGCCGCGGCGTCCGCGAAGACCTGCGCGCGCTCTACATAGGCCGCAAAGGCGTCCAGCTTGATGATCTCGTCGAGCTCGGTCAGCGCGGCCTGGGCCTGCCCCTCGGCCTTGAGCAGCACGTTCGCGAGGAGCACCCGGCGGCGCAGATCTTGGGGGGAGAGGGCGCGCAGCCGCTCTCCGGCCTGTCGCGCGTCGCCCCAGGCGCCCACCGCGACGTGCGCGTCGAGCAAAACACCCCAGGGCGCGCTCTCTTTGGGGTGGGCGCGGGCGAGCTTGCCCGCCAGCTCGGCGGCGTCGAGCGGCCGCCCTGCGTGCAGCTCCGACTCGGCCCGGGCGAGCTGGATGCGGAAGTTGTCGGGGTACGCGCGGGCGAGGGCGGCGAGCTCCCGGTCACGGCCCAGCGCCGCGGCGACGAAGTAGGCGCAGGTCGGGTCCACACCTTTGCTGAGGTCGACCGCCGCGCTGGGCGGTTCGCCGCAGGGGGTCGCGATGTCGGCCGCGCGGGAGCGGTCACCGGCGGCCATGGCCACCGCCGCTTGCGCCCGAAGCACGCTGGGGCCGTCGATCAGCGCGTCAGCCCGGTCGGCCGCCTGGGCCGCGCGGGCGCCGAGCTCGAGCTCGCGCTCAGACAGCGTGGCGTAGACCTCGGCCAAGGAGGCCCAGACCTCGCCGTCTTCGGGCGAGAGCACCGCGGCCTGCTCAAGGCGCACCCGGGCTTGGCCCATCGCCGTGGTCGTGCCCTGCCACATCAGCACGCGGGCCTCGGCGAGGTGCAGCACCGCGTGCCCCTGCGGGCTGGGCCAGGCGGTGGTCAGCTGGGCGAGCAGCGCCTCACCCGGAACGGCGCGC
Source organism: Deltaproteobacteria bacterium (assembly GCA_016792625.1). Lineage (GTDB taxonomy): Bacteria > Myxococcota_A > UBA796 > UBA796 > UBA2385 > JAEUKK01. The sequence goes on along the minus strand of JAEUKK010000008.1, from coordinate 49,596 downwards.
GGCCCGACCCGCGCGGCAGGATCACCAAAAGCGAGCTCGACCTTCTCTTGTGCGGTAGCGAACAGCGCCGCGGCCTCGGCCTCGATGGCCGCGGTGGCCGCCTCGGGCACCACAAAGAGGTCGTTCATCCAACCCCAAGCAGCGAGGCCAATTGCGGCCGACGCGGCGAGGCCGACCGCGGCCGCCCGACCACCCCGGCGCAGGGCGCCGCTGCGCCGGGCCGAGGCCTCTGCCGCGCGCCCCTTGTCGAGCGCCGCCTGCTCGCGGGTGCCGGGGATGAAGTGGTTGGCCAGCTCGGGCAGCGCGTAGGCGTGCACGTGCGCGGCGCCGACCCGGGCGACCCGGCTGCCCGGGCTCAACACCTTGCGCTGCAGCTGATCCACCACCGCGTCGAGCGAGAGCGGGCCGCGGACCGCGCCGTCCTCGCCGCGCACCTCGTATCGCACGCGCTCCACGGCGATCTGGGGCCCGCTCTGCGCGCAGCGCGCACAGAGGCCCGCCGGGCGCCAGGCCGCGCCGACCGGCCCCGCCTCACGCGGGAGCGCCGTCCCACAAGAAAAACAATAGCGTCGATTCATCCGCACCCGCCCAGGGTGGGGACGCTAGCACAGGGGGGGGCGGCGCCGCAATGGGGGTCTCCCGGAGGGCGCAGCGCGGCGGCTCAGCGTGGGGCCGGCGGCAGCGCCGGGCCCAGCGCCCGCCAACGCATGGCGACCACAGCCTGCGCCGATGCGACAAAGCCGATGAGTACGACATCCTGACCGACGAGCCCCTGAAGTTCGGCCAGCGAGGGGCCACCCTCGGCGGCGAGCACCCGCAGCGCACCCGCGCCCTGTCGATCATGCAGGACCAGCGCGCCCCGCTCGAAGCGAAGCTGACCGACAAAAGGAGCGGAGCCATCGCCGGCGTCCATCACCCGGTAGCGGTCGACCTCAAGGCGGCGCCCGCGCACGGCGCCCTCAACCAGGACCCCGCAGCCGGCCAGCTGCTGGAGCTGCTCTTCATCGCTGCCGGCGTCGACCCCGAGCCGGTACCGCTTGCCCTCGGTGTCAACCAGCACAGGCGTCGGAGCGCTCGCGTCGATGAGACCGACGACCTTCGCCTGCTTCACGCAGCCGCTGAGGAGGAGCCCCAGGGCCAAGCCCACACGAAGGACCTGGCCGAGCCCGGCGCGACCCACCACCCCGGGAGCAGGTCGGGGGTGATGGTGCAGCATGGTGGCCCCTCCCGCCGCCGCATAACCGGCGCGCCCCGCCCGGGCCGGGCCGGAATATGCTCGGACGGCGCGCCCCCTTCCACCCGCGCCCCGGCCCGCCGCACCCACCGGCGCCCTCCGCTCGGCCGCGGCGCCGCCCCCGGAACCTGCATGCTCCTCCTCCCCCGCACGGTCGGTCCCTTCACGCTGCTGCGGCGCCTCGGCGCGAGCGGCGTGGCTGAGAGCTACCTGGGCCGGCTCGACCAGCGGGGCGAAGAGCAGGTGGTGGTGCGCCGGGTCCTGCCGGTGGTGCTGCGCGAAGCTGGGCGCCTCGAGGCCACCGAGGCGCGGGTGCGCGACCTCTGCGGCGTGCGGCACCCCTTTTTGGCCCAGGTGCACGAGTGGGTCAGCGACGGCACCGAGCGCTTCATCGTCGAGAGCCACGTCGAGGGCGTTGATCTCGAGCGTGTGCTCCGCTGGTCACAGGGCAGCGGGCGCGGCCTGCCGCCCAACGTCTTCCTCAACCTCGCCACGCTCATCTGCAACGCGCTCGAGGCCATGCACGGCCGGCCCGCCGCGGCGAGCGGCCAGCACCACGTGCTCCACCTCGCGCTCTGCCCAGCCGCGGTGGTCATCACCCGCGAGGGCAAGGTGGTGCTGGGCAACTACGGCCTCGTGCGCTCCCCCTCGACCCTGCCCTACGGCGGCGCGGCCGCTGGTGGCCTGCGGCTCGAGTACCTGAGCCCCGAGCAGACCGTCCCCGAAGAAGAGCTCACCCCCGCCAGCGACATCTTCGCGCTCGGCGCCCTGCTCTACGAGATGGCCACCGGCGAGGCGCTGTTCCGCGGCGCGAGCAGCCTGCAGACCATCCACAACATCCGCCGGGCCGAGGTCGGCGACAAGCTTGAGCAGCTGCGCCAGACCTTGCCGGGCCTCGACAAGGTCCTCGCCCGCGCCCTCGCCCGCAACCCGCGCTACCGCTACCACCGCGCCTTCGTGCTGCGCGAAGACCTGCGCGGCCTGATGGCCGGCTACTCCTTCAACACCATCGCCGACGACACCCGGCGCTTCGTCGGCCCGATGTTCGCCTTGGCGGCCCAAGACCTCGCCCTCTCGGAAGGCGAGGGCGCGCCCCCTCCCGCGCCGACCGCGGCCGACGACCCCGCCGAAGCCGACGGCGAGCGGCGCACCTTCGCCTTTGACGCCTTCGCCGACGAGCCAGGCCCGGTGCACGACCCGGTGCCCTTGCCCGCGGGCCCGCCTCCGCTGGCCGCGCCCGCGCCGGCGCTCCTCCCCCCGCCGGTGGCCGCGCCGCCGCCGCTCGCGCCCCCGCCCGAGGCGCCCGCGTTGTCCGCTGCATCGTCCGCCGCATCGTCCGCCGGGGCGACCGAGGCCCCGAGCGCGCCGATCTTCGCCCAGGGTCGCCGCCCCTTGCCCGACCTGCACGTCGATCTGCACGATCCAGCAGGCCGCGCTGCCCCGCCGGTCACGCCGGGCCCGGCGCCCCTCCCGGTGCCGCCACCCGGCGCGCTCCCCGTGGTGGCCGCGCCGCCGCCTGCTCCTCTCCCGCCCGCTCCTCTCCCGCCGGCGCCACCTCCATCCGGGCCGCCCATGTCCGGGCCGCCATTGTCCGGGCCGCCCCCGGCCGCGGCTCCCCCGCCCTGGGCGCAGGGGCCGGCCCCCGAGCGCACGGGTCCGCTGCTCCCCGCTGACGCGAGCGACCTACCAGAGCCCGAGAACACCCTCCCTGGGCCTGTTCCCATCGCGATCTCGGTGCCGGCCGCGCTGAACCGGCCGCCGGGCGCGGGGGCTGGCGACGACAGCGCCGCCTTCTTGCCCGGCCTGCGCCCCGACGAGACCTCGTTCATCCGCTCGCCGCTGGCCAGCCTCGCGCCCGCGCCGCGCCCGGCGGCCCCGCCCACTGACCTCGACCCCTCCGAGCTGCCCGAACCGGCGGCGGTCGCTGCTTTGGTAGCCCCACCGCCCGCGGCCCCGCCTCCCGCGACCCGGTGGTCGAGCCCACCCGAGCCCGGCCCCACGCCGCTGCCCGCCGCCCCGGACGCCACCCCCTTGCAGGTCGCGCCCCCGCGGGCCGCGCCCTCCCCGTTGAGCGTGGTCGCGCCGGTCGACGAGGGCCGCGAACCTCCGCCGGCACCTGAGCCGCCCAGCCCCACGAACGCTGCGGGCATCGGCGTTCTGGTGGCTGTTGCCGCCGCCGCCGCGCTGGTCGTGCTCACCTGCGCGGGCGGCGCGCTGTGGTGGTCCCGCGAGGGCGCCCCGTCCGCTGTCGCCGACGCCGCGCTGGTCGAAGATGGCGTTGCGGTGGGCGCACCGCCCGTCGAAGATGGCGCGCGGGCCGCAGACGACGCGCCCGTGGCCGCCGCCGCGACCGCCGAGGCGCTGGCCGCTGAAGAGCAGCCCTCCGGCGAGCCGATCGCCGCCGCGCCGGCCGACGCCGAGGCGCTGGCCGCCGAAGAGCCGGATCCGGTCGAGCCGAGCGCCGCGCCCCCTGCCGAGGCCGGCGCGCGCGCCCCGACCGGGGCCAACACCCGCGGCGACGCCGGTGAGGATGGCGTGGCTGAGGCCGTCCCCGTGCCCCGCGCCTCTGCGGGTCGCGCGCCCGAGCCCGCGCCAGCCCCCGCCGCCGCCCGCGCCGACGGGGGAACGAGCCGCAGCCGCACCGGGGGCGAGCCGCCGCCCGACCCCACGCTTGAGCCCGTGCAGCCCGGGGCGGTCGACATCGACCGGCTCGGCCGCAGCGCCGCCAAGGGCAAGCTGAGCCCGTCTGAGGTGATGGAGCTCGAGACCATCGGCCGGTCCGACGAGCGCTTCACCCGCTCGCGCACCATCCTCGCCATGGACGCCCGCCAAAAGCGCAGCACCAGCGGTGAGAAGCGCTACCTCGACGAGCTGCTCAGCCTGCCCGAGAACAAGTACAACCCGCTCGTGCTCATTGACGTCGCGCGCTTCGATCTCAACGCGAAGCAGTACGGCCGGGCGCTCGAGCGGGCCAGCCTCGCCGAGCGCCACTGGCAGCGCATCCCGCCCGAGCTGATGGCCGACAAAAAGGCCCAGATCTACGAGCTCGAGGCCAAGGCGAGCAAGGGCCTCATGCACACCGCCGCCGACGAGGCCCGCCAGCGCGAGCTGTGCCAGCAGGCCATCCGCTATTGGCAGCGCTACGCCCAGCAGGTCGCCGGACGGGCCGACCTGGTCGAGGTGGCCAACCGCGAGCTGGCCTCCCTCGAGGACATCCGCAAGCGGCTCGACTGAGCCACGCCCCCGGGAGCCCCGCCATGCCGAACCCGCCCCTCACCCGCGCCGCGCGCTGGCTGTGCGCGCTCTGCCTCGGCCCGCTGATCGGCGGCTGCGCGGCCAAGTCCGCGATCTCGGGCGCGGTGGTCGACCGCAACGGCGACCCGGTCGAGCGGGTCATCGTCTCGCTCGACCCGGGCGACGTCGAGCTGCTCACCGACCCCGAAGGCGCCTTTCGCATCAACTACATGCGTGACGAGACTGGGCAGCGGGTCAAGCTCGACCGCCGGCGCACCTACACCGTCGAGCTGTTCCGCCTCGGCTACCATGTCAGCCGCCACGACGTCATCTACAAGCGCGGCGAGCTGATCCTCGACCCGATCACCCTGACTGAAGACACGGTGCGGGTCGAGGCCCCGGGGGTGGAGATCGACCCCGGCTCGCTCAAGGAGCGCCCTGAGGGCGCGGGCGCCACCTACGAGGGGGAGTGAGTGCGGATCGCCGCCCTGCTCGGACTTCTGGTCGGCTGCGCCGGCCCTGAGGCGCCCGAAGTTGCCCCCGCCGCCGCCGACCCCGGCTGGATCCCCACCCTGATGGCCGACCCCGCGCGTTTTGACGCGCTGGTCGCCGAAGACCGCGAGGGCTGGGTCAGCCTGCACCGCGGCGGCTGGCCGGGCCCTGCGCAGGTCGGCGAGGCCGGGGGCCCTGCCGGGCGGCGCCTCGCGCTCCGGAGGGCCGAGCTCGCCCGGGCCCTGCTGCGGGTGTCAACCGAGGCCTGGCGGCTGTGGGCCGAGGGCTGGGCGCGGCGGGGTGACCCGGCGCTGCTCTCGGGTGTCCAGGCGGCGGCGTCCGCCGTGAACACGGATGGGGGCGCGGTCCTCGCAGGCGTCGCCTCTCCACCGGTCCCCGCGGGCGGGGCGCTGGCCGCCTGCCACGCGGCCCACCTCGAGGCCCGGGCCGCCAGGCAGCTCCCCGCTGAGGGCGGGCCTTGCGCGGCGCTGACCGCGGCCTCCCCTCCCCTACCTGACCCATTCCTCCCGGCGACCCTGGTGGTCCTCCATCCCGTCCCCGATCTGGCTGACCTCGACCCTCTGTCACAGGTCGCGCTCAGCGCCCGCTGGGCCTCCCCGGCGGAGCCCCCCGCTGGCGCCCTGGCCGCCACGCTCGGGCTGCGGCTCAGCGCCGCCGCCGACCTGCAGGCGGTGCGTGACCAAGTGCACGCGCTCGACGCCGCGCTCGACGAGCGGGCCCGCGGCTGGGCCGCTGCCGCCGGGCCGGGCGGGGTCGAGCTAGAGCGCGACCTGCAGCTGGTGGGCCTCTGGCGCTCCGAGGCCCTGCGCGTCGAGGCCGAGGCCCTGCTCGCCGCGGGGCGACCGACCGAGGCCGGCGCCGCCTTGATGCTGGCCTTTGACGCGACCCAGACCCGCGGGCTCAGCCCCCGCAGCTCGGCCGCCCTGCGCTTGGCCATGGCCGAGGCGGCCCTGCGCACCGGTCGGGCCCGCGAGGCCCTCGACGCCCTGACCCCCCTGCGCGAGGGCTGGCCTGAGCTGCTGCCGGTGATCGAGCTGATCAACGATCTGGTGGTCCTCGACAGCCTGGGCGAGGTCGGGCAGAGCAGCGAGTGAGGGCGCGCCGCGCGGCGATCCGGGGCCGCTCCCCCGCGCTATGCTGCGCCCTGGAGCTGATCCCCATGACCTTCCGTCCCCTCCCCTCAATAACCCGCCCCCTCGCCGCGCTGGCCCTCGCCACGTTCGGCCTCGCCGCCTGCAGCGACTACACGGTCAATTCCAAGCCCAAGCCTGCGGGCGGGGCCGAGGCCGAAGACAGCGGCGGCGCTGACGGCGATGACGACGACAGCGGCGCTGATCCCGACGACTCGGGCACGCCGGGCGGCAGCGGCGAGACCGAGCCCGACCCCGAGCTGGCCACGGCGACCAACTATGTGCACACGGCCACCGAGCTCTACGCCTGGGAGCCCTCGACGGGGGTCGTGCGCATCGGCACCTTCTCTGACCCGCGCGGCTCGACCGAAGACATCACCGACCTGGCCATCGATCTCAGCGGGCGCATGTTCGCGGTCTCCTTCACCTCGCTCTACGAGGTTGACGCGAGCACGGCGCGCCTGACCTATGTCGCCACCCTCGACAGCTCCCTGGTCGGCCTCACCTTTCTGTCAGACGGCACCCTGCTCGGGGCAGGTGGCGGGCTGTACACCGTCGACATCGCCACGGGGCGCCTCACGAGCTTCCCCACCACCGGCGGCTACACGACCTCGGGCGATATCGTGGGCATGCCCGACGGAAACCTCTACTGGACCGTGGTGGGCGACGGCTTCACCGACCACCTCGTGCGGGTCGACCCCAGCACGGGCGCCGCGACCTGGATCGGCGACATCGGCGAGTACGGGCTCTGGGGCATCGGCGAGGTGGGCGGCAACCTCACCGGCTTCTCGTCGGGCGGCCGGCTGGTCGAGATCGACCCGGCCACCGCCCGCGTGACCCGGGGGACCACGCTGCCCGGCGACTGGTGGGGCGCCACGACCAACCCCGTGCGCTGGTAGAGCGCCTCGGTGCTGACCCTCCCCCTGCTCGTGGCCATCTTGGCTGCGACACCCACCGCCTCTGCCCTCACCCTCACGCTGAGCGCGACCGAGACCCCCTACCCTGGGGTCACGCTGAAGCAGTACCGCACCAGCTCGCCCACCACCGACGTGTGGGTGGCTGAGGTGAACCTCTGCGCGGCCCAGATCCACGTCGACGCGACCCGGGCCCCCGACGCCACCCAGTCCACCGGCGGCTGGGGCGGTGACTGGGAGGTATCCGTAGCGATGAACGCCGACTTTTACCGCACCAGCCCCGTGCGGGTCTACGGCGACGCGGTGGGCGCGGGGGTGCGCTGGCCGAGCCTGCAGACCGGCACCGACAGCAGCTACAGCGCCGAGTGGTACTACCGGGACTACGGCTGGTTCGCCTTCGGCCCCGACCGCGTCGACTACACCCACACCAAGTGGGTGAAAGACAACGCGGCGAGCTTCGGCGGCGCGCTCGGCGGCTTCGCCCCGACCACGGTCGCGCCCACCCCGCCGAACGACACGATCGCCCTGGTGAGCGGCTTTCCGGCCCTGGTCGTCGAAGGCGCGCCGATCAGCTGCAGCAGCCCGACCGCGAGCAGCTGCTTCCCCGACCGCAGCGACATGCGCGACCGCCATCCGCGCAGCGCGATTGGCCTGACCGCCGACCAGCAGACCCTTTTACTCGTCGTGGTCGACGGGCGCACCAGCCGCGCCTCGGGCATGTACGGCGCCGAGCTCGCCGATCTGATGCACCAGCTCGGCGCTTGGCAGGCGCTCAACGTCGACGGCGGCGGCAGCACCCAGCTCTGGCTCGCCGACCGGGGCTACGTGAACAACGTCAGCGGCAACAACTCCGGCGCGGGCACCCGCTCGGTGGCCAACCACATCGGGGTCTACACCGACGGCGGCCCGGCCCGCGGCGCACGCGCAGGCCACTGCGAGACCGCGCCGGTCTGTCAGCTGATCGGCCCCGGCGGCGATGTTCTCGACGACGCGGGCGCCTGCTTTCAGGGCTTTGGCGGCCCGGCCTACTGGCGCACCGAGAGCGGCGGCCACGGCGGCAGCTTCCGCTGGACCAACGCCTTCAACAGCACCAGCCCCGACAACTGGAGCTGGTTCCGCGTGCACCTCGAAGAGGCGGGCGAGTACCTGGTCGAGTGGCATGGCGTCGCGGAGTACGCCATTTTCGACGAGGTGCGCACCGTGGTGCGGGCCGCGGGCACCGATCATACGACCACCCTCGACATGGGCGGGCGCGACGGCTGGCAGGCCCTGGGCACCTACACCTTCGCCGCCGGGGGTGACCAGTACGTCGCCTTCTACGATGATCACGCCGGATCGGTGCCCTCGAACCAGCACATCATCAGCGACGCGGTGCGGCTCACCCGGGTCGGCCCCTGGTGCGGAGATGGCGCCTGCGACGCCGCCGAGGGCTGCGCCGCCTGCCCCGGCGACTGCACCGGCCCCGAGGAGCTGCCCGCCAACGGCGTGGATGACGACTGCGACGGTGTGATCGACGAGCGCCTCCGCCCCGACGACAGCGGAGGGCCCCTGCCCGACAGCGGAGGAGGAGGGGCCGACAGCACCACCGACGAGGGATCGGGCGCTGAGGGGACGGGAGCCGGCAGCGACGCAGGGGGAGATGCGGCCGCGGACGGCGGCACCTCCTCATCCGACGAGGGAGGCGCCGCCGGCGCCGCGGGCGACGCGAGCCCCGCCCAAGACACCGGGTCGACGGGCTCGGGCGGGAAGGGTCTCCGCATCGGTGCTCCCGACGGGGGCTGCGGCGGGGTCGGCCTCAGCCTCGCGCTGCCCGCGCTGGTCCTCCCGCTGCTCCGCCGCCGCCGATCCGGCGCCTCGCCGCGTTAGCTTCGGGCGCCGGCCGCCTGTCCCGTCCGCTCCGCGGCGCTGAGGTCCTGATGCCCCTGCCTTCGCCGACCGCCGCCGTCCGGCCCGCCCCCGGCGCGCGCCTCGCCGCGGTCACCGCGCTGCTTGGCGCGCTCACCCTGCTCGGGGCCGCCAGCCCGGCTGCTGCGGGCCCCCTCCGCTACGCCGAAGACCAGGCCCCCGGCATCCTCAACCCGCTCTTCACCACGACGATGAGCGAGGTGCGGGCCAACGAGCTGATCTTCGAGGGCCTGTTCGGCGACGACCGAAACCTCGCCAGCGCGCCGGTGCTCGCCACCGGGATCACCGTCGCAGACGACCGCCTCAGCGCCGACGTGCAGCTGCGCCAAGGTGTGCACTGGCACGACGGCCGCCCCTTCTCCGCCGAAGACGTCGCCTTCACCATCCGGGCGATGAAAGACCCGGGCACCCTCTCCACCGAGGCGGGCCGGGTCGCCTTCATCAGCGGGGTCGAAGTCATCGACGGGCAGACGCTGCGGCTGCGCTTCGCCCGCCCCGAGCCCGCCCCCGAAGAGAAGCTGCACTTCAAGATCCTGCCCGCGCACGCCTTTTCGGGCACCAGCGTGCAGCGCAACGACCCCTTCCGCGCCCAGCCCATCGGCACCGGCCCCTACCGCTTCGTGCGCTTCAACAGCGACAACAGCGTCACGCTCGCTGCACACGCCGAGAACCGCAAGCCGCCCCGCATCCCCGAGGTCACCCTGCGCGAGGTGGCCGACAAGAACTACCAAGCCAAGCTGCTCCTCTATGAGACCCTCGAGGCGCTGGTGCGGGTGCTGCCTCGTGACCTCGCGATCCTCCAAAACAACCGCGGGGTCGAGCTCCACCCCTACCAAACCAACGCCTGGTGGTACCTGGGGTTCAACCTCAGCCGGCCGACCTGGGCCGACCCGCGGGCCCGCGAAGCCCTCGCGCTGATGGTCGACCGCCAGGCCCTGCTCGCGCCGGTGGGCACGGGCGACCTGCTCTCGGGCCCCTTCGTGCGCAGCAGCCCCTACTACAACCACGAGGTCAACGACTGGCGGCCCGATCCGGCCAAGGCCGCGGCCCTGCTCGAGGCCGCCGGCTACCGCCGCGACGGCGCGAGCTGGACGCGCAACGGCCAGCCCCTCACCCTGCAGATCACCGCGCCCAAGGGCTTAGAGAGCGCCCAAGAGGTGGTCATCAACCTGCAGAGCCAGCTGCAGGCCCAGGGCGTCAAGGTCGAGGTGCGCTTCCTCGATGAGGCGAGCTGGAAGGCCAACATCTGGCGGGCCAAGGACTTTGACCTCGTGGTCAGCCAGTGGAGCTTCGACCGCAACGAAGACGTACGCGAGCAGCTGCACTCCAAGGGCACGCGCAACTTCGTCGGCTACAAGAACCCCGCCGCTGACGCCTTGCTCGACAAGGCCCAGGCCGCGACCACCCCGGCCGAGAAGAAGGCCGCGCTGCGCGAGCTGCACGGCCTCGTCCACAATGACGTGCCGATGGTCTTCTTGTGGACGCTCGACAGCTACGCCGCGATGTCGGTGAAGGTGCGCGAGGTCGTGGTGCACCCCTTCAGCTTCTTCTCGTGGGTGCGGGACTGGCAGATCAAGTGAGGCCGCGGCGATGAGCGGGGCCGCCGCGCCGCTGGCCGGGCGGGCGCTCGGGGCGGTCGTGCGGCTGCTGCTGGTCGCCGCGCTGCTGCACCTGCTGCTGCGCATGGCCCCCGGCGACGCGATCGACACCCTGCCCGCCGCAGAGGCCCAGCGCGCGGCCCTGACCGCGGCTTGGGGCCTAGACCGCAGCCTCGCGCAGGTGCTCATCGACCTGCTGCGCGGTGATCTCGGCGAGAGCCTCGTGGTGCGCCCCGGCCAGCCGGTGCGCGCGCTGATCCGCGACGCGGCGGCCACCTCGGCCCCGCTCCTGCTCGGCGCCTTGGGCCTCAGCCTCGCCCTCGGCGCCCTCGCCGCCGCCCGCCCAAGCCTGCGCCTGCTGCTCGCCCCGGCCACGGCGGCCCCGGCCTTCTTGCTCGGTTTTGCGCTCATCAGCGGGATCAACGAGCTGACCTTCGCGCTCATCCAGGCCGGCTGGATTGGCCCTCCGCGCTGGTTCGCCCTCCCCGACGCACCCTCGGCCCTGCGCGGCGCCTTAGCCGCGGCCACCTTGGCCATCGGCTCGGGCAACGTAGCTGCGACCAGCGCCGGGCTGAGCGAAGCATGGGCGCGCGCCGAAAACAGCCCCTGGGCCGAGGCCCTGCGCGCGCGCGGGCAGCCGACGCGGGGCGCGCTAGCCCGGGCCCTCATCGCGCCAGCCGCCGGCCTGATCGGCAGCCGGGCCCTGCACCTGATCGGCGGCCTCGTCGTGATCGAGAAGCTCTTCCTCATCCACGGGGCGGGCGCGCTGCTCTGGCGGGCGGCGCTCGACCGCGACCTGCCGCTCGCGCTCGGCCTCGGGATCAGCGCCGCCGCGGCCACCTTGGGCCTAGGCTTAGCCGCCGAGCTGCTGCGCCTCGCCGCCGACCCACGCCTGCGGGGGGCGCCATGAGGCGCGCCCACCGCTCCCTCCGCGCCCTCGCCGCGGCGCCCCTCTGTGCGATAGCCGCCTGCGGCCTCGTCTTCACCGTGGTGGAGGTCGATCTGGTCGCCGATCTCATGCCTGGGCGGGCGGGCCAGGGCCCCAGCGCCGGGCTGGTCCTCGGCGCCGATCACCTCGGCCGCAGCGTCGGCCTGCGCCTAGCCGTGGCCGCCGGGATCAGCGCGGGGCCGGCCCTTCTCGCCGCGGTGGTCGGGCTCGGGCTCGGCCTGCCCTTGGGCGCGGCGGCCGGCTGGTGGGCGGACGCCCGCGGGCGCGCCGCGGTGGCCCTGACCGACGCGCTCGGCGCCGTTCCGGCCGTGGTCTACGCCCTGCTGTTCGCGCTCATCTTCGGCGACCAGCCGCGCTGGATCGGCTGCGGCGTGGGGATCGGCGGAGGGGCGGCCCTCGCCCGCGCCCTGCGCGCCCGCATCGAAGAGCTGCGGGCGGTCAACTTCGTCGAGGCCAGCCTGCTGCACGGCGTGCCCGCCGCGCGGGTGCTGCTGCACCACCTGCTGTGGACCGGCTGCCGACGCCTGCTCGCGCAGCACGCGGTCGAGCTCGCGGTGGGGGCCGTGCTGGTCGAGGCCGCGCTGTCCTACATCGGCGGCTTTGGCGTGCAGGAGCCGCTCCCCAGCTGGGGGAACATGATCGCCAGCGGCTTTGGCCAGCCGCGGGGCCAAGCCTTAGCCTGGGCGGCGCCGGCGCTCTGCCTGCTCACCTTGGGCGCGGGCGGGGCGGCGCTCTCCACCGCCTTCGGCCAGCCGCCGAGGGTCGCCGATGACTGAGGCGCCGCTCCTCGAGATTGACGATCTGCAGGTCGTCCACGGCGAGCGCCCCCTGCTCGACGGGCTCTGCCTGCGTTTAGGCGCGGGCGCGCTCGTGGCCCTGGTCGGGCCGTCGGGGGCCGGCAAGTCGTTGACCGCGCGGGCCTGCCTCGGCCTCTTGCCCGCCGGCCTGCGCCAGGTCCGCGGAGAGATCCGGGCCCGCGCCGGCGGGCTCCAGGCGCGCCTCCCGCCGCTGCCCGCGCAGCCCGAGGGCCTAGGCGCCCTCCGCGGGCGGATCCTCGGCCTGCTCCCCCAAGACAGCCGCGGCAGCCTGCAGCCCGAGCGCAGCGTCGGCGCCCAGCTCGCCGCCGCCCGGCGCCACGCGGGGGCCGCCGCCGACCCCGCGGCCCTCCGCGCCGCACTACACGAGGTGGGCCTCACCGACGCCGATCCCATCCTGTCGGCCGCGCCGCACCGCCTGTCTGGGGGGCAGGCCCAGCGGGTGGCCCTCGCCCTCGCCCTGGCCAGCCAGCCGGCGCTGCTGATCGCCGACGAGCCGACCACCGGCCTCGACAGCACCGTGCAGGCCGCGGTCATGGCCGAGCTGCGCCGCCGGGTCGACGCGGGCTTGGGCCTGCTGCTCATCACCCACGATCTGGGCCTGGTGCGTCGGTGGGCCGACCAGGTGCTGATCCTCGACGGCGGGCGCCTCGTCGACGCCGGCCGGGGCCTGCCCGCCGGCGCAGGCCGCGCCGCCGCGGCCCTTCTCGAGGGGCAAGCGGCCCTAGAAGCGGCCCAGCCGCCCGCAGACCGACCCGAGGCCCCCGCCCTGCTGCGCGCAGACGGCCTCTGCCGGCGCTTCTCGACCGGCCCCCCGTGGGCGCGGCTGCACGTCAACGCCGTGCAGCAGGTCGATCTCGAGGTGCGCGAAGGCGAGGCGCTCGGGATCTGCGGCGAGAGCGGCTCGGGCAAAACCACGCTGGCCCGGCTGATCATCGGCGCCGACCGCCCGACCGCGGGGCGGCTGTGGCGCGACCCGGCGCTGAACGGCCGGGTGCAGCTGCTGTTTCAACAAGCCGAGGCCCACCTCGACCCCGACTGGCCCCTCAGCGCGCTGCTCGACGAGTCGACCGCCGTGGCGCGCCGCGTGGGCAGAGATCCGGCACCGGACCCTGGGGGAGCCGCGGCCTTGGCCGCCCTAGGCCTAGCCGGCCGCGGAGGAGATCGGCTAGCGACCCTCAGCGGCGGAGAGCGCCGCCGGGTCGGTTTAGCCCGGGTGCGCCGGACCGCCCCGCTGCTGCTGGTCGCCGACGAGCCGACCGCCGGCCTAGACGCCGCGCTGCGCGCCGAGGTGCTCGGACTGCTGCGGCGCACCCAAGCCGAGGCGGGCCCGCGGGCGGCCCTGGTGCTGATCAGCCACGATCTCGGCCTGCTCCGCGCCGCCGCCGGGCGCCTGCTCGTGATGCGCGCCGGCCGGGTGGTCGAAGAGCTGCCCACCGCCCAGCTCGGCGCGGGCCCACACCACCCCTTCACCTGGGCCCTGCTCGTGGCCGCGGGCCTCGCCCCCGGCGCGCCCGGCCCGCTCGCCCCGCCGCGCGCCGAAGGTTGCCCCCACCGTGGCGCCTGCCCGGTGGCCAGCGCGGCCTGCGCCGCCGCGCCCGACCTGCGCGCCGCCGGCCCGGGGCATAAGATCGCCTGCCACCACCCCCCGGCCGCGCCGAGCCTGACCCCCGGATCAACGACATGAGCTCCCGCGCCGCCCCCCTGCTCCGCGCCGCCCCGCTGCTCTTCGCGACCGCCGCGCTCAGCTTGACCACCCCCGCCAGCGCCGCGCCCCCGCCGCCCGCACCCCAGGCCGGGGATCCGCAGCACCACCTGCGCCAGGCGCGCCTCTTCCTCAAAAAGGGCTGGACCGAAGACGCCGCCCTAGAACTCAAGCTCGCCCGCCAGAGCGCCGCGGGGCAGGCCTCTTTCGAGGTCTGGTGGCTCTCGTCCTCGGTCGCTTGGGCCCTGGCCGATGGCGCCGCCGCCCGGGCCCACGCCGCCGAGGCCTTCGCCCGCGCACCCGAGCCCGCCGCCCGCGCCGAGGTCGAGGCCTGGCTGCAGTGGTTCGACCAGAACCTCGGCCTGGTCACCATTGAGGGGCCGGCCGAGGGCCAGTCCACCCGCATGCAGCTCGAGCACCGCGGCCTGCTCTTCGACCCCGCCCTGCAAGAGCTGCTCAACAAGCTGGCCCTCGACTGGCGGGAGAACACCCCCCTGCCGCTCAAGACCGCGCTGCCCGTCGGTGACTACAGCGTCAACGGCGTCAACTTCACCGTGCAGGCCGGTGAGCCAACCACGGTGCGCCTTCCGATGGGGGCCATGGGCAACAAGGGCCTAGCGGCGCTGCAGGTCACCCGCCTCGAGGCCGCGGCGGGGGTCAGCATGTCGATGGGCGCGCTGTCCAGCCTGCCGCCGGCCCCCACCGCCCAGCTCGCGCTGACCGTGCCGGTGGGGCAGGTCTTGCTCGGCGGCATGGTCGATTTGACCCGCCAGGGCGCTGATCTCGGCGACGAGCGCCTGCGCGCCCCCGGCGGGGTCTCGGGCGCCCTGCGGGCGGGCGGCGAGCTCTTCACCAGCTTGCCCCTGTCGATCCGGCCGTCGGCCGTGCTGCGGGCCGGGCAGCTGCCGGTGGCCCCCCTGCGCTGCGCCGCGGCGGGCGAGGCCTGGGCATGCGAGCCCGGTCTGGCCGCCGAGGGCGAATTGCCGGTGTTGACCAACGGTTTTGCTTGGATGCCCGGGGCCGAGCTGGTGGTCGAGTACCGCGAGGCCGGGCGGACGACCGCGCTCGGCGCCGGGGTCAAGGTCGAGGTGAACGCCGTGCTCGGCGCCCTCCCCAGCGAGGGGCAGGCCCAGGCCGACGGCGAGCGCCTCTCCTGGGCCTTGGCCGACACCGCCGTGCGGGCGGCCCAGCTCCGCCTGCTCGCCAACCTCTCCTTCGCCTTCTGAGCGCCGCTGGCGCGCGCCCGCCGGGCGCCCCGAGGTCCCATGCTCCCCTTCCTGCTGCTCAGCGGCCTCGCCTGGGCCCAAGCCCGGCCGGTCACGCCGACCTACTCCGGCAACTGCCAAGCGCCGTCCTGGTCTCCCGACGGCGCCCGCCTCACCTTTGAGGTCAACGACCACGAGGCGCGAAAGCTCGAGCTCTACGCCTACCGTCCGGGCGGGGGCAACCCCACCGCCGTCCGCCCGCCGGTGGCCGCGGCCCCGGCCCGCACCGCCGGCTTCACCGGCAGCGGCGGCGGGCTGGTCATCGCTGACGTGGCCTGGGCCCCGGCGATGATCGGGCGCTTCGTCTACACCGCATCCACCGGGACGGGCGACTACGACGTCTTTGTCGAGGGCAGCAGCACGCCGCTGAGCAGCTCACCCGACGCAGAGGGCGACCCGACCTGGTCTGCTGACAGCTTCTCGATCGTCTTCACCAGCGGGCGCACGGGCCAAGGTGACCTCTACCTCGTCGATCTCCGCGCGCTGGGCCAGCCGCCCCGCCGCCTGACCCAGGGGGCCGACGCGGCCGAGCTCGACGCCCGCTTCTCCCCCACTGGCCGCGCCCTGGTCTACGTCTCGCACCGGAACGGCGCCGACCGCGTCATGCTCATCGAGGACGTCGACGCGCCCAGCCCCAAGCCGCTCACCGCGGCCGGCGGCAGCCAGACCCGCCCGACCTGGAGCCCCGACGGCGCCCGCATCGCGTTCTACGACCACAGCGATCCCAACGGGCGCGTCGATCTCGCGGTGATCCCCCGCGGCGGCGGCCCCGCCCAGGTGCTGGTCAAGGGCGTGGTGCCCAACACCCGCGGCCCGAGCTGGACCGCCGACAGCCGCCACCTCGTGCTGGTCAAAGACGAGGACGACCGCTTCGACCCGGTCTACGCGGTGCCCGCCGACGGCAGCGCCCAGCCCCGCCTCATCGCCACCGGCACCGTCGGGAACGCCGACACCGACGTCGTTCGCGGCACCGACGGCAAGACCTGGCTCGCCGTCGCCGCCCAGGGCCTCAGCGGCGATACGACCCGGGACTTCCGGCGGATCTTCGTGATGCCCCTGAGCGGGCTGTGAGCGCGCCATGAGCGGGGGCGGCTGGGCCAGCGCGCGCCTGCAGACCCTCGACGCCCTCGTCGAAGAGGTGCTGCCCCGCGATGATCTGAGCCATGACATGCATCATGTGCGCCGCGTGGCGGCCTGGGCGGCCCGCCTCGCCCCCGAGCTTGGCGCCGATCCCGAGCGCGCCGCCGCCGCCGGCCTCTGCCACGACCTCGACCCGACGCCGAAGGAGGGCCCAGACCGCGCCGCCGGAGGGGCCCGCGCCGCCGCCGCAGCGCCGACCCTGCTGCGGGTCGCCGGCTTCGAAGATGACGCGGTGCAGGCCATCTGCGCCGCCATCACCACCTGCAGCTGGTCCGCGGGGGCGCCGCCGGCGGGCCCGCTGGGCGCTTGCCTGCAAGACGCCGACCGCCTCGACGCGATCGGCGCGTTGGGCATCGCGCGGAACATGGCCTGCGCGGCCGTGATGCACCGCCGCAGCGGTCAGGGCGCCCTGGTGCACCCCACCGACCCGCCCGGCGGCGCCCGCCCGCTCGACGACCGGCGCTTCGCCGCCGATCACTACCCGATCAAGCTCTTGCGCCTCGCCGCGGGCATGCACAGCCCAACCGCGCGGGCCGAAGCCGCCCGCCGACATGGCCGGTTGTTGGCCTTTTATGACGCGCTTCTCGACGAGGCCGCCGCGGCCCAGCCAGGCGCGGTCTAAGCCCGCCGCTCAGCGCGCCGCGCCGATGCCCCGGGCCTCGATGTCATCGACCACCGCGGCGGTCTCGTTGACCGTGCGCTGGCTGATCATCGGGGTCTCGTCGAAGTAGCCGAAGGCCCGCAGCGACACGGGCTCGGCCGCCGCGCCCCCGGTGAGCGAGAGGTCGCGCGCGGTGCTGAAGCCGTCGGTGGCGGTCGGGCCGAGGCTCAGCCCCCGCGCCTCAGCCGCGGCGTGCTGGACGAAGGTCGACAGGTGGCAGCCGGCGCAGGGCAGGTCGTCGGGGCGGTAGGTCAGCGGATCGTCGACCCGCAGGTAGGAGCCCATGACCTCGGCGAGCTCACCCTCACTGGCCGCGGCCACCGCCGCGCTGGACAGCAGCAGCGCGCCGTCCTCGGGCCGGCCCGCCGGCGGGTTAACGTCATAGACGTAGCCGCCGCTGCTCTGGTCGAGGATGACCTGCTGGGTGTCGGGCCCGACGTTGAGGATGTCGAGCGCGGTCAGCGCCCCGCCCTCGACCTCAAAACCGCCCATGAACCAGACCGGGGTGGCCGGCGGCGCGCGCAGGAAGAAGGTCACCCGGCGGATGCGGTCGGCGCCGATGTGCTCGAAGAGCAGGGCCCGCAGCGCCTCGCCATAGGCGCCCTCGACCCCTTGGGCGACCAGGGCCGGGTGCACCTCGAGGGGGCCGTCGACCCGAGCCTCGGGGGCCAGCGCCCGCAAGCCCCGCAGACCAGCGACCAGCGCGTCGATCTCGTCGGCTTCGAGGTGGTAGAAGACGTGGAGGGCCGAGTCGCGGACCCGACCGGCCTCTTCAACCGGCTGCAGGACGAGGCGAAGCTCGGGATCGCAGGCGCCCGCCGGGCCGGCGCAGGCGTCGACCCGCGCCGAGACCACCGTCAGCAAGGGCCAAGTCAGCGCGTCGGCCGGGACCGCGCCAAAGACCGGGACCGCCTCGAAGATCGAGCGGGGCAGCAGCTCGCCGTGCGCCCCGACGCTCGAGGGCAGCAGGTAGCCAGGCGCGGCATAGGTCGGCGGCTTGGGGAAGAGCACCGAGACGTCATTGAGCCCCAGCGGCTCAATGTCGACCGCGGCCCCATCTGCGCCCTCAGCCCCGTCATCTGCGCCGGAGTCGGCG
Organism: Deltaproteobacteria bacterium; assembly: GCA_016792625.1. Classification (GTDB taxonomy): domain Bacteria; phylum Myxococcota_A; class UBA796; order UBA796; family UBA2385; genus JAEUKK01. The sequence goes on along the minus strand of JAEUKK010000008.1, from coordinate 31,437 downwards.
GGATCGGCGTCCCCTCCGCTGCTTTTGCCGTCGGTCGAGCCGGCGCAGCCGACGAGCAGGGTGAGGAGGAGGGCGGGCATGGCAGCGCGCGCAGCGGGCATGGTGGGGCTCAAGATGATCTCCGCGGAGGGGAGGGAGCGCCGGTCAATCGTGCCCTTCCGGTGCGCCCGGGCCACAGAGGGCCCGGAGGAAGGCAACGATATCAGCGATCTGTTGTGGCGTGAGCGACGCGAAGGGCGGCATCTCGTCGTCGCCTTTGTAGATGGTCTCTGCGATGTCGGAGTCGGTCTCTTTGTACAGGTCTTCGCAGAGCGCAGGCCCGGTGGTGGTGCCCTCAGCGGACGGCCCATGGCACCCCGCGCAGCTCGCAGCGTACAGCGCAGCACCAGCCGCGGCGTCTCCCCCGCTCCCGCTGCCGGCCCCGTCGCTGCCATCCCCGTCGTCCGCGCCATCCGACCCATCCGCGCCGTCCGACCCATCCGCGCCGTCAGAGCCATCTGCGGTGCTGCTGTCACCGCCCGCGCTCTCACCCTCACCCCCCTCGACCGCGCCCGCGTCGTCGTCGCAGGCGCACGGATCCCAGCCGAGGCCGTCGGTGGCGCAGGCTTGCGCGCTCGGCGCGGCGCCCGGGCACAAGCACTCCTGCGTCTCGCCGCTGAGGCAGACGGCGTCTTTGGCACCGCAGCTCGCGACGAGCGCGGCGGCAGCGAACAGGCCCACGAAGGTCATGCGGCGGAGGACGAAGGTCATGACTGCTCCATATTGAAAGCAATATTCAATCTCATCGTGGAGCGCAAGGCAGCCCCCCGTGGCGCCGACCCCACGGAGGACGCCGGGACCGCTGCGCCCACATGCCCCCTGCCCTGCGCGCCTAGGCCGGCTCGGGCCGCAGCACAGCGTAGCGGCGGCGGATCATGCCCCCGTGCAGGGCATCTTCGGCGAGCAGGCGCAGGCCGACCGGCGCGGGCAGGCCCGGGCAGAGGGGCGCGCCGCCGCCGAGGAGCACGGGCACGCTGGTCAGGGTCAGCTCGTCGACGAGGCCCGCGCCCAGCGCCGCGCCGAGCACCTGGCCGCCGTCGACATAGACCCGGCCCTCGCCGGCGATCTCTTTGGCGAGGCGCACCAGCGCGCCGATCTCGCCCTCGGCCGCGCGGACGGCGGCCGGGGCCAAGGCGGGCAGCGGCCGGCGGGTGGCGACGAGGATGGGCAGGTCGCCATAGGGCCAGGGCCCGTCAAAGCCCATCACCACGTCAAAGGTGCGCCGCCCCATCAGCAGACAGCCCACGGTCGCCAGCAGCGCGGCGAAGCCGTGGTCCTCGCCGTCGACCTCGGGCGCGGGCAAGAAGCTGAGGTCATCACCCGGACCGGCGATGTAGCCGTCCAGCGAGAGCGCGAGGTAGCCGAAAACATCGCCCATGGCGTCATCCTCCATCGATTGTCGGCGCCTGCGCAGCGGGCTCGGGCGGGCGCTCAGTAGAGCAAAGAAGGCGCCCGCCGCTCGGCGAAGTCGGCGGACTCAGCGGCCCAGCCGTCGATCAGCGCGCGGGGCGAGACCCGGGCCTCGAGGCCCAGCCGGCCCTCGGCCGAGCCGAGCAGCAGGTCGATGGCGATCGGGTCGTCGACGAACTCGTAGGTCTCGGTGCGCCAGCGGAAGTCGGCCGGCGCGCAGCGGAGCGCCGCCTCGAGGACCACGAGGCCGAGCAGCAGGGGCTCCATCGCCGCGCGGTCGGTGACGAAGAGCTCGGCGCCGTGGCAGACCTGCCCGGCGAACTTCTGGAAGCGCGGCTCGAAGGTGGCCTCGCGGAAGGCGACGCCCTGCAGCCCGTTGTCAGCGGCGCCGGCCCGCAGCAGCGAGACGAAGCGGGCGCGGTCGAGGAAGGGCGCGCCCACGAGGTGGAAGGGCCGGGTGGTGCCGCGCCCCTCAGACAGGTTCGTGCCTTCGATCAAGCACATGCCTGGGTAAATCGCCGCCGTCTCGAGCGTGGGCATGTTCGGGCTGGGGAAGACCCAGGGCAGGCCGGTCTGGTCGAACCACTGATCGCGGCGCCAGCCTTGGCAGGGCACGACCTCGAGCGGCGCGGCGATGCCCAGGCTGTCGCGGAAGTAGCGGCCCAGCTCCCCCATGGTCATGCCGTGGCGCACCGGCAGCGGGTACTGGCTGACGAAGCTCTCAAAGCCCTTGTTGACGATGTTCCCCTCAAGGGTCACCCCGTCGATGGGGTTCGGCCGGTCGAGCACGACCACCTGGGTCCCGGTCTGGGCGGCGACCTCCATGATCAGGCCCAGCGTCGCCTGGTAGGTGTAGTAGCGGCTGCCGATGTCTTGGATGTCGAAGAGCAGCACGTCGAGATCAGCGAGCAGCTCGGGCTTCGGGCGCAAGCTCTCGGCCGAGTCGCCGTAGAGCGAGACCACCGCGGGCAGGCCAGCGGTGGGCGCCTGGCCCTGATCACCGTCCACCACGCTGATCATGTCCTGGGCGGTGGCCTCGACCCCATGCTCGGGCCCAAAAAGCCGGACGATGTCGACGCCCGCCCCGCTCAGCAGCGGCAGGGCGTGATCCAGCGACCGGTTGACCGCGGTGTGGTTGCAGCAGAGCCCGACCCGCCGCCCGCGCAAGTGCCGGAGATCACCGTCGAGCAGCACCTCGAGCCCGCTGCGCACCTGCCCATCACCCGCCAACCGTCCGCCCATCTGCGCTCCTCTGCGGGCGCTGGGCCCGCCGACGGGCCGCCTTAGCGGGCCAGCGGGTCGCCGTCCGCCCGATCGAGGGCAGCGGCGAGCGCGCGGCCGATCGGCCCGGCCCCGGGCGCGGGCCTCTCGTCGAGAACAACCACAGGCACGAGGCCCTGGACGGCCGACATACACCAGAGCTCATCGAGGCCGTCGGCGGGCGGCGGCGCCTCGCACACCGGCAGGCCGAGCGTGGCGGCGGCGGCCAAGGCGCGAGCGCGGGTCACGCCCGGCAAGATCCGCCCGTCGGTGGGCGCCGTCCAGATCTCGCCGTTGATCACGGCCAGCACGTTGCTCCAGGTGCCTTCGAGCAGACCGCCGCCCGGCTCGCGCCAGATCAGCTCGTCGACCGGCCGGGGGCTGCCCGCCCGCGCCGCGGCCAAGGCGGCGTGGCCGACCGCTCGGCTCATGTGCTTGATCCCCGCCAAGCTAAGGCAGAGGGCCGGCGCGCTGACCGCAGCGACCGCAGCCCGCGGCGGCGGCGCGGGGGTGGCGCGCACCCAGAGCGCGCCGGCGGCGGTGAGGCTGACCCGGATCACCGCCTCGTCTTCGCCCAAGGTGGTCTGAGCGAGGCTGATCTCGACGAGGAGCTGCTGCTCGTGCGGCAGCCGCCGCAGGCCCAGCGCGCGGGCCCCATCGGCGAGGCGCGCGAGGTGCTGATCGAGCGCGACCACCCGCCCGCGGCGGACCCGCATGGTCTCAAAAACGCCGACCCCGGCGAGCAGGCCCGGGTCGAGCGCGCTGAGGCTGACCTCGCCGCCGCGGCGCACGCGGCCGTCTTGCACCACGACGAGGCGCAGCTCATCGGCCGGCGCGCGGACCGGGAGCACGGCGGCGGTGGGCTGCTCGTCTGCGGCCGCGGCGGGGCGCGCGCGGAAGGGCAAGGCGGCGGGCCCGGCGGGCGGGCGCTCGGGATCGGTCATCGGGCCCCTCCGGGGTGGTCGGGGCAGCCTATCGCGCCGGGCCTCGCCTCAACCGGCCCGGAGCATCCGCACCCGCGGCCCAGGCTCGGCGCGGGGGCGCGGCGCCAGCTCGGGCGGGCATCGGGCCCAGCCGGGCAGAGGCGGGTCGAGCAGGGCGCGCATCGAGGGGCCGACGGTGAGCAGGTGACCCTCAGGGAGCTCCTCCTACAGGTGCTCGTCGCCGACGGGCTCGCTGCTGACCAGCGCGTGGTTGACCTGGCGCAGCGGCGCGCCGCTGCCCGCCTGGGCCAAGTGGGCCGAGAGGGGCGAGAGGCTCTGCAGGCAGACCTTGTCGACGACGGGGCAGGTGGCGGCGTCGGCGCAGCTCAGCTTCTGGGTCGCCAAGAAGAGCTCGAGGCCTGAGCGGTGGGCAAAAAAGACCGCGCCGTTGGTGAGGATGAAGTTGAGCAGGGGCGGCGGCTCGCCCAGCTCGGCGGCGATCTGGCAGAGCCGGGCCACCTGGCTGCGCAAGGCCCGCGAGGCCACCGCCTCGTCGACCGCAGCCCGGCCGTGCTCACACAGCCCGCCGCCGATGAGGCCAGTGAGCAGGAAGTAGAAGAGGCGCTCGGAGTCGGTGGTGCCCAGCGCGAGGCCGCGCAGCTCGGGCGCCGTCTCGGCGAGGATGCGGTCGACGAGGCGGTCGAAGCCGAAGACCGTGCCGTTGTGGGCGAACAACCAGCAGCCGTGCCGAAAAGGGTGGGAGTTCAGCGGGTTGCTCTGCCCGACCGTGGCCTTGCGCACATGGGCCACGAAGGTCTGGCTCGCCAAGCGCTCAGAGATGAGGGTGAAGCTCTCGTCGTCGCGACACGGCTTGTCCGACCGCACAACGTAGGCCTCACCCCGCAGGTAGTAGCCGATGCCCCACCCGTCGGTGTGCACGTCTGCCTGCGCGTGGAGGGCGTTTTCGGCGAGGACCAGGGATCGATGGGCCCGGCTGGGGGCGAGGGAGCGGAACCCGAAGAGGCGGCACATGGGTCGGTTATACACCGGCCGCCGCGGTCCCCGCTCGCCAGCCCTGCCACGGGGCTGCCTGGACCGTGGCGCTGGGGCGCTATGCTCGGACTTGGCTGGCAGGAGATCGCGCTCATCGCCGTTCTCGCGATCGTCGTGGTGGGGCCCGAACGGCTGCCCGAGCTGCTCCGCTTCTTGGGCCGCCAGTACGGCAAGGTCCGCAGGGCCAGCGATGACCTCCGCCGGGCCTTTATGCTCGAGGCCGACCGCGCCGACGCCGAGAAGCGGGCGGTTGAGCTGCGCAAGCGCCGAGAGCAAGCCCTGGCCCGCGCCGAAGAGGTGCGGCGCCGCGCGCTCGAAGCCAAGGGCGGCCAGCCCGACCTCAGCGATCTCGACGGCGGGGGCGCCGGCTCGGTGGCCCGCGCCGAGGGGGCCGCTGCGCCGGTCACCGCCGAAGCTCCCGCCGCGCCGGTCGCGCCCGCGCTGAGCGCCCCGGGGGATGAGGCATGAGCCCGCCGAAGGTGCCGCTGGGCAAGGGCGCGCCCTCCAAAACCGCCGACGACGACGCCTTTCCCCGCTCGGACGAGGGCTTTGACGACCCGGTCGAGAAGTTCCAAATGCCGTTGATGGAGCACCTGCTCGAGCTGCGGCGCCGCCTGATGTGGACGCTGCTCGCTGTGACCATCTGCGTCGGCGGAGCCTTGGCCTTCGTCCAGCCGATCTGGGACTTCCTCGTCTCGCCGATGAACGAGGCCCTCAAGGGCAGCAGCGGCACGATGGCGATCACCGAGCCCCTCGAGGGCTTCATGACCTACCTCAAGGTCGCCGGCGTCGCGGGCCTCACAGCCTCCACCCCCGTGATCTTTTGGCAGTTCTGGCGCTTCGTCGCACCCGGGCTCTACCCCAACGAGAAGAAGTACGTCATCCCGCTGGTTTTCTCGTCCACCACGCTGTTCTTGATGGGCGCCAGCTTCTGCTACTTCGTCATCTTCAAGTACGCCTTCCCCTTCTTCATCTCGGTGACCTCGGGTGATGTGCAGGCCGTGCTGAGCATCTCGGCGTACCTCAGCCTGGTCACCAAGATGTTGGTGGCCTTCGGGGCCAGTTTTCAGCTCCCGGTCATTGTTTTTGTGTTGGCCCGCATGGGGCTGATTGACCACATCGACATGGTCAAATTCTTCCGCTACGCGATCGTCGCGATCTTCGTCGTGGCCGCCATTTTGACGCCGCCCGACGTGCTCAGCCAGGTGCTGATGGCCGCGCCGCTGACCGTGCTCTACATCATCGGCATCGGCATCGCCTGGATGTTCACGACCAAAGAGCGCGACGAAGAAGAAGACGAGGCGGCGCCGGCCGGGGCCTGAGCCGCGGATTCGGCGCCGAAAAGCGCAGCCCGGCTGCGCGGTTCAGCCTGTCGAGGGCCTCAGCCGAGCTCGATGAGCGTGGCCTTGGCCTCGACGAGATCACCCTGCTGGACGGCGATCCGCTTGATGGTGCCGGCCCTGGGCGAGCGCAGCTCGTTCTCCATCTTCATGGCCTCGACCACGACGAGCGGGTCGTTCTTCTCGACCTTGTCGCCCACCGCGACCAGCACCCGCACGACCCGGCCGGGCATCTGGGTGCGGACGGCCGCCGCGCCGTCGCTGGCCCCCTGGCGCAGGGCGCGCTGGCGGGGATCGACGACGGCGACCTCGTGGTTCAGGCCGTTGAGATCGACCAAGAAGCCGTCAGCCTGGGGCACCGCGCCCGCCTCGACCGAGCGGTCGCCCACGAGCAGGTTGAGCACGACGGCCTCGGGGCGGGTCACCTCGACCTCTTGCTCGGCGCCGCCGGCCACCCGCAGGCCGTAGACCCGGGCGCCCTGGGCGGTGGTGCGGAGCAGGCGCACAGCGATGCGCTGGTGGAGATCACCGACGCTGACGTCATACTGGAGGGTCGGCGCGTCGCTCATCGGAGGCTCCACTTCCAGGGGCTGGCGCTCGGGGCGCTCGAGGTGCCCGCGGCCCCTGCGGCGCTCGGCTGGCTCGCCTTGGCCAGATCGCGGTCGTAGGCGGCGATTGCGCCGACCAGGGCGGCGAGCTCGGGCTGGGCCGGCGGCATGGCGGCGATGAGGCGATCCATGCGGGCGGGGTCGAGGAAGGCCGTGCTGTAGTGCCCGGACACGAAGTCGGGGTCTTGGATCAGCGCGCGGAAGAAGGGGATCGAGGTCTTGATCCCGCGGACGCGGTACTCGCGCAGGGCGCGCGCCGCCCGCTGCAGGGCCGCTGCCCGGTCGACGCCCCAGACCGCCAGCTTGGCGACCATCGGGTCATAGTAGATCGGCACCTCAGAGCCGGCGTAGACGGCGCCGTCGACCCGCACCCAGGGCCCGGTCGGCTCGCGGTAGCTCGGCACCGGGCCCGGCGAGGGCGCCCAGCCAGCGGTCGGGTCTTCAGCGTAGACCCGCAGCTCAATGGCGTGACCGCGCTGCTGCAGGTCATCTTGGGTGAACCAGAGCGGCTCGCCCATCGCGATGCGCAGCTGGGCCTGCACGAGGTCAAAACCGGTCACCAGCTCGGTGATCGGGTGCTCGACCTGCAAGCGGGTGTTCATCTCGAGGAAGTAGAAGCTGCCGTCGGCCCCATAGAGGAACTCGCAGGTGCCGGCGCCCTCGTAGGCCACCGCCTTGGCCGCCTGGACCGCCACCGCGGTCATCGCCGCGCGGGTCTCGGGCGAGAGCACCGGGCAGGGCGTCTCTTCGACCACCTTCTGGTTGCGCCGCTGGATGCTGCAGTCGCGCTCAAACAGGTGCACGCAGCTGCCGTGCGCGTCGGCGAGCACCTGGACCTCGACGTGGCGCGGCTCGAGGATGAGCTTCTCGATGTAGACGGCGTCGTCGGCGAAGCTGCTCTGGGCCTCGCTGCGGGCGGCCCGCCAAGCGCTGGCCATCTCGTCGGCGGCCATGACCCGGCGCATGCCCTTGCCGCCGCCGCCGGCCGCCGCTTTGAGCATCACGGGGTAGCCGATCGCCGCGGCGACCTGCTCGGCCTCGGCCTCGTCGCGCAGCGGCTCGGTGGTGCCCGGCACGACCGGCACGCCCGCGGCGGCCATGCGCGCCCGGCTCTCGGTCTTGCTGCCCATGGCCTGGATGGAGAAGGGCTGCGGCCCGATCCACACCAGGCCGGCGTCGATGACCTGCTGCGCGAACACGGCGTTCTCGCTCAGGAAGCCGTAGCCGGGATGCACCGCGTCGGCGCCGGTCTCGCGCGCCACGGCGAGCACGACCTCGGCCCGCAGGTAGCTCTCGCGGCTGGGCGCCGGCCCGATGCAGCGGGCGTGGGTCGCCATGCGGACGTGCAGGGCCTTGCGGTCGACCTCGCTGTAGACCGCGACGGTCTCGATGCCGAGCTCGTGGCAGGCGCGGATCACGCGGACCGCGATCTCGCCGCGGTTGGCGATGAGCACGCGGCGGATCGGACGGCGCGGCGGACAGCGCGGGGCGGAGGGCGCCTCGGCGGGGATCTGGGCAGGGTTCGGGGAGGGTGCGCTCATGCGCGGCGGCTAACCTGGGCCCACCGCCAAAGGGCAGACAAACGAAGACCCCCGCGCCGTGATCCCGGCGGGGGGCCCTGCGGTCTGCGCGCGCGGGGAGCTCAGGCCGGGCTGGCCTCAGCGGCGGCGGGCGCGGGCGCGGCGGCGGCCTTCTTGGCGGCCTGCTCCTCGTTGTACTTGGCGATGTGGGCCTCGAGCAGCTCCTCACCGAGCGCGAGGCGGAGCACCTGCTCCATGCGCGCGCAGAAGTGGAACTCCATCTCGGCCTGCACCTCTTCGGGCACATCGGGCAGGTCTTTGCGGTTCTTCTCGGGCAAGATCACGCGCTTGATGCCAGCGCGATGGGCGGCCAGGACCTTCTCTTTGATGCCGCCGACGGGCAGGACCGCGCCCCGCAGGGTGGCCTCGCCGGTCATGGCGGTCTGGTGGTTCACCGTCAGGCCGGTGAGCAGGGAGACGATCGCCGTCAGCATCGTCACGCCGGCGCTGGGGCCGTCCTTGGGGATGGCGCCCGAGGGCACGTGGATGTGGATGTCGACCTTGTCGAAGGCATCCTCGTCGATGCCGAACTCGGCCGCCGCCGAGCGGACGTAGCTGTTGGCCACGCCGACCGACTCCTTCATCACGTCACCGAGCGAGCCGGACAGCTTCATCTGCCCCTTGCCCCGCATCTTGGTGGCCTCGATGAACAGGATGTCGCCGCCGGTCGCCGTCCAGGCCAGGCCGGTCGCGACGCCGCTGACGCTGGTGCGCTCGGCCACTTCCGAGAAGTACTTGATCGGGCCGCGGATCTTCTCAACCTGCGCGGGCTCGATGGTCAACTTCTCGGTGAGCTTGCCGGCGGCGACCTCTTTGGCCACCCACCGCATCACGCCGGCCACCTCACGCTTGAGCGAGCGCACACCCGCCTCGCGCGTGTAGCTCTCGATCAAGAAGCGCGTGGCGGCGTCGGTCATCTCGCAGTGGTTGCCCGTGATGCCGTGCTCCTCCATCTGCTCGGGGATGATGAAGGACTTGGCGATCTTGACCTTGTCCTCCATCGTGTACCCGGGGATCTCGATGATCTCCATCCGATCACGAAGCGGGCCCGGGATGGGGTGGGCCTGGTTGGCGGTCGCGATGAACAGCACCTTGCTCAGATCAAAGGGCACGTCGAGGTAGTGATCGACGAAGGTGTCGTTCTGCTCGGGATCGAGCACCTCGAGCAGCGCCGAGCTGGGATCACCGCGGTAGTCGGCGCCGAGCTTGTCGATCTCATCAAGCACGAAGACCGGGTTGTTGGAGCCCGCCTTCTTCATGCCCTTGATGACCTTGCCGGGCAGCGAGCCGATGTAGGTGCGCCGGTGGCCGCGGATCTCGGCCTCGTCACGCACGCCGCCCAGCGCGATCCGGTAGTAGTTGCGGCCCAACGCGCGGGCGACCGACTTGGCCAGCGAGGTCTTGCCGACGCCCGGCGGGCCCACCAGGCACAGGATGGGCCCCTTCATGTCGTTCTTGAGCTTGCGGACCGCGAGGTACTCAAGGATGCGGGTCTTGACCTTCTCGAGATCGTAGTGGTCCTCGTTGAGGATGGCCTCAGCGCGGGCAATGTCGAGGTTGTCAGGGGTGCTGGTCTTCCAGGGCAGCTCGATCAGCCAGTCGATGTAAGTGCGGCTGACCGTAAACTCGGCCGCGCCCGGGCTCATGCGCGCCATGCGCTTGAGCTCCTTCACCGCGACCTTCTCGACCTCTTGGGGCATGCCGGCGAGCTTGATCTTCTTCTTGAGATCTTCGAACTCTTCTTGCCGGTCGTCGCTCTCGCCCAGCTCTTTCTGGATGGCCTTGAGCTGCTCGCGCAAGAAGTACTCGCGCTGGGCGCGGTCCATCTCACCCTTGACCTCGGACTGGATCTTGTTGCTCAGCTCAAGGACCTGGATCTCCTTGTTGAGCAGCGTGATCACCTTGTCCATGCGGAGGGGCGTCTCAAGGGTGTCGAGCAGCTCCTGCTTCTCCTCAAAAGAGATGCCGAGGTTGCTGGCGACCACGTCGGCGAGCACGCCGGGGTTGTCGATGCTGCGCACCAAGAAGCTCGCGTCGCTGCTGATCTGCGGCGAGAGGTCAATGATGCGCTGGGCCAGCTCGCGGAGCGTCGAGATCTTCTCGTTCAGCTCGGCGGGGTGCTCGGTGGGCTCTTCAAAGACGTCGATCTCGGCGCGCAGGTAGGGGTCGGTGTGGACCCAGCGGCGCACCTTGAAGCGGGCGAGGCCCTGAATGATGACGTGGAGCTTGTCGCCGCTGATCTTGACGTGCTTGAGGATCTTCACCACGGTGCCCGTGGCGTAGAGATCGTCGACCGGCGGATCCTCAGACGTCTTCTCTTTTTGCGCGAGGATGCCCAGCAGCATGCCGCCCTCGAGGGCCTGGTTCACCGACTGCAGGGACTTGTCGCGGCCGACCTTGATCGGGAAGGCGAGGACCGGGAAGATCACGTCGTTGCGGATCGCCAGGATGGGGAGGTTCATCTGGCTGGGGAGGCCAGCGCCTTCGTTTGCCGGCGGAGTGGTGGGCATCAGGTCCTCGGGGTGGGTGCGGAGGGCGCGGGCCGCGGCGCGGCGGTGGGTGCGGGGGGCGCCCGCGGCGGCCAAACAGGCGGCGCGGGGCCGACCGTCCGGCGGCGGGCCCAGACCCCGGGGCTGGCCGGGGGTCTGGTCTGGGGCTGAGAGCGACGTGCTGCAGGGCATCCCCGACAGGCACATCGACGCGGCCGTTGGTCCCGCTCGTGGGCTGGGGGGCCGCATCGGCCACCTCCCCCACCGCCTGAGCCTGTTTTACCCCAGGGGGCCCACCGACAACCCCGCGGGCGCACAAGTCCTGAGCTCGGCGCAGAATTCAGCGAGGACAGCGCGCAGCACACCATCGCCACAGCCGCGGTCGGGGGTGCCCCTCAGCGCGCCAGGGCGCCGCCCTCCGCCGCAAGACCGGGGCGCGGGGCGCGCAGCCGGCCGCGCTCCATCAGCAGCGCCTCCCACACCGTGCGGGCGGGCGGAGCACCCCAGTCCGCCCCCGCTCCACCGCCGAGCGGCGCGCAAGGGGCGATGTCCTCTGGACGCGGGCGCAGACAGGCGAGGTCCCACACGACCAGCGCGCCATCCTCGCCGATCGGCGCGCCCAGCCCGGCCGAGATCTCCCCCACCGCGGCCTCGACCGCGGCCCGGGGATCGGCGGTCGCCGGCGCGGGCGCGGCGGTCTGCTGCGCGCTCAGCTCGGCGAAGAGCAGCTGCCGATCGAGCACGACGTAGCGCATGCCCCAGCCGCGCACACGGTCCAGGTGTGACACCGTGCCGCCGCCCACCGGGACCTTCCGGCGGACCGGGTCCCGCAGGGCCTTGATCAGCGGGTGCCCGAGGCGCTGGCGGTGCCCCTCCGGCCAAAAGAAGGGCGCGTTCTCGGCCATGCCGCCAAAAGTGGGCAGCCCGTGAAAGGCCTGATGCGCGATGCTCTCGCGGGCGAGCCCGATGGGCAGCTCAATCAAGCCGCCCGGCCGGGCCTGCAGCGCCGACAGCGCAGCCGGGGCCCGCAGCGGCCGCGTGAGCAGCGGCAAAGCGCCCCATCGCGCCGCATCCAGGCCGGCGATCAACAACAGGAGCAGCGCCGCCCCCTGAACCGCCGGGCCACGTCGGCCACCAAAGACCGCCGCAGCCCCGAAGAAGACTGCCACCACGCTGATCATGGCGATCCGGTAGGGGAACCAGAGCCGATCCCAGTGCGGGACCCCCTCGGAGAGCAACAGGTAGGGCAGGTTGGGGAGCTCGACCCCGGGGAGGCGGGGGCCCAGCGCGAGGACAGCCGCCCCCAGCGCCAAGAGCAGCCAGGCGCGCCCCGCCGGGCGGGCGGCAGCGACCAGGGCCAAGGCCACCGGCAGCGCGCGGAGCAGGATGGGCAGCCCCTGGGCCTCGGCGTGGGCGATGCCGTAGAGCTCCTGCTGGACATTGTTCCCGACAGCCGCGGGCAGGGCGAGCATCCCCCCCTCCGGCGCCGCGCCCATCCCTCCCCCGGCGCCGACCACCGCCCAGACCCCCGGCGCGATCAACGTGAGGCAGGTCACTCCGGCCACCACCAGCCCGCCGACGACCGCCCGGCGCCGGTCGGGCCCGCTGGACAGCCCCCGGGCGAGGCCGACCGCCGCCACCGCCCCGGCGCAGAAGGCGCCAGCGAACCAGTAGGTCCAGGCCTGCAGCGCCACCGCGAGGCCAATCAGCAGCGGCAGCCGCAGGGCCCCGCGCGGGCCCGCCGCGCCGAGGCGCAGCGTGCAGCCCAGCGCGAGCGGGGTGAAGGCCAGGAGCGCCTGGGTCGGCCGGCCGGCGACCAGCTCGGTGGTCACGAAGGGGTTGATCCCAAAGGCGAGGCTGAGGGCCAACCGAAGCCCGGGGCTGAGGCGAAAAGGTGCGAGGGCGGCCCGCATCGCCATGGTGTTGAGCCAGAGGATGAGGGCGATGGTGAGCGTGATCCCGCGCAGCAGGCCGAAGGTGCGGAGGAGCGGGGCGGCGAGGATCGCGTCGAGGAAGTTGTTCCCGGTGTGGGCCAGGATGTTTTTCCCCAGCGGGTGGAACATGAGATCGGTGAAGCCGGGGTCTGCGCCGGTCTCGAGGCAGCGCAGGATCCAGGCGTAGAACCAGACCGTGCCGTACATGTCGACGCCGTCGCCGATCACGCGGTCGGGCGCCCACAGCGCAGGCCAGACCGCCGCCAGGGCCAGCCCCGCGGCGATCGCGCCGTCCACCGCGCCGCGGCTCGGCCCGCCTCGGTCCACCTCCCCTCCCCTCGGGCGCGCGCGCCCGGCCGCGGCTGCGCTATCACCGCCCGCCGGCTGCCCGCGCCCGGCCTGCCCGCCGCTGGTAGGCTGCGCCCGCGCCCGATCCCGGCGCGGACCGACCCGAGGCCCCATGCCCGCGCCCCTCGCCGAGCTGCTCGCGCAGCTCACGCCGCTCCTCCGCGCGCTGGCCCTCATCGGCGGCGCGCTCTATGGCGGCCCCCTCGTCTGCTTCGCGCTGCTGATGGCCGCGCGCCGGCAGATCCCCCACCTGCCCACGGCGGCGGTGGTCCGCACCGCCCGCGCCTGGGGCCCCGGGCTTGGTCTGTCGATGGGCGCGGCCCTGCTGGGCGGCCTGCTGCTGCACCTCGGCGCGCGCGGCCGCTTCGCTTGGGGGCCGAGCAGCGGCGGCGACTTGGGCGAGCTGGTGCTCTGGCTGAGTATTTTCGTCGTCTGGGTCAGCAACATCAAGCTGGAGATCTGGACGCTCGAGCCCCTGCGCAAGCTCGACCCCGGCGGCCCGCTGCCCGAGGGCCCGGCCTACGAGGCGGCGGCCGACGGGTGGACGCGGCACCTGATCGTCCACGCGGCGCTGATCCTCGCCGTGGGTGTGCAGCTCGCCCTGCGCGCGTGAGCGGCCCCGACCACCGCGGGCCCGGCGCTCAGGCCATCCAGCCCCGGATGTCTTTGAGCAGCTTGCGGCCGAGGATTCCGAAGACGATGGCGGTGCCCAGCGCGATGCCGGCCCAGTCTGAGGGCCCCATGCGCGCGATGAGGCCGAAGAGGCCCGCTGGGGCGGGGTTCTGGGTGCTGAAGGGCGCAGCGAGGGCGGCGGCCGGCAGCAGGCCCAGCGCAGCGACCCCGACCGCGCCGAGCAGACCGCGGAGATGAACGACAGGTGGGGCGTTGTGGAGCATCGAGGCCTCGGGGGAGAGCGGAGCGCGCCGCCGGGCTATCCCGCCCCCGACGCCCAGGCCCCCGCGAGCGCGCCCGCCGCCGCCATGGCCCGCAGCGCGGCGTCCGCCTCGCCCAAGGCAGGCGCGGGTGCGCTGACCCAGGCCTGCGGGCCCGCGAAGGGCGGCGCGACGCGGCGGTTTGGGCCGCTCCCCCGCAGCTGGCCGGCGTGCAGGGGGTGCTGCAGCAGCTCGCGCAGGTCGAGGGCCGGGGCCACGCAGGCCGCCCCGAGGCGCTCCACCCAGTGATCCCGGGGCGCCTGGGCGAAGATCGCCGCGGCCGCGGCCGGATCCTCAGGCAACGGCGCGCCCAAGGCCGCGGTGAGCGCGGCCTGAAACTGCGGCTCCAAGGCGGCGACCGTCACGAAGCCGCCGTCCGCGCAGCGGTAGCAGGCGTAGGTCGACAGCGCGCCGGTCAGCGCCGCCCCGCCCGGCGCAGGGGGCCCGTCGACCGCGGCCTCGGCCACCACCGGGGCGATCAGGGAGAGGGCCCCGGCGGTCATCGAGACGTCGAGCCAGGCGCCCGCCCCCGTGCGCGAGCGCCGGAGCAGCGCGGCCGTGATCTGCAAGGCGGCGGAGAGGGCGCCGCCCGCGAGATCGGCGATCTGCACGGGCGGGGGCTTGGGCGCGCCCGCCCCGGCGTCGGCCAAGCTCAAGATCCCCGCCAGGCCGATGTAGCCGAGGTCATGGCCCGGCGCGTCGCGCAGGGGCCCCGCTTGGCCAAAGCCGGTGATGCTGGCGATGACCAAGCCCGGGTGGCGGGCCCGCAGGCGCGCGGGGTCGAGGCCCAGTCGGCGCAGCACGCCGGGGCGGAAGCCCTCGATGAGCACGTCGGCCTCGGCGATCAGCGCCTCGACCAGGGCCCGGTCGGCCTCAGCTTTCAAGTCCGCGGTCACCGAGCGCACGCCAGCGTTGATGGCCGAGAACCACGCGCTGGTGCCCTCCTCAGTCAAAGGGGGCAGGTGGCGCAGCCAGTCGCCGCCGGCCGGATCCTCCACCTTGATCACCCGGGCGCCGAGGCCGCGCAGGTACCAGGCGCACATGGGCCCGGGCAGCAGGCGGCTGAGATCGACGACCTTGACGCCGTCGAGCGCGTCTTGAAGGCCCACATCCATCGTGGGTCTAGGCCGCCGGCCGCTGCAGCAGCGCTTGCAGGCGGAGCAGCAGACCCACGTCGCCGACGATGTTCATGTGCCCGGTCAGGTAGGCGCGGGTGGCCGCCCGCGGGCTGCGGACCATGGCGCCAAACTCCTCGCGGGCGCAGCGCACCTCGCAGTCCTTCGGGCGGCCGTCGCGGGGCTCGACCCGGGTGCGGCCGGCCTCGGCCACGAGCTGCCAAGCGCCGCCATCGGCCACCTCAAAGCTCACGACAACACCGTCAGGGAGGACATCCCCGTGGAGTGCGAGCCGATGCGGCAGCTCGACCTCAAAAAAATGGCGTGGGTCCACCGGCCTCCCTCGACGGAGCAGGCGCGGAACCGCCTCCCCCTGGTCGTGGTACAGGAGCGGACCGCCGCCCGTCAAGTGAAGGCCGAAGCGGCGGCCTCGGGCGGCCGCGTGCTGCGGCCCGGCGCTCCCCCGCGGGATAGGCCTGCGCGTCCCACAGAGGTCCGCATGCAGCGCCCCAATCGCCCACGCCCGCTCTTCATCGTGTCCGACGGGACGGGCGACACCGCAGAGAAGGTGGTGCGCGCGGGCCTGCTGCAGTTCTCGGGCTATTTCGTGCACTTGCAGGTCTTCCCCAACGTGACTGAGCCCGAGCAGCTCAACAAGCTCATGGGGCAGGCGGCGCGGGCCGACGCGCTGATGGTCACCACGCTCGTGCGCCCCGCGATGCGCCTCGCCGCGCAAGAGCTCGCCGCTGAGCACCGCGTCCGCTTGATGGACCTGATGGGCAACGTCTTGTCGCAGCTCGGCCACTTCCTCGGCGTACAGCCCGAAGGCATCCCTGGGCGCATGCACCGCGCCGACGAGGACTACTTCCGCCGGATCGAGGCGGTCGAGTTCACCGTCAAGGCCGACGATGGCAAAGAGCCCCGCCTGCTGCACGACGCTGACATCGTGCTCGTCGGGGTCAGCCGCACGTCAAAGACGCCGCTGTCGGTGTTCTTGGCGCACAAAGGCTACAAGGTGAGCAACGTGCCGGTCGTGCTTGATCGTCCCTTGCCGCCCATCGTGCACGAGCTCGACCAGCGGCGGATCTTCGGCCTCACCATCGATCCCGAGAGCCTGCGCGACATCCGCCAGACCCGCGTCAAGACCATCGGGCTGCCCGGTCGCACCAACTACGACGACATGGACTACATCCTCGCCGAGCTCGACTGGTCTGAAGAGCTGTTCCGCGCCCACCCGGGCTGGCCGGTCATCGACGTGACCCGCAAGGCCGTCGAAGAGACCGCGGCGCTGATCCTCGGGGTGCTCAGCGAGCGCGGCCTCGACCACGGCGTCGGCGAGGTCGGGCAGCTCTGATGCACGCGCGGCCCCCCAGCTCCGCGCCGGCGGCGCGCCCGAGGGGCGCATGATCGGCAGCGTCCTCGACAAGTACGAGGTGATGCAGAAGATCGGCGAAGGCGGCATGGCCACGGTCTACCGGGGCCGGCACGCCGCCTTGAGCCGCGACGTGGCGATCAAGGTGCTCCACCCGCACCTCAGCAGCAGCGAGCGCAACCGTGAGCGCTTTGCCCGCGAGGCCCGGGCGATCGCCCAGCTCGACCATGACAACATCCTCAAGATCTTCGACTACTCGGGCATCGAGAATGACGAGTGCTACATCGTCACCGAGCTGGTCGAGGGCGCGACCCTCCAAGCCCTGATCGCCGAGCAGGGCAAGCTGCCCAGCGAGCTGGTGCTGCTCATCGCGCTGCAGCTGGTCAGCGCGCTCGGCTACGCCCACAGCTTGGGCATCGTGCACCGCGATCTCAAGCCTGAGAACGTCATGGTGCGGCGCGACGGCGCGGTCAAGCTGATGGACTTCGGCATCGCCCGCTTCCTCGACGAGGTCAACCTGACCATGACCGGGGCCCTGGTGGGCAGCCCCGCCTACATGAGCCCCGAGCAGGCCCTCGAGCGCCCGGTCGACCCGCGCTCTGACCTGTTCTCCTTGGGCACCCTGCTCTTTCAGGCGGTCAGCGGCCAGCTCCCCTTCTCGGGCAGCAACCCCTCGCTCATCCTGCGCAACATCATCGAGGGCAACCGCCCCGAGCTGCTCGAGGTCTGCCCCGAGGCCAACGGCGGCCTCGCCGACCTGATCGAGCGCCTGCTGCAGGTCGAGCAGAAGGATCGCCCGACCGACTGCGCAGCGGTGCTGCCCCTGGTCCAGGCCGCCCTCGACGGGGTCGAGATCGATCCCAGAGACCCCGCTTGGTCGGTGGGGGCCTGGCTGCTCGACCCCGCCGGGCACGGCGAGCGCCTCAAGGCGCACCTGCGCGAGGTCCTGCTGCGCCAGGGGCGCGAGCGCCTCGCCGCCAACGAGCACCTCAGCGCCCTGCGCGCCTTCAACCGCCTGCTGTCGATCGACGAAGAGAACGCCGAGGTCCTGCACCTCGTCCAGTCGATGCACACCATCGGCGCGGTAGAGCCCCAGCCCCGCCAGCCGCTTCCCTGGGTGGCCGGCGCCGTGGCGCTGCTGGTGGGCGCGGGCCTGGCCTACCTGCTGTGGCCGGCGCCGCCGCGGGGCCTGAGCGGGGCCGAGGCCGTGGCCGAGAGCCCGATCGAGTCACCGCTGCCCATCGACGATCCCGGCGAGGACCTCGGCGAAGACCCGACGGGCACGCCACCTGAGGCAGACCCCTCCACCCCGACGCCAAGCCCGGCCCCCGTCGAGGCCAAGGCGAGCAAAACAACGCCAGGCAAGGCACCCTCACCAAGGCCGACCAGCGCGCCCAACCCGGGGGAGCCCGGCGCCCGCCCCACCTCACCCGGCCGCATCACCGTCGTCGTGCCCGGCTCGTGGGGGAACATCTGGGTGGACGACAAGCTCCTCGGCCGGACGGGAGAGGTCGGCGCGATGGAGGTCAGCCCGGGCCGCCACACGCTGCGGGTCGAGAATGATCTGAGCTTGGCCTGGGAGCGCCCCTTCGAGATCGCGCCCGGCGAGCAGCTCGACTTCAGCCCGCCCCTGCTGCCAAAGCCGGCCTTGGCCCTGCTGCCCCCGGGCCTCGACCCCGCCTGCGCGGTCATCTTGGACGGCGCGCACCGCGGCCTCGTGAGCGCGCTCAGCGAGGGCATCACGATCCGCGACCCGCGCACGGCCCACGCGGTGCGGCTGACCTGCCCCGACGGCGTCGAGCGGGGGGCCCGCCTGGAGCCGGTGCGCCCCGGCTCGGTGTTCACGATGCCCCTGCGATGAGCGGGCGGGAGGGCGCGGCCTGCCCCTGCGCGCCGTTAGCAGGGCGAGCCGCGGACCGACCCCGCCGACCCTGACAGCCGTGTCGTGGGTCCGCCCTCCTCCACCCTAGCCCTTCGGCGGAAACGACGCGATGCGCGCCGTCCTCCCCAAGCTCCGAGCCTGGCACGTCGCTTGCTGCGCGTTGGGCTCGACCGGCTGCCCCTTCGTCCTCCCGCTCATTGAGGAGCAGGAGAACGAAGCGCCCGTCATCGTCGAGAGCGACCCGCGCGACGGTGAAGAGCTAGAGCTGAGCATGGAGGGGACCGTGGCCTTCGTCGTGGTTGAAGACGCCAATGACATCGATCAGGTCACCTTTTTGTGGACCATCGAGCGCAGCGGCGAGCAGGGCAGCACCACCCCCATCGTCGACGGCCCGCGGCGGGGCAGCGCCCTGCGCCTCGACCCCGACCCGCGCTTCGAGGGTCGCTTGTTGACCGTCCGGGCCACCGATGGTTTTGGCGAGTCGGCCCGCCGCGAGTGGATCCTCCGCGTGCCCGAGCTGTCCCGATGAGCCGCGCACGCCCCCGGTCCCTGCTATTGGCCGCGCTCTGGGGCGCCGGCTGCTCTTCGGCTGGCGACATGGCCAAGGCCTTCGACAGCGCAGGCGACTCGGCCGCCCGGGTCCGCGCCCTGCGGGTCGACGTGCACCCCGGCGGCAGCAGCGGCCTCGAAGCCCAGAGCTGGCAGGCCGAGCCGGGCCAGACCCGCGATCTCGAGGTTGAGCTCAGCTCGACCGTGGTCTATGGCGGCCGGGTCACCGGCTTTCGGGTGAACCCCTACGCTGACATTGGCGTGCCGGGCGAAGCAGACGTGCCTGTGGTCGCCCGGATCGAGGCCGCGGCCACCCAGGGGATCTCGGGGGCGCGGGTGCTCACCGCCGAGGACGGCACCTTCTCGCTGCCCCTGCCCGCCGACCTCGAGTACCTCGTGGCGGTCATCCCCGAAGATCCGGCCCGGCTGCCCCCGCTCATCCTCGCCGCAGCCGACCTCGCCGAGACCTGGACCGCCGAGCTGCAGCTCGACTTCGGCGTGCCTGTCTATGGGCGCATCTTGCAGGCCGACGACAGCCCCGCGCCGGGCAGCCTGAGCGTGGCCGTGCTCGACCCCGGCACGGGGATCGCAGGCACGCCGGTGGCCGTCGACCCCGACGGCTACTACCAAGTGCGCGCCACCCCGGGTGAGATCGTGCTGGTCTTCGATGACGAGGACGGCACCGGGCCCAATCCGCGGGTCGAGGTCGAGGTCACCGTCGAGGAGGACACCCCCCTCCGCCGGGACGTGACCATCGGCAGCATCAGCTCGGCCCGGGTCCACGGCCAGGTCTACGACGAAGCCGGCCGGACCCTCGCTGACGCCGAGCTCCGCTTCCGCCCGGTGGCGCTGGACGGCGTCCCCTACCCGGTGGATTTCTCCAGGTCGACCGAGACCGATGGAAGCGGCGTGTTCAACCGCGACCTCGCCTACGGGACCTGGGAGGTTGAGGTCATCCCGCCCTTCGAGGCAGATGGCAACGCCTCCCCTTCCCGGTTCACATTGGAGGTCTCATCCTCTGATGTCACCGTGGAGGACATTAACCTCACCGCGCCGGTCAGCGTCGACGCGACCGTCTACGGGGCGGGTGGTGCCCCCCTCTCCGGGGTGCTGGTCACCTTCACCGAGCAGGGCTACTCCGGCTGGAGCTGGACCACCACCAGCGACAGCGCCGGGCGCATCAACCTGATGGTCCCCAACGGCCCGATGACCATCACCCTGACGCCCCCCGATACGGGCGCGGCCATCACCAGGTACAGCATCGAGAGCCCCAGCGCACTGCCCCGGCTCGAGCTCAAGCGCGGCCAGCTCGTCGACGGGGCCGTGCTGTCCGGCGGCGAGCCCGTCCCCTACGCCCTCGTCGAGCTGCGCGACAGCCAAGGCGCGCTGCTCGGGGCCACGCTCACTGACGGCGGCGGCGGCTTCTCCGTGCAGGTGCGGCCCGCCGACTGAGGCCCCGCCCGCGGCCTTGGCCCCGCTGCCGCGGTCGGCTACCCTCGCCGCCCGGAGCCCTGATGTCACGCCGCTCGCCCGCCCTCCGCCGCGCCGGCGGGGGACCGCTGCTCCGGTCGCTGGGCGCGGCTTTTGCGCTCGGCGTCGCTGTGCTCGTGGCCTCCCACCCACAGCCGGCCGCCGCCCAAGCGCCCAGCGACGACGCGCCCGCGCCCGCCGCGCCTCCGCCCGCCGCGCCTCCGCCCCCTCCTGAGGCGCCTGCGCCCGAGGCGCCGACGGCCCCCGCCGCGCCCTCTCCTGAAGATCGGCTGCTGGACGCTGTGACCGACTACCAGCGGGGCGAACGTGAGCGCGCCCAGGCCAAGCTGGTGGCGCTGGTCGTCGACGAGGGGCCGCTGCCCGTGCTCGTGCGCCAAGAGGCCCGGGTCTACTTGGGCGAGCTGCTGTTCGCGCAGGACCAGACGGAAGAAGCGCAGGTCTTTTTCGAGCAGGTGCTCGCCGCTGACCCGACCTACCGCCTCGACCCCTTCGTGCACCCGCCCGAGGTCTGCGCCTTCTTCGACTACGTGCGCGCCTTGTCGGCAGAGGAGCCACCGCCCCCGCCGCCACCCCCGCCGCCGGCCCGCATGCCCTCGTCGGTGTTCAGCCCGATTGGGGCCTACCACATCCGCAACGGCGAGAAGGTGCGCGGCTACGCTTATCAGGTGGGCATCTTGGGCACGGCCTCGGCGAGCTTGTTGATGGGCGGGGTGCTGCTGTCCGACCGCCGCTACCTGCCCGGCACCGTCGAGGAGGATCAGCTCCGCGCGCTCAAGCGCGCCCAGATCGGCGTCAGCGCGGCGAGCTGGGGCCTGTACCTGCTCAGCGTGCGCGACGCGAGCCGCCACTGGCGCAGCCTGAACCTGAACGCGGGCCCGCGGGGCTTCAGCCTCGAAGGTCGCTTTTAGCCCAGCGCACGCCGCCCGTCCGGCGGGCGGCCGGGGCCGCCGGTCAGGGTTAGCCGCAGCCGTCGGTCCGCAGCGCGCCCGCGCCTGCCCGGGTGCGGCCGGGCGAGGCCGGGGAGCGGATGATGGCCTACCTGCGCTGCGTCGACCCGATCAAGAAGTCGCACCGCGACTTGATCCTCAAGAAGCCGCTGATCAGCATCGGCCGCAAAGAGGGCAATGACATCCAGCTCGACGACGCCCTCGTGGCGCCGATCCACGCCAACCTGCTCAAGCGTGGCGCCGGCTACGCCCTGACCGTGGTCGACGCCCGCAACGAG
Source organism: Deltaproteobacteria bacterium (assembly GCA_016792625.1). Taxonomy (GTDB): domain Bacteria; phylum Myxococcota_A; class UBA796; order UBA796; family UBA2385; genus JAEUKK01. Next base: position 9,887 of record JAEUKK010000008.1, on the reverse strand, counting down.
GTCTACCTCAACGGCAAGCTGGTCAAGACCGGCGAGGCGAAGCCCGGGGACCGGCTGCTCATCGGCCGCTTCGAGCTGACCCTGGTCGAGGGTGAGCCCGAGGCGACCACGCCCCCCGTCGAGGCGGCGCCCCAGCCCGACGCGATGGCCCGGCTGATCGAATTCTCCGCCACCTTGATGCGCGAAGAAGACCCCGAGCGCCTGTTCAAGAAGCTGCTCGAGGCGGTGGTCGACCTCACCCGGGCCGAGAAGGGCTTCGTCATCATCCTGCGCGACGGGGAGCGTCAGCTCGCGGCCAGCCACAACGTCGGCAAAGAGACCCTCGACATCTCGCGGGTGAGCGACACGATCATCGACCAGGTCATCACCGACCGGCGCGCCGTCATCGTCAGCGACGCGCTCTCTGACCGGCGCTACGGCCGGGCCCAGAGCGTGGTCGACCTCAAGCTCAGCTCGGTCATGTGCGTGCCGCTGCTGTTCCGCAACGACCTGATCGGCGTGCTCTACCTCGGGAATGACGCCATCACGGGCCTGTTCACCGAGCGTGACCTCAGCCAGCTGCAGGTCTGGGCCAGCCAAGCGAGCTTGGCGGTGCACGCCGCGCTGCTGCTCAGCGAGCTCAAGTCGAGCAACCGCAACCTGCGCGAGCAGCTCCGGCGCAGCGGCCAAGGCAGCATCGTCGGCAGCTCGCGCCCGATGAAGAACGTCTTCCGCATGATCAAGAAGGTCGCCCCCACCGACCTCTCGGTGCTGGTGCTGGGCGAGACCGGCACCGGCAAAGAGCTGGTCGCCCGCGAGCTGCACCAGCAGGGCGACCGCCGGTCCAAGCCCTTCGTGAGCATCAACTGCGGCGCCATCCCCGAGAACCTGCTCGAGAGTGAGCTGTTCGGGCACAAGAAAGGCAGCTTCACCGGGGCGGTGGCCGACAAGATCGGCAAGTTCGAGGCCGCGAACGGCGGCACGCTCTTCCTCGACGAGATCGGCGAGATGCCGATGAACCTGCAGGTCAAGCTGCTGCGGGTGCTGCAAGAGCGGGTCATCGAGCGGGTCGGCGAGCTGCACCTGCGCTCGGTCGACATTCGGGTGGTCAGCGCCACCAACAAAGACCTCGAGGAGGAGATCCGCGAGGGCCGCTTCCGCGAAGACCTCTTCTACCGCCTCAACGAGGTCAGCCTGCAGCTGCCGCCCCTGCGCGAGCGCGGCGAGGACATTCACGAGCTGGCGCGCTTTTTCCTCACCCGCTTCGCCGAGCAATATGGGTCGCGGGCCCGCGGGTTCACCAACGAGGCGGTGGTGGGCATGCTCAACTACTACTGGCCGGGCAACGTGCGGCAGCTCGAGAACCGCGTCAAGAAGGCCGTGATCATGAGCGACCGGGCGCTGATCAACGAAGAGGACCTGGGCATCTCGGCCGCGCCCAAGCGGAAGGTGCAGTCGCTGGAAGAGGCCGCCGAAGAGTTCAAGAAGACCTACATCCGCGAGGCCCTTGAGCTCAACAACTGGAACAAGGCGCAGACCGCCCGCGACCTCGGCGTCGACCCCCGCACCATCTTCCGGTACATCGAGAAGTTCGACGAGTAGGCTGCTCCCGACACGCCGCCCCAGGCGGCCGCACCTCAAAACTGAGCGCCGCGATGTCCGCCTCTCCCCTCCCCGCTCTTCCCGCTGCTCCTCGACCCCCGGCCTCGGCGCTGTACGACCTCTCGGCCCTGATCGCGCAGGGTGACGCGGGCGACGCCATCTTCAACGTCGCGCTCAGCGCGCTGGCCGAGGCGGTCCCCTATGATTTGGCGACCATCTGGCGCCTCGACGGGGAGGAGCTGCGCGTGCTCGCCGCCGCGGGCCCCCTCGACGGCCCCAAAATTCGGCGGATGCGCCTGCCGCTGGGCGAACACCCGCTGCTGCGGGCCACGCTGCTCGCCGGCGCGCCCAAGGCGATGCTCGAGCACGACCACCAGAGCCCCGAGGGCGACCCCTTTGACGGCGTGCTCGACCTTCCGCACGGCCACGCCTGCATGGTCGTGCCGCTGCGCGCCCAAGATCGGCCGCTCGGGCTGATCACCCTCGACCGCAGCACCTGCCAGGCCTACCCGACCCCCGCGGTGCAGCTCGCCGGGACCATCGGCCAGCTCATCAGCCTCGCGCTGGTGTTGGCCGAGCAGGGCCGCCTGCTCGACCGCTACCGCCACCAACTCAAAGAACACAACCGCCTGCTCAGCGCCCAGCTCGGCGACGCCGAGGCGGCGATCCGGCGGCTCGAGGTCGCCGAGAGCGCCCGGATGCGCGCGCTCTGCGAGACGGCGCGGCAGGTCGCCCAAGCCGACGTGCCCGTGCTCATCTCAGGCGAGACGGGGACGGGAAAAGAGGTGCTCGCCCAGGCGATCCACGGCTGGTCCCCCCGGGTGGACGGGCCCTTCGTCAGCCTCAACTGCGCGGCCATCCCGATGTCGCTGGTGGAGAGTGAGCTATTTGGCCACGTCAAAGGCGCCTTCTCCGGCGCGGATCGCGACCGCCAAGGCCGCTTTCGCACCGCCGACCGGGGCACGCTCTTCCTCGATGAGGTGGCCGAGCTGCCGCTCGAGGCCCAAGCCAAGCTGCTGCGCGTGCTGCAAGAGCGAGCGCTCGAGCCGGTGGGCAGCGACCGCACCGTGCAGGTCGACGTGCGGGTCTTGGCCGCCAGCCACGTCAACCTCGAAGCGGCGGTGACGGCCGGCCGCTTCCGCGAGGACCTCTACTGGCGCCTCGCCGTCTTCCCCCTGCGCCTGCCGCCCTTGCGCGAGCGCCCCGAAGACATCGCCACCATCGTCGACGGCCTGCTCCGCGCGCTCGAGCGGCGGGGCCAGCGCGGCCCTTGGACCCTGCACCCCGACAGCCTCGACGCCCTGCAGGCCGAGGCCTGGCCGGGGAACGTGCGCCAGCTCGTCAACACCATCGAGCGGGCCACCATCCTCTGCCCGATCGGCGCGATCCTGCCGCACCACCTCGGGCTCAGCGCCGCGCCGCCCCGCGACCGCCCGCCGGCGCCGGTCGCCCCGACCCAGGCGCCTTTGGCCGAGGGGCCCGTCCCCACCCTGGCCGAGCACGAGCGCCGGTACCTGCAAGCCGCCCTCGACCGGGCGGGTGGCCGAATCTACGGGCCCGGCGGCGCCGCGCAGCTGGCCGGGCTGGCCCCCTCCACCCTGCAGTCGCGCATGGAGCGCCTCGGCATGCGCCGGGGCCGAGACGCGGCGACGGAGCCCACAGCATGACGGTGACCCTCCCCGTGCTCGCCCTGCGCCTGCTCATCGCCGCGGCCAGCGCGCAGAGCCCGCTGGGCGGGCCCTCCACCGGGCCGGGCAGCCGACCGATGGGAGAGCTCAGCATCCACGGCCTCAGCCGCGATCTGCTGGAGAGCGACCGCTCTGAGCGCATCTTCGCGATCCGCGAGCTCAACCGGGTGGCCCGCGCCAACCTGCGCCTCGCCGACGGCAAGATCGGCCGCGAGCAGACCGACGAGGCCCTGAGCACGCTGGCCGGGCTCGACGATCTGGCCGCGCCCGCCTGCATTCAGGCGCTGCGCTACCCCGAGCTGGTGGCCGGCTGCGCGACCCTGCTCGGCCGCCTCGAGACCCAGGCCGCCCGCGGCCCCTTGGAGCAGGCGCTGCTCACCGAGACCCGCCGGCGCCCGCGCCGGGCCCTCGAGGAGGCCATCGAGAAGATCCGCAGCTCGCCGCTGTCGATGCTCGAGGAGCACCTATGAGCGCCGCGGGGCCCGTCCGCCGCGTGATCGGCCTGACGGGGGGCGTGGCCACGGGGAAGTCCACCGTCGCCGGCCTGCTGCGGGCGCGCGGCGTGCCGGTGATCGACGCCGACCAGGTCTCGCGCGAGGTCACCGCCCCCGGCAGCGCCGGCCTCGCCGAGGTGGTCGCCACCTTCGGCCCCGGCGTGCTGACCGCGGATGGCGCGCTCGACCGAAAGGCCCTCGGCGCCATTGTCTTCGCGGATCCAACCGCCCGGGCGCGGCTCGAGGCGATCAGCCACCCCCGCATCGGCGCGGCGATCAGCGCGTGGATCGGCGCCCAACAGGGCCCCTGCGTGGTCGAGGCGGCGCTGATGGTCGAGACGGGGAGCTGGCGCCGCTACGACGATCTGTTGGTCGTGAGCTGCCCGCCGGCGCTGCAGCGCAGCCGGCTGATGGCGCGGGAGGCCATCGGCCCCGCGGAGGCCGACCGGCGCCTCGCAGCCCAGCTCCCCCTCGCCCAAAAAGAGGCGCTGGCCAGCGTGCTCGTCTGGAACGACGGCGACGCGGGCCAGCTCGAAGTGGCGGTCGACGCCGCGTGGGCGCGCCTGCTCTCGGCGCCCCCACGGGGCCCGTCAACGGCTCAGTAGATGACGATGCTCTGAATATCGACACCCGGCAGGTTCTTGCGCCCCTCAAGGAAGCCGAGCTCGACCACGAAGCACAAGCAGACCACCTCGCCGCCAAGGCGCCGCACCAGCTCGCAGGTCGCCGCGGCGGTGCCGCCGGTGGCGAGCAGATCGTCGACCACCAGGACTTTTTGGCCGGGCTTGATCGCGTCGATGTGCATCTCGAGGCGGGCGCTGCCGTACTCGAGGTCGTACTCGACGCCAATGTGCTGGTAGGGCAGCTTCCCGGGCTTGCGGGCCGGCGCGAAGGCGGCGCTGAGCTCCATCGCCAGCGGCGCGCCGAAGACGAAGCCCCGCGACTCCATGCCCACCACCACGTCAATGTGGTCGCCGGCGTGGCGCTGGGCAAACCAGTCGACCGTGCCGCGCAGGAGCTTGGGGTTGGCGAGCACCGGCGTGATGTCTTTGAACAGGATGCCGGGCTTGGGGAAGTCAGGGATGTCGCGAATCGTGGCGCGGAGCTTCTGCTCAAGGTCAGACATGGGCCCTCCGGGGTCGGCGGAGCGTAGCACCGGCGGGGCGGTCGCGGCGGCGTCGGCGGGCGTCGGCGACCACCCTCCCCCTTAGCTGCTCATGAACCCCGCAGCCATCCATTGAGGGCTGTGGTTCCTGCGTGGTCGGTCATGTCGATGGTCAAGGCGGTGAGCGTGGGGTGCCCGCGGTGGAACCAATCCCCGTCAGAGCCCGGCTGGTCGTCGAAGCTGCTGCTCGATCCTCCGATCCAATAGTAGCTGCGTCCCCGCGGGTCGTTGTGGACCGCGACCAGCGGGCTGTAGTGGCGGGCGCCCAGCGGCGCGACGACGATCGGGGGCAGCTGGTCGAAGGCGACGTCAGGCACGTTGAGGTTGAGCAGCTTGCCCGGCGCCCCCTGGGCCAAGACCCGCCGGCCGACCTCGGCGGCGAGGCGGGCGGCCGCAGCCCAGTGACGGGCCCCGTCATCGACCCCCGGCTTGGCCTCGAGGCTGACCGCGATCGCCGGCACGCCGACGAAGGCGCACTCCCGCGCCGCGGCGACGGTGCCCGAGTACCAGGTGTCGTCGCCGACGTTTTGCCCGCGGTTGATGCCGCTGAGCATCAGGGCCGGCAAGCGCGGAACGACGTGGTGCAGGCCCAAGTACACCGAGTCGGCGGGGGTGCCGCTGACGCCAAAGACCTGGGGCGCCCGCCGGAGCACCCGCAGGGGCTCGTGCATGGTGAAGGCGTGGCTGCGCGCGGACTGCTCGCGGTCGGGCGCGACGACCCAGACCTCGCCGAGCTGGGCCGCGGCGGCGGCGAGCGCGTGGATACCGGGAGCATCGACCCCGTCGTCATTCGAGATGAGGATCAGCGGGGGGAGCGGCGCGAGCTCGGACATCGGTCACCTATGCGGAGGGGAGGCGGCCCCCGCGCCTATCGCGGGCCCGCGGACGGGCCTGCGCAGAGGTGCGGCCCCGGTCCGTCCCCGCGGTTAGGCGCCGCCGACGCCGATCCCCCTGCTCCTGGGAGCCTGAATGCGCCCGCGGTACCGCGACCTCTTCGACGCGCTGCTCGACCCCGACCCGGCCGAGGCAGACAAGGCCTACGACGCGGTGCTCTTTGATCGGGCCGACGCGCTCCCCGACCTGACCGAGCTCTACCGCAGCACCGAAGACGCCAACCTGCGCTTCTATGCGGTGCAGCTGATGGGCTTCTCTGAGAGCCCCACGGCGATCCCGGTGGTCGAAGAGGCGCTCCGAGACGCGGATCCCGGCGTGCGGGCGGAGGCCTGCCGCGCGCTCGAAGACCTGCGGGCCCGCGAGTCGGGGCCCGCCCTCGAAGAGCGCGTCGACGACGTCGATCCCAAGGTGCGGCGCGCCGCCCGCGAGGCGCTCGGCGTGCTCGGGCTCGGCCGCAAGCGCACCAGCTAGCCCGGGGCCCGGCCGCCCCGGCCCCCTTGCCTGCACGACCGCAGGCCCGCCTCTTTGAACGCCCGACCGCGGGCCCGACCGGAGCCCCCCGCCTGATGTCCCAAAAGATCCTCAAGCTCGTCGTCTTCACCAGCGGCGCATCTGTGATGGCGGTCGAGATGACCGGCCTCCGCTTGCTCGCCCCCCATTTTGGGACCTCGCTCATCGTGACCACCGTGCTCATCGGCTCTCTGATGGGCTTTTTGTCGCTGGGCTACGCGCTCGGCGGCAAGGTGGCCGACCGCTACCCCACGGTCCAGGCGCTCTGCCGGGTGACCCTCGCGGCCAGCGGGCTGATTTTGCTCATCCCGCTGCTTGGTGGCCCCATCCTCGACGCCGCCGGCGCGGTCATTCGGCCCCTGGTCAACGGCAAAGAGCTGTCTGAGCCCACCGTGGCCTTCGCCACCATCCTCGGCGGCATCCTGGGCGTCCTGGGCCTGCTCGCCGCGCCGGTCACCCTCATGGGCATGGTCAGCCCGTGGGCGGTCCGCCTCGCGGTGACCGACGTGGGGGGTGCGGGCGAGGCCACTGGCCGCCTCTACGCGCTGAGCACATTTGGCAGCATCATCGGCAGCTTTCTGCCGGCGCTGGTGCTCGTGCCCCTGCTCGGCGTGCAGCGCACCTACTTGGCGATCGGCCTCGTCTTCGCCGCGGTGAGCGCGCTGGGCGCGCTGCGCGGCCCCGCCCGCGCGGCCCCGCCCGCCGTCGCGGCCCTGCTCATGCTCCTGCCCCCGGGCAGCGTGCGGACCATGCCCGGCGTGCTCGAGGAGCAAGAGAGCCTCTACCACTTCATTCAGGTGGTCGAAGAGCCCTATGGCGACTGCAAGAAGGCCCTGCACCTCTACCTGAACGAGGGCGTGGGCGTGCACTCGGTGAAGTGCCCCGAGGCGGGCAAAGAGACCCGCGGCTCGTGGACCTACGCCGCCGCGGCCTCGCTCTGGCTGGATGAGCCGGCGGCCCTCAAAGACGTGCTGGTCGTCGGTTTGGCCGGCGGCACCATCCCCCGCCAGCTGCTCGAGGTCTACCCCGAGGCGCAGGTCGACGGCGTCGAGATTGACGGCGCCATCGTCGAGGTCGGCAAGCGCTGGTTCGACAACGACGACCCCCGCATCCGCCCGATCATCATGGACGGCCGCGTCTTCCTCAAGGCGTCGGACAAGAAGTACGACCTCATCCTGCTCGACGCCTACCGTCAGCCCTACATCCCCTTTCACCTCGTGACGGTGGAGTTTTTTGAGCTCGTGCGCTCGCGCATGAACGAGGACGCCGTGCTAGCGGTCAACGTCGCGAGCGTGCGCGGCGTCAGCCAGTCGCTGACCCAGATGGTCTACAAGACCATGCGCGAGGTCTTCCCCCAGGTCATTTTGGTGAACGCGACCCAGTCCAACGACATCTTGGTGGCGACCACCAAGGTCAAGGACCCGATGCTCGGCGCGAAGCACCTGGAGGAGACCCCCAAAGCGGTGGCCTTCGACACCCTGCGCAAGCGCCTGCCGAAGAAGATCGAGCCTGAGGTCAAGGGCTGGCAGGGCGCCCAGGTGCTCACCGATGACGAGGCCCCCGTCGAGCTCGCCTGGGACATGATGGCGGTCGAGTACGTGCAATGACCGGCCGAGCGGCCTGATGTGGCCCCTCCCGGTCCGGCCCCGCGGCGCGGCCGAGCGGCTGCGGATGGCCGAGCTGCTGCTCCGCGCACCCCAGGTCGTTGCGCCCCCGCCCGAGGACGATGGCTGGATCGCAGCCTGCCTGCGCCTCGGGGGGCGAGACCTCTGCTTGCATCCAGGCCCGGCCGGGGACCGCACACGTCGGCTGCTCCGCGGGCTGGGGTTGGGCGGCGGTGAGGACGGCGGTGCGCCCGGTGCACAGATCGACGTGGAGCTGCGCCTTCACGGCGAGGGTGGGGCCGCGCGGCTGGAGCTGCCTGCCTTGCCGCCCGCAACCGAGCCGACCCTCCCCGTCACGGTGCTGATCTGCACCTTCAACCGGGAGGCGCTGCTCCCCCTCGCGCTGCGGTCCGCCTGCGCGCAAGGGTGGCCCGGCGAGATCATCGTGGTGAACGATGGATCCAGCGACGGCACCGCGGCGTGGCTCGACGCCCAGCGGGCCGCTTGGCCCGAGGGGGCCCCGCCGCTTCGGGTGCTGCACCAGCCCAACCGCGGCAAAGCCGCCGCCCTCAACCGCGGCGTGGCGCTGGCCGCGCACCCAGCCTTGCTCGTGCTGGACGATGATGACGTGCTGCTCCCCGGGGCGCTGCGGGCGCTCGCGACGGCCCTGGCCGCGGCCCCAGCGGCGAGCAGCGCGACGGGGGACCTCATCGCGTTCAGCGACGATGGCGCGGGCCCGACCCCCCGCCTCTGGCGCCCGGCGCTGCGCGGCGATCCCCGCCGATCCGTGGACCTGGCCCTGCAAGAGATGCCGAGCTTCCCCGGCGCCACCCTCTGCCGCACCGAGGCCCTGCGCGCGGCGGGCCCCTTCGACGAGGCCCTCGTCCACATCGAAGATCTCGACATGGCGATCCGGCTGGCCGAGCAGGGGCCGACCGCCTGCCTTCCGCTGCCCACGCTGCTCTACCGCCTGCACCCCGGGGCGCGGGGCCCCGCCCATGACCGCTTCGAGATGAACGACGCGGACGCCCATCACCGGCGGATGCAGCCCAAGGTGGCCGCGCTGATCGGGCGCCACGCCGCGCGCCTCGCCGGCCCGGGCGGCCCCGCGGAGCACACCGAGGGCCCCGACCGTGACCTGCGGGTGAGCTTGGCCATGGGCTGCCTGCGCAAAGGTGCGCGGGAGGAGGCGGCGCGCCTGATCGACGCGCTGAAGCCGCCTTTCACCGCGCGGGAGCGCTGGGCGCGCGCCGCGCTCGGCCTTGACCCCGGCCCGGAGGAGGCCGGCACGCCCCTGCTGGTCATCGACGAGGGTGGAGAGGGCGCGCTGGAGCGCTGCCTTGAGGAGCAGGCGGGCCGGCGCCCGCTGTTCGTGAACCTGCTGGTGCCACGCGAGCCGCTCAGCGACGTGCAGCTGCTCCACCAGGGCATTTTCGCGGCCCGGGCCCAGGTCGGCGCGGCTTGGCCGCCGGTGGCCGAGGTCGAGCTCGCCTTGACCAGCCGCCCGGAGTGGCGGGCGGGCCGCTTGGCGCCGGCCGCGCTCCCCGCCGGCCTGCCGCCGGCCGAGGCGGCGCTGGCCTGGGCGGCCTGCCAGGGGCCGGTGCCGGCGGCGACCGCGCCGGGGCTGCCGGAGGGCAGGCACCCCCTGAGCGCCGCGCTGCTCTCCGCGCGCGCGGCGGTGGGCGGGCGACCCGCCGAGGTGGCGAGCACCTTGCGCCGGCTCGTGGCGACACAGGCCCGCTGGCCGCCGCTTTGGAGGTTTTTGGCTGAGGCGCTGCGCGCGGCCGGCGACCACCGCGGCGCAGCCCAAGCGGCGGCGGCCGCCGACCGGCTGGCGGTTTTGGCGGGCTGAGCCGGGCCTCAGCCCGCGGCGCGCAGGGCCGCGGCGAGGGCAGCCGCGGGGCCCGGCGCGCCGACAACCAAGGGCTCGGCGAAGGTCGGGGCGAGCGCC
>JAEUKK010000179.1 GCA_016792625.1 Deltaproteobacteria bacterium | reverse complement strand
GACCCACCCGTTCCCATTCCGAACACGGAAGTTAAGCTCTAGAGCGCCGATGGTACTGCAGGGGCCACCCTGTGGGAGAGTAGGTCACCGCCGGCCATCCCTTGAACCCCCGCGTTGAGCTTCGGCTCCGCGGGGGTTCTCTCTTTTTACGGCCTGTCGTGGGGCGGCTGCCCCGGCCCAGCCCCGGGCCCGAGCCGGGGGCCGCTTGGGCGCCCCGCCGCCCAGCCCGACGGCGCCCGCCCTGACCCCGCGCAGGCGCGGGAAGCGGGGCCCGCGCTGCGGTGCTTCAAGCCCGCCTCTGCCCTTGCCGCCGCGCGGCGTGGCACATTAGAGGCAGCTGGGCGCGTGCACCGGGGCGGCGCGCCCGCTCCCCCCGGCCCACGCGGCCCAGCCCCGACGGAGGAGACCCCCATGACCAAGCACCTTCTCGCCCTGACGCTCTGCGCTGGCGCCATCCTCACCACCGGCTGCGGCGACAAGGACAGCGGCGGCGAAGAGGGCGGCGACGGCGGCGGTGGCGCCTCCGCTGGCGACCTCTGCGCCGACTACATCGCCGCGCTGACCGAGTGCTACAACGAGGCCGGCCTCGACGTCTCCACCCTCGGCTTCACCGACGCGTACTGCGACGCTTACACCGACGCCACCTACGTTGCCTACTTCGAGTGCTATGTCGACGCGATCAGCTCCGCTGACTGCTCGACCCAAGAGGGCATCACCGAGCTCTCCACCGCCGCGAGCTCCTGCGTCCCCGGCTAAGGCCGAGCTGACGCGGGCCCTCGGTCCCCTCCGCGCGCCGCTGCCCTTCGGGGCGCGGCGCGCGCTGCGTTAGGGCGGAGAGCTTCGGGCGAAAGACACCCTCACCGGCGCCTCGTCACGGGCGTGCCCGGGAGCGCTCCCGCAGCCTCAGGCTGCCCAGCAGCACGTCAACCTCGTCGAGCCGCGCGCCGATGGCCCCTTGGCGGCTGCGGTCCATCCCGCGGAGGGCCTCGGCCCCCGCGCTGATCCCCGCGGGCCCCTGCGCCTGGTGTTCGGCGAGCTGGGCTGCGGGCAGCGGCACGCGCAGCTCGACCACCAGCCGGTCGGCGGGCCGGCCGAGCCATACGCGCAGGTCGGGGGCGAGGCCGTCATCCTGGCCTTCGGTGCCCAGCACCCGCAGCCCGCGCAGCGCGCCGCTGTCGGCCTCGAGGTAGCTCCAGCTATGGACGAGGGTGAAGCTGTCCTCCTGCCCCCAAAATAAGCCGCGGGCCGCCAATTCCGGGCCGTAGGCCCCCGGCGGCCGCAGCAGGTGGCCCGCCGCCCGCTGATCCCACAGCCGCTGCAAGAGCTGGATCGCCGCCGCCTTCTCCGCCGCGGTCAGGCCAAAGGGCTCATCCTCGGGGTCGGCCGGCTGCGCGGCGGTGTAGCTCCACACCCGCAGCCGCGCGGGCTCTTGGTCGGGGCCGTCCAGCGGCCAGCGCGCCTCCCAGATCACCGCGCAGGCGCTGTTCATCGGCTGCGCGCCCACCGTCGGGCTCCCCCATCGAGCGGGCGCGGCGGCCTCGACCGGCCCGCCCTCGGTGGCGGGCCCGCCGTCCCTCGGCCTGCCGCCCGGTCGCAGACCCGCGCACGCGAGGCAGAAGATCAAGCTGGTCGTAATTCCCGCCTGGGCCCAGGGGCTTGGCCCCCGCCGAGGCGCTGCTGCACGCACCATCCCGCTCCTCCTTGCGCCGCGCCCCTCCGCGGCCACCCCTCCGGGTCGGCGCGCCCCGCGACCGGCCCGGGCGCGGCGGCCCTCAGTCCTCTCCCTCGTCCTCGGCCCGCTCCCCTCTCCATTCGGCCTCGCGCCGGTACAGCGTCCGGGTCGTGATCCCCAAGAGCTGCGCCGCCACGGTCTTGTCGCCGTCGACCTGCTTCAGCGTGGCCTCGATCATGCGCCGCTCGACCACCTTGAGCGGCGTGCCCACCGCGAAGCTCAGCGTGTCGGCGGGCGCCGCCTCGCGCAGCGGCGCGGGCAGGTGGCTCAGCTCGATGCTGCCGCCGCGGCAGAGCACCACAGCGCGCTGCAGCACGTTCTCGAGCTCCCGCACGTTGCCCGGCCAGCGGTAGCGGCAGAGCGCGTCGAGGGCCTCGGGGGCGATGCTGTCGACCGCCCGCCCGTTCCGCGCCGCGTGCAGGCGCAACAAGTGCATGGCCAGCAGCGGCACATCGTCGGCCCGGGCCCGCAGCGGCGGCAGATCGAGGCGGATGACGTTGAGCCGGTAGAAGAGGTCCGCGCGCAGACTGCCCTGGGCCACCGCCTGCTCGGGGTCGCGGTTGGTGGCGGCGAGGATGCGCGCGTCGGCCCGCAGCGTGCGGCTGCCGCCGACCCGCTCGTACTCGCCGTCTTGCAGCACGCGCAGCAGCTTGACCTGCAGCGTCGGGCTCATCTCGGTCACCTCGTCGAGGAAGAGCGTGCCGCCCGCGGCCAGCTCAAAACGCCCCTCGCGCCGGCTCACCGCCCCGGTGAAGGCCCCGGCCTCGTGGCCGAAGAGCTCGCTCTCCAGCAGGTTCTCGGGCAGGGCACCGCAGTTGACCGTGATCATCGGCTTGGCCCGGCGCGGCGACAGCTCATGCAGCAGCCGGGCCAGCTTGCCCTTGCCCGTGCCGCTCTCGCCGCAGAGCAGCACGCTGGCTGTCGCGTCGGCCACCTGCCGCGCCTCGTCGAGCAGGGCCCGCATCGGGGCGCTGCGGCCGAGCAGCTCATCGGCGCGCACCTGGCCGAGCTCGGCCTTCAACGCTCGGTTTTCGGCCCGCAAGGCCCGGCGCTCCAGCGCCTTTTTGCAGGCGGCGACCAGCTCGGCCCGCCGCAGGGGCTTGGTCACGAAGTCCCAAGCCCCCTCTTTCATCGCCTCGACCGCCGTCTCGACGGTGCCAAAGGCGGTCATCACGATGGTCTCGATGGCCGGGTCGATGGCCCGGGCCCCCCGCATCAGCTCGATGCCGCTGATGCCAGGCATCTTGAGATCGGTGAGCAGCAGGTCGGGCGCGGCGGCGCGCAGCTGTTCGAGCGCCTCGCGGCCGTTCTCGGCGTGCACCACCTCCATGCCCTCGCGCTGCAGGATGCGGTCGAGGGCCGCCCGGTTGGCGGCCTCGTCGTCGACGACCAAGACCCGGGGTGGCATGGGGGCTCCTCTCCGACGGGCAGGGCTGGGGGCGGGTCAAGACCGAGGCTTGGCCGTTGGGGTCGGCGGAGGGGGCTCGTCGAGGGCCACCGCGTCGCGGGCCAGCCCCAGCGCCCCCTCGGCCGCCGCTTCTCCCCGCTGCACCAGAGCGCTGAGCTGGGGGGCGTCTTCGAGGTGATCCCGGTCTTTGCGCTCATCGAGGCCGAGGCTGCTCAAGGCCGCCAGCTCGGGCGGGGCGGGCAGCTCGCCGCCCGGGGCCTCGGGCAGCTGGCCGAGCAGCGCGGCCAAGGCCAAGCTCGCCTCGCCGCAGCGCGCGCCATCGGCCTGGACCCGGGCGGCGAGGCGCTGCAGGTGGTCGACCTGGCCCCGGCGGCGCGCGGCCGCTTGCTCCACCGCCGCGCCGACGTAGCGGGCGTGCGGGTCGGCGCTGGGCTCGCTGCGCTGCAGCGTGCGGGCCTGCTCATCGGCCCGCTGGGCGAGGGCTTGATGCAGGTCCATCCACTCCGACAGGCGGCTGACCAGCTCGGCGGCCCGCTCGGCGGTGATCGGGCCGCGCAGCGCGGCGGGCGGCGGCGGGGGCGGCACCCGGCGGCGGATCCCCGCGACCCGCAGCCGGCCCTCAAGATCGAGGCGGGCCAGCCAAGACTCGACCAAAATACTGCGCAGCTCGCCAATCTGAGCGTCGGCCCGCTCAGGGTTGCCGAGGTACCGCCGCGCCTTGCCCAAGGCCTGGCCGGCGGTGATCAAGTCGGCCTCGCTCGCGCGCAAGCGGCTGATCCAGGCCTTGATCTTCTCGAGGTCGTCTTCGGTGGGGGCCGGGTGGCGCCGGGCCCGCAGCGCCCAGGCCACGCCCAGCCCGAGCCCGATGGCGGCGGCCAGGGCGGCGAGCAGCAGGGGCGTGGAGAGGGCGGCGACCATGGCCGCGGCAGCTAACGCGGGCCCTGCCCTCAGGGCGGCGGGCCCGGCGCGCCCGTGGCCTCAGCCCTTGACGCAGAGCACCTGCTTGAGAACAGCGACCACCTCGACGAGATCGGCCTGGGCCGCCATCACGGCGTCGATGTCCTTGTAGGCCATCGGGGTCTCGTCGATCACGTCGGCGTCCTTGCGGCACTCGACCCCGGCGGTCGCCCGCGCGTGATCCTCGAGCGTGAACCGCCGCTTCGCCTCGCCGCGGCTCATCGCCCGGCCCGCGCCGTGGCTGCAGGAGCAGAAGCTGTCCGCGTTGCCCTTGCCGCGCACGATGTAGGAGCGCGCGCCCATCGAGCCGGGGATGATCCCCAGCTCTCCCGCGCCCGCCCGCACCGCACCCTTGCGGGTCACCCAGCAGGTCTCGCCAAAGTGCTGCTCCTTGCTGATGTAGTTGTGGTGGCAGTTGATCGCCTCGACCTCGGCCGAGAACGGCGGCAGGGCGCCGCTCTCGGTCAGGGCACGGACCACTGCCGCCATCATCAGCGCGCGGTTCTGGGCCGCGAAGTCCTGCGCGAAGCCGACCGCCTCGACGTAGGCGCCAAAAAGCGGGCTCCCATCGGGGATATAGGCCAGATCGGCGTCGGGCAGGTTGATGAACCAGCGCCGCATGTCCTGCTTCGCCTTGTCGATGAAGAAGGTGCCGATGCGGTTGCCCAGGCCGCGCGAGCCCGAGTGCAGCATGATCCACACCGCGCCGCCCTCGTCGAGGCAGAGCTCGATGAAGTGGTTGCCGGTGCCCAGCGTGCCGAGGTGGTTGGCGCCGTTGCCGCCGCCGAGCTTGGGGTGCTTGGCGGTGATCTCGTCAAAACGCGGGGCCATCGCCGCCCAGGTCGCGCTGGCCGCCGCGGGCAGGCGCCCCCAGGCGCCGCGGTCGCCCGGGCCGCCGTTGTTCGTGCGCCCGTGGGGCACCGCCGCCTCGATGCGCGACCGCAGGCCGCCGAGCTGATCGGGCAGATCTTCAGCCCGCAGGCTGGTCTTGGCCGCGATCATCCCGCAGCCCAAGTCGACGCCAACCGCGGCGGGCACGATCGCCCCGACGGTCGGGATCACGCTGCCCACCGTCGCTCCCATGCCCCAGTGCACGTCGGGCATGATCGCGACGTGGTGATGGATGAAGGGCAGGCGCGCGATGTTGGCGAGCTGGCGCCGCGCCTCGTCCTCGACCGGGACGCCGCGGGTCCAGGCCTTGACCGGCTTGCCCTCAGGCACGGTCATCACATCGTAAGACAGGTGGGCGGGCGCGTGAAGGGCCGGGGCGGGGTCGGTGCGCATGGGGGCTCCCTTGGGCGCCGCGGTGGCGCCGCTATTCTTTGGTCAGTGTGCGCTCGCCCCGAGTGCACGACCTGTGCCAAGCCGCAGCGATGTGCGCTTCGGAGGTCGAGGATGGCGTCCATCACGTCGCTCACACACCTGGGCTGCGAGTGCGCAAGTCGTCGCCGCGCCGAACTTTCGCCCATCGGATAAGGTGCCCGCGCCTCGGATATCCAGGCGGGGAGGGCGCATGGCGGTGCAGCGGGCGGAGCTCAGCCCAGCGGCGGGCGGCGGGGGCGGGGCGGCCGCGCGCCAAGCCCGCGAGCGCGTGATCTTCGGGGTGGTCGGCACCGTGCTCGACCGGGGCGCCCAGCCCAAGCGGTGGGCTCGCTGGCGCCCCACCGTGGCCGCCGCGCTGCACCCCGAGGTGGCCGCGGATCGGTTCGAGCTGATGGTCACCCAAAGCCCCGAAGCCGAGCGCCTGATCAAGCTGCTGGTCGCTGATCTCGCCGAGCGCCGGCCCGCGCTGCAGGTGCGCGTGCACCGGCTACCGCCCATCCCCCTGTGGGACCTCGATGCCGTCTACGACGCCGTGGCCGAGGTCGCCGCCGGCCTGCACTTCGACGAAGACCGCCACGACCTGCTCGCCCACATCTCGACCGGCACCCACATTTTTCAGATCGTGACCTATCTATTGGTCGAGGCGCGGCTTCTGCCCGGCCGCCTGCTGCAGACCAGCCCATCCAAGGATGATCCTGTGACCGGGCGGGTCGAGATCATCGACCTGCACCTGGGGCGTTATGACCGCATCCACCGGCGTTTTGAGGCCGAGCGCCGTGCGGCCACCGGCTTGCTCAAAGACGGCATCGAGACGCGCAACCCAGCGTTCAACCAGCTCATCGACGAGATCGAGCAGGTCGCGGGGCGCTCGACCGCCCCGATGTTGATCTGGGGCCCGACGGGGGCGGGCAAGTCCCAGCTCGCCCGCAGCATTTATGCGCTCAAGCGCGCGCGGGGCCGGGTGAAGGGCAGCTTCGTCGAGCTCAATTGCGCGACCCTGCGCGGCGACGCGGCCATGTCGGCGCTCTTTGGCCACGTCAAGGGCGCGTTCACCGGCGCGCTGGCCGACCGGGCGGGCCTGCTGCGGGCGGCCAACGACGGCCTGCTGTTCCTCGACGAGATCGGCGAGCTGGGGCTCGATGAGCAGGCCATGCTGCTGCGCGCCATCGAGGACGGCCGCTTCCTGCCCGTCGGCGCCGACCGCGAGGTCGAGAGCCGTTTTCAGCTGCTCGCGGGCACGAACCGCGACCTACACGCCCGGGTCCGCGAGGGTCGCTTCCGCGAAGACCTGCTCGCCCGCATCCACACCTGGACCTTCCGCCTGCCCGGCCTGGTCGAGCGCCCCGAGGACATCGAGCCCAACCTCGATCACGAGCTCGCCCGCCAGGGGGCGGCCCTGGGCCGGCGCCTGAGCATGAGCCGCGAGGCCCGGGCCGCTTACCTGCGCTTCGCCCGAGCGCCCGACGCAAAGTGGAGCGGGAACTTCCGCGACCTGGGCGCGAGCGTGCTGCGCATGGCCACGCTGGCCGAGGGCGGGCGCATCGACGAGGCGGCGGTCGAGGCCGAGCAGCGGCGGCTGGCGGCGAGCTGGGGCCCGGCCGCCCCCGCGCCACCTGTCGTCGAAGATGACGTGGCTGAACGTCTCATCGACGCCCTGCTCAGCGCCGAGCAGCGGGCTGAGCTCGACCCCTTCGACGCGGTGCAGCTGGGCTACACCCTGCGGGTCTGCCGGGGGGCCGAGAGCCTGTCTGCAGCGGGCAGGGCGCTGTTCTCGGCGAGCCGCCTGCAGCGGGCGAGCACCAACGACGCCGACCGGCTGCGCAAGTACCTGCAGCGCTGGGGCCTGCGCTTCGAGCAGATCCGCGCCTGTGCATTGGGGTGAGGGGTATTGCCAAGAAGACGGAGGGGCGGGGAGGGTGCCCCTCCCCGCAACGCCCCTCCCAGCGGCGCGCGGGTGGGCGGGGCTTCCGCGGGCCCGGCCCTCGCCGCGGCCGCGCCCCAGGTTAGCGCCCAGGGCGGAGGTGCTGTGCCCGACTCTCCCCCCCAGGACGTCGATCCCGCGCTCAGCGCCGCCTATTATGGCTATGCCCCGCTGCTGCAGCTCGAGCGGCCGGTGGTGGTCATCGGCCCGCCGGGCGCGGGCACGGTGGCGGTCTGCAACGCGCTGGTCAGCGTCACCGGGCTGCCTTTCATCGATCTGATGCGTCGGGTCGAGCACGACGCGGGCAAGAGCGCCGCCCACATCCAGCTGCGCGAGGGCGAGCGCATGCTGCGCGCCCGCGAGGCGGCCCTGCTGCTGCGCGCCCTCGACGAGCGCCCCGCGGGCCTCATCGCCTGTGGGGCCTGGGCCTGGTCCTCGGCCGAGGTGCGCCGCGAGCTGAAGGCCCGCGCCCAGACCGTGCGCCTGCGCCGGCCGCTGCCCGCCCTGGTCGACGGCCTGATCGAAGAGCTGCGGCGCAGCCCGGCCTCTGAGCCAGCTTTTATGGGCCGCCAGCCGGTGACCAGCGCCCGCCTGCGCGCGCTGCTGGCCGAGCTCGAGCCGGCCCAGGCCACGGCGGCCCTGCACGTCGAGATTGGTGAGCTGCACGCCACCCGCGCGGCCGCGGTGCTCGCCGCGGCGCTGGGCTGGGCGGTCTAAGCGCGCCGGTGCCCGCCGCGCGCGCGGCAGGGGGCAGAGCGGCCGCGCGCAGCGCGGGTCGGGCGCCCGCGCCCGACGGAGCGCAGCGAACCCGCGGCCGCACCCGGCCCGGAGCGCAGCGGAGGGGCCGCCAGGTCGGTCTCGCGACCGGATCGGTCGGCGGCTCAGCCCCGCCGGCGCCGCAGGCCGAGGCCCAGGGCCCCGAGCAGCCCGAGCAGGCCGCCGCCCGCGCCGCCCGCGGCCGCGCAGCCGCCCTTCGCGCCCCCGCCACCGTCGGCGGCGCTGCCGCTGTCGGCGCGCGGGCCCTCCTCGGGCTCCTCCCTCTTGTAGCCGTGCGCGGCATCCCAGACGGCGCCGGGTGAGTCAGGGCAAGCCCCGATGCACCAGGAGTTTTCGTAGGTCGCGTTCGCATAGGAGGTGGACTGCACCGAGTAGATGCCTGACCCATACAAGATCAGGTCGTCGATGGCCCCCGCGGGTGTGTATCGCATATGCAGGCGGGTCATGAAGTGGCCCATCGGGTCGCCGACATAGCCCAGCGCGGCGAAGTCTTCGGGGAGCGGGGCCACCCCGCTACAGGGGGAGCAGTCGCCCCAACCCCCGGACCACTCGACCGTCCAGGCGGCGGGGCCGGCGTCCTGCCACGCGGGGCGGAAGCGGCTCTCGTAGAAGGCCTCAAAGTCATCTTCGCGGGGGCGGCCCCACATGCACTGATCGGGCACGTGGAACTCAGGATAATTGGCGATCCCGGCGCGCATCCCCGTGGGGGACTGGTCCATGATGGTGTAGAGGATCATGTCTTGTTCGCCCGGCGAGCTGAGCGCCGCGAGCCGGAGCGGGATCGAGAAGGCGGCGCTCTCGTAGCGCACCTGCAGCGGGGGCAGGGCCGCGCCGTCGGCCCGCGCCGCGCCCTCGCTCACCCGTGCGGCCATGAAGTACATGCCCTCGGCGATGTAGGCCTCGAGCGCCGGCACCACCGCGGGGGCCACGCTGTAGTCGTGGGCGTTGAGCCAGGTGAACAGCGCCCCGCTCTCGGTCGCCGAGAGGATGGTGATCTCGTAGTCGCCGACGAGGTACTCGGCCTCGACGGTGACCCCGGTCGGGGGCCCCGACTCACCGTCGCCCCCGTCACTCCCACCATCGCTGCCATCCGATCCATCGGAGCCGCCCGAGCTGTCGCTGCGCGGCGGCGAGCAGCCCGCGTCGGTCATCTGCAGCACGCCGGTGTAGGCGTTGAGCCGCGCGAAGACCTCACCGTCCAGCACGCGGATCTCATCGCGGGCCAGCAGCGCGGGCACCGGCAGCACCAGCGCGAAGCCCTCGCTGTCGCCCTGGGGGTTGATCGACACCGTGAACGTCGTCGTGGTGCCTTGGCGCACCAGCGCGACCTGGGCCGTGTCGAAGCTCAGAGGGGTGGGCTTGCCGTTGGCCACCGTGGGGCAGGCCCAGGCGGGCGCGGCGAGCAGCAGGGGCAGGGCGGCGAGCGGGGCGATGCGGTGCATGGGGGCTCCAGGGGGATCGCTGGGCAGCGGTCCCGCTGCATGTGATGGATGTCCGGTCACACCGACGGATCGGGTGCGGGGATCTACGGTCTCGATCACCGCCCTAGTCGAGGGCCTTTTTCGCTGCGGTCGGCCGCCGGCGCCGCAAGCAGAGGCCCAGGGCCCCGAGCAGCCCGAGCAGGCCGCCGCCCGCGCCCCCCGCGGCCGCGCAGCCCCCCTTCGCGCCCCCGCCGTCGTCGTCGGGGTCGGCGCCCCCGTCACCGTCGGCGCCGCCGCCGCCCGCGCCACCACCACCCCCGTCGGGCCCACCGTCGCTGTAGCCGTTGGCCTCGACCCAAGCGGCGCCGGGGCTATCGGGGCAGGCCTCGATGCACTGCGCGTTGTTGTCGTTGGCGTCGGCATAGGAGGTGGTTTGGGCCTCGTAGATGCCCGAGCCGTACAACATCAGGTCTTCGACCGCCCCGGCGGTGGTGTAGCGCATGTGCACGCGGGTGAGGTAGTGCTGCTCGGGCGCGCCGACAAAGCCGAGCGCCTCGATGTCTTCGGCGGACAGGCTCACCCCGCTGCAGGGTGAGCAGTCGCCCCAGCCCCCGGCCCATTCGACCGTCCAGGCGGCGGGGCCGGCGGCCTCCCACGCCGGGCGGAAGCGGCTCTCGTAGAAGGCCTCGAAGTCATCGACCCCCTGCTCGCCCCAGATACACTGGTCGGGAACGGTGAACTCGGGGTAATTGGCGATACCGCCGCGCAGGCCGGTGTGGCTCTGGTCCAGCATCATGTACAAGATCATGTCTTGTTCGCCCGGTGAGCTGAGCGCGGCCAGCTTGAGCGGGATGGAGAAGGCGGCGCTCTCGTAGCGCACCTGCAGCGGGGGCAGGGCCGCGCCGTCGGCCGCCGCCGCCCCCTCGCTCACCCGCGCGGCCATGAAGTACATGCCCTCGGCGATATAGCCCTCCAGCGCCGGCACCACCGCGGGGGTCAGGCTGTAGTCGTGGTCGTTGAGCCAGGTGAACAGCGCGCCGCTCTCGGTCGCCGAGAGGATGGTGATCTCGTAGTCACCCACGAGGTACTCGGCCTCGACGGTCACCCCGCTGCCGCCGCCGCCGCCCCCGTCGGACTCGGCGCCGCCGCCGTCCATGCCGCCGCCGGCGCTGACGCAGCCCGCGTCGGGCATCTGCAGCACGCCGGTGTAGCCGTTGAGCCGCGCGAAGACCTCACCGTCCAGCACACGAATCTCATCGCGGGCCAGCAGCGAGGGCACGGGCAGCACGAGCGCGAAGTCGTCGCTGTCGCCCTGCGGGTTGATCGACACCGTAAAGGTCGTCGTGGTGCCTTGGCGCACCAGCGCGACCTGGGCGGTGTCAAAGCTCAGCGGCGTTGGGTTGCCGTTGGCCACCGTGGGGCAGGCCCAGGCGGGGGCGGCGAGCAGCAGGGGCAGAGCGGCGAGCGGGGTGATGCGGCGCATGGGCGGGCTCCGGGTGCGGGGGCGGGACCGGGCGCTGCCCCGGCTCCACCCCGCAGTATCCACGCCCCCCGGGCGCCCGCGACCACGCGGCTGCACCTTCCGACGGCGCTTCTACACGCGGGCGTGCAGCTCTGCAGTCGTGCGCCGCCGGCGCAGGCTGGCGCCCAAGAGGCCGACCAGGCCGCTGATCAGGCCCGCGGCGCCGCCGCCGCTCGCGCAGCCACCGCAGCCCTTGTCATCGGTCGAGGCGTCGCCATCAGCGTCATCGACGTCATCTTCATCATCGGTCACCCCATCGCCGCCGCCGCCGTCACCCCCGCCGCCGCCGTCGCCGGCCGCGCCGTCGCCGCCGTCGCCGGTGTCGCGGGGGTAGCCGTTCTCTTCCATCCAGGCCTCGCCGGGCGAGTCGGGGCAGGCCTCGATGCACCGGGCGTTGCTCGGGTTGGCGTCGGCATAAGACTGGGTCTGCGCTTCGTAGAGGCCGCTGCCGTAGAAGACGATGTCCTCGGTCGCGGTGTCAGGGGTGTAGCGGAAGTGCACCCGGGTGAGGAAGTGCTCCCAGGGGTCGCCATCATAGCCAAGCGCGAGGATATCCTCGTCGGTGATGGTCACCCCGCTGCACGGCGAGCAGTCGTACCACCCGCCCGCCCACTCGACGGCCCAGGCGGCGTAGCCGGCCTCTTCCCAGCCCGGGCGGAAGCGGGTGTCGTAGAAGTCTGCGAAGTCGTCGACCCCGGGCTCACCCCAGACGCACTGGTCGGGCACGGTGAACTCGGGGTAGTTCGCGATGCCGGCCCGGCCGCCGCCCATGCCTTGATCCATGAGGATGTAGGCGATCATATCCTGCTCACCCGGCGAGCTCAGCGCGGCGAGGCGCAGCGGGATCGAGAAGGCCTCTTCGAGGTAGCGCACCTGCAGCGGCGGCAGGGGGGTGCCGTCGGCCGCCGTGGCCTCGGGGCTGACCTTGGCGGCCATAAAGTACATGCCCTCGTCGATGTAGCGGTCGAGGGCGGGGATGACCGCGGGCGCGACGTTGTAGTCGTTCGCTTCGAGCCAGCTCCACAGGGCCTCGGGGTCGGTCGCCGAGAGGATGGTGATCTCGTAGTCGCCCACGAGGTACTCCCCCTCGATGACCACGCCCGATCCGCCGTCGCCACCGCCGCCGTCACCATCCGACGAGCTGTCGCCGCCGCCCGCCGAGGCGCATCCCGCATCGGGCATGGTCAGCACGCCAGTGTAGCCGTTGAGTCGGGCGAACACCTCGGTGTCGAGCACCCGGATATCGCTCTCGGTGAGCAGGGCGGGCACCGGCAGCACAAGCGCGAACTCGCCCGCGTCACCCTGGGGGTTGATGGAGACGGTGAAGGTGGTCAGCTCACCCTGGCGGGCGATGGCCACCTGGGCGGTGTCGAAGGTCAGCGGCTCCGGGTTGCCGTTGGCCACGGTCGGGCAGGCGGCGGCGGGGGTGGCGAGGCCGAGTGCGCAGGCGAAGCTGAGCAGGGCGCGGGTCGGGTTCATGGCTCCTCCAGGGTGGAGGCGGAGGATAGCGCGCCTGCCCGCGGCCCGTGGGCCCTGTCGCGCGCGGGGTGATCCGGGGCAGGCCCACAGGTCCAAGACAACGCGTTGACCGATGCTCCCTTGCGGCCGCCGACGGGCGGTGCAAGCTTGGGCGACGCCCCTCGCCCCTGGAGCACCCATGCGCCGCCTCGCCACCGCCCTCTCTGTGTTCTCGCTCGCCGCCCTCGCCGCTGCCTGCGCCCCCTCCATCCCCAAGGTTGAAGGGGGCACCAGCGGCACCGACACCGGGGGCGCCGCGGATGGGTCCGATGGGGCCGACGGCACGGATGGGTCCGACGGGGCGGACGGGGCGGACGGCGCCGACGGCGCGGATGGCACCGACGGCGCGGATGGCTCCGATGGGACCGATGGGACCGATGGCACCGACGGGGCTGACGGCACGGACGGGGCGGATGGCGCCGATGGCGCGGACGGCACCGAGCCAGTGACCAACCCCTGGGCCGGCAGCCACAGCGGCGGCCTGAACGTCACGATGGAGGACGGCGGCTGGGGCGGCGGCGAGCTCTGCGCCGGCGAGGGCAGCTGGGAGATCGACGACGCCGGGCTGATCACCGCCAGCTTCGGCTGCGACGCCGGCTGGGGCGGGGTCTGGGACTGGTCCTTCGAGGGTGAGGTGAGCATGGACGGCGAGATCATCGGCGCCGGGCTGCTCACCGACGACCGCGGCTGGGTCAACATGCCCACCGAGTTGAGCGGCGCGGTCGACGATGGGGGCCTGAGCCTCGCCGGCGTCGGCGAGATGGAGGTCGGCGGCCCCGGCGGCACCGTGGCCACCAGCTTCGAGGGCTACGGCGACTGAGCCGCGCGCAGCGGGAGGGTCGGCATGTCGCGCGGCGCCCCAGCGGCGGCGGAGGCCCCGGGCCTGCCGCCCATCGGCGCCCTGCGGGCCTGGGCCGCGCGGGTGCTCTGGGCAGAACGCCTCGAAGACAAGCTCTGTGACGTCGATCCCGCGGCGCCAGACCCGGGCCCCCTGCGGGGAGCGCCCGCCGCGCCGGGCCGCCCGCCCGGTCTCGGCTTCTCGGCCCGCGATCCGCGCCCGCACAAGCCGAGCGACGCCGCGCTGGCCGAGGTGCGGGCCCGCGGGGCGCTGCTGCACGACTTCGCCAACCACGAGCTGCTCGCGCTCGAGCTGATGGCGCTGCAGCTGCTGCGGGCCGAGGCGCTGCCGCCGGCTTTTGTGCGCGGCCTCGCCGCGGTGCTGCGCGACGAGCAGCGCCACCTGCGCCTCTACATCGACCGGATGGGCGCGCTGGGCGTCACCTTCGGCGAGGTGCCGGTCAACGGCTTCTTCTGGCGGGCGCTGGCCCCGGTCGAGGAGCCGCTGGCCGCGCTCGAGGGCATGAGCCTCGTGCTCGAGCAGGCCAACCTCGACTTCTGCCAATATTGGGCGGCCCGCCTGCGCAGCCTCGGCGACGCCGAGAGCGCCGCCCTGCTCAATGTCGTTTTCGAGGACGAGATCGGGCATGTGCGGCATGGCCTCGCCTGGTCTCGGCGCTGGCGGCCCCCGGGCCAGACCGACTGGGATCGGCTGGTCGCCCAGCCCGAGCCGCTGGGCCTCGGGCGCTGCCGCGGCCCGGTCTTCTGCGCCGCGGGGCGGGAGCGGGCGGGCCTCGAGCCCGAGGCCATCGCGCGCCTCGCGGTGGAGGGGCGCTCGCGGGGGCGGCTGCCCGCGGTCTGGTCCTTCGACCCGGGGGTGGAGGAGGCCGCGCTGGCCCTGGCCACCGGTCGACCCCGGGCGGTCAGCGCGCCGGCGCGGGCCTTGTCGGCCGACCTCGCCCTGGTGCCCCTGGCCCTGCTGGCCGCGGGTGACTTGCTGCTGGTGCCTGCCCTACCACCCCCGGCCCTGCTCGCCCGCGTCGCCGAGGCCGGCCTCGCCTTGCCCGAGCTGGTCGTCGATCCCGGCGCGCTGGCCGGTCGGGCGCTGGGGCCCGGCCGCCCCTGGGGCTGGCCCGGCGCGCCGGCCCTCGCAGGCCTGCGCCCGCCTGCGCCGACGCCCGATCCCGCGCTCTGGGGCAAGGCCTGGGCCGCCGCCCGGGTGGCCGCCGCCCGCGCTGCCTGCGGGCTGCCCGCGGCCCCTTGGCCGGTGGTGCTCACCGATCTCAACGCGCTGGACGTCGCTCTCGCCGCGGTGCTCGCCGCGCACCCCGTCGCGGTGCTCAAGGCCCCCTTCGGCGCCAGCGGCCGCGGGGCCCAGCGGGTGGTCGGCGCGCTCACCGATGCGCAGCGGCGCTGGGCGGCGGGCGCGCTCGGCGCCCAAGGCGCGCTGGTGCTCATGCCCTGGCTGGCCCGCGCGCTGGACCTGAGCCAGCACGCCGACCTGCTGCCCGACGGCCAGCTCGTGCTCAAGGGGCAGGTGCGCTTCCACAATGACGTCCAGGGGCGCTTCTGCGCGGTGTCGACCCACCCGCCGCAGCTGGATCTGCCGCCGGCCCTGCAGCGGGCGCTGACCGCCGACGGCGCCCGCCCGGCCCTGCTCGCCGAGGTGGGTCAGGCAGTCTTTGACGTGCTGCGCGCCGATCTGGTGGCTGCGGGCTACCACGGCCCCCTCGGCCTCGACCAGCTCTGGTGGGCCCCCGAGCAGCCCGCCCGGGTCGACGCGGTGGCCGACCCCACGGAGGGCCCCTTCCAGTGCTTGCCCCTGGTCGAGCTCAACCCCCGCTTCACTTTTGGCCGGGTGGGCCTCAACCTGCGCGCCCGCCAAGCCCCGCGCGCCCGCGGGCGCCTGCACCTCGCCCCGGCCGCCGGCCTGCGGGGGCTCACCCTCGACGCCTTGCCCCCGCTGCGCCTCGACGGCGCGGGCCGCGTGCTCGAAGGCATCGTGCCGCTCAGCGATCCGGCCACAGCGACCCAAGCGGTGGCCCTCTGGGTGGTGGCCCCCGACGCGCCGGCGCTGGTCGCCGCCGAAGCCGCGCTGGGCCTGCGACCGCCTTTGCTCTGAGCCGGCGCCATCGTGCAGAAACACTGACTGCTACGCCAATCTCAGCCTCGCGCCATCCCAACAGCAGCCGCAGCCGAGGCCTTCGCGGCGAGCCCCCTCATCGCCCAAAGCCGCAGCGGGCCGCGCCGACCCGGGGGCCGGGTCTTGGAGAACCGGCAAAGGGGGGCGTTGCGGGCTGGCGCGCGGCGCTGCCATGCGCCGCGCGAAGCCTGCCCGCGGCCCCCCTT
>JAEUKK010000165.1 GCA_016792625.1 Deltaproteobacteria bacterium | reverse complement strand
GCAGATCCGGGGCGCTCCCCGCTCGGCCGCTTGCGCGGACCGGGCTGGAGGCCCATGAGCTCTTCTTCAATCAACGAGAGCTGCTACCTGTTTTTCAAAGACCAGCACAAAGACCGGACCGGGGCTCGCGCCCCGACGGGTACAGCGTGGGCGGACCCGACGCTGCGGTGAAGTCTTGTCGCGTCGCGGGCTCTCGCCCGGTCGCTCCGCCTCTTCACTCGGGCTTCTTATCGAGGCCCGTTCTGTTTGTCAACCCAACCCGAGGAGATTTTTTTGGTCTCACTCGGCGCGGGGCCGACCCGGCGTCGCGGAGAGAACCAAGGCCAAAGACCTCGACTCTACCGCGGTGGAGCGCGCTTCGGCTGTTCGCCGCCGCCGCGCTCCCGCCGGCCCCCGCCTCCTATCGACCCCTCGTCGGGGCGTCCAGGCCCGCCGACCATTTTATTTTGGCCGTTTCGCGCGGGGCGGTGGGGAGACAAATCACAATGCAAAAGACTTCCCCAGCCGACGGGGGGCCGTCGGCACAGGGGGGCAGGTCGACCGCGGGGCCGCGCGGCGGGCGGTCAGGCCCAGGCGCGGCTGCGACGGGCGCCGAGGCGCCCTGCGCGCGCGGCGACCCAGGCAGGCTGGGCGCGACCACGCGAAGGCCACCCACGCGGGGCGGCGGCGGGGACCGTGGGGCGCCGTCCGGCGCGCCGCTGCGCCGCGCCCACCCCATCGGGGCGGTCTCGCGCGGCGGCTTGGTCCGCTTGTGCTCACGGGGCCAGTGCCAGGTGTGGACCTGGGCGGCGCGCGGCACCCGCTCTCAGCTGATCGTCGGGGCGCCGGCTGCGGGCGCCCTCGAGCATGTGGCCGTCGCAGCCGAGCGGACCGAGGTGGTCCAGCGCGGGGGCGACGACGCGGGCGCGGACCACAAAGGTCCCTCGCTGGGCCGGGGTCGCCCCGTCGCGCCGACCACGCGCTGCACCCGGGGGTGCAAAGCACGGTCCGCGCCACGGCCACGACCAGGGGCCGGAGCTGCGCCTCGGGCACCACCGCTCGCGCGGAGGGTGCCCTGCTCATTCCCGATCAGTTTGTCAGAGGGGTGGTCGCGTGGGCGGACCCCGGGGAGGCGGGCGGCCACCCGAGGGTGGTCCACTGCCGGCCGGCGTCGCGCCCGCACCAGAGCGATGCCCTGGAGCGCGAGCGCCCAGCGGCTAAGCCGAGGGCGGCGCCCCGTCAAGGGCGAGGGGGCGCCGCGACCGGCCAGCCGCGCTCAGCTCTTCTTCTTGTTGATCTCGTAGCCGAGCGCCTTGGCGAGCAGCTGCAGCTCCTCTTTGCGGCCGGGCAAGGTGCCGTCGATCTTCGAGATGATGTTGAGCATCACCTCGTCGGCGCCGCCGCCGATGCTCACGAGGCGACCGTCGCGGAACATCCGCGCGACCGGCGACTCCCACATAAAACCCATGCCGCCCCAGTACTGCAGGCAGGCGTCGGCCACCTCGCGGCTGAGCCGCCCCGCCTTGAGCTTGCACATGCTGGCGAGGCGCACGACCTGCTCGCTGGCCTGGACCTCGCCGGCCCGGCGCTCGGCGCAGAGCTGCTCGGTGGTGCGCCAGATCAGCGCGCGGAGCGCCTCGATCTCGGTGCAGAGCTCGGCGAGGCGGTGGTGCACGACCTGGTTGTGCAGGATCGGCTTGCCAAAGGCCATGCGCAGGCGGGTCTGCTCGATGGTGTCGGCAATGAGCTGATCGAGGCTGCCCACGACGTTGGCCGCGCCCCAGAGGCGCTCGTCCTGGAACTGCAGCATCTGCAGCAGGAAGCCGGCGCCCTCGACGCCGATCAGGTGCGACTGGGGCACCCGCACGTTGTCGAAGAAGATCTGCGCCGTGTCGCTGGCCCACATGCCGAGCTTGTGCAGCTTCTTGGCCCGCTCGACGCCCGGAGAGTTCATCGGCACGACGATCAACGACTTGTTGTTGTGCGGGTTAACCCCGGGCCCGGTCTCGGTGTTGGCGAGGCAGACCATAAAGTCAGCCTGGATCCCGTTCGTGATCCACAGCTTGCCGCCGTTGATCACGTAGTCATCGCCATCTTTGACCGCCGTGGTGCGGATGCTGGCCACATCGCTGCCCGCCTCGGGCTCGCTCACCCCGATGCAGCCGACCAGATCGCCGGCGATGGCGGGCACCAGGTACTTCTCGCGCAGCTCGTCGCTGCCGAAGTTCGCCAGCGCCGGGGTGCACATGTCGGTCTGCACGCCGATCGCCATGGCCACCGCGGCGGTCTTGCAGCGCCCGAGCTCCTCGGCCATCACCACGGTGTAGCGGAAGTCGAGCCCGAGCCCGCCCCAGCGCGGGTCGCGGCCGACCCCGAGCAGGCCGCGGTCGCCCAGCTTCTTAAACAGCGTGTGGGCGGGGAAGAGCTGCGCCTCTTCCCAAGCCTCGGCGTGCGGGTCGATCTCCTCGGCGACAAAGGCGCGCACGGTGGCGCGCAGCTCATCCAGCGACAGCGGCTCGGACTCCACATGGCCTCCCTCGGCGCGGGGCGCCGTTCGGGCCGGACCTTAGCACCGCCCGGCGCGGAATTTCCGCCCGCCGCCGCCCCGCTCGCTCAGCGCCGCGCGGCCCGCGCCCGACGCCCCTCGAGCAGGCCCCCAAGGTAGGCGGCCTCGCTCAGATCATCGACCAGCGCGCCAAAGCGGGCCGGTGAGATCGGCGCGCTGCCCGACTCGCGCTCGACCGCGCAGGAGGCGTCGAGCTCGGCGGCGACGGCGTCCACGTCGATGTTCAGGCGCTTGATGCCGCGCTCGAGGCGCAGGTCAAAGAGCTCGTCGACCGGCGGCCCGCCGGGCAGCAGCATGCCAAGATCGCCGAAGCGCTCCGAGAGATACACGACCGTGCGCCCGAGATGGCGCTTGCGAGCGGCGAGCCCGGCGCAGCTCAACAGGTGGTCGTGGCCGCAGACCAAGGCCGGGTCGTAGACAAGGCCGATGCCCTCGACCTGCTCGAGGCGCCGGCCCAGCTCGGTGTCCTCCCCGCCGGGTGCGCGGATGGCCGGGTCAAAGCCGCCCACCGCCCGCAGCGCCGCGGTCGGCAGGCTGGCGTTGCCCGAGCAGAGCACCTGGCCCGGGCAGCGGCCGGGCGGCAGCAGCGGCTGGGGGAAGAGCAGCCGCGTGCTCTCGACCAGCTCTGCGAAGTGATCGCGGCGCCTCGACGGGATCAGCGTAAAGGTGCCCATCTGCATCGCCGGCGCCAGCGCGGCGGCGTGGGCGGCGAGGTGGTCGGCGACGAGGGTGGGCGCGGGCACGGCGTCATCGTTGAGCAGCAGCACCAGCGGCGCGCGCACCCAGGCGAGCCCGAGGTTGCGGGCAGCGGCGGGCCCGGCGTTGTTTTGGCGCAACAGGCGCAGCGACAGGGCCCAGCGGCCGAGCTCGAGCTGCTGGTGGATGGGCGGTTCGGTGCCGTCGTCGACGAGGATCACCTCAAAATCAGGCGCTGGAGAGCCATCCCGGTCCCGCTGGGCGGCCAGCGCGTCGAGCAGGCCCACCAAGGCCACCGGGCGCCCGAAGGTCGCCACCAGCACGCTGATCTTGGGCTCGGGCCCGCCCTCGACCCCCGACGCGGCGACGAGGCCGGGTGGCGCCGTGGGGGGCAACGCGGCGGCCACCGCGGCGGGATCGGCGAGCCCGGGCGCTCCCGGCCGCAAGGCCAAGGGCAGGGCCCCGGGCGGAGCCGGCGCCTCGATCGGCAAAAGCGCCACCGGCAGCTGATCGAGCGCCCCCAGCGGGAAGCGGCGCCGCAGCAGGGCAGCGGTCAGCGCGCGGGCCTGGGTGAGCTGGGCGGCGGGGGCGCGGAGCAGCAGGCGCGCCCGCCCACCCCAGGCGCCGCTGGCGATCCGAAGCGCGAGATCAACCTGCTGGTGGTTGTTCCAGTCGGGTTCGGCCCGCAGATCAGGGGTGACTGGGGGCATGATGGGCTCCGGTCGGGGCCCCATCTTGCCAGTCCCCCGCGCCAAAGGGTGACTCATGCTCCAGAACGCTGCGCTGGCCGCGCTCCTCGGCCATCCGGTCTTCGGCGACGTGGCGCAAGCGACCCTGGTCCCGCTCGCCCCCCGCCTGCGGGTGCTGCAGCAGCCCGCCGACGCGGTGCTGTGGCGCCCCGGAGAGCCGGCCAACGAGCTGCTCTTCATCCTCGGCGGCGAGGCCCTGCGCTTCGCCGAGGCGGCCGGCGGGGCCAGCGCCCGCGGCGCGCTGCCCGAGGGCGACGTGGGCGGCGTCGAGGCTGTCTTCGGCCAAACCGCCCGGGCCGAGGGCCTGATCGGGCGCGCCGGCCTGCGCGCGGTGGCGGTGGGCGCGGCGGCCCTGCTCGAGTGGCTCGCCGCCCACCCGGCCGAGGGCCTGCGCGTGGCGCTGCGCCTCGGCGAGCTGATGCACAACCAGGCGGCCGGCGCGGCCCCGGCCAGCCCCGACCCGCTTGAGCCCCTCATCGGCAGCGGCGTGCCTGTGCAGATCTTGACCAAGGGCGCGACCCAGCCGCTGCTCTGCCACCTCGAGGCCATGCTGCGCGGGCCCGACGGCCAGCCGCTGCTCTCGGTGCGCTGCCACGCCGTGTCTTTTCCGCGGCCGGGCGCGGGGCTGATCCCCTGGAGCAGCGTCGCCCGGCTCGTTTGGGAGGACTGAGGGGCCGGTAGGGCGCCCTAGGCCGCCCGCCGGGCGCGCCCGCGGGCCCGGCCGGGGCGCCGCCGGTGGCGGGTTCAGGTGGCTGCGGCGCGCAGCTGGGCTTCGAGATCGGCCAGGGCGGCGTCCTGGGCGTCTAGGTCGGCGAGGGCGGCGGCGAGCTCAGCGCGGCCGGCGCGCAGCGCGGCGTGGGCGGCGTCGACTTGTTCGGTGGCGTCGGCGATCAGGGCCGCGGCGGCGCTGTCGATGCGCGCGCTCAGGGCGCCCGCGCGGCGGTCGGCTTGCAGCAGCAGCTCGGCTTCGAGGCGGGGAAGGGCGGCGGCCAAGGCTTGGCGCAGGCGCTCGACGGCGTCGTGGGCGGCGCGCTCGGCGGCGCTGCGCCCGCTGAGGACCGCGCCCACCACGCTGATCCCCGCGGTGACCGCCGCGGCGAGGGGGCCGACCAGGGCGAGGGCGCCCAAGGTCAGGGCGGCGCCGAGCACCACCGGAAGGCCGCCGAGCAGGGCGCTCGGCGCGTCTTCGGCCCCGGGGTCGACGCCCAGCCGGCCCAGCAGCTCGTCGAGGGGGTCGGGGCCGCGCAGGGCGAGGGCGGTGCTGGTCGAGGCCGCGGCGGGCGCTCCGTCCAGCTCGTGGAAGAAGGCGCGCAGCTCGTCATTCAGATCGGTGACCAGCTGGTCGCGCAGGGCCGAGAGCGCGTGGACCAGCGCCCCCTCCGCCCAGCCGCGCAGGGTCTGCTCGACCCAGCGGCGCAGGGCCTCAGCGACCCGGCGCTCGGCCTCTTCGGGGCGCAGCGCGGCGAGCAGGGGGCCGAGCTCGACGCCCGCCGCGACCTGCGGGGCCTGGGCGAGCAGGTGGGCTGAGAGCTGGGCGACCGCCGCGCGCACCGCCTCGCGGGTGGCCGCGGCGTGCAGGGCGAGGCGGCCGGCGAGGCGCGCGCGGCGCGAGCTGAGGCGGTCGCGCCAAGCCGCGCGCTCGGTCAGAGCGCCCTCCAGCGCGCTGATCGGGGCGCTGAGCGCCCGCCGCCGGGCGGGGATCACGTCGGCGCGCAGGGCCTCGGCCGCCCGGGCCCCCGCGCGGGCCGGCCCGGCCCGCTTGAGCTGGCCGCGCTCCTCGGCGAGGGCCACCCGCAGGGCGTCCTCGAAGGCCGACAGGCCGCTGGCCGCCAGGGCCGCCGCGTCGCCGGCTTGGCGGGCGCGCAGGGCCGGGCGGGCCGAGAGCGCAAAAACCCGCTCGGCGGCCGGGGTCGGCGCGAGGCGGGGCCCGAGCAGCGCGGCGCTGGCCGCCCAGAGCGCGGCCTGGGCCTCGGGATCGCCGTCCAGCGCGTCATAGCGGTTCCAGACGAAGAAGACGGTGCGGGCCGCCGCGCGGTCGGCCAGCTCGCGGTCGATGAGCTCGAGCTCGGCGGGGCCCAGCGGCATCTCGGCCGACAAGACCAGCACCAGCGCGTCGGCCCGGGGCAGGGCGCCGAGCGCCACGCGGTCCCGCTCGGCGTGCTCGTTGAGGCCCGGCGAGTCGATGAGCTCCACCCCTCCCTCTAAGAGCGGCAAGGGGTGCTCGACCTCGACCCAGGCCCAGGGGCTCTCCATCCGGCCGCCGTCGGGGGGCAGGCGCAGCACCTCGGCGAGGCGCGCGGGCGGCAGCTCGACCACGGCGCCCGCGGGGTCGAGGGGGTGCAAGCGCACGCGCGGCGCCGGGCCCGCGCGCAGGCGGGTGATCAGCGCGGTGCAGGGCGCGAGCCGGGCGGGCAGCAGGGCCTCGCCGAGCATCGCGTTGATCAGCGTGGACTTTCCGCGCTTGAACTCGCCCACCACCAAGATCCGAAAGTCATCTTCACGCAGGCGGGCGGCCACCACATCGACGGCCGCGGCGCGGGTCTCCACCCCCAGCGCGCGGGCCGCCGCGCTGACCGCGGCGAGGGCCGCCCCGATCTGCGCGCGGGCCGCGTGGTGCGCGGCGAGGGCCGCCGCCCCGCGCCCGACCGCCCCGCTCACGCCGCGCCCCCGGGCTCCGACGGGCCCGGCTCCGGCGCGGCCTCTGCGACCTGCGCGGCCTCCGCGGCCTCGACCAGGTCAGCCTCCACCGGATCAGCGTCTGGTTCGTCCTCGTCGCCACGAGGGGCAGGCTCCACCGGAGCGGTGAGCAGCTCACCATCCACCAGAGCACCCTCCTCTGCGCTGCTGTCGGGAGGTGGGGCCGCTGAGGGGGCCTCGGGCGCGGCCACGGGGTCGGCCTCCACCTGCGCTTCGGGGCGCTCCTCATCAAGATCGACGTCATTGACGTCATTCACAAAGGGATCACCGGCCTCGGCCCGCAGGCCCTCGCGCAGGCGGCGCAGGCCCGCCCGCAGGGTCTCGGTCGCCGGATCACCGCCGGCGGCGTGCAGCGCGCGCAGGGCCGACCGCAGCTGCGCGCGCCAATGCCCCGCCTGCTCGTCGAGAGCGGCGACGCAGGCGCTGATCCCCGCGTCGATCCAGGCGAGCACCGCCTGCTCTTGCAGCCGACCGCGGGCGCCGTCGTGGCGCAGGCGCACCACCCGGGCGCTGAGCAGCGAGCCGGCCACCAAGCTCAGGCCCGCGGCGGCCACCGCCGGGCTCGCCCCGGGCAAAAGCAGCACGCCGACGGTGGTCAGCGCAGCGGCGGCCAGCAGGCCCGGGCTGCGTGGGCGGCGGGCCTCGTGCAGGGCGGGCGCCGGCCCGATCGGCGGCGCGGCGGGGGCGGCCTCGGCCTCGGCGGCCCGCGCAGGGGCGGCGGCCTCGAGCAGCAGGCGCAGGTGCCGGCGGCTGGCCTCGACCCAGATCGTGCGCAGCTCACGCTCGAGCGCGCTGGGCGCCTCGTGGCTGCGGGCCTCGGCGTCCATCGCCCGCAAGCGGGCGGGCCAGGCCTCGCGCAAGGCGGCGCCGGCCGCCTCGAGCTGGCCGCGGGCGGCGCTGCGGGCCCGGGCGTCGGCCTCGTCCAAAGCGGCCTCTGCGGCGGCCAGCTCGGCGGTGCCCGGCGCGGGCAGGCAGGCCAGCGCGTCGTCAACCCGCGCCCCGAGGGCCTGGCGCAGGCGGGCGGGGGCCCCGGGCGCGGCGGCGGTCAGAGCGGCGCGCAGGGCGCCTTCGGCGGCCGCGTCGTCGTTGCCATCAAAGAGCAGCGCCGGGCAGCCCAGGCTCACGGCGAAGGACCGGGCCCTGCCCTCGAGATCGGCGACGTCGGCGTCATCTTCGCAGGCGTCCATGCGCAGCACGGCGAAGACCAGCGGGGCGCGCGCGGCGGCCGCGGCGGCGCTGAGGCGGGCCCGCTCGCCCTCCCCCAGCAGCTGCAGGGCCGAGCTCACCAGCACCACCGCGCCCGCGGCGCCCAGCGCGGCGGCCCGCTCGACCGCCGCGGCCTCGTCGTCGAGGGCCGGGCCGAGGGTGATCGGCAGGGCCGCCGGGCGCAGCTGCAGGCGCCGCAGCAAGCGCTCGGCGCCGCGGCCACCATCAGCCAAGATCAGCGCTGCGGGGCCATCCCCGCGCGGGGCGGGCCGGGCGCGCAGCAGCAGCTCGAGCTGCAGGCGCAGGGCCGCGGGCAGGCGCTCGCGGGCGCGGGGGTCGGCCAGCAGGGCCTCGCCGTCGAGGGCCGGGGCGACCGGGGCCACCGAAGCGCCGCAGGCGCTGCAAAAGTGCGCGCCAGACCGAAGAGGGGCGCCGCAGGTGGCGCAGGCGGGGGCGGAGCTCATGGGCACCTCAGCGGAGGGGGGCGCCGCAGGCGGCGCAGAAGTGATCCACGGGGCTGGTCGGCGCGCCGCAGGCGGGGCAGCTGGGCGCGGGCGCGGCGGGGGCCTGCTCTTCGGGCGCCTCAGCGAGCAGGGCCGCGTAGTGCCCCTCGTCGATCCAGCGCTGCAGCTCGTGGGCCCGCACCACCACCCAGGGGTGGCTGCGGCCGGCCGTGCTCAACAAGTAGAAGAGCCGCGAGGACAATTCATCGAGCTGGCCGGCCAGCGCGTCATGTTGGGCGAGGAAGGCGCGCGGGTTGGCCACCTGGGCGAGGCTGCCGGGCAGCCCGGCGAGGCGCATCATCATGCGCAGGGCGACCTCGGGGTCTTGGCAGCAGAGCAGGCCGGCGCGGTCGCAGCTCAGCTCGGCCTTGCGCATCCACTCGAAGAGCGCGAGGTCGACCCCCCGGGTCAGCAGCGGGCCGACCACCGGGATGCTGCCGATCACCGAGCCGGGGATCTTGAGCAGGGTGGCGACCATCATGTAGAGCATGTGCTGGTGCAGGATGTGGCCGAGCTCGTGCCCGATGATGAACTCGAGCTCGGGCTCGCTCAGCCCGCTGACCGCGCCCTCGTGCAGCACCACAAAAGGCTGCTCGACCCCGGCGGTCCACGCGTTGAGCGGGCCGGGCGCCACATAGAGCGGGGGCACCGGGTCGACCCCCATGCGGCGGGCGCAGCGCACATAGGTCTCGTAGAGCCGCGGGAGCTGGTCGGGCCCGACCCGCAGCCGGCTGGCGTTGTTCTCGAGGCGGAAGACCCGCTCGGGCACCCCCTCGCTCAGCCGGCGGGCCACCTCTTCAAAAGCGACCGAGCGGCCCAGGGCGGCGGTCGCCGCGGCGTCGAGGGGGTGGCGGTAGCGCTTGGGCGAGAGGGCCCCCGCCCGGCGGCGGCTCGGCGGGGTCGCGCCGGCCAAAGGGCCGCCCAGGCCGTCAATCACGCCATCGAGCCAGGCCGGCGGCTGCAGCAGCTCAGCCAGGGCCGCGACCAGCGGCGGCCCCCCGGGCAAGGGGCGCTGGCCGAGCGCGACGCTGAGGTGCAGCTGCAGGCCGAGCAGTTCACCCGGCGTCGCCCCAAGCGCCGCCGCGACCGCCGCGCTGGCGTGGGCCGGCGGCCCCCCGAGGCGCAGGCCCAGCAGCAGGGCCCGAGCGCGCAAGGCCCGGCGGGCGTCGGCCGCGCCCGCCGCGGCGGGGTCGAGCACAGCGAGGCCCAAGGGCCCTGACAGCGCCGAGATGAGCCGCAGCTCGTCATTCGTGCCCAGGGCCGGCAGGGCGGGGTCGGTCAGCGCGGCGCGGGCGGCGGGGCTGAGCGGCCCGCCCGCCGCGAGGATCACCGCGGCGAGCACGCGGTCTTCGACGGGGCCCCAGGTGGGGGCGGCGGGCGACGGGGCAGCGGTCATCGGGCCTCCAGGGCGGCGGCCGCCCTACGCCCGCGCCCGTGCTTGATTGCCGATTGCGAGCGGGCCTGCGTCCGGTGAGACGGGGGAGCGCGCGGGCCCCTCCGCCCGCGCCGAGGGGCGGGGATGGAGCGCGCGCGCGGATCAGCTGGGGAGCGCGCCGATCGGGTCGGCGGCGCCATCCCGCTCGAAGAGGCTGGGCCCGAAGAACGCCTGCCGCCGGCCGCCCGCGCTTGGCTCGACCCCCAACAGCCCCTGCCTGAGGGCGTTCTACTGCTGCCGCTGCGCCACGCGAGCCCGACCGCCGGCCCGCTGGCCGCCGGCTTGCTGCTCGGGGTCGGCGCGGGCGCGCTGGGCGCCCTGCTCGGCCGTGAGCTGCAACAGGGGCGGATCGCCGGCGCCCTGACCGGGGCCGTGCTCGTCGCCCTGCTGGTGCTCGCCGCCTTCGCCTTCGCCCGCCGGGGCCTGCGGGGCCTCAGCGCGCGCCTGGGCGGCGGCCGCCGGGCGCGCCAGGGCCTGCTGCTCGGCGCGCTGGGCGGCGAGGCGGTGCTCGTGGCCCGCTTGCGACCCGGCGAGGCCGTCTTGCTGCGGCGGGCGCGCGTAATTGACGTGGTGGTCGAACACCCGCGCGAGGCCAAAGGCCCGCGCATCGGCCTGCGCTTTGGCCCCGATCCGAGCGAGGCGCGCACGCTGCTGCTCGACGGCGTGCCCGAGGGCGGGGTCGACGCCGCCTTGGCCACCTTGCGCGCCTGGTGTGCCCGCACCGCGGGCGGCTGAGCACAGGCGCGCCCCCAGCGCCCAGCGCGTGATCATCGCTGTTCACGGCGGGGAGTACGCGCAGGGCGTGCGCTTCACAACGCGGTGATGGTCCTGCGGCGCGCAGGTGGCATGATGGGCGCATCCATCTCCCTCCCCCTCAGCGGCCGCCCCGCGCCGCGCCGGAGCTCCTCATGCGCACTCCCCAGGCCGTCCTCCTGTTGTTGGGCCTCAGCGCCCTCCTCACCGCCTGCGAGCCCACGCCCAAGGACGGTGATGGCTCCACCGACAGCGGCGGTGTCGGTGGCGACGGCGCAGATGGCAACGACGGCGCAGACGGCAATGACGGCGCAGACGGCGCAGATGGCGGCCCGACCGACGCCGACGAGGACGGCAGCCCCGCCGACGTCGACTGCGACGACAACGACCCCAACGTCAACCCCGAGGCCGACGAGGTCTGCGACGGGGTCGACAATGACTGCGACAGCCTCATCGACAGCGATGACGACAGCACCGTCGACCTGCGCACCGTCTGGGTCGACGCCGACGGCGATGGCGTGGGCCTCGAGGGCACCGAGCTGACCGCCTGCCCCGGCGACGGTCTGGTCGAGGTCAGCGGCGACTGTGACGACAGCGACGCCAACGTCGCGCCGGGCGCAGACGAGCTCTGCGACGGGGTCGACAACGACTGCGACCTGCTGGTCGACGACGACGACGACGGCGTGATGGGCGACGTCGAGGCCTACGCCGACGTCGACCTCGACGGCCACGGCGACGACGCCAGCCTGCGTTTGGTCTGCGCGCTGGCCGAGGGCTGGGTGGCCACCGGCGGCGACTGCGACGACGCCGACGACTTCGTCTTCCCCGGCGCGCCCGAGCGCTGTGACGAGGTTGACGCCGACTGCGACGGTGATCTCGACGATCCCGACAGCTTCGGCCAGTTCACCTACTACGCCGACGCCGACCTCGACGGCTACGGCGACGCGGCGGTGACCGCCGAGGCCTGCATCGCCCCGGCTGGCTTCGTCGAGACCGGCGATGACTGCAACGACGCCGAGGTCGGGATCAACCCCGGCGCCACCGACGTCTGCGATGACAGCGTCGACAACAACTGCAACGCGCTGGTCGACTGCCTCGACAGCGACTGCGCCGGCGACGGCAGCTGCCCCTTCGCCTGCGCCGACACCGTCCTGGCCGGAAGCACCGGCACGTCGATCGCGACAGGCACGACGGTCTCGGGCACGCCGAGCGAGTTTAGCAACACCTGCGCCAGCGGCTCGAGCTCGGCGCCCGACGTGGCCTTCTACTGGACCGCTCCGGCCGACGGCTGCTACACGCTGAGCACCGACGGCTCGAGCTTCGACACGACGCTGGGCATCTACAGCGACTGCGCGGGCACCGAGGTCGACTGCGACGATGACAGCGGCGTGAGCACCCAGTCGCTCATCGAGGGCTCGGTCGAGGGCGGGACCGAGCTGCTGCTCGTGGTCGACGGCTACGGCTCCTCGTCGGTGGGCAACTGGGTCCTGAACATCAGCAGCACCGGTTTTGCGGCCTGCGAAGAGGTCAGCTGCGACGACGGCGCCGATGACGACGGCAACGGCGACGTGGACTGCGACGACGCCAACTGCGCGACCGCGCCCAACTGCTACGAGTCGGACTGCACCGACGGCATCGACCAAGACAGCGATGGCCTGCTCGACTGCGACGATGATGACTGCAGCGCCGACGCCTACTGCTTCACCTACTGCGCCGAAGGTGACCTGGGCACGGCGACCGGCGAGGGCCTCGACACCGCCGACAACGCGGGGGCCGGTGACTTCACCCCGACCAGCGCCGACTGCGGCAGCACCAGCACCGCGGGCGAGGACGTGCAGTTCGCTTGGGAGGCCCCTTACGAGGGCTGCTTCGCGTTCACCACGGAAGGCTCCGACTTTGACACGGTGCTGCGCCTCTACGACACCTGCATCGGCGAGGAGCTCGACTGCAACGACGACACCAATGAGGCCTACTGGTCGGCGCTCGAGGGCGTCGAGCTGGGCACGGGCGAGGGCGTGATCCTCTCGGTCGACGGCTACGGCGCGTTCGACACGGGCACGGCCACGGTCAACATCTACGACACGACGGTGACCGCCGACGCGACCCTGACCGGCACCCTGTGGACGGCCACCTTCGACAGCGCGCTGCACGGCGACACCACCGACGTGGTGGCGAGCTGCGGCGACACCGACGGCTACGACTACGTCCTCGCCTACACCGCCCCGGCCACCGGCACCTTCACCTTCGACACGATCGGCTCGGCCTTCGACACGACGCTGGCGGTGCTCAGCGCCGACACCTGCTCGGAAGAGCTGGGCTGCAACGACGACAGCGCCGGCGGCGGCCTGAGCACCATCGACGTCGACCTCACCGCGGGCACCACCTACTACATCCGGCTGGCCGGCTACGACGCCAGCGAGAGCGGCGCGCTGGTCGTCAATGTCATCGAAGGCGCGACCACCTGCGCCGACGTCGACCTGGGCGGGGCGGCGGCCGGGGTGCTCTCGACCGGAACGACCGTGGGGGCGGGCAATGACTACCTGCCCACGACCTCCTGCGGCTCGACCTCCTACAGCGCGCCCGACCTGTCCTTTGACTGGGTGGCGCCGGCCACCGGCTGCTGGAGCTTCGACACCTTCGGATCGAGCTTCGACACCGTGCTCCGCGTCTGGAGCGGCTGCGGCGGCGCCCTCGTCGACTGCGACGACGACACCTACTCGGCGACCACCGGGTCCTACACCACCTCGCAGGTCTCGGGCCAGTCGCTGCGCGCCGGAGACGACCTGCTGCTCATCGTTGACGGCTACTACGCCACCGGCGGCAACTACATCCTCAACGCGAGCATGACCCTGCCCGGCCAGACCTGCGCCGGCGCCGAGGCCGCCTGCAACGACGGCGTCGACAATGACGCCGACAGCCTCATTGACTGCGCCGACAGCAGCTGCGCGGGCCTGGATGGCTGCCCCTAAGGTCGGCCCGACGGGCTGACCGAGGGCCTGTTCTGCGCCCCACGCCCAGGTGGCCCCGCGAGGGTGCCCTCCTGGGCGTTGTTCTAGCGAACGCAAGCCGACAGGGGGGCTGCAGCGGGCCCGGTCGGGCGCCTGCGGCCCCCCTGCGCGCGCGCCCGCGGGGCCGGTCGGCGCTCCGGCCGCGGCGGGGCCGCGCCGGGATCGCCGCCCGCGCGGGCTTGGTCGCTGCGCGACCGGCGCTGCGCGCCGCGCTCCGGTCGGCCGGGCGCGGGCGGGCGCGAGCCCGGGGGCCGGCGGCGCCGCCCGCCCCGGTGAAAGGGCGGCGAAGACCGACAGCACGACGCACGACACGTCATCCTCGACGAGGCCCGCCGCCGAGCCGCGGGCGGCCGCCCCCGCCACGGCCGGCCGCGGGCGGGTAGCGTGCCGCCGAGGCCGGCCGCGGCCCCGCGCAGGCCGCCCAGGAGTCCCCATGCCCTTCGCCCAGGTGGGCCCGATCACCCTGGCCTACGAAGACCCCGGCCCTGGCGTGCCCTTGCTGCTCATCATGGGCATCGGCGCCCAGCTCGTGTTGTGGCCCGAGGGCCTGCTCGAGCGCCTGCGGGCCGAGGGCTTCGCGCCCCTGATCTACGACCACCGCGACCTCGGCCAGAGCACCTGGATGACCGGGGCCGGGCGGCCCGCGGTGGGCGCCCTGCTCGCCCGCCGGGCGGCGGGCTTGCCCGTCCCGGCGCCGTACACGCTGTCCGACCTCGCCGCCGACGCCGCCGGCCTGATGGACGCCGTGGGCTGGGCCGACGCGCACGTGCTCGGGGTCAGCATGGGCGGGATGGTGGCCCAGCACCTCGTGATCGAGCACCCGCGCCGCGTGCGGAGCTTGACCTCGGTGATGAGCACCACCGGGGCCCGCTTCGCCGGCCTGCCCACCCCCGGCGCGCTGCGGGCCCTGCTCACGCCGCGGCCGCCGACCGAACAAGGCGCGGTCGAGTGGTTCATCCGCTTTCAGCAGCGGGTGGTCGGCGACGCCTTCCCCTACGACCCAGTGCAGGTCGAAGCGACGGCTCGCAAGGCGTTTTCGCGCGGGGCGAACCCCGATGGTTTCCTGCGGCAGTTCGCCGCCATCTTGGCCAGCGGCGACCGCACGCGGGCCCTGGCCGCGGTGCGGGCGCCGACCTTGGTGCTGCACGGCGAGGCCGACCCGCTGGTGCCCGTCTCGGGTGGGCGGGCGACCGCGCGGGCGATCCCGGGGGCGCGCTTGGCGACCGTGCCGGGCTGGGGCCATGGGCTGCCGCCGGGGGTTTGGCCCTGGCTGGTGGATGCGGTCGCGGCCCACGCGCGGGGCTGAGCCGGGCAGGCACAGATTCGGCGCCGACGGCCCGCGAGCGACGAGCCTCATCCCGACTGCGACAGCCGAGGCCTTCGCGGCGAGCCCCTTCCTCGCCCAGGCCCACCTCAAACCGACCGACACGGATTGGGTGCGAACGGCCCCCCAGCGACGAGCCTCGCCCCAACCGTGACAGCCGAGGCCTTCGCGGCGCCCCCTTCATCGCCGACCAGAGCAGCGGGCCGCGCCGCCTTCGGGGGGTTTCCAAAGGGGGGCCTTTGCGGGCTGGCGCGCGGCGCTGCCATGCGCCGCGCGAAGCCTGCC
>JAEUKK010000140.1 GCA_016792625.1 Deltaproteobacteria bacterium | reverse complement strand
CGTGTTGGCGGTCGAGGGGCTGCGCAAGCGGTTCGGCCGGGTTGAGGCGGTCAAAGAGGTCAGCTTTGAGATCCGGGCGGGTGAGCTGGTGGGGCTGGTCGGGCCCAACGGCGCCGGAAAGAGCACGACCATCCAGATGATCTCGGGGCAGCTGCTCCCCGATGGGGGCACGGTCCGCATCGCTGGGGTCGACGTGGTGGCCGATCCGAACGGGGCCCGGGCCAAGGTCGGCTATGTGCCCGAAGAGCCGCGGCTCTACGACTACCTATCCGCCCGCGAGATGCTCAGCTTCGTCGCTGAGATCCGCGGGGTGGGCCAAGCAGAGGTTGAGGCGGCCCTCGAGCTCTGTGGGCTCGGCGGCGACGCCGACCGCCTGATTCGTGAGTACTCGCAGGGCATGCGCCGGCGCGCCGCGCTGGGCTGCGCGATGGTGGCAAAGCCGCCCCTGCTCGTGCTCGACGAGTCGCTCAACGGCCTCGATCCGCCGAGCGCTGAGCGCACCCTGCGCGGTCTGCGCGCGGCCTGCGCGGCGGGGGCTGGCGTGGTGCTCAGCACGCATGTGCTCGACACGCTCGAGCGCGTGGCCGACCGCATCGTCATGATTCGCGGCGGGCACGTCATTGCCGACGTCCCGGCCTCTGAGCTCGGGCGCTTGCGCGGCGCCTTCGAGGGGGGCGCGCCCACCGGCTGATCGGCCGCCTACGTGGGTCGTCCAGGCGGCGGTCTCGGCCAGATGAGCGGCGCGGTGGCCCAAACCTGCGCGCTGCGGCTCAAGGTCGCCTGACCCGGTCCGATGCGCTCATGGGCGCAGGGCGGCGATCCGTCCCCTGGGGTGCGGCAGGCCCTCCCTGGGGCTGGGCCGCGAGGTGGCCCATGCGAGACGGCTCGCTGTTCGTGATGTTGATGATCGCTGGCGTATTGGCTGGCGCGGCGGCGCTCAAGCGCGAGGGTGTGGACCTCCGCATGGTGATCGTCTCCGCCTGTGAGTGGGTCACGGGCGAAGAGGCGCGCTACTGATGCGGGTCGACGCGCGCTGGGCGCGGCGGTGGCGGCACCCGCCAAGACCCAGGGCTCCCGGCGGGGGGCCCATACGCTGAGGGGCGGCGCAGATGGGGCTCTCTCGCTGGGCCGCGATGCTCGGGCGGCTGCGCCGGCTCGGCCGTCCGGCGTTGACCCTCTGGCACCGCCCCGACTACCGCTTGCCGATCACCACCTTGGATGGCCGTGTGGGGCTGGATCCGCGGCGGGCCGAGCTGGCCGCGTGGTACCTGCGCCGGGCGGGCTTGGCCGACGCCGAGGCGGTTCGGGCGCCACCCGCGGTCGAGATTGGCGACCTGTTGCGGGTTCACGAGGGGGACTACCTCGAGGCGCTGGAGCGCGGCGATGAGCTCGCCCGCATCTTCGGCGTCCCCGGCTGGGACATCCCGGTCGACGAGGTCTGGAACACCCTGCGCGCGATCACCGGCGGCACGGTCGCCGCGGTGCGCGCCGCCCTCCACGGGGAGGGTCCGCAGCTCAACCTCGCCGGCGGCATGCACCACGCCGGGCGGGCGAGGGGCGGGGGCTTCTGCCCGATCAACGATCTGGCGGTGGCGGTCAAGCGGGCCCGCGCGGACGGCTTTGCCGGCCAGGTCGTCATCCTCGATCTTGACTTCCACCCGCCCGACGGCACCGCCGACTGCTTGGCCGACGATCCGGCCTGCTGGATCGGCTCGATCTCGGGGGTCGACTGGGGGCCGCTGCCCGGCGTAGACGAGGTCGTGCTCCCCGGAAAAGCAGGGCCTGACCGTTACTTTGCCGCGCTCGCCCAGCTGTTGGAGCGCGCGC
This sequence comes from Deltaproteobacteria bacterium, assembly GCA_016792625.1. Lineage (GTDB taxonomy): Bacteria > Myxococcota_A > UBA796 > UBA796 > UBA2385 > JAEUKK01. The sequence goes on along the minus strand of JAEUKK010000140.1, from coordinate 43,383 downwards.
CGCTGGCGGAGCTGACCTTGGTGCTCGCGGGGGGAGACGTGCGCGCGGGCGACCCGCTCGGCGACCTCGGCCTATCGGAGGGGGACCTGCTCCGCCGCGAGCTGATGGTGCTCGGGAGCATCGGGGACCAGCCCGCGGTGTGGCTGCCTGGGGGCGGCTACGGGCCGGGCGCCTGGCGGGCGGTGGCCACCATCGGCGTGGCGCTGGCCACCGGCGCGCAGGCCCCGATCCCTCCCGACGTAGACCCGCTGGCTGATGTTTTCGACGAGATCTGGCGCAGCCTGCAGCCCGCGGAGCTCGACGGCGGGGCCTGGCTCAGCGCGGCCGACCTCCCCGAGCTGCTCGGGCCCGCGGCGGGTCCGCAGCGCCTGCTCGGCCTCTACAGCCCGCAGGGCCTCGAGCTGGCCCTGTGCCGCTACGGCCTGCTCGGGGCAGCGCGCCGCCTCGGCTACCACCGGTTCCGCGTGGAGCTGGACGCGGCCAGCGCGGGCGAACGCCTGCGCCTGTTGGCCCAAGGGCAGGGGCGCGGCGAGGCGGAGCACCTGCTGGTCGAGCTGGTGGTCGAGCGGGTCGACGGCCTGCGGCTCCACCCCGAGCTGGGCGGGGTCCTGCTGTTCATCCACTGGCTGACCCTGCGGCACCCGCTCGCTGCTTTCGCTGCCGGGCGTCCGGCGCTCCCCGGCCAAGAGGTGCCGGGGCTGGGCCTGGCGCGGGAGGCCAGCGAGCTCCTGCTGCGGATGGCCCGGCGCCTCGGCCTGAGCGGGGTCGCGCTGCGACCGGCCTGGCTGCATGTGGCCGTGGCGGCGCGCGGCGGCATGCGTTTTGTGGATGCCCCCCGTCAAGGCCGTTTTCTGGCCCTGCAGGACCTGATCGCGGGTCTGCCCCTGGCGGAGGCTTCGCGCCGGGTGCAGGCCGGTGGGGTGTGGCTGGACGGGCGCCCTTACACCTGGGAGGCGGACGTGATGGTCTCTTTGGCCGCTGATCGGGAGCCCGAGCAGGCCGCGCGATGGCGTGCGGCGGTGGAGGAGGCCCGGGCTCAAGCACACTTCAGCTGGGCGCCCACCTTGCCGGCCGCGGGCGCGGTGGACCAAGGTGGTCCTCGGTAGGGCACCGCCCCGGGGTGCTGCGGACGGCTCCCGTCCTCTCGTTTAGCCCTGCGTTTCCGGGGGCGCGCTCGCCGCTCCGGCGCGCTGCTCTTGGGCGCGGCGCTCGGCGATGACGCAGACCAGCACGGCGGTCACCGCGGGCGCGTCGAGCCCACGAAGGGCGCCCTGGAGCTCGGCCGCACAGAACTGGAGGCCGTGCCGGGTGAGGTCGGGCAGGCTGAGGGGCGGGCTGAGCTCCTTCTTGTAGATCGCGCGGAGCAGGGTGATCAGGGCGTGGGTGGGCGTTTGGGTGAGCCCGAGGGCGGCGGTGAACATGGGGTGCTCGGTGGAGGGGGGCGGCGCTCAGCCAGCGGCGCAGAGCGTGCGGATCTTCTGCAGCAGGGCGGCCCGGGCGGGGAGCAGGCCCCGCCCGATCCACACCGGGCGGAGCGGGCGCTCACCCCGGGGGTGGTCGTTGATCTGAAACCAGGCGGGCCGCCCGTCGGCCGCCGCGTGCAGGCAGCGGAGCGCGTGGCGCAGCTCGCCAAGCTTCCGGTGGTCTTCTTCTGCCTGGAGGCGCACGTAGCCGCAAGGCAGCGCGGGGATCTGCGCGACCGCGGCCCGGGTCGACCACCAGCGGGCGTCGTCCACGCCGAGCGGCGGGCTGTCCTCGCCGTAGAGGCTGCGGGTGGTCTCAGCGTCGGCGGGGCCCTCCCAGTCGATCACCCAAGGGACGGCGCCGGCCAAGCGCCGGGCGGCCCCCAGCGCGGCCTGGTTGCCGCCGCCAAGGCCGATGAGGCCCACGCGGCCACCCCGGGCCTGCCCCACCAGGGCCGCGACGAGCTGCGCCACGTCGTCTTGGTGCTCTGGCCCGCCGAAGTCGTCTTCCCCCCAGCTCTGGCCCCGGCCGGCGAGGTCTAGCGTCGCGCAGCGGATCCCCGCGGCGGTCAGCTCGCCGGGCTGGATCGGGCTGTGGGGCGCCCCCACCGCCGCGCCCTCGGCGCCGTGGTCCGGGACGAGGACCACGGTCGGGTGCGGGCCCGGACCGGTCGGTGACCAGACCGCCGCGTGCAGGGGGTAGCCGGCGGCAGAGCGGAGCTCGAGCTTCGTCGGCGCGGGCGCCTGGGGCCGCCCCAGCCGCAGCGCAGCCCGGTCGAGGCGGTCGAGCCAGCGGTCGACCCCTGGGCTGCGGAGGTGCTGGTGAACAGTGATCTGCACGTCATCCTCGATGTTCGCGGCCCGCGTCGCTCGGCGGTGGGGGCGCCTGCGCCGCGCCGCGGTGGGCCCGGGCCGCGAGGCCCAGCGCGAGCAGGCCGCAGAGCGCGCCCCAGCCGGCGGGCTCTATCAGGCCGTGGAAGGCGAGCTGGCGCAGGGCGTCCGGGCGCAGGAGCAGGGCCGCCGGCGCGGCGGCGAGCGCTGGGTGGACACGGGCGGCCAGCGCCGCGGCCGCGAAGACCCCCGCCAACATCGGGTCGAGCGCCAGGGCTGCGCCCGCGCTGAGCGTGGCGGCCCAGGGCGAGAGCCGCGGGTCGGGGAGCAGCCGGCGGGTCGCGTACCGCGCGCCGATGAGCAGCAGCACGGCGATCACCGGGGTGAGCAGCGCGCCGGCCCACCAGCCTCGGGTGGGGAGCCCCATCACCGCGTCGGCGGTCTGCTCGGCGGTGACCGCAGGCGGGCGCAGGCCACGCGCAGCGCCCCAGGGGAGCATGAGGTCGAAGGCCGCGACGCTCAGCGCTGCCCCGACCGCGCCCAAGCCAACGGCGAGGGGCGGCACCCACAGCAAGCGGAGCAGCGGCGGCGGCCTGCGCAGATCGACGAGGCAGAGGGCGACCGCGAGCCCGAAGCAGACCCAGGCCCAGGCCGACGGCAGGAGCAGCCCGCCGATGTGTAGGGCCTCGCCGCCGGGAACCGGCGGGGGCATCGGCGGCGCCCGCGCGAGGCCCTGGACGAAGCGCAGGGCGTCGATCAAGGCCGCGCCGTCGCCCGGCTGGCCCCGGAGCAGGTCGTCGGTGGGCTGGTGGTAGCGGTCGAAGATCTCGCCCTCGCCGACGCCAAAGACGAGGAGCGCGGGGCTGCCACGGTCGGCGAAGGGGGCGTGGTCACTGCGCTCCATGTGGGGCAGGGCGCGGGAGTACAGGCGGTGGACGAAGGGGACCCCCGCGCCGCCCGCCGTCGCGGCGTGCAGCCAAGCCAAGCCGCTGTCGGACCAGCGCCGACCGAGGCCCATGACCCGCAGCTCGCCGTGCCCGACGAGGTCGAGGGCCACGGCGAGCTCGGGCGGCGCTGCCCCCCAAGGCCCGTGGGCGGCCATCGCCGCGCTGCCTTCGAGGCCGAGCTCTTCCCGGTCGGGGAAGGCGAGGCAGAGGTCTTGTGGCGCGGGGTCGCGGGCGAGCTCGAGCAGCACGGCGACCGCAGCGGCGTTGTCGACCGCGCCAGGGCTGCCGGGCACGCTGTCGATGTGGGCCAGAAAAACCCGCCGGGGCGCGCCCCTGCACGCGATCAGGTTGCTCGGACGGATGATCGGCTGCGGATCCCACCCGGCGGCGCGGAGCCGGGCAGCGACGCCGTCGGCGCCTGCCTGCTCGGCCGCGGAGCCCCCCGGTCGGGGCCCGATCTGGTCGACCAGCCAGGCCTGGTCGGCCCGCATGCGGGCGAGCCCATCACCCGAGGCGGCAGGCGCGGGGCGCGCAGGGCCTTGGGCCGAGGCGGCGGGCGCGCCGAGCTGCACCAGAACGCTGAGCAATACGCAGCACACCCAGCGCAGGGCGGCGTGGGTGCGCTGGGCCTGCGGGGGCGGGCGCCCCGCGGCGCGCGGTGTGGAGGCGCCATTGTCATCTGAACAGAAGTTGTCTGATTTCATGTTCAGTGCACCTCTGTCGGCGAAGCGGCCTCGACCGGAGTGAGGGGCCTCTGCGTCGTCCCCTCGGGAGCGTAGCCGATCCCCTGCGCGCCTGTCACCCAGGGTGACCACAATTTGGGGACAAAGGATGACCGATGTTTGCTGTCCTGGCCTACCGCTCACCCCTCGGGCGGGCTAAGCCGCCGCCATGAGTTCGCAGACCACCGCGGCCGCGACGGCGCCCGCACCCCGGGGCGCTGTGCGCGCCGTCCTCGCTCCGATCTTCCGCTTGCTCCGGCGCTATGCGTGGGTGCATCGCTGGCGGTACCTGGGCGGCTTGCTGACCTTGGGCCTCACCAATTGGCTGACCGTCGAGATCCCAGTGTCCATCGGCGTCGCGCTGGATCGGTACCGCGCGGGTGAGGCGCTCGGGGGGCCGGTCGCAGCCGTGGTGCTGATGGGCGCGCTGGTCATCGTGGTCCGCACCTTGTCGCGGGTGCTCGTGTTCAACCCCGGCCGCGACATCGAGCGCGACCTCCGCGACGACATGTTTCGTGACCTCCTGTCCCGCCGGGCCAGCTTTTTCGCCCGCCACACCACCGGCGACATCATCAGCCGGGCGGCCAATGACATCACCTTCGCGCGGGCGGTCGTCGGCTTTGGCCTGATGCAGGCCGTCAACGTCAGCATGGCCCTGGTCATGACCGGGTGGAAGATGTGGGCCCTCTCGCCCATATTGACCGTGCTCAGCGCGATCCCGATCTTCGTGGGCTTGGTCGTCGTCCAGCAGAGCAGCTCTTTGGTGATGAGCCTGCACCGGCGGTCGCAAGAGCAGCTCGGCGAGCTGTCTGAGCACGTGCTGTCGAGCTTCCAGGGCATCGCCACCATCCAGGGCTTTGTCGCAGAGCCGCGCTTCATCGAGCGCTTTGAAGACAAGGCGACCGCGCTGCTCCGCACGCGCATGCGGGGGGCCCTCCTGGGCGGCGTGGCCTTCCCCTCGCTGCTGTTGGCGGGCAGCCTGTCCATTTTTGTGCTGCTCTATGTGGGCGGGCCGATGGCCATCCGGGGCGAGCTGTCGGTGGGCGAGGTGGCCGCATTTGCCACCTTGCTGGGCATCCTTTTGCCCCCCCTCCGCTCCATGGGGTGGATGCTCTCCGTCTTTCAACGGGGCAGTGTCAGCATCCAGCGCATCTTTGACCTGCTCGACACCCCGCACGACCAGCCCGAGGGCCCCGATGCGCCGCCCGCGCCGGTCGACGGCGCCCCCTGGATCTCGGTCGATGGGCTGTCGGTGGCCTACCCCGAGGCGCCCGACAAACAGGTGCTCCATGATCTGCGCTTCACGGTGCAGCCAGGCGCGGTGGTCGGGGTCTTCGGTCGCACGGGCAGCGGCAAGACGACGCTGCTCAAGGTGCTCGCCCGCCTGATCGACCCGCCGGCCGGCGCGGTGCGGGTGGGCACCGGCCCCGACCAAGCGGCTGACCTGCGCGCAGTGCAGCTGCGGGCCTGGCAAAACTTGGTGTGCATGGCGTGGCAGCGGCCGTTCTTGTTCAGCGAGACCATCGCCGACAACGTCGAGGTCGGGCCGCGGGGGCCATCCGATGCGCTCGACCGGTCGCTGGCCTTGGCCGCGCTGCGCGCCGACCTGTCGAGCTTCCCCGCCGGGGTCGAGACGGTGGTCGGTGAGCGCGGCGTGATGTTGTCTGGCGGCCAACGCCAGCGGGTGGCCTTGGCCCGCGCGCTGCACAAGCTCGCCCGTCGGCCGGGCGGCCTGTTGCTGCTCGACGACGTGCTCAGCGCGGTCGATCACGCGACCGAGGCCCAGCTCGTCGGCGCCCTGCGCTCGCTGGGCGCGGGGGGCGTGGCGCCGACCACCTTCATCGTCAGCCATCGGGTGAGCGCGCTGCGGCACGCCGATCTGGTGTTGGTCCTCGACGAGGGGCGGCTGGTCGACCAGGGTCCGCCCGCTGTGCTCATCGAGCGGGATGGTCCCTTCCGCGAGGCGTGGCGGGCCCAGCTCCCCCGCGGGGAAGGCGCCGATGGCGCCGCGGTCGGGGGTGCGGCGTGAGCGCGCCCGACGACGAGCGTGGCCTCGATCAAGCCTCCGATCTGCAGCTGGTCGGCCGGCTCTGGCCCTTCGTGCGCCCCGACGCGTGGACCTTGGGCTTGGCGCTGCTGCTCACGCCGGCCATCGCTGCGCTGAACCTCGCCCAGCCCCTGCTGCTCAAAGAGGCCATCGACGGGCACCTCGTGCCCGAGGTCCTCGATGGGCTCGACCAGGTTGCTTTGCTGTACCTCGCGGCGGTGCTTGGGGCCTACATCACCGAGGCGGCCTACAGCCTCGCGCTGTCCTGGGGCGGCGAGCGCACCATCCTTCGGCTGCGCAAGGCGCTGTACAGCCACGCGCTCACCCTCGCCCAGCGCTTTTTCGACCGGCAGCCGGCGGGCAAGCTGCTGACCCGGGTGACCAACGACGTCGAGGCGCTCGGCGAGAGCATCGCGTCCGGCGTCGTCTCCATCGTGCTTGACCTGCTCCTCATCCTGGGCATCGGCGGCACGATGCTCTGGCTCAACTGGCAGTTGAGCCTGCTGTTGCTGCTCCTCGCGCCGCCCTTGCTCGGCTCCATCGAGTGGATGCGCCTGCAACTCAAGCGGCTGTTCGTGGTCGTGCGCGAGGCCCAAGCTGATCTCAACGCCTTTCTCGCCGAGCGGGTCGATGGCGCGCAGGTCATCCAGCTCCAGGGGGCGCAGCCTTGGGCCGAGGCCGAGTTTGCGCGCCGCTCGCGCACCTTCACCGAGGCGAACAAGTCGGCCAACATCTACGACGCGGCCATGTTCGCCGTGGTGGACGGCGCCTCGCGCATCTTCGTGGCGGTGGTGCTCTGGGGGGGCACCGGCCTCGCCGCCGACGCGCTCGCCGCGGTGGGGATCGAGGGCGCGGCCCCGCCGCTGAGCGTCGGCCTGCTCGTCGCCTTTATGGACTACCTCGACCGGCTCTTCCGGCCGCTACGAGAGCTATCCGGCAAGATCACGATCTTGCAGCGCGCCGCAACCTCCTTGCAGCGCCTCTTCTGGCTGCTTGACGTCAACGACAAGGTCGAGCCAGGCACGGTGGCGGCCCCGCGGCTGCGGGGCGCCTTGGTGCTCGAGGGGGTCCGCTTCCGCTACCGGCCCGACCAGCCCGAGGTCCTCAAGGGTGTCGATCTGCGGGTCGAGCCCGGGCAGTCGGTCGCGGTCGTGGGCGCCACGGGCTCGGGCAAGACCACGCTGATGCGCCTGCTCGACCGCAGCTATGACGGCTACACCGGCAGCGTGCGCGTGGACGGCCATGAGCTGCGCGCGCTCGATCCCGCTGGGCTGCGCCGGCAGCTCGTCGCGGTGCGGCAGGACATCCAGCTCTTCGCCCAGCCGCTCAGCTTCAACGTCGACCTGGGGAACTCCGAGATCAGCGTGACGGCCCGTGAGGCGGCCGCGGCGGCGGCGAACGCGACCGGCTTCGTCGAGCGGCTCGGCTGGGGCCACGTGCTCCGCGAGCGGGGCGCCGATCTCAGCGTGGGCGAGGGGCAGCTCCTCACCTTTGCCCGCGCGCTGGCCCACGATCCCGTGCTGGTCATCCTCGACGAGGCCACGGCCAGCGTCGATTCGCTCACCGAGGGCCTCGTGCAAGAGGCCATCGGGCGCATCCTCGAGGGGCGGACGGTGCTCATCGTGGCGCATCGCCTCTCGACCGTGCAGCGCGCGGATCGCATCGCGGTGATGGCCGATGGTCAGGTCGTTGAGTTCGGCGCCCACGCCGAGCTCCTCGCGCTCGGCGGGCGCTACGCCGCCCTCGTCGCCGCCGGGCAGGTGGCCCTCGGCGAGGGGAGCCCTGCGCAGGCCCAGGTTCAGGCGGGCGCGCCCGATGTGGGGTAGCCTGCGCTGCCAAGGAGGTTCCCGTGACGGCTGACGCAACACGAGAGGGGGCAGCGCTGGTTCGGTGGGCGCTGGCGGCCGCGCTGCTCGCCGGCGCCGGCTGCAGCATCTTTGAGAAGCCGACCGAAGGCGAGACCTTCAGCGGGGGCACCGACGGCACCGACGACGAGGACATCGTCGTCGACGAGACCGACGCTGACGCCGATGCTGACGCCGATGCCGACGCTGACGCTGATGTCGACTCGGGCGGTGATGACGGCGGTGATGGCGAAGACACCGCGGTCGACTCGGGTGAGCCCGAACCCTCCGTCGACTGCACAGCGGGGGCCTACCCGGCGACGCCGGGCGTCGATGAGTGCGTGGCCGATACGATCTCCTGCGGTGAGGAGCTCCTCGCGACCAACGACGGCGGCTCCTCCTTGATGAACGACGACGACTACCTCGCTTGGTACTGCGCCCCCTTCCCGGCGGGCAGCTACGACGGGCCCGAGCGCACCTACGCGCTGCGGGTGCCCGCGGGGCTGCGCGCGACCATCACCCTCGACGGCCCCTGCGACGAGCTCGACCTCTTCGCGCTCCGGTGGGAGTTCTGGGAGTCCGACGGCGACTGCCCCGAGACCGGCAACCCGGTGTGGGAGTGTGAGGCTGACGACAGCCGCGCTGGCGGCGACGTTTTGGTGGTCGCCGACTCCACCCGAGACACCAACTACTTGGTCATCGTCGACAGCCCGAACGGCAGCGCGACCAACTTCGGCCTGCGCGTGGACTGCGAGTGAGGCTGCCGCAGACCGCGTCCCCTGGCGCCCACTGCTGCAAGGTCCGCAGCAACCGCCGCAGCAACCGCCGCAGCGCCATTTTCATCCTCGGCGCGTCCCTCGGCCTCCCGGGCTGCGCGGATGTCTTTAAGGACTCTGGCGAGCTCAGCTCCGAAGAGGCCGCCGGGGATGGCGGTGGGGCGGGCGGGAGCGGCGGCGGGTCGAGCACCGACGTCGAGTGTGACGCCAGCTACGTCGACTTCGAGGCGAGCTGCCCGGCCGGCGAGCTGGTCTGCGGCGGTGAGCGCTACGGCAACAACGCGGGCGCCGACACCACCTTGGACGGTCGGCACTACGCCAGCGCCTGGGCATGCGCCGTGGTCGGCGCCGAGAGCTACCGCGGCCCCGAGCAGGTCTTCGCGTTCACCCACCCGGGCACGGGCGACGTGGTCGTGCAGCTCGACAGCCCCTGCGTTGACCTCGACCTCTTCGTCGCGCGCTGGGACAGCGGCTGCCTCGCGCCGGGCAACGGGGTCGTCGAGTGTGAGGGCGTGGTCGCCAGCGGCGGCGGGCGGGTCACCATCTGGAACAACGAGCCCGCGCGCTATGTGGTCATCGTCGACGGCCCAGCTGAGCAGGTCGGGAACTTCGGCTTGTCGCTGCGCTGCCCGGCCTGAAGGCCTCCCGCAGGGCGCTCTCCGGTTGGGCGCTCTCCCGCTGGGCACCGGCCCTCCTCCCTCCGCGTCCACAGAGCACCGATGCCACGCGAGCGGCCGCTGACCATCGACGAAGAGCAGGAGATCGACGCGCTGCTGGCCTCTGCGCTCGAGCTTGTGCCCCTTCCCCCGGAAGCGCTCGCCGCCGATGAGCTGCCCCCGGGCGCGCTGGTGGCGGCGGCGGCCGCGGCGGTCGACGCGGCGCGGGCGGGCGAGCCCTTCGCGGGCGCGCTGGGGGCCGACGACGCGGCGGTGGCGCTCGGGGTGCTCTGGGCCGATGAGCTCCAGCGGGCCACCGGCTGGGAGCTGCTCTTCGCGACCTTCGACGCCGACGGCCCCGAGCCGCTCGAGGCCCTCTGCGTGGCGCGGCGTGACCGGGCCTTCGCGGTGCTGCCGGTGATGTTGGTCGCCGCGGCCCTCTTCGACCGGCACAGCGAGAACAACCTCGGGCTGCTCTTTCAGCTCATCCTCTCCGGCCAGCTCCCCCCGGCAGAGGCGGGTGACTGGCGGGTGCTCGGCTGAGGGCTGGGCGGCTCAGGGGGCCGGGGCCAGCGCCGGCGCGACCAGGGCGCGCACGACCACGCTGGCGCAGGTCAGGCCAAAGGCGCCGGTGACGAAGCTCGCCGTACCCCAGATGACGTGGCGCTCTTCGCAGGAGTGGTGGTCATTCTCGCCGTTCGGGCACACGCAGTGAAAGCCCTCGCCCTTGTCGTAGGTCAGCTCGACCGGGTCGCGCATCGGCTCGGCGCTGAACACGGCCGGGATGCCCAGCGGCCCTGTGCGGGGCAGGCCGTGCTTCTGCCGCAAAATCTTGCGGAGCGCGTGGGCCAACGGGTCGACCTTGGTGTCGGCGAGGTCGCAGGTGCGGATGGCCGTCGGGTCGGTGCGCCCGCTCGCCCCCGTGGAGCAGACCACGGGGATGCCTTGCGCGCGGCAGGTCGCCAGCAGGTGCGCCTTCGCGGTGAGGTTGTCGATGGCGTCCACGACGAAGTCGGCGCCGCGCAGCAGCTTGTCAGCGAGGCGGGCCTCGTAAAACAGCGGCACCGCCTTGATCTCGGCCTCGGGGTTGATGAGGCGAAGGCGCTCGGCCAGCACGGTCGCCTTGGGTTTGCCCACCGTGCCGCGCATCGCTTGGAGCTGGCGGTTGACGTTGGTCACACACACGAGGTCGAAGTCGATGAGGGTCAGGCGGCCCACGCCGCTGCGGCAGAGGGACTCGGCGGCGAAGCTGCCCACCCCGCCGAGCCCGATGACCACGACGTGGCTGGAGAAGAGCCGCTCCATCGCCGGGTCACCGTAGAGGCGGCCGATGCGATCAAAACGACGATGCAGACGGTATCGACGCTCACGTTCGTCCGCGTTGGCCTCGGCGGCGGGCAGGGCGGGCACGGTGGTCGGCGCATCGGCCATGGTGTGCGGAAGGCGCAGGCGGTGCGCATCCTCAACTTCGGCGGGCTGTGGGGGCTGGGTCATCGGCGCTCCGGGGCGGCCGCCGGTCTATCGTGCCGCGGGCCGCGGGTCGGGCGTCGGGCTCCCCTCCGGCCGCAGGCCCAGGCCGACCCCCAGCCCAAACAGGGATCGGGCGTTCGCGCCCACCTGCGCCGCGAGGGCCGCGGGCTCCTCCCCCCGCAGGGCCGCGGCGGCGGCGGCCACCGCGGGCCACATCGCCGGTCTCCCCGCAGGTGTGCTGCCTCGCCAGGGCGCGGGGATCTGGTCTGGCGCGTCGGTCTCGATGAGCAGGCGCTCCGCGGGCACCGCCCGAAGGGCCCGCTCCCGGCGCTTGGAGGGCCCCCAGGTCAGCGCGCCGCCGAAGCTCAAGTGCAGGCCCAAGTTGAGGTAGCGCTCCGCCTCCTCAGCGCTCCCGCCAAAAGCGTGGACCATCCCACGCCATCGCGCGCCGCGGAGCGCGCTGAGCAGCTCCGCGTGCGCGCCGACCACGTGCAGCACGACCGGGAGCGCGTGGGCCTGGGCCAGGTCGAGCCCGAGCGCCAAGGCCGCGCGCTGGGCGCCGACGCGGTCAGGGTCGGAGAACCTGCGATCCAGGCCGATCTCGCCAATGCCCGCCGGCCTGAGCTGGACCGCCCGCGTGAGCGCCGCACGCTCCTCCGCTGCGGCGGCCGGGCCGTGTGCGCCGGCGTGCTCGGGGTGCAGGCCCAGGGTCCAGGCGAGGCCCGGTCTCCCCGCGCACAGCGCGCGCTGCGCAAGGGCCGCGGCCGGGCTGACCCCCGCGATGACCATGCCGTCGAGGCCCACCACCGCGGCTTCGTCGAGCAGGGCCGCGGGCGCTGGGCAGCGGTCGAGGTGGTTGTGCGCGTCGACCGTCACAGCAGCCCCGGGGTCTCGCTCAGCCGCAGTGGCGCATCAGGTAGGCGCAGTCCGGCGAGAGGCCGCCGAGGTTGTCGGCCCGCAGCAGCTTGACCAGGCGCCGGCAGGCCCGGTGCTGGTCGGCGCCAGCGAGGTGCTCCATCATCAGCTTGCCCCAGGGCGACTTGGGGCCGGTGCCCTGCACCGCGCGGGCGTGGTCGTCGTCGGAGCATCGGCTGCGTGCGCAGTTCGCCATCGCCGTGCAGATCAAGGCGATGTCCTCTTTTTCGCGCGCGTCGGCGGGGCGCGAGGGGTCGGTGTAGCTGCGCTCGGTCGACACCACCAGGGCCGCGGTCTCGGGCTTCGCGACCTCGATCTGGGCGCCCTCGGCGGTCGGCTCGGCGCTCTCGCCATCGGCCGCGCCGCAGCCGCACAGGGTGAAGCTCGCCAACAGGGCGGCGAGGGCAGCGGTCGTGCGCGCGGAGATGCTCATGGGGCCCATCCTACAGCAGCGGTGTCGGTCAGGGGCGGCCCCGGCCTGAGGCGCGCTCAGGCCCCGCGGGTCGGCAGGGGGAGGCGCTGCAGCCCCCGCAGCCGCCCCGCTTCGTCGAAGTCCACGATGAAGATGCCGTGCAGGCCGTCATGGTCAACGAAGGGCCGCAGCGCGCTCGCCGGCAGCTGCACGCTGCGCCCATCGAGGCTCCGCACGACCAGCGCCCGCACCGCGCCTTGGTAGTAGGGCAGCCAGCGGTCGGCGCTGAGCGCGATCGGGCAGATCACCTGGGGCAAACGGCCCCCTCGGTCACCCGCCGCCAGCCCGCGGCGTCGGCGACCGTCGCGGCGGCGCCCCGGCTCAGGTCGATGGCCACCCCCGACCACCGGCCGCGGCTGCAGGTGCCGGTGTTCAGCACCCGGGTGCGGTGGCCATCCACTTCGAGGCTGTCGTCGAGGTTGACGTGCGTGTGGCCCATCACGAGCATGGGCACCCCCGCGGCCCGGGCGGCGGCGTGCGCGCTGCGCAGGGTCGGGCCGCCGGGCGCGTGCACCCGCTGGGCCTTGATCTCCACGTCGTGGTGCTCCAAGGCGTCGGCCACCCCGGGCAGGCCCGCGCCCCGCAGCCGGCCGCAGATCCAGGTCCCGGTGGCGCTGAGGAGGGGGGCCTTGTCGATCACAGCGTCCCAGGCGTCACCATGGGAGAGCAGCACCTCCTGGCCTGGGGGACCGAGGCGCAGGGCGGTGGCTGCGCCGAGCTCCTCCCGCGCGATGCGATCGTGGTTCCCGTGGACCAAGCGGAGCTTCGGGTCACGGAGGCGGTCGGTCAGCCAGGGGCTGCGGGCGCGGGCCGCGTGGAGCTGCGCCGCCTCGGCCGCGGGCCCCCGGCGGAGGCCGTGATCGGCCTGCCAGACGTCGCCGAGCAAGACGACGACGTCTGCCCAAACGAGCAGCGCGTCGAGGAAGGCGGCGAAGGCGCCGTCCTGGTGGCCGAAGGCGTCGGTGCCCGGTCGCGGGCCGATGTGCAGGTCGCTGATCGCGGCGATCTTCATGGGCGGGGCGCAGCGCAGGCGGCGGCGGGCGGACCTGGGGCGTCGCGCGACGTAAGCTGGCGGCGCCCGTCCGGGTGGGCCCGCGGCGGGCGCCAGCGGTGGGCGGAGGGTGCATGGCAGATCGCGCGTGGGACCAGTTTCGGCGGCTCATCCTGGGGACGGTGCTCGAGCTGCTCCTGGAGGAGCGGGTCCCGGTCGACTTCACCTCCATCGAGGTGCGCTTCGATGACAAGCTCTCCGTCTTTCATGTGCCGAGGCTCAACAATTACATGCGCTTCGTTGGTGGTCTCGAGGGTCGGCTCTCGTCCGCCGCCGCGCCCGACCTGGTCCCGCGGGTCCGCGCGCGGCTGCTCGAGGCCTGGCCCGAGCTGCTCGCCTGCGTGAAGATCCCGATCGGCGACCGCCTCGATCTGACCCGGAATGACATCCAGGTCAGCGTTGTGGGCGAGCGCATCGCCATCCGCTTTGATCTCGAAGCGGACTGAGCGGGTCGGGCGGACTGCGCGGATCGGGCGGACTGCGCGGGCAGGACGGGCCCGGCGGGTCGGCGCGCCGCGGGGCTAGGGCCGCCGGCGGCCTCGACGGAGCAGCGCGAGGGGGAGCAGGGCCCACCCCAGGCTAAGGGGGGGCCTCACCGCGGAGCACCCGCCGGATCCCTTCGGATCACCCTCCCCGTCGACGACCTCCTCCTCCGGCTCTTCGGCGGGGAGGCAGTCCACATCCTCTATCGGACACCAGGGGTCACAGGCCCCATCGCCGTACCAGCCGTTGGCCTCGCACTGGTCCCGGGTGCCGTGGATGGCCTCGACTTGGTCGAAAATCCACTCGTAGACGATGTCGACGCGGGTACTCCCCGAGATCTGGCGGCAGTTTTGGTCGCCCCAGGAGTGCACCGCCCACTGCTCCCAGTGGTCCTCGACCCAGGAGAACTGTGGGCCGCCGGAGTCGCCGGAGCAGATGTTGGCGTTGTTCTCGTTGCTCTCGTTCTCGGTGAGCAAGAAGAAGTCGTCGTAGTCATCAAGGAGCAGCGGGGCGCTGCGCTTGACGCCGTCGCCGCCCCCGGTCTCGGTGATGCCGAAGCCGACGCTCAGCAGCTCTTTGCCGAGGTCCTCGTCGGTCACCGCGGCTTGGCGCAGCAGCACCGGTCGGGTCGTGGCCGGCTCGGCGAGGATGATGACCGCGATGTCGTTCTCGCCCAGCGTGCCGCCGGGCCCGTTGGCCAGCGGCACGTAGCCCGGGTGGATGCTCGCGTCGGAGAAGGTGAGGATCTCGGTGGCGTCGTTGACCACGGGCCCGCCGAAGGCCTTGCCCGCGGTCACCAGCAGCTCGATGGGCACGCCCTCGGAGCAGTGCGCGGCGGTGAGGATGATCCGCGGGGTGATGAGGTTGCCGGTGCACAGGCTCAGGCGGTTCGCCCCGAATTCGGCGCCGAGGCTGTAGACGCTCGGGAAGCCCGCCTCCTCTTCGCCGTTGACGATCTTGGGGGCGGGCTCGGCGGCGGTTGCCGCGGCGATCAGCACCAGCACAGCGTTCATGAGGTCCTCTTGGGGGCGGAGGGCGCGGCGAGCGAGACGACGAAGCGCGCGCCGGACAAGTGCTGGGCGTCTTCTACACGAATGTCCCCGCCGTGCACCTCGAGGATGCGCTTGACGATGGCGAGGCCGGCGCCGACGCCCTCCTTCTTGGCGTCGCGGCTGAGGCGCGCGAAGAGCTTGAAGATGCGGGCCCGCTCGTCTGGGGGCACGCCGGGGCCGTTGTCCTCGATGGCGACGCAGACCCGGCCAGGCGGCGCCTCCACCGCTCGCACCTCGATGCGCGGGCCGGCGGGATCACCGTACTTGATGCCATTCTCGAAGAGGTTTTGAAAGACCTCGGCGAGCAGCGTGAAATTGCCCCAGGCCTCGGGGAGCGGCCCGACCGCGCTGGCTTGGGCCCCAGCCGTCCGCAATGCGCGCTCGAGGTTGCCGGTCGCGCGCTCGACGATCGCCGAGAGGTTGACCACAGTGGCGTCCTTGAGGCGATCCTCGAGGCGCGACAGCTTCATGAGCTCGTCGATCTGCACCGACATGCGCTCGGCGGCGAGCACCAGGCTCTCGCACATCTCCTGGATTCGCTGGGGTTCCTCCGGTCCGATCATCGAGATGAGCTCGGCGCGGGCGACGATGGTCTGCAGGGGGGCCCGCAGGTCGTGGCTGACCGCCGAGTTGAATTGGTCCAGCCGCACGTTGTTGCGCTGCAGGGCTTGGTTGGCCGCGGCGAGGTGACGATTCGCGGCCTCTAAGTTGGCGTTTAACGCGGCGAGGCGGTCGCGGGCGTCGGCCAGCTCGCGGGTCTTGCTGCCGACCTCGCGCTCCAGCTGGGCGGTGCTGTTGAGGATGTCGACGCTGGCTTGGCCGGCGAGGGTCGCTGTACCGAAGATGCTGATCGTAAAGGAGATCCACGAGTCCAGCACGAAGGGCAGCGCCCGCACCGCCTCGGCGGGCAGCATGTAGTTGTAGGGGAGAATGGCGTCGAGGACGCCATACTGGCGAGAGACCAGCAGCGCGCTGTACAGCAGCCACTGGAAGGTGCCGAGCAGGAGCGCGTCGCGTCGGCCCGAGAACATCGGCGCCATCATCACGCAGAGCAACAGGAAGCTGAGCGCGGGGGTCTCGAACTCGCCGGCGGCGTACATCAGGACAAGGCCGATGACCGAGTCGCCGTAGAGCATGCTCAGGACGACCCGCGCGGGCCGGAGCGCGAGGCCGGTCGCCCAGGCGCCCACCGCGGTGAGAATGCCGACGCTGGCGCAAAAGACCAGCGATTGGGTCGCCAGGATCGGGCCGACTTGACCGGTGGCGTTGAGCGCGGTCACCAGGAGCACCGCGATCAACAGGATGATGCTGTGGACGCGGACAAAACCGCGCGCGCGCGCCAGCTCGAGGGGGTCGAGCGCGCGGGGAGGCGCCATGCTTAGGCAACCTGCAAGGCGGTCATCAAGGCCGGTGCGCCCATGAGGGCCTCCAGCACGGTGCCGTAGACGAGTCGGGGCGTGCGGGCGGTGACGGCGAGGGCGAAGGCCCAAGACGCGCCGAGGCCGACCACGAAGCCGACGCTGGCCGCGGGGGCGGCGGTCCAGGTGAGGCAGGCGACCAGCGCACCGAACAGCGCGGCGGCGCCGGACAGGCGGCGGAGGCCGGGCAAGCCGAGGCGGCTGGCCAAGGTGCGGACCCCGCAGCGGCGGTCCTCTTCGAGGTCTGGCACGTCAAAGAGGTGGGTGTTGATCACGATGAGCGTAAACGCGAGCAGCCCCGCGCCGGCGAGGTGCAGCGGCGCGATGGCGGCGCTGGCGCGGGCGGCCGGGATGCCCACGGCGCCGATCGCGATCGCGGCGCTCACCACGAAGCCCTTGGTGTAGGGGATGTCCTTGAGGCGCAGCCAGCGCAGGCCGCTCGGCCCCCGCTGCGGGATGCACGGGAGGCCGTAGAGCACCCCTGAGCCCGCGTAGGCGCCGAAGACGAGGCGGGTCGCGAGGTCGGCGCGGGCGACCAGGGCCAGGGTCGCCAGGCCAGCGGCGACGGTGAGCGCGACCGACGCGGGGTGGAGGACGACGGCGCGGGCGGGGCTCGGCGCCGCGCCGGGCGCGCGTGCGTCGAGCTGGTGGTCGAAGGCGTAAATAAACAAGGTGCTGCAGAACAAGAGCAGCGCTGCGCCGGGGTCGGGCTCGAGGCCGAGCAGGGCGGTGCACCCGGCGGTGAGCGCCGCGACCGAGGCTGCGATCCAGAGGCTGGAGAAGACCAGCGCGCGGACGCCCGCGAGGAGGAGCGCGGCAACGGCGCGGAGGGTTGGACGCCATCCGCGAACGCGGGTGAGCGCGGCCATGTGCATGTGGGCACCGGGGGCAGGGCCGGTCGCGCACCGCTGCGCCGGCTGCGGCGCGGTGCGGGTCGCTGACCGGCAGAGGGTCCATGCTGAGGCTGATGTCGCCGTCGGCTCGATGCTGGTGGGGACGTGGCCACGGTAGCACAGGCGGGCCGGCGCACCCTCACAGGGGGGTGACAGGCGGCCGGCGGGCCGGTGTTGAGGAGGCAGGTGGCCCAAGGTGGACACCGTGGACCTCTTCGCTGCCCCGGAGCCGCACACCATGAGCGCGACCCTCTCCCTCCTGCTTCTGATGAGCGCGGCCCGCGCCAACCCCGCTGCGGCAGCCCCGGATGCTTCGCCAGAGTCCGCTGCGCCTGCGCCCGCGCCGGTCCCCATCGGCGTCGACCTCTGGCCGGGGGTCGGCACCTCGTCGGTGGGGCGCGGCCAGGACCGCCGGGTGCTGTCGACCGGGCTGGTCTGCTGGGCCGGATCGGTGGAGGGCGCGGAGGCCTGCGCGCTCGGCGGGCTTCTGACCGAGGGGGTCGACGGCGTTCAGGCGGGCGGGCTCTTCGCCGTGTCGGGCGGGCCGGTCTCGGGCGCGCAGCTCGGCGGCGCGTTCACCCGCAGCGGCGGGGACGTGGAGGGCGCGGCGGGCAGCGGCGCGGTCTCGCTCGTCGCCGGCGCCGTGGACGGCGCGCTAGGCGCGGGCGCGGCGGCCCTCGCCGAGGGCCCGGTGCGCGGTGTGGTGGCCGCCGGTCTGCTGACCCGGGCGGAGGGCGTGGAGGGCGTCCAGGCCGCTGGTCTCATCAACCTGAGCGCGGGTTCGGTCGACGGCGCCCAGCTCAGCGGCGGGCTCAACTGGGTCGAGGGCGACGTGCGCGGGCTGCAGGCCGGCCTAGTCAACATCAACAGCGGCGATGTGGACGGCGTGATGTTCGGCCTGGTGAACGTGGCCGAGAACGCCGACGCGGCCATTGGCCTCATCAACGTGCTGCGGGATGGGCGCAAGCTCTGGGAGCTCAGCCTCACCGAGGAGGGCCTCGGGCGCGTCATTCGCAAGGCGGGCGGCCGGAAGGTGCACACGCTGTGGGCCGCGGGCGTCGACCCGAGCCAAGCCGCGGCGAGCTGGAGCCTCGGGCTCGGCATCGGCGTGCACCACGGGAAGGAGGACGCGCGGCTGTGGGTGGACACCGACCTGCTCGCTGAGCACCGGAGCCCGATCAACGGCTTGCGGCTTGATGCGGATGAGCTGCTCTCGGCGCGCGCCCAGGTGGGCCTTCAGGTCGCGGGCCCGCTGTCGGTGGTCGCTGGCCCGGCGTGGAACCTGCGGTGGACCGAGGGGCGCACCGCCGGCGGGCCCCCCGCGCGGTGGCCTGCGCTCAACGCAGACATGGGGCGCCACACCGTGCGCCAGTGGCCGGGGGTGCACGTGGGCCTGACGGTGCAGTGAACGGCCGCGGTCGCGTGGCGCGGCGCGCTTCAAGCCGAGGTCGGGCTGGCGCTCAGCTGTTGTCCGCGTCGGTGGGAGGGGGCAGCGCGCCGCTGGCCCGGCGGAGGCGGTGCTCCCGGCGCAGGTCGAGCATCAGGTCCTCGGCGCGGCGCGCGACCTCGCTGGGGATGGGCGGAGGGCCCGCGGGCGGCGCGGGGCTGGCCCGCGCCGGGCGGAGCAGGCGGAGACCGACCGCCCCATCATTCATGCCGAAAGGCAGCAGATTGTAGAGGAGCAGGGCGAGGTTACCGAAGAGGGCGGCCTCGTGCGCCGCGACGAGCCAGGGCGGCGGGGCGAGCGCCGCCAGCCAGGGGCGGGCGAGGCCCGCCGCGATGAGCAGGGCGGCTTGGCCAAGGACGCCGCCCCAGGCGCAGGCCATGGCCGCGCGCCGGGGCCAATCGCCGACCCGCCGGACCCACGCGCCTGCGCCGTGGAAGGTCAGCGCCTGGAGCGGCCCTTTGACCGCGGCCGCGGCGAGCAGGTGCCCGGCGGCGTGGGTGAGCAGGACGACCAGCACCCCGAGGGCACCGCCCACGGAAAATCGCCCGTGGTCCCAGATGAGGAAGGGCAACAGCACGCTGATGTGCGCGCGCACCTCGATCCCGCCGATGTGGAGCAGCCTGCGCTCCCAGGGGCGGCGGGGCGCGCTCACCGCCGGCGCCTGCGCGCGAAGAGGGCGCCCAGGCCGAGCAGGCCCCAGGTCATGGTTGCGCGGGGGGCCGCTGCACAGCCCGGCGGATCGAGCTTCACCGGCTCGTCTTCGGCGGCTGCGTCGTCGGTTTCGTCGACAGCGCCCGCCTCTGACCCACCGTCGGTGGGCGCGCCCCCACCGCCGCTGTCCACCCCGCCGTCGCCGCCGTCCGCGGCGCCATCGCCGCCCCCCTCGTCGCCTGCGCTGTCGGAGCCTTCGTCGGCGCCGCCGTCGTCGGTCGTGCCGTCCGCGGATCCGTCGTCGCCGGCCCCGTCGTCGGCCCCGGTGATCGGCTGGATCCGGTAGTTGTACCGAAAGCGCTCGCGGTCCCAGGTGCGGTTCGCCGGCGCGGTCACGCCGATGAGGACGGTCAGGCCGTCCGCGGTGTCGAGGTCGTCCAGCTCGATCACGCCCGTGGTCGCGTCGGCCATCACCAAGGGGAGCACCTCCTGCGCATCCCCGCGGGTGACCACGACCCGGCCGCCCCAGGTCGCCGGGCTGGACCGGTCGCCCGCGGCGCCGCCGAGCAGCTCCACGCGCATCCGCGGGTGCAGGCCGGTCTCGACGGTGATGGCGTTGTTGCCGTAGCGGTACGGCTCGAGCGCGGACGGCCCGCTCACCCAGCCTGCGGTGCCCTCAGCGCCGACCTCGGCGGCGATGACATTGTCCCACTCGGGGATGGAGGGGTAGCCGTCGGTGCCGAGCGCGAGGGCGGCAGGGTCGAGGTAGTCCCAGCTCACGTTCGCCGCGAGGTGGTCGAGCCAGAGGGCGTCCATGTCCAGACCGCGGTCGGCCAAGCGGTCGCGGAGCACCTCGAGCGGGTCGGTCTCGGTGCCCGTGTCGGTCCAGCTCTCTTGGATGAGCCGGCGATCGGCGGCGACCTCGGTCAGGTACCAGGGCCAGATGAAGGCACCGTACTGGTAGTACTCGGTGAGATCACCCTCGGCGTAGGGCTCGTAGAAGTTCAACGGCAGGTGCGGGAAGAGCACGTACCCGAACAAGAACACCGCGTAGTAGGGGTTCTCGGGGTAGACCGTGCCGCTGGCCCAGGTCGCGGTCGCCTCCCAATACCAAGCGCCCGTGCCGGAGTAGGGGTAACGCTCGGTGGCGCCCTGGATGGCGTGGTAAAACTCGTGGGCCGCGGTGATGTCGGCAAAGTCGGGCGTGTCGAGGGTCGCGGCGGAGACCACGATCTGGGGGTACCCCTCGCTGTCGACGTCGAAGTAGCCGCCGGTGCCGTAGCCAGGCGGTGTGCCCCCGCCGCTGTCGCCGATGTAGACGTTGAAGCGGAAGGTGTCGCTGCCGACGGGGACGGGGTGGCCCTGGAGCAGCACCTCTTCGTCCCAAGCGTCTTCAAAGGCGGCGGCGAGGCGCTCGACCTCGGCGCCGCTGACGCCGCCCGAGGGCCCCCACCGGATGACGAAGTTGTCGGTCGCGAAGCGGTTGGCGACGACCCCGCGGGCGTCGCGCTCGGACTTGGTCCCGGTCGGCGGGGCCGGCGGGATGAAGGTCGGACGGGGCAGGCCGCCCGGGGGGAGGAAGGCGGGGCCGGCGCAAGGCACGGCGGCGGGGCTGGCGAAGGCGAGCCCGCTGAGCAGGCTGAGGGCGGCGAGGCTCATGGACAGCTCCAGGCGCAGATCGTAGCCTGCGCGGCGGCGCCCGGTCGGGCGCGGTCGGGCAAGGGCCAGGAGATGTGCAAATGAAGCGCTGGACGGTGTTCTACAGTGTGGTGGGCGCCGTTGGCGGGGCCGCGGGCTGCGCGGGCGCGCCGAAGTCGGGGACCGAGGGCGAAGACTCCGGCGGGGCCAGCGCCGAGCTGGACCCCGAGACGGCCGCGGAGCGTTGGGCGCGCGTGCAAGCGCCCGGCCCCTTCACGCCGGCCTTCGGCCAAGCAGAGGTCAGCTACACCCCCTGGACCGGGGATCCCTTGCCGGAGGGCACCCCGGGCGAGGGCCCCCGCAGCCTGCGGGTGGCGGTGTGGTGGCCCAGCGACGAGCCCGCGGCAGATTGGCCGGTGCCCCGCTACCTCGGGACCATGCCCGCCGAAGGGGTCGCGGAGGGCGCGCCGATGGCCCAGGGTGGTCCGCGCCGCTTGCTGCTGATGAGCCACGGGCACCAGGGCTACGCCGAGAGCACGGGCTTCCTCGCCGAGCGCTTTGCGAGCCACGGGTGGGTGGTGGTCTCGCCGGAGCATGCCGGGAACACGCTGGTGGACGGTGGAGACCGCGCCACCTCGATCTACTGGCAGCGGCCGCTCGATCTGCGCGCGACCCTGGATTGGATCGAGGCCGGCGGCCCCTTGGCGCCGGGTGTCGACGGTGGTCCCACCGGCGCGGACCTGGAGCCCGGCGTGGTGCTCGCGGGGCACTCTTTTGGCGGGTACACGGCGCACGCAGCGGCGGGCGCGCGCTTTGACGCACAGGTTCCGGCGGACTGCCTCGCGGGCACCGATACCTCGGCCTTCTGCTCGACCATGGACCCGCTGCAAGCCGACCGCTTCGCCGCTGGCTTCGCGGATCCGCGCATCATCGCGGTGATCAGCATGGCTTCGGGCGATCTGCGGCTGTTTGGCGCCACGGGCATGGCCGAGCTCGGGCTCCCGGTCTTGCACATGACCGGTGGCCTTGACCCGAACGGCGATGATGAGCCCATGTGGGAGGCCCTCCGCGCGCAATCGGCGGCCTGGCGCGCCCGGGCGGAGCTCCCGCGGGCCAACCACACCACGTTTACGGACTTCAGCGGCCTCGTTGAACCAGAGCCCAACCTGATGGAGGCGGAGCTGGGCTTCGCCTTGATCGGCGGCTTGGGTCTGGCCTTTGGTGAGCTGGTCAAGGGTGAGGACGCCGAGGGCGTCTTTGACCCGGCCGTGCTCCAGACCGACGAAGTGGAGCTGATGCGCCCCTGAGCGGCCTGCCCGCCGGCCGGTCACCGGGCGCCCCCGAGCAAGGGGGCCAAGAAGCGCCCGGTGTGGCTCGACGCGATGGCCGCGAGCTGCTCCGGCGTGCCTTCGGCGATGATCTGCCCGCCCGCCGCGCCGCCCTCTGGCCCCAGATCGATGATGTGGTCTGCGTTGGCGATGAGGTCGGGCTGATGCTCGACGAAGGCGACCGTGTGGCCTTGGTCGACCAAGCGATGGAGGACCTTGACCAGCAGGTCAATGTCCGCGAGGTGGAGCCCGGTGGTCGGCTCGTCGAGCAGGTAGAGCGTTTCTTCGGACCGAGAGACGAGCTCATTCGCCAGTTTTAGGCGCTGGGCTTCGCCGCCGGAGAGGGTGTTCCCGGGCTGGCCGAGGCGGAGGTACCCGAGCCCGACGTCGACGAGCGCTTGCAGGCGGGGCCGCACCCGCCGCTGGTTTGCGAAGAGGGCCAATGCAGAGCTGACGTCGAGATCGAGCACGTCGGCGATGCTGTGCTCCCGCCAGCGGACCTCGAGGGTCTCGCGGGTGAAGCGGCGCCCTCCGCAGGCCTCGCAGGGCAGCCAGATATCGGAGAGGAAGTGCATCTCGACCAGGGTGGAGCCCCGGCCTTGGCAGCCTTCACACCGGCCGCCCGGGGTGTTCCACGAGAAGCGGCCCGGCGTCCACCCGCGCTCTCGGGACAGGGGCGCCTCGGCGAACAGCGCGCGGATGGGGTCCCAGACCTCGGACCAAGTGGCCGGCGTGCTGCGGGGTGAGCGCCCGATGGGCCGCTGGTCGACGATCACGAGCCGCTGGGGCAGGCCCTCAAGCTTGGGGGCGCGGTTGCGCCCAGCCCGCTTGGCCGGGGCTCCCCCCGCGTCCTCGTCGGCGGTGTCTTCGGGGGCGCGCCCGAGGGTCAGGACCCCCTGCGCGGCGAGGTGCTCGACGAGGTGCTCCATGACGAGGCTGCTCTTGCCCGACCCGCTCACGCCGGTCACTGCGGTCAAGCAGCCCATGGGGAGCCGGAGGACCGCCCCCTTCAGGTTGTGGAGGTGCGCGGGCGGGGCGGTGAGGTGGCCGCGAGGGCTGCGCCGCGTCGGCGGGATGGCGATGGAGAGCGCGCCGCTGAGGTAGCGACCGGTCAGGCTCCCACCTTGGGCCAAGGCGGCCGGCGAACCCGCGCCGACCACCTGACCCCCGTGCTCACCAGCCGCTGGCCCCATGTCGATGAGGTGGTCGGCCCGGCGGATGACCTCAAGGTCGTGCTCGACGACGACGAGCGTGTTCCCCAGATCACGGAGCCCTTCGAGGGTGTTCATCAACCGGGCGGTGTCCCGGGGGTGGAGCCCCACGGTCGGCTCATCCAGCACGTAGAGCGTGCCGGTGAGGCGCGCGCCGAGCTGGGTCGCGAGCCGGATGCGCTGCGACTCGCCCCCCGAGAGGGAGTCGCTGGACCGGTCGAGCGTGAGGTAGCCGAGGCCCACGTCGTCGAGGAAGCGCAGCTTGTGGAGCATGTCCTCGATGGGCTGGGCCGCGATGAGCTGCTCATGGGGCCGCAGCACGAGCGCGCCCCAGTGCGCCGCAGCCTTGGCCACGGTCATCGCGGTCGCCTCATGGATCCCGAGGGCGGAGGCGCCTTCGCCGACCCGGACCGACCGCACGACCGGGGCGAGGCGCGCCCCCCCGCAGGCGCTGCAGCTGGTCTCGCGGCGGAGCGAGGCCGCCCGCGCCCAGCCGCTGGCCAAGCCGAGCAGGCCCGGCCATGGGACCTCCTCGGCGATCTGCGAGGCCGCGCCGCCCCCCCAGCTGCGCGCGTAGCGGATCGAAAGGGGCGTCGCGGCGCCGTGGAGCACGGCGGCGGCGAGCGCTGCGGGGAGGGCGCGCACCGCACGGCCCTCGTCGACCCCGTGCTGCGCGTACAGAGCGGTGAGCAGGGCGCGGTTGCGGGGTGAGCGGAGCACCAGCGCGGCGACGGCGGGCTCCATCGCCTCGCTGAGGGGCAGCTCGGCGTGCGGAAGGAGCAGCTCGGGGTCGATCTCGACGCGGCGCCCCAGCCCAGTGCAGGCGGGGCAGGCGCCGAGGTGGCTGTTGAAGCTGAAGTGCCGCGGGGTGAGCTCTTCGGGGAGCACCGCGCCATGGGTGGGGCAGAGCGGACTGCGCGCGAGCTGGATCGGCGCGCCCTCGCCCCGGGGCAGGAATGTGCACGCGCCTTGGCCCCAGCGGTAGGCGTCGGCCACCGCCTCGGAGACGCGTTCGCCGGGCTCACGGGCGGGGTCAAAGCGATCAATGACGAGCCGGCGGCCCTCCATCGCGCAAGCAGCGCCCGCTGCGCCGGCGACCAGCTCCTCAAGATCGACCGGGGCGCCGCCGGGCACCGGGCCTTGCCAAACCCGCGCGTAGCCGCTGCGGAGCAGATCCTGGGCCGGCGTGTCAGCGGCGACCTCGGCCAGCAGCCAGCCCGGGCCGGGGGACAGGCGCGCGAGCTCGCGGGCTGCCACCGAGGGCGGGCGCGCCTGGAGGTGCACCCCGCACTGGGGACAGTGGGGCCGGCCGATCCGCGCGAAGAGGACGCGCAGCGCGTCATAGATCTCGGTGGTCGTCGCCACGGTGGACCGGGGGTTGTGCCCCCGGTTGCGCTGGTCGATGGCGATGGCAGGCGCGAGGCCCTCGGCCAAGTCGAGGGGTGGGCGCTCCATGCGCCCGAGGAAGCGTCGGGCGTAGGTGCTGAGTGACTCGACGTAGCGGCGCTGGCCTTCGGCGAAGAGCGTGTCGAAGGCCAAGGAGGTCTTCCCGCTGCCCGAGGGCCCGGTGATCACCGTGAGCCTGCCCTGCGGCAGGTCCACGTCGACCGAGCGGAGGTTGTGGGTCTGCACGCCCCGCAAGCGGAGCAGCGGCGCCGGTGGGGCCGCGACCTGGCGCGGTGCGGCGGCGAGCCCCCAGAGGGCGGGTGCGCGCTCGGCGACCATCGAGAGGGTCGGCGCGGCATCGAAGCGGGCCTCTTGCGCGAGCACCTCGGCGAGCACGCGGCCGGTGGGGCTGTCGAGGCGGGCGAGCTGCTCGGGCCGGCCCTCTCCCACGAAGAGTCCGCCCCCGGTGCCGCCTTCGGGGCCGAGATCGATCAGGTGGTCGGCGCACTTGATGATGTCGGTGTCGTGTTCGACGACCAGCACGGTGTGGCCGCGGTCGACTAGCTGCTGCAGACAACCGAGGAGCCGGCGCACATCGGCCATGTGCAGCCCAGTGGTCGGCTCATCGAGAACATAGAGGGTGCGGGCGGGCTGCGGCCGGGCGAGCTCTGCGGCGAGCTTGATGCGCTGGGCCTCACCCCCCGACAAGGTGGTGCTCGGCTGGCCGAGCTTGATGTAGCCGAGGCCCACTTCGACAAGGGTGTCGAGCACCCGCCGGAGGGCGCGGTGCTGCTGAAAAACCGCCGCGGCCTCGGCGATGCTCAGATCGAGGACCTCGGTGATCGTGCGCCCGCGGTAGCGCAGCTCAAGGGTCTCAGGGTTGAAGCGCTTGCCGCCGCAGGCTTCGCAGGGCAGCTCGACGTCGGCGAGGAACTGCAGCTCGACGGTGATCACGCCGGCGCCCTTGCACTCCTCGCAGCGACCCCCGGCGACATTGAAGCTGAAGCGGCCCTTCTTGTAGGCCCGTGCCCGGCTCTCGGGCAGGGCGGCGAAGAGGTCGCGGATGTGGTCCATGGCGCCGGTGTAGGTCGCCGGGTTGGACCGCGGTGTGCGGCCGATGGGATCTTGGTCGATGCGGACGATCTTGTCGACGTGCTCTGCGCCCTCGAGGGCGTCGAAGTCCCCCGGGGCTTCGCCCGCGCCGTGCAGCCGGGCCGCCAGCGCGCGGGTCAAGGTCTGCAGCACCAGCGTCGACTTGCCCGAGCCGCTCACCCCGGTCACCACCGTCAGGGTGCGCAAGGGCACGCGCAGGGTCAGGTCGCGGAGGTTGTGCGCGCGGGCCCCGCGCAGCGTCAAGGCCGGGCCGTCGGTGGGTCGGCGGACCGTCGGCATTGGGATGCGCTCTTCACCGCGGAGGAAGCGCGCGGTCAGCGCGTCGGAGCGCAGGAACTCTGCGGGTGGGCCGCTGGCCACGAGGCGACCGCCCTCGACGCCCGCGCCGGGCCCGACCTCGACGAGGTAGTCGGCTGCCGCCATGGTCATCGGGTCATGTTCGACCACCAGGACGGTGTTCCCCTTGTCTCGCAGCGCGGTGAGCGCGCGAAGCAGGCGGCCCTGGTCCCGCGCGTGCAGGCCGATGCTCGGCTCGTCCAGCACATAGGTGACGCCTTGCAGCCCGGCGCCGACCTGACCGGCGAGGCGGATGCGCTGGCCCTCTCCGCCGCTGAGCGTGGCTGCCGAGCGGTCCAACCCGAGGTAGCCGAGCCCGACCTCTTGCAGAAAGCCGAGCCGGGCGCGCAGCTCTTTGAGGATCGGCGCGCCGATCCGCTCCTCGGCGCCGGTGAGCTGAAGCCCGCCCACCCAGGCCTGGGCGCCCTCGACGGTGAGGGTGGTGAGCCTGACGATGTCTTGGTCGCGGAAGCGCACCGCGCGCGCCAGCGGGTTGAGGCGGGCGCCCCCGCAGTCTCCGCAGGGCTGCTGTCGCCGGTAGGGCTGCAGGCGCTTGAGGTAGGTGTATTTCCAGACCTCGCGCACCACGGGCAGCAGGCCTGGCCAGGGCCGGCGGGTGGTGCTGGTGCGGCCCTCGTGCCGCCGGGTGACCTCGATCTCGACCGCGCAGCCGTTCAGGAGCGCCGCGCGGTCCTCTGGGCGCAGGGCTTTGAGCGGCGTCTTCGGCGCCACCCGAAGCCCCGCGCAGAGCTGGCGCAGGCTGTCGCCAGAGACCACGGTGAATGGGAGGTTGTCGTCTTCGCCCAACGCGCGGAGGCACTGGTCCACCGGCGCCTCTTCGTCGAGCAGCAAGCTGAGGTCAAAGTCCTCGAGGTAGCCGAGGCCCGCGCAGCTCACGCACATGCCCTGGGGGGCGTTGAAGCTGAACAGGCGCGGCTCGAGCTCGGGCGCGGTGATGCCGTGTTCGGGGCAGCTTCGGCTCATGCCGACCAGCTCGTAGCGGTCCTCGGCGGCGCCCTCGGCGCGAATCAAGAGGCTGACAGTGCCCTCAGCCCGACCGGCCGCCTGTTCGATGGCCTCGACCAGCCGAGCGCGGGCCTCGGGCCGGGACCGCACCCGATCAACGACAAGCTCGATGGTGTGCTTCTCGTAGCGTGCCAGCGCGATGTCTTCGTCGAGCCGGCGCAGGGCGCCGTCGACGCGGGCGCGCAGCCAGCCCTGGGCGAGGGCCTCGGCGAGCTCCTTGCGGTACTCACCCTTGCGCTCGCGCACGATCGGCGCCATCACGGTGATCCAGGCCTCGGGCTCGTCGCGGAGGAGGCGGTCGACCACCTCGCTCGGGCCCGTGCGGGAGAGCGCCCGGTCACAGCGCGGGCAGTGGGGCGTGCCCAAGCGGGCCATCAGCAGGCGCAGGTGGTCGAGGATCTCGGTGACCGTGCCGACGGTGCTGCGGGGGTTCCGGTTGACGGTCTTCTGGTCGATGCAGAGCGTCGGCGAGAGGCCGTCGACGCGTTCGACCTTGGGCTTCTCCATCGAGCCGAGGAACTGCCGGGCGTAGGCCGACAAAGACTCGAGGAAGCGGCGCTGGCCTTCTTGGTACACCGTATCGAAGGCGAGCGAGGACTTGCCAGAGCCCGACAGGCCCGTGATCACGGTGAAGCTGCCCCGCGGCAGGCGCAAGTCGATGCCCTTGAGGTTGTGCTCGCGCGCCCCCACGACAACGATGGCGGGGCTGCCAAGCGGCAGCTCGGCTTGTGCGGCCGCAGCAGGCGCCTCAGCCGTTGCGGGCGGCGGGACATCGGGGCTGGGTGCCGCGCCGGCCGTAGGCGAGGGCGCGGCAGGGGCTGCCCCGGCGCCAGGGCGGGCAGAACGAGCGCGGGGGGGCATCGGACCTCCATGCTGCGCAGGGGTATCCGATCCCTCGGTGGTGTCACGGTCAATCGGCGACCGCTTGAGCTGGTTTTACACCGTGTTCAGTGCCGTCGTTCAGCCGAGCCTCAGCCCCGGTGGGGAAAAAGATCGCCGTCGGCCAGCCTGCGGGTCAGCGGGGCTGGAACGAGAAGGGGTAGCTGACCACCACGGTCCCGCCGTTCGGGCGGGGGAAGCGGGTCTGGAGCACCTCGGAGGTCACACAGCTCTCGACGACGCTGTTGTTCATGCTGGTCGCGCGGAGGTGGGCGTGCTTGACGCTGCCGTCCTTGTCGACCACGAAGCGGATGACCACCTTGCCGGCGAGCTGGGCGTCGCGCCGCAGCTCCTTCTCGTAGCACCGTGAGTAGAGGGCCATCCGTTCTTTGATGACCAGGTCGATCTGCTCCTTGGCCAAGGTGCCCCCACCCTCGCCACGGAGGGCGGCGTGGTCGTCCTCGGCGACGACCCGGAGCTCTCCCCCCCGGTCCCCGCGGAGCGCGAGGTCGGTGGCTTGGGCCCTTCGGTAGACGACCCCGTCACCGGGGCCGATCCGCACCCGCGGGCTGGCGGCTTTGGCGCCGTTCCTTGTGTCGAAGTGGCCCTGCCCAGGCGGCATCACCTCGAGGCGGAAGCCGGTGAGCGCTTTGGTCAAGACGGCATGGGTGGCCGCGTCGGCGCCGCGAGAGAACAGGATGCGCCGACCATCCGCCACGCGCAAAAAGAGCTCCTCCGGGCTGCTCTCGTAGGCCTGTGCGCGCTCGACCCGGATGATGTCATCGAACTCGAGGACCTCGGGGGCGCTCTCGCGATCCCAGATCAGCGTGACGGTGTTCGCGCTCGTGTTGAACCGGGTCTCGTCGGGCCAGCTCCAGGTGCTGCGGTCCGCGGCGCCCTCCACCTCTTCGGAGCCGCCAGCGGGCTCCAAGAACTCGTCATCATCGGCGGCAAAGGCCGGTCCGACCACGCTGAAAGCAAGGGCGAGCAGGGCGCGGGGGTACACCGGGCGCAGGGTCATCGGGGCTCCAGGGGCGTCAGGTTCCAGCGTGGACCGCGCCCGTCGGCGGGAGGCTACCACGGGCTTCGGCGCGCGCAGCGAAGCGGGGCGCCTCCAGGCCCGCCCGGCTGAGCTTCGGACGGAGCTGTCGGCTCCAGGTCCGCCAGAACACGCGTCTCCACGTGGATCCACTGAGCAGCCCCGCGGCGCGCCCCGTGGCGCCCGGGTCGAGCGCGGCGGGCACGTCGGCGTACGCAGAGGCGAACCCGGTGAGTATGCCTTCCAGTGCGTCGTTCAGGAGTCGTCTCCCTCCTTCGGGATCGAGCCTGAGCAGCGCGTCGAGGTGACGCCAAGCCCAACGCCGGTGGCGGGGCTCGTCACGCAAGATTCGGTCCAACGCGCTCCGGGCCTCGGGTTGGGTCGCCGCGGCGCGCATCGTCGCGAAGAGGTCCACCGCCAGGGTCTCGCCCACGCATAGCTCGGTCAAGCAGAGCAGGAGGGCCTCGGCGAGCGGGCCTCGCCCCGGCCCGGGTAAGAGGAGCGCGAGCTCCACGTCGACCGGCGCGTCATCTCCGCCGAGCGCCCGCGCTACGCCGAGGGCGAGCGCGGCGTGGTCGAGCTCATCGGCGACGGTGCGCGCCAAGGCGTCGATGTGGGCGCGATCCAGCCCGAGCACTACGCCCAAGTGGAGCAGCCGGGCCGCTTGGGCGGCGCTTCGGTGCTCGGCTGCCGCCCGCGCCCGCCACTCAAGGATGGCGCGTTGGAGGTCCAGATCGGCGGTCACAACAGCCTCCCAGGGTTCGAGCCCCCGCTTGGCCCGTTGGTTATCCACTTGGCGCGCGCATTCCCATCCATGGGGCGCACCGGAGCGGACGTTGGAGACGCCAAGCTTGGAGGGCGACACCCCTGTCGTCGTGGTGGGCTTTCCGGGGGTCTGGGGGCTCTGCAGTCCCAGCCCCTTCGCTGTGAAGCTCGAGACCTTCCTGCGCATCGCTGAGGTCCCGTACACCACCGCGCCGTTGACCGGCCCACCGAGGAGCCCAACGGGGAAGTTTCCGTACCTGTTGCTGCCAAACGGAGAGGTGTTGGCTGATAGCTCACGGATCATCGAGGAGCTGACCCGGGCCCGCGCCTTGCAGGTCGATGCGGCGCTCGATCCCCAGCAGCGGGCCTTGCTCCATTTGATCCAGCGGTTGGTCGAGGAGCATATCTACTTTGTCTTGGTCTGGGCGCGTTGGACCCGAGCTGAGGGCTTCGGTCACGTCCGCTCTGCCTACTTCAACTTTGTGCCCGCCGTTCTCCGCCCGCTGGCCGCCATGATCGCCCGCCGGGCGGCGCTCGCCCAGCTCCACGGGCAGGGGATCGGTCGCCAGCCCGAGGAGCGGATCCTGGAGCTCCTCCGGGCCGATCTCACGGCCTTGGAGCAGCTGATGCCAGCGGATGGCTGGGTGTTTGGCAGCCCCGGCTGCGCGGACGCGATCTGTTTTGGGTTCATCGCGAGCCTTTTGGGCACCCCGGGCAACTGTCCCGCGAAAGAGCTGACTCGGCGGTTCCCGAAGCTCTGCGCCCACACCGAGCGGGTGCGGGCTCGCTATTGGGCGGGCGCCGCGCTGGCGGGCCCAACTTCCAAGAACAACGCGGTGGCGCGGATCGGGGTGGCGGGCCCTCCGAGCTGACCCTGGGCCTCCACAAGGGCGACCCGGCGCTCGGCCCGGCCCGACATCGCGCCGGCCAGCCAAGCTTCGGGCGCGCTGAGCTGGCCGTAGACGTCGGTCGCGCCACGAACGGCGGTGGCGCGCAGCCGCAGGTCGAGGCCCAGGCTCCCGGCTCGAACCTCGCCTTGACCCCATGGGTCGAGGCTGATCTCGAGGTCGGTCGGCGGGGCCTGCACTGCGGACCCGGAGGTGACCAATCGCCACGTGACGCAGCCGTCCTCCGACCAAAGGAGCTCAACCTCCCCCGTCCGCAGGTAGAGGAGCCGCCGCGGGGCGGTGGGCGGAGCTCCCTGGCGGGTGATCCAGAGCGCTGGCCCGCGTACGGAGCCTCCGCGCTGCGCTGCCTCCACCCAACCTTCCACGTCGGTGGGCTGGATCGAGCTCGACCAAGCGGTCGTGGCGCAGGTCGCAGCCTCCGCCTCCCCAAGCCCGCGGGCCGAGAGCCGCAAGCTCAGCTCAGGGCTGGCCACCAACGCCTCGATCTCATCACCGACAACGTGCAGCACGTCACCCCCGACGAGGATGCCCGCGTCGTTCGCCCGCACCTCGTCGGGGCCGGCGCGCTCCGCGAAGGTGATCGGCGAGCTCTCGGGGACCCATCGGTCCACCAGCAGCTGCCCCGAGCCGCGGAGGACCCCCGTCGCGCCGGCGGACGCCCGAACGTCCACCACGCGGAGCTGGTCCGAGACGACGATCAGCTCGACGCTTTGCCGCTGGCTGAGCTCGGCGCACCCGCACATCGCCAGCGCCGCGACCCACGGCGCCCTCACAAGGCACCCGTCGGGCAGCCGACTTGCACGGCCAGCTCGGCATAGGCGGCGCGGTAGGGCGCCCCCGCCGGTGCCGCCACCGCGGCCGGCGCCCCGCCACAGGGGAAGTGGTTGCTGTCGCGGAGAAACTGGAGCTGGTCGCGGTAGACGCCGACCCCGGCCCGGGTGCACCACTGCTGGTGCTCTTCGGGAAGCCCCGCGCAGACCCCCGGGGTCGGTGCGCCGGCGGCGTGGTGGAGGTGGCGGTACAGCGCGGTCCATGGACGTGGGTCGTCAGGAACAAAACCATGCTCCGCTGCCGCGAGCGCGAGCCCCGGCAAGGCTGGCTCGAGCGGTGCACCCTCGGAGACCTGCGCGGCGGCCAAGGTTGGGACGCGGGCGGTCCACACGTGGATCCGGCAATCCTCGACAAAAGACCCCGCCCGTACACAGAGGGCGACGTCGAGGCTGCGCTCAGCGAGCTGGAACCAACACTCCTGCGCGTCCACGCCGCCCTCATCCTCCTCGAGCTGCGCGCACAAGCCCTCGGCGATCGCGGGCTGGTGTGCCGCGAGCCGCTCCACAGCGCTGAGCACACACTCGGCGCGCCACCTACCGCTGGGGAGGGCGCCGCAGATCTCGGCCGCCGCTGCTGGCTTCTCTTGGGCGGCGCGGAGCGCGGCCTCCACCTGCTGCGCGTCGACCGTCTGCCCCCCGCAGGCGCCGAGCGCCACCGCCGCAGCGAGCGCGTTCAACGGCGAGCGGCGGAGAACAACGCGGCTCATGGACCTCCCTGAGGGTGCGCGCCGCCGTGCTCGCGGATCGTGCCGTCAGCAGGCTATCCACCCCCGCGGAGGGTCGCGCATGGATCCTGCAGCCGCCCCGGCGCCCGTCGAGCCTCGCCCGCCGCCGACCCCCCTCGGTGGCGCGGCCCTGCGCACCTGGGGGGTGCGCGCGCTTCGGGCGGCCGTGACCGTCGCCGCGACCTGGTGGGTGGTACACCGCCTGCCGGCCGGGGAGCTCGGGTCGATCAGCGAAGCGCTGCCGCGATGGACCTTGGCGATGCCCTCGGCGGTAATGGCGGTGAACACGATGTTGTTGGCGGAGCGGCACCGCACCGCCTTGGCTGCGCTGGGCCACGCGGTGCCCTTGGGCGAGCTGGTCCTGCTGCACCTGCGGTCGGCCTTCGCGGCGCTCGTGTTGCCACGCGGTGGCGCTGATCTCACTCGGGTTGCGGTCTTGGCCCGCCAGACAGGCGACCTCGAGGGGGTGCTCGCCGCCGCGCTCCACCTCAGGGTGGTCGATCTTGGGCTGTGGATCGGCCTGCTGGTGGTCTTTCTTCTGCAGGGCCCCTGGCCCGGGCTGCGCGCACTGGAGCTGGCTGCCGCGGCCGTCATCGGCGCGGGCATCGGCATTTTGGTCGCCCTCCCGGTCGGCGTACGGCTCGCTGGTGATCGTGTCGGGCGCTTGCCGTGGATTGGGGCGCGGGCCTTGCGGATCGTGGAGGCGCTGCGCGCGGCCGCAGGCGCGGGGCGGGCCACCCTGCGCATCGCCGCGCTCGGGCTGCCGATGGCGCTCGGCAACATCGCCAGCGTCAGCGTGCTGTTCTGGGCTGCGGGGGTGGAGATCCCCCTGCCTCGACAGATCGGGCTGGTCCCCGCGATGGACGCTGTGCTCTCGCTGCCCATCACCGTGGGCGGGGTTGGTCTCCGTGAATCGGTGTTTATCCTCGTGGGAGAGAGTTTTGGCATCGCCGCGCCCGCCGCGCTGGCGATCGCCTGGACGCGTTGGACGGGAGAGCTCTCTCGTGGCCTGGTCGGCGGCCTCTCCCTGTGGATCTCCGGCGGGTGGGGGCAGCGGAGACAGCGCGAGACGTGACGTTCAGGTGCCAGGGGGCGGCTGCCGGGTCATCTTCCCGCAGCGCTTGGGCCGGGGCCCCCGCGCGCCCACCTTTGATTCGCCCGCCGAGGAAGACGATGACCCAGCCCACGGAGCGCGTGAGCGCCGCCGAGCCCCCTCTTCAGGTGCTCGTGGTGGACGATGAGGCCGACATCCGCGCGCTGCTGCAGTACAACCTCGCCAAGGCGGGCTTTGAGGTGGTCGAGGCTGCCGACGGCCTCAGCGCCATCGCCCGCGCCCAAGAGCACCGCCCGCACGTCGTCCTCCTCGACCTGATGCTGCCCGACATCCCGGGGACCGAGGTCTGCCAGCGGCTCCGCGCCAGCCGCCGCACCCAGGACTGCTACATCATCATGGTCACCGCGCGCGACGAGGACGCTGACCGGCTCGGTGGTTTCGAGGTGGGGGCCGACGACTACGTCACCAAGCCCTTTCACATCCAAGAGCTGGTGCTGCGCGCCAAGGCGGGGGCTCGCCGGGTCGCCGCCGCACCCCCGGTCGACGAGGAGCAAGGTGTGCTGCGCATCGGCGTGCTGCGCATCGAGCAAGGCGCGCACCGGGCCTTTGTCGCCGAGGACGAGCTTCAGCTCACCGCGACCGAGTACCGCTTGTTGGCTTGGCTCGCGGTGCACGCCGGGCGCTTGTGCAGCCGCGGTGAGCTCCTTGAAAAGGTGTGGGAGCTGCCCCCGAGCCTCAACACGCGCACGGTCGATACGCACGTGAAGCGCCTGCGCCAAAAGCTCGGCTTGGCTGCGGACTATGTCGAGACGGTGCGGGGAGCGGGCTACCGTTTCCGCACCGCCGAAGAGGCGGAGGCCGGGTGAGCACCGGGGCGGAGGGCGGCCCGGCCGCCGTGGGCACCGGGGCCGAGGCCGACGCCGCGCTCGCCAAGCTGGTGCTCGATTTGAGCCCCAATGGTGTGCTGGTGACCGACGCGTCGGGGCGAATTCGGGGCTGCAACCCTGCGCTTGGTCGAATGGTGCCGCTCGTCCCTGACCCGCTCGGCCGCACCCCGCTCGACGCCCTCCCGCTGCCGGCGGTCGCCGAGGCCCTCGACCCCCGACGCGAGGGCGAGTGCGAGCTGCCGCTGCACATCGGCACCCGCGATTTGCTCGTGCGGGTGGTGCCCTTCGGTGTCGGAGGCGGTCGCCTGTGCATCTTTCAGGACGTCAGCCGTCTGCGGCAAGCTGAGCGGTACCGGCAGGAGTTCGTCGCGAATGTCTCGCACGAGCTGCGTACGCCCGCGACGGCCATCGCCGGATTTGCCGAGACCCTGCTCCAAGATCCGGCCCTGCTGGCCCCCGAAGCGGTGGGCATGGTCGAGACCATCCTCCGCAACGGCCGGCGGCTGACCGCGCTTTTCGATGACCTGCTCCACCTCGCGCGCCTCGACGCGATGGACACCCCGCCGCCGCTGACCGAGCTGCAGCTGCTGCCCATCGTCGAAGAGCTCATCGACAAGCACGGGCCCCAAGCCGCCGAGCGCAAGATCCAGCTCGAGCGCAGCGTCAGCCCGGGGCTCTGGGTGCGCGGGCACGCCGACGCCCTGCACCACCTGCTCGGGAACCTCGTCAGCAACGCGATCAAGTACAGCGACGCCGGCGGCCTGGTGCTCATCCGCGCGCGGCCGCGGCACAACGGCGTGATCATTGAGATTGTCGACAACGGCGTCGGCATCGACCCCATCCATCACGAGCGCATCTTCGAGCGCTTCTACCGGGTGGACAAGGGGCGGGCCCGCTCAGCGGGCGGCACGGGCCTCGGGCTGGCCATCGTGAAGCACCTCGCCAAGGCCATGAAGGCCAAGGTCGAGGTGCGCAGCCGACCGGAGCGCGGGAGCACGTTCCGTGTGTGGATCGCAGGCGGTGACGCGCCACCCACTTAGCGCGAGGGGAGGGGAGATGTCCCACGGCGGCGTTGTTCAGCTCGTGGTCCGGGACGTGCGCCTGGTCGACGGGCCCGCGCGGGTAGACGTGGCCGTCGAGGCCGGGCGGGTCGTGGCGGTCGGGCACGCGCTCCCCATGCGGGGCCGCCTCGAAGAGAACGGCGGCGGGCGCCTGCTGAGCGCGCCCTTCGTCGACGCCCACTTCCATTTGGACTCCGCCCTCACGCTCGGTCGGCCGCGGATGAACCGCAGCGGCACGCTGCTCGAGGGCATCGCGCTCTGGGGTGAGCTCAAGCCCACCCTCGACATCGAGGAGATCGCCGCCCGCGCGCGGCGCTACTGCCACCAGGCCGTCCAGAAGGGCATCCTCGCCATTCGCAGCCACGTGGACGTCTGCGACCCGCGGCTGACCGCGGTGCGCGCCCTGCTCGCCGTCCGCGCAGAGCTGCGCGGGCTGATCGACCTCCAGCTCGTTGCTTTCCCACAGGACGGCTACCTCCGCGACCCGGGCGCGGCAGCCCAGCTCGAGGAGGCCCTCGATCTCGGCGTCGATGTGGTCGGGGGGATCCCGCACTTCGAGCGGACCGCCGCGGCTGGGGCCGAGGCGACGCGGCGGCTGATGCGCCTCGCGGCCGACCGTGGCCTTCGTGTGGACATGCACTGCGATGAGAATGACGACCCACAGAGCCGACAGGTTGAGGTGTTGGCGGAAGAGACGGTTCGCCTGGGGATGCAGGGCAGGGTGACCGGCTCGCACCTGACCAGCCTGCACTCGATGGACAACAGCTACGCCGACAAGCTGATGAGCCTGATGGCCGAGGCGCAGCTGCACGTGGTGGCCAACCCGCTCATCAACATCACCCTCCAGGGGCGCTACGACAGCTACCCGCGTCGTCGCGGGATGACCCGCGTGCCTGAGCTGCTCACCCGAGGGGTGAACGTCGCGTTCGGGCAGGATTGTGTGATGGACCCGTGGTATGCCCTCGGCTCTGCCGACATGCTCGACGTCGCCCACATGGGCCTGCACGTCGCACAGATGACCTCATTGGAGGGCATGCACGAGGCCTTCGCCGCGGTGACCCTGCGGCCGGCGCGGGCGCTGGACCTTGGCCTCGGCGCCCCGGTGGTGGGGGCCCCGGCGGACTTCGTGCTGCTCGACTGTGAGGGCGTGATCGACGCGCTGCGCCTGCGTCCAACCCGCCTGCTCGTCGTGCGGGGTGGCGAGGTCCTCGTGCGGGCCCGCCCCATCGAGGTGGAGGAGGCGCCCGCGCTCGCCCGCCTCGCCGCTGCGGTCGGCCGCGCGGCGGACGGCGGCGGCGCGCGCTGAGCGGAGCCTCTGCAGCTGGCAAAGGGCGCTCAGCTGGCCCCTTCAGACCGTCGGCGCGCCCAGGCGTCTCCGATCAGGGCGAGCGCACCTGCGGCGGCGAAGGCGGGCCAGAGGGGGATCCGCTGCGGCGTGGCGGGGCGGGGTCGCCCGGGGCGCGTCCAGTCTCCGCCGGGCGCGCGCGGGGCGGGCGGAGCGGGCGGGCTCACCCAGAAGGTCGCCGTCCCGTCGCTGCCATCGGGTTCGCTGGGGAGTAGCCGCAGCACGCTGTCCTCGGGCAACAATGCGCTGAGCTCCCAGGCGCCCGGCGCCGTGAGGGTCATTGGGAGCGCGGCGGCCCAGAGCTCGGGCGGCGCACCTGGGCGCAGGCGCTCGACACGGAGGGTCCGAGAGAAGGGTGCCCGGCTCTGCCCAAGCGCGTCCCGCTCGATGAGCAGCACGCGGTGGCGGTCGGCGGCGAGCGGGTCGGCCTCGATCGTCAGGGCTTGGGGCCCACCCGGGCCGGCGCCCTCGGCCAGTCGGAGGAGGTTGACCCAGAGCGTCGCCCAGCCCTCCCAGCGCGACCACGGGCGCGCTGTCGTTCCGCCGAGGTCGGTGGCCAGCGCCCAGACCTGGCCTGCGCCCTGTCGCCAGCCGGCGAGGACCGGGCCGCGGTCGGTCTCAAGATGGACCGTGGCGCCGCGCTGGGCCTCAAGCTTGTGGTGACCGGGCAGGGGTGGGGCGCCCTGGGGCTGGACCCCCGCGAGCGCCGCCGTCCAGTGGCGCTCACGCACCGGGAGGTGGAGCGTGGTGGGCGGCGCGGCGCTCAACAGCCGCTCGGTCTCGCGGGCGAAAAGGGCGGGGAGGCGGCGAGGGTCCTCGGCGAGGGTGGCCTGCCCGCCACCGATCACAGCGAGCTGCCGAAGGTAGGCTGCGTCGCGGTCGGCTGCGGTTCCGATGCCCACCACCGACACGGTCACGCCGCGGCGGCGGAGGCCTGCGACGAGCTCGTCGGCCGAGCGGCCCGCAGCCCGGGTTTGCTCACCCACGTCGCCAGCGTCGGCGAACAAGATCACATGACGGAGGGGGGTGGTCGCCTGCGCGGCGACCGGCTCCACGGCCTCCAGCGCGGTGGTCAGGTAGATACCTCCGCCGCCGGAGGACAAGGACCGCGCGAGGCGCTGCAGCTCCGCTTTGTCGCGCAGGTCGCGCAGGCTGATGTGCCAGCGCGCCTGGGTGTCGACGCCGAGGACAGCGATCTGGTCTGTGTCTTCGCGGAGCCGCTCGATGGCCTGGACCACACCTTCTGCGGCGAGGCGGATGCGGGAGCCCTCGGGGCGCCCCCCGGTCATGCGCGCCGAGACGGCCCCCGCGACGTCCGAGGGCCCGAAGTTGGCCTGGCGGGCCATCGATCCGGAGGTGTCCAGCACGACGATCAGCGTGACCGCGGGGTCGAGGGTGGCGCCCTCGGGGGCTGGGCGTAGCGGGATCGCAGGGGCGAGGGCAGCCTCGGCCCAGCCGCCGCGCTCCCAGCCCTCGGCGCCGCCGCTCACCACGAGGTGGCCGCCGCCCTCCACCCAGGTGGCCAGCGCCCGCTGCGCTTGGGCGCTCAGCCGCCCCGCGCTCACCCCGCCGAGGACCACGAGCCCCGGCCCGCGCGGCGCAGCGCCGGCCTCGACGGCTTGGGGATCGAGCGCCTCGACCAGGGCGCCCTCTGCTTCGAGGCGCTGTCGGAGCGCGGAGCCCTCCCCCGGATCACCGGCGAGCAGCCAAACCTTTGGAGGGGTGCGGAGCAGCAGGCTGCGACCCGCGGTGACGCCCAGGGCGCTCCGCAGCTCGACCCGCGCTGGGCCGGCCGTGGCGCGGGCGGGGAGGGCGAGCTCGACCCCGCGCTCCCCCGAGGAAGGGGGCGCGTCCCCAAGCGGCCAATCGAGCCCGGCGCCGTCGACAAGCCAAAGGGTCGCAGGCTGGGCGTCGTCTCGGCGGAGCTCGACCTCTAGGGTGCCCCCGGCCAGCGCCGTCCGGTCACCGCGGAGGGTGAGCGCGTCGGCGTTGGTCGAGACGGGCCCGGTGAGGGCCCGGCTCCGTAAGCCCGCCGCGGCCAGCTGGGGGGGCAGCAGCGCCGGATCGGGGTCGGCGCCCGCTGGACCCCAGCGCTCGAGCTCGAGCGCGCCAGTGGCGGGCGCCAGCGCGGCCGCCAGGCTGAGCGCTTCGGCCCAGCGCGGCGCGCCGAGGGCCGGGGGCGCCACGGGCGCGTGGCCTGTCCAGACCGCAGGGCGCGCGTCCACGGTGATGACGTGCAGCGTGCCCTCGCCGCGGTCCTCCTCTTGGAGCGCCGCGAGCTGGGCGACCGCCGCCTCCCGAGCAGGGGCGTCCTGCGCGTCGACGAAGATGATGCGGTGGAGGGTGTTCTTGCTCCAGCCGAGCACCGGTCCGCCGAGGGCGAGGCTGAGCATGCCAAGGCTCAGCGCGCGGGCGCCGCGGGCCGGTGCGCCGGACATGAGCAGCGTCGCGGCGAGGGTCAGCGCGAGCCCCACGGCGAGCGATCCGGGTGACATCAGCTCGATCATGGACGTCCTCGGCTGCGCAGCGCGCGGCGCAGCGCAGCCTGGAGGGTGAGCGCTGCAGCGGCGGCCCACAGCAGCGGAGCGGGCGCGGCCTCGGAGCTGGGCGGCAGGAGGGACGCCGCGCCGCCGGAAGGCGGGCTGAACCAGCCGGCGCGGGTCGGACTCAGACGCGCGACCGGCGGGGCCCCGCCAGCGAGCTCGACGAGGTTGGCGAGCAGGTGCAGCACGGGGAGCTGCCCGGCGCGCACCGCGCGCTCCGGGTCAAGGCCCAGCGCCACCCGGGTCTGACCCGCCTCGTCCCAAACCCCGAGCGTCGGCCCGCCGGGGCCCGTCCAGAGGGCCGAGGCCCCTGCAGGCAGCCGCAGGGCCCGGAGGGTCCCTCCGTCGAGACCATCGATGAGCGCGCCCTCTTCGGCGACCGCCGTCGTAAAGCGGGTCAGCGCGTGCGGTGCGCCTAGCCGAGGCTGGACCCTCGGAGTCGTCGGAGCCATCGGTGCCCACGTGGCGCTGATCGGCGCAGGATCGACGCCCAGCGCAGCGATCACGGCGATGTTTGGCGGGAGCGGGACCGGCGGGGCGGCGGCGAGGAGCGCGAGCTCCACCGCGGCCGGCGCGGGCGCGCCCGGCCCGAGCAGCTCCAGCTCCACCGCCGGGTGGGCGCGCAGGGCGCGGGCGAGCGCGCCGGCGGGGGCCGTGGTCCACAGGCCGACCCGGACCCTCCGGGGCGGCGGCGCGGGCAGGGCCGCCGCATCGGACCCGCCGCCCTCGAGGTGGATCACCGCTGGAGCGGCCTGGTCCCATCGCAGCTGCGCCCAGCCCACGGCGGACGCGCCGGCTGCAGACAAGGGCACGGGGAGGGTCGGCCCCTCGTCGAGTCGGAGGGTCGGTGGGTCTTCGGTGGAGCCGCTCACCGCCAGCTCCAGCGCGCCCAGCGCGTCGGTCCGCCGGGCGCTGAGGCGCAGAGGCGGCGCGTCGCGGGGCGCAGCGCCGGAGGCCTGCAGGCAGCTCGCCGCGCGGAGCATCGCCGCTGCGGTCGGATCCACCGCCGCCCACGGCGTTCCGGGCGCCGCGGCACACTGCGCGCGGAGGGCGGCGAGCGCGCGCTCCTCGTGCAGGGCGGCCTGCACTGGGTCCCATGCGCTGGGTGGTGCGCCGGCCGGGCTGCTCGCGGTCGTCGTGGCCCCGGTGGCCATCAGCTCGTCGGGGCGCTGCAGCGCGGCCTCGACGGCGACCTGCCCGTCCGCCCGCTGAACGAGGCCCAGCTCGACCTGCAGGTCGACGAGGCTGAGATCGCCCACGATCTCGGGCGCGGAGCTGGGC
Organism: Deltaproteobacteria bacterium; assembly: GCA_016792625.1. Taxonomy (GTDB): domain Bacteria; phylum Myxococcota_A; class UBA796; order UBA796; family UBA2385; genus JAEUKK01. The sequence goes on along the minus strand of JAEUKK010000140.1, from coordinate 2,890 downwards.
CCGCCTTCGACCCGGAGCAGGCGCAGGGCGGATGCGTCCGCCCCGGCGTGCCGGGCCAGCGCGACCGCGCAGAGGCCGAGCGCACCGAGCACCAAGGCAAGCTCGACCAGCGCAGCCAAGGGGGGGCGCGCCCGTCGTGCGTTCGCACGGGCGAGCGCGCGCGCGAGCAGGAGGCTGGAGACGCGCACCGCCCGCGGTGGTGGGCTGCGCAGCCAGAGCGCGATGATCGGCGCCGCCGCGAGCAGCAGGCTGAGCCAAGCCCAGGTCATCGCCGCCTCACTGGAGCAACCCTGCGCGGCGCAGGGTCGATGAGAAGAACGCGGGCAGCGGTGTGCGCGTGCCGGTGCACACCCGCTGGACCCCGATCAGCTGGCAGCTTCGCTCCACCCGGTCGAGCCAGGCCCGCGCCTCGGCGGCCCATGCCTCCCGCAGCCGACGGTCGACGCCGGCGCGCAGCCGTTCGCCGGACTCGGCGTCGATGAGCTCGTTCTCACCGTCGGGCAGCAGGCCCTCGCGGCCGGGGTCGAGGTCCTCGGGCGCGAGCACGTGCACAAGCAAGGGCCGCTCGCCGGCGGCGCGAAGCGCGCGCAATGCGTCGAGCAGCGGGGCGTCCTCGAGCAGCACGTCGCTGATGAGCACGGCCCGGTCGGCGCGGCGCCGGCGGCCCGCCAAGGCGCTGGCGACGGTCGCCTCGCCCCCGGGCCGCGCCGCGCTGAGCGCGGCCACCAGGGGCCCGAGCGCGCTGCGGTCGCGACCGAGCACGGGCCGCGTTGGGGTGGCGGTGACCAAGCGCAGATCGAGCGTGTCGCGGCCGTTGAGCGCGGCTGCCGCGAGGCCGAGCGCGACGCTGGCGCCGTGGTCGAGCTTGCGGGGCTGCCCGGCGTCCATGCTCCCGCTCAGATCGAGCGCGATGACGAGCTCCTGGTCGCGGTCGGCGTGAAAGGTGCGCACCAGCAGCTGCTGGAGCCGCAGGTAGGCGTGCGGGTCGAGGTGCCGCAGGTCGTCGCCCGGTTGGTACGGCCGGTGCTCTGCGAACTCGAGCCCGGCGCCCGCCCCCGGGCCGCGGCGCTCGCCTTGGCCCTGCCCAAGGGCGAAGCCGGGCGCACACACCCGCAGGCTCTGCACGACGGGCAGCAGGTTGAGGTCGGGGCGCGGCGGTGCGCCCAGCGCTGGGGTGCCTTGGGCGGGGCGCCCTCCGGGCGCGACCTTGCCCGACCGGCCCCAGAGCCGGCCCCATAGGCGCGCCCATCGGCCGCGCTCAGTCACCGTTCACGCCGAGCACAGCGTCGACGACGCTGTCTCCGGTGAGCCCGTCGAGGCCCGCCTCGTAGCGCAAGAAGACCCGGTGCCGCAGCACGGGGCGGGCGACCGCGCGCAGGTCGCCGCTCTCGACATGGGGGCGCCCGGCGAGCAGCGCATGTGCGCGCCCGGCGAGCAAGAGCGCCTGGAGCGCACGGGGGCCGGCGCCGTAGCGCACGGCGGCCTGCACCACCTGTTTGGCCTTCGGGCCGGGGTGGGTGGCCATCACGAGGCGCGCCGCCTCTTCGGCCAGCGGGGTCGCCACGGCGATCTCGCGGACGAGGGCCTGCATGTCCAACAGGTCGGCCCGCTCCAGCACCCGGCTGACCGTGGGCGGCCGTGCGCCGGTGGTCTCGAGGCCGATGCGGGTGAGGACCTCGAGGCTCGGGAAGGGCACATCGAGCTTGAACAGGAAGCGGTCGAGCTGGGCTTCGGGCAGGGGGTAGGTGCCCTCCATCTCGATGGGGTTTTGGGTCGCGATGACCTGGAAGGGCGCCTCGAGGAGGTGGCGTTCGCCAGCGATGGTCACCGCCTGCTCCTGCATCGCCTCGAGCAGCGCCGCCTGGGTTTTGGGCGTCCCCCGGTTGATCTCGTCGGCAAGCACGATGTTCGCAAAGATCGGCCCTGGGCGGAAGCGCAGCTCGGGCTCGCCGTTCGCGCCGCGGAGCAGGGTCGGGCCCCCCGTGATGTCGGCGGGCATCAGGTCGGGGGTGAACTGGATCCGCTGAAAGCGCAGGTGGGTAGCCTCGCTCAGGATCTTGACCAGTGCGGTCTTTCCAAGGCCAGGTGCACCCTCGAGCAGCACGTTGCCCCGACAGAGCAGCGCCAGCAGGACGCCGCGCAGCACGTCGTCTTGGCCGATATAGGCCGCCCGCATGGCGGACTCGAGGGCGGCCAGGCGCTCCTGGGCGGCGCGGATGCGGGCCGCGGCGTCAACGGGGCCGGTGCTCATGGGGGATCCTCTTCGCTTTGGGTGGGCGCGGGCGGTGCGGATGGGGCCGCGGGATCAGGCTGGAGGGCCGCGCTGATCCACGCGAGGCGCGGGGCGGGCACCCGGGCGCGTGCGGCAGACGCCTCGGTCTGCGTCGCGTCACCCGCGCTGGTGGTCGTGTCCCCCGCTTGGCCGCGGGCGGCGGCGCCGCGGGCGGTCGCGGCTTGGACCCCGCCGTCGCCGGCCAAACGTTGGCTCCACAAGAGCTGCTCTTCGGGGGTCGTGGCGGTGGCATCGGCCTGCTCGCGGCCATTTTGGGTGCCCGACGCGTCATTGGCGCCGCCCGCGCCGGGTCGGGCGCCGGGGGCCTCCCAGGTGACGCGCTCGTCGAGATCTTGGACTTGGGGCCCGTCGTCGCCCGACTCGACCCCCTTGCCCTGCGCGCCGGTCTCGGTCGGCCGGTCACCGGCCTCAGGGGTCTCCGGGGTGTCGAGGCGCGCGCCGGCCTCGGCCCGCGCGGCGGCCTGGGCGTCAACCTCGCCGCCGGGGAGATCGGTCTGGGCGGCCCCCGGGGCGTCGTTGCGGGGCCCGCCGCCGCTGGGCGCGCCAGCATCGGGATCGTCGCCGTCATTCGCGACAGAGCGGCCGGCCCCCATCAGC
>JAEUKK010000136.1 GCA_016792625.1 Deltaproteobacteria bacterium | reverse complement strand
ATGCGGCGGCGGGGCGCGGGCATGGTGACCTCCGGGTGGTAAGGTCACGCGTTGTTGGTCCGGGCGGCCCCCCCTGTTTTGGGGGGCTTACGCGCTCGCCGACCGAATGACCCGCCAGTGGCGGGCTTTTTCCCCCTACGGCCTCCCTGTTCGCGATGGGGACCTGGCGAGTTTGGCAGAGCTTCGTTGAGGACCTCCGCGTTGCCATCCGGGGCTACCTGCGCCGCCAGCCATTTCAGCGGGCTCAGAGTAGGGCTGGGTTCCGCTTCCCAGCAGCCAGGGCGAAGCGACGATATCAGCGAATACCGACGGACTCTGGATGGGTCAATGTTAGCATCTTTGCCGTGGTACCCGCGCCTCACGCCGTGCGCGCCCCGCTCCATACACACAACGCAACAAGCCACGCTCCAACCCACCCCAACCATCGGGCCCACTCCCCTCTGCGTCCTCGTCCTCCTGTGGTAGACTGAGCGCGCACCTGAGGGGCCGCGTAGCCCCGCGCTGGAGGTCCGATGCTCACGTTCTTCCCTCCCCGGCTTGTCTCGCTTTTCGCCGGCGACGGGCGGGGCCGAGGGGGCAGCGTCGCCGCCCGTATGGTTTGCCTCGCTGCTGTGCTCGTGGCGCTCGTCGGCGGCGGGTTGGCCCGGGGGAAGGCCCCGATCGAAGACCTGCCGGTTGGCGTGGCGCTCCTCGCCGAGCCCCGCCTGAGGGATCCCGATGCCTTTCGCGCAGACCTGCAGTCGCGTCTGGGCGCAGCCGTCACGCTGGGAGCCATCACCGCCACGCCCGATAGCATCAACCTCGAGACGAGCGTGGGCCGCATCTTGGTAGAGATGTCGAATCAGCCACTGGGGCAGTCCGACTTTGGCTACCTCTGCGCCACTGCATGGTATTGGCCAGAGGCCTGCCCGAGCACTGCCAACCACAAAGCCCATGCCATCGTCGTCTTCGTCACGCCGATCCAAGATCGAGTCGGCGTTCGGTTGGTCGTTAGCCACGCGCTGGCGGCCTTGATGGATGAGAACGTGGTCGCCGGCTCGGCCGGGGGCGCGCTACACTCGCGGGCCGAATTCAAAAAGGAGACGGAGACGATGAGCCGTACGGCGCCACCCGTGCTGCTCTGGGTGGTGCTTCGCGTATCCAAACACAAACGCAAGGGCGTCACGGTGTCAACCGACGGCCTCTCGCCCTTCGGCCTTCGGGAACTTGAAGCCCGCGATGTGCGGGTGGATCCTCTATCTGTGACCACCACCGTCGCCGCTGTGGCCCACCTCCTGATCGAAAAAGGGCCAATCTTCGCAGACGGCGATACATTGGGCGACGACCGGGTGCGAGTTGAGCAGGGGGTCTCCTCGTTCGACCCGACCGTGCAGGTCTATCACCTACGCTGGCCAAGGTGAGTCCGGGCCACCGCCAGGCGCTGAGGTGGGCTCCCACTCACCGCACACCGGCAGGGTCCGCGGACGGGCGGGCCGTCCAGAGGCTGCTATACACGCATTGCCGAACCGGCGAGGTCATATCAGCCCAGGCGGCCGACAGCGACCAGGGGTCGGGTACGTGGCCGAGCCCACATCAAAACCGATGTGGAGGATCGATGGCGTCAGGGGATGAGATTTGGGAACGGAAGGCGGAAATAGACCGGAACGGCGCACAGCTGTTTATCGCCACCCACATCGAGGAAGGTGTACCTCGAAACAGTAACCACCACGGAACCTCGCAGGTACACCGACCCCCGAACACCCCCCAGAACGTCGTTCTGACCATCCAGCAGGGGTGCTCTGCCGGCGGGCTTTCGCTGGCTGCCGTCCTCTTCGACACGGTCATCGGAGGCCGGCATTGCTGAGCTCTCGCTTGGGCTTGCCCGGTGTGTTAGCTCTTGGCTCACTGTCAACCGGCGAGAGGGAGCAGAGCACGATCATGACGATGACCGGAGATCGTTCACCCAGGCGCCGAGTCGCTTTGACGTTGTTGCTTCTGTTCATCGCCATTTTGGGCGGGTTGTTCAGATCTCGCCCAGGGGCGCACAAGGGGCCGCAGCCCGCACGCCATACTCCATCGAGCGTGGTCCCGCATCCGGCACTCCAAATTGCCGACCCGCTACAGCCGCCGAGAATTCAGCTCGTCGTCACAGCCTGCCGTGCGGGCGACACACCGGTCGAGCTCTTCGAGCGTGTTGGGGCAGGCGGCTGGTACGGCGGCGCGCTCTCGACCCGCGCCGCGGCCTGTGTGCCCGACACCCAGGGCCGCTGCAACTTCAATAACCTAACGGCCGGGCCATGGGTGGCACGACAAGGGAGAATGACAGCAGAGGTTTGGCTGGAGGGTGGTGGGATGAAGCCAAGCGTCACCGTCGCCCTCCCATGTGACGACGAGTGTGCCGTTGACTTGGTGGTTGAGGCTGACAACGCGTGCGGCGAGCACGGAACACTCCGGTTTCTGCCGCCCGCCCCTCTTCCCGATGATGCGTTGTTTGAGGCGGGGCCCAAAGTAGCGTGGTCCAACGACAAGACCATTCGCGTCGATCGGTTTCCTTGCGCCGAAGCGGTCGTAGAGCTTGAGACACCAACGTGTCGCCAGGTTCGCGAGATACCCGACCCCGATGGGGCACCGCTCCGGACCCTACGGCTTCGGATGGAGCCGGTTGAACGTGTGACTGTCCGCTTTGTCGACAGCGAGACCGGGGCGCCAATTCAGGGGGTGACCATGGAGGACGTCGATGGTTGGACGGTACTGGTCTCCAATGAAGTTGGTGAGGTTTCAGTCATTAAGCAGCCAAGGCGAAGGTTCATGACGTTTGTCCTCGAGGCCCACCATCCTGATTACCAGTCCACATCGGTGTATCCTCCGGTGATCCTCGACGACCGCGGGCTGGTGAGCATGCAGCGACGCGAAGAGCTCTACGTCGTTTGTGAGGCCGACCATAGACCTTGTCCTGGTCACACTCAGCTCTTCGCATCATTCAATTCAGGGCCACCGACCGACCCGAGCGAAGACGTCGTTGGCGGAGGTTATGTACACGGGGAGTGTATCTGGGACGCGCCGGGCACGTGGCGTTGTGAACGGGGGCGCGACTTCGGAGTCGTGATCAACATTGATGGGCGAATCGCTGAGTTCAGCGCGCCCGATGGGGCCGATAGGCTCAACGTTGACATGAGCGCCAACCGTTCACGCGCATGTTTGCGTGGAGACTGGCCGAGCGGTGACTGTGTGCTCGAATTGAGAGAGACGGCGCACCCCGTTCGCATGTCGACCGAGCTCATCCCGCTTCCAGAGGGCGAGGGCCCCGTTCGCGGCCGTGTGGTTTGCCCAGAGGCTGTGACTTGGGCGGAGGTGGTGCTCGACCGGGGAGGAGCCTGTACGACGCCCGGCCCATGGTCGGAGCTGGCGGGGATCTATGCCCGACAGAAACCGGGCCCGGCGGTCGAAGACGTGGTCGGCAGCGGGTGCATGCTGCTCGACGCCGGCGCCGTCACGGGTGACCCCTCGCCCTATGCGCACTCCTCTCAGATCGTGTTGCAGGCCTGCCCGAGCTGGTTCCCGCCAGGCGACTACTTTGTGGCCTGCGGCGAGAATGTCGCGCAGCCGGTCACCTTGGTTGAAGGGGAAGTATTGGAGTGGGTCCCACCCGCTCCGTAACGACTGATGCGGATCGACGCCGACCTCGCCGAACGGATGCCCGCGACAAGCAACACAAAAGTGAACGAACAGGGCGCCGCCGCGAGCAGAGGATCAACACTCGTCGGTCAATGAGATACCTGCACGCTTGTTGACCATCGAGCGCCTTTTTGGGAGAGGGCACCCGATGCTCAGCCACAGGCGTGGCGGCCGCAGCCAAGCTCGCTCGTCGTCGGCATCAAGGCGCGAGAGTGACGCGCGGCAGCCACACCCCGAACAGCGGCCGCCTACCGAGCGAGCTGGCCCGCCGCGGGCGCGGGCTGTCCGCCGCAGCGCGCCACGCAGGGCCGGCCCGCCGCAGAGCGCGGCGCGCAGCCGACAGCCGCGCGGAGCTGGGTAAAGTGCGCGGGCGTACGCGCCGCACTGGGCGCCAAATCTGTCGTCCCACGCCGGATAATCGCTGGCCCGCCAGGCGCGTCACGCAGCAGCTCCGCCGCCTCCACGAGCCGGGCGAGGTCCTGGCCCTGCCGGTCGCCGTGGTCCCGAAGGGCCAACAACGCGTCGTCCACGAGCTGCGCGCCGCTGCGGACCTCGGTGCAGGCCTGCGCGCACCGCTCCACCGCCGCCCGGCCCGAGCTCAGCTCGACCCGCGCGCTGCACAAATGGGTGCGGGTCATGATCGCCGCCTCTGTGACCTGGTTCGCGAGGCGGCACACCTCACCGGCGACGATCGCGAAGCCGTGGCCGTGGGGGCCGGCCCGGGTCGCCTCCACCGCGGCGTTGAGCGCGAGGAGCTTGGTCTGAAACGCGATGTCGTTGACGCAGCGGCCAAGTTCATCGACCGCGGCGAGGCTGTTCGCCAAGCGCGCGAGCGCGTCCCCGACGGCCCCCGCGCTGGCGGTGGCGGTCTGTGCATGCACCACGGTGAGCGGCGAACCCGCGCGGGCCCGAGCGAGGTGCGCCGCACCCCGGGCGGCTTCCACAGACACCCTGGCCGCGGCGTCCTCTACGGCGCGAAACCCATCGGCCCAGCCGCTGCGAAGGTCTACCATTGGGGAAACCGAATCGACGACGACCGGGGATGCCTCGTTCGTACCGCCAGACAACTTCCGGCCCCCGCAAGCCGAGGGTAGCGCGGCGGGGTTCGGCGCGCCAAAGGCTGAGGCGGCGCCCATGGCCACCCCGACGCCCACCGGCTGCCCTGAGGCGCTCCCGACCACCGGCTTGAGGAGCCCGCGCCGATTGGTGATGTCGGTGGCCGCGACAAGGACCCGCTCGACCTCACCGTTTCGACCGGCCATGCCGCAGTAGACCGAGCGCAGCCAAACCTCGCGGCCGCCCCGTGCCAACCTCCGCGACTCAACGATGTGCAGTCCTCCCCGCCGGAGGTCCTCCCAAAACTCGCCATAGGCCGCGCTGGCCGCCCAGGTCGGATCGACCAGGACCTGGTGGTGCTGGCCAATGACCTCTTCGGGCTGATAGCCCAAGATCCGGCAGAAGTGGTCGTTCACCCAGATGATCTGCCCACGGCAATTCATCTCGAAGCAGACGGCGGCCCGCTGGACCAGCTCGGCGAAGGCGGCGACACGCCTCGGGTCGGGGGGCTGGCTGCAGGTGGCGGTACGCGGCGAAGGGTCGCGGTGGCCCGCGTCCGATGGGGCGCCAAAGTGGCGGTTCATGCTGACTCCAGGCTGGGGGTGCCCGAACCGCAACGGCCCCGCGACACAGACCTGAAGACCAGCTCCCTGCATGTCCCGACGAGAGGCGCAGGTTCATTCGCAACTTTCGAGCGCAACCCGAATCGTCGCTTTGTGTCACCGGGTGCCGGGGGCGCTGTGCCCTCCAAGGCCGGCCCCACGCCCCTGGTCCGGTAGGGTGCGAGCCTTCCTCACCGTTGAGAAACGCCCTCGCAGTCCTCGCCGCAACGCTGGTCGACGAGGGCGAACCAGCGCTCAACGAGGGGCCGACGCCGGTGGTGATGAGCGAGGGCTGGCCGCGCCGCGGGGGCATCGAGAGTGAAGCGCCATCAGCCGACGTAAACGCCGATACCATCACTGTTCTCCACACCCGCGCTGCCCTCGTCGACGCCCAGCCGGGCGCCCCCTGCGCTGCGCTCCGGGCGGCCCCCCTCCGGGGTCGCGGGCCTGCCCCGGCGCGGCCACGGTCCGCGCCGGGCCCGCTCCGCCAGCGCCGCCCCCCGGGGTCGGCGCTGGCCGGCTGCGCCGCCCTCCGGTCGGCCTGGCGCGCCCCCTCCCCTTCCACCGGATATGCCGCCGCGCGGAGGGCCCATGACCACGCTCGGTTCGTTGGAGCAGCAGGTGATGGCGGCGGTCTGGGGCCAGCCCCCCGCCACCGTACGCGAGGTCTGCGGTCGCCTGCAGGGCGTCGCAGATCGCGCATACACCACCATCCTTACCACACTCGACCGCTTGCACCGCAAGGGCTTGGTCGAGCGCGCCAAGGTCAACGGCGCCTGGGTCTACTCCGCCGCCGCCGAGGGCCGGGCCCGCACCGAGGCCGACGCGCTGGCCGCCGCCTTGCTCGCGCACGGGCCCACCGGACTGCTCGCCTTGGTCGAGCAGAGCCCCGACGAGGCCACACTCGACCAGCTGGCCGCGCTCATCGCCGCCCGCCGGGGCGCCACCGGGGGCACCCCATGAGCGCCCTCGGCGCCCTGGGCGGGGCGCTGGGCCTCGGGATCGGCCTCTGCTGGCTGCTCGCCGGGGCGGCCGCACCGGCCCTCGGGCCGATCCGCAAGGCCGGGCCGGGTCCGCGGGCTGACCTCGCGGTTTGGGTGAACGGCGGGGTGCTGCTCGTCGGGATCACCGTGGTGGTGGGGGCGCTGATCGCGCCGGGCCTCGGCGCGTTGGGCCTGGGTGTCGACCACTGCGACGTGCACGACGGGCACGCGCACCTCTGCCTGCGGCACGGCCCCGCGGGCCCCGGGTGGATCGGCGGCTTTGGCCTCGCGCTGCTCGCCGCCCGCCTGCCCGCGGCCATGGCGGCCCTCCGCGACCAGCTGCGGCTCGAGCGGCTCGGGCGGGGGCTGGCTGCGCTCGGCGTCGAGAGCGGTGGTCTGCGCGTTGTGCCAACAGATGCACCCCTCTGCCACACCGTCGGCCTGCTGCGGCCGACCACCCTCATCTCGGGCACGCTGCTCGCGGGTCTAGCGCCGGCCGCCGCCACCGCGGTCCGCGCCCACGAAGCGGCGCACCGGCGCGCCCATGACACGCGGGTGGCCGCGGCCCTCGAGCTGGCCGCCGCGCTGTTTCCGCCGCTCGCCCCCTGGCGCCGGCTGTGGGCCGCCGCCGCCGAAGAGCTGGCCGACGAGGCCGCGGCCCGGGCCACCGACCGCCTGACCGTGGCCGCGGCGCTGGTCCAGGTCGCGGCCGCGGGCCGGCCACCCGCGCTCGGCCTGGGGGCGGCCAGCGGCGGGGTCGAGGCGCGGGTGCTTCGGCTGCTCGGGCCGGCGCCGGCGGCGCGCCCCCGCTGGGGGCCGGTCGCCCTGGCCGGGCTGGCGCTCACCCTGCTCGCGGCGCTCGGCGGCGCGCACCACGAGCTGCACCACGCCGCAGAGACAATTTTCAGCCTGGGGGCGCCCGGGGGCTGGTGAGCTACTACCGATGATAGTAGACCGGCGCAGGAGCTGCCCATGCCCCCCCGCGCCTCCCCGCCGCCGCGCCCCCGCCCGCTTCGACCGGGCCTCCCCTGGCTGCCGCTCGGCCTCGCGCTCGGGGGCTGCGCCGACCATGACCATGACCAGGGCGGCGACGCGCACGGCGATCATGGGCACGGCGACCATGACCACGGCGCGGCCGACGATGAGCGCCCCGCCCTGCGCTTGACCGTCACCACCCCAGCCCTCGAGGCCTTCGTCGAGCTGCCGGCGCTGGTCGTCGGGCAGTCCTCTCCCCTGCTCGCCCACCTCACCGATGTGCGCGATCCGAGCGGCTTCCAGGCGGTGCGAGAGGGCTCGCTGCGCGTCATTTTGCGCATGGATGGCGGGGCCGAGACCAGCGCCCAGGCCACCGCGCCGATGCGGCCCGGCATCTTCGCCCCCGCCCTGCGCCCGACCGCCGCGGGGCCCGCCCGCCTGTTGCTGCAGCTCAGCGGCGACGCCGCCGGTGAGGTCGATCTCGGCGCGGTGACCGTGCACGCTGACCTCGCCGCGGCGCGGGCCGCCGCCGCCCCCGAGGCCGACGCGCCGGGCGCGGTTCCCTTCCTGAAAGAGACCCAGTGGCAGCTCCCCTTCGCCACGACCGTCGCCGTCGAAGCCCCCCTGCGTGAGGTGGTGCGCGCCACCGGCACCCTGCTCGCGCCGCCTGAGGCCCAGGCCCACGTCGACAGCCCCACGGCGGGGCGCTTCACCATGGGCCCCGCCCTGCGCCTCGGCGCGCGGGTGTCTGCGGGCGCCCTGCTCGGCCAGGTCAGCCCGCTGGCCGGCGGCGACGGCGGCGAAGCCCGGGCGGCGGCCGAGGCGGCTCGCGCCCAAGAAGCCTTGGCCCAAGCCGCGCTCCGGCGCGCAGAGGCCCTGCACCCGGCGGTGGTCTCGGCCCGCGAGCTTGAGCAGGCCCGCGCGGCGCTCCAGGCGGCCGCCGGGCAGCGGGCGGCGGCCGAGGGGCGACAGCGCGCTTGGTCGGGCGGCGCGGGCGGCGGGGCCGAGCTCCGCGCCCCGATTGATGGGGTGATCGCGTTCGTGCAGGCCGAGCCCGGCCAGGTCCTCACCACAGGCGCGCCCATCGCCACCGTGATCGACCCCGCGACCATATGGGTTCAAGCCGAGGTCTTCGCTGCAGACCTACCGCGGGCGCGCGGCACCAGCGGGGCAATGGTCGAGATCCCCGGCCGCGAGGCGCACCTGCACATCGACGCCGAGGCGGGCGGGGCGGTGCTGGCGGTGGGGGTCGCGGCCGACCCGGTGCGCCGAACGGTTCCGGTGCTCTATAGTGCGCCCAACCCGGGCGACCTGCTGCCCGGCACCCCCGTGGGCGTGCAGGTCTATGGCGCGGCGGGCGCGCCCGTGGTGGCCATCCCGCACAGCGCCGTCGTCGACGACCGCGGCGCTGACGTCGTCTTCGTCCAGATCGACGGCGAGCTCTACGCGCGCCGCCGGGTGCGCCTCGGCCCGCGCGACGGCGCGCTGGTCGCGGTCATCGAGGGGGTCTCTGCTGGCGAGCGGGTGGTCAGCCTGGGCGCCTACGAGCTGATGCTCTCCACCGCGGCGGGTGGCATCCCCGCGCATGGGCACGGCCACTGATGCCCACCGCTCCCCACGCCGAGGGCGCCCTCAACCGCCTCGTCTCCGGCTCCATCCAGCACCGCGGCCTGGTCATCGCGCTCTCAGCGCTCGGGGTACTGCTCGGGCTGCGCGTCGGGGCGAGCCTCCCTGTCGATGTTTTCCCCGACCTGACCGCGCCGACGGTGACCGTGGTGACCGAAGCGCACGGCCTCGCCCCCGAAGAGGTCGAGCTGCTGGTGACCGCACCGCTCGAAGCGGCGCTCAACGGCGCGGCGGGCGTGCGGCGGCTGCGCTCGGCCTCGGGCGTCGGCCTCAGCGTGGTCTACGCCGAGTTCGACTGGGGGGCCGACCTGCCGCGGGCCCGCCAGGTGGTGGCCGAGCGCCTCAGCGTGGTGGGGCCAAGCCTGCCGCCCGACCTCGCGCCGCCGCAGATCACGCCCACATCCTCCGTCATGGGCGAGATCATGTTCCTTGCGTTGCGTTGGGACGCCGCCGATGCCAGCGGCCCGGCCCGCGCGCGGGGCTTCGCCGACCACGTGCTCCGCAAGCAGCTGCTCGGGGTGCCCGGGGTCTCGCAGGTCGTGCCGATCGGCGGGGCCCAGCGCCAGCTCCAGGTGCAGCTCGAGCCCGCCGCGCTCGCCGGCTTCGGCCTCAGCGTCGACGCGGTCGGCGCAGCGTTGAAGGGCGCGAGCGGCGAGGCCTCGGGCGGCTTCTTGGCTGACCGCGACCAAGAGTGGCTGGTGCGCGCGCGCGGGCGGGCCCGCAGCCCCGCCGACTGGATCCGCGTCGGAGTACCCCGCGCCTCGGGCCCCCCGGTGCCCGTGGCGGCGCTGGGGGCCATGGTCGAGGGGGCGCGCCCCGCCCGCGGCGCAGGCGGCGCGATGGGCGAGCCCGCGGTGGTGCTCTCGGTGCAGAAGCAGCCTGAGGCGAACACCCTCGCCCTGACCGCGCAGATTGACGCGGTGGTGGCCGATCTCGGCAAGCAGCTCCCCACTGGGGTGTCGTTCTCCACCGCCACCTTCCGCCAGGCTGACTTTATCGCCGCGGCGATCGGCAACGTCGGGGCGGCGCTGCGCGACGGGGCCCTGCTCGTCTGCCTCATCTTGGCGCTCTTCCTCGCCAACGGTCGGGCGGCGCTGATCTCGCTCGCCGCCATCCCCACCTCTCTGGTCGCGGCGGTGCTCGCGCTCGCCGGCCTCGGGCTGGGCCTCGACACGATGACGCTCGGCGGGCTCACCATCGCCATCGGCTCGGTGGTCGACGACGCGATCATTGACGTCGAGAACGTCATTCGCCGCATGCGCGAAGACGCAGCCCTGCCGCCTGAGGAACAGAGGGGGCCGCTGCGGGTGATCTTCTCCGCCTCGGTCGAGATCCGCGGCTCGATCATCTTCGCCACGCTGATCATCGTGCTGGTCTTCCTCCCCCTGTTCTTCCTCGACGGGGTCGAGGGGCGGATGCTCGCGCCGCTGGGCCTCGCCTACGTCGTGGCCATCGTGGCCTCGCTGCTCGTGGCAATGACCCTCACCCCTGCCCTCTGCGCGGCGCTGCTGCCCGGCCGGGTGGGCGCGGGCGCGGCGGCCGAGGGTCGGGCAGCCCGGTGGGCGTCGGACCGCTACGCCCCGCTGCTCGAAGCTGCCCTCCAGCGGCCTCAGCGCGTGCTCGGCCTCAGCCTGGGCGCCGCGCTGGCCGCCGGCCTCAGCCTGCCCTTCCTCGGCCGCAGCTTCTTGCCGCCCTTCAACGAGGGCGCGCTGACCATCAACGTGGTGACCGCGCCGGGCACCGCGTTGCGGGCCTCGGATGCCCTCGGGCAGCGGGTCGAGACCGCGCTGCTCCACACCGAGGGGGTGCGGGCCACCACCCGCCGCACCGGCCGGGCCGAGCTCGACGAGCACGCCCAAGACGTCAACGCGTCCGAGCTCGAGTTGGTGCTCGACCCGGCGGCCCACGACGGCGAGGCCGCGGCGACCATCGCCGGGGTCCGAGAGGCGCTGGGCGGGGTCTCCGGCGCGGCGATCACCGTCGGGCAGCCTCTCTCCCACCGCATCGACCACCTGCTCAGCGGCACGCGGGCGGCCATCGCGGTCAAAGTCTTCGGCGACGACCTCGACCAGCTGCGCGGCGTGGCCGAGCAGGTCAAGGCCGTGGCCGAGACGGTGCCCGGCGCGGTCGACGTGAGCGTCGAGCAGCAGGTCGAGATCCCCACGGTTGACCTGCGGCCCGACCGCGAGGCCCTCGCCGCCTGGGGCTTGGGCCCGGCTGCCCTCGGCGAAGCGGTTGAGCGCGCCCTGCTCGGGCACCGGGTCGGGTTTCACCTCGACGGGCAACGGCCGATCGAGGTGGTGGTCAAGCTGCACGATCCCCTCGGTCCTGGCCTCGACGGTGATCGATCCGCGCTCGCCAGCCTGCCCATCGACACCCCGCTCGGCGTGCCGGCCCCGCTCGGCGCCCTGGCCAGCCTGCAGCGCAGCGCCAGCCCCAACACCATCGCCCGCGAGGGCGGCGTCCGAAAGGTCGTGGTGCAGGCCAACGTCGCAGGTCGCTCGTTGTCGGCGGTGGTCGAAGAGCTGCAGGCCCGGGTCGAGGCCGAGGTGGTCCGGCCCGAGGGCGTGCGCCTCAGCTATGGCGGCCAGTTCGAGTCCGCCGCCGCCGCGGCCCGCACGATCAGCCTCGTCGGCGCCGGCGTGCTGCTGGCCGTGGGCTTGCTGCTGCGCACGGCCTTCGGCTCGACCCGCAACGCCCTGGTGATGTTGGTCAACCTTCCGCTCTCGCTCATCGGCGGCGTGGCGGCGCTGGCCCTCACCGGAGCGCCGCTGAGCACCCCGGCCCTGGTCGGCTTCGTGACGCTCTTCGGCGTCGCCACCCGCAACGGGATCTTGATGGTCAGCCACTATGACCACCTGATGCGAGTCGAGGGCCTCGATCTCGCGGCGGCGGTGCGGCGGGGCTCGGCCGAGCGCCTGCTGCCCGTGCTGATGACGGCGCTGAGCGCCGGTCTCGCGCTGGTCCCCCTGGTGCTCGCGGCCGACGCGCCCGGCAACGAGCTGCAGGCGCCAATGGGGGTCGTGATGCTCGGCGGACTGCTCAGCTCGACGACCCTCAACATGTTCGTGGTCCCGGTGCTGTTCCTGCGGCACGGGGAAGGGGGTCGGGGATGAGCTGGACCCTTCGCAGCTTGGTTATCCTCGGCCTGCAGCTCGGGGCGCGGGAGGCCGCCGCCGCGCCCGCTGCGCCCTCGGCCGAACAGACCCCGGCCGAACCGATCCCGACAGTCCCCACGGCCCACGGCGCGCTGGTGAATGCGGCGATCACCCAGGCGATCCACCGCGACCCGGCCGTGCACGCTGCCGAGGCGGCGCTGCAGGCGGCCACCGGCGCAGCGGCCGACGCGGCGGGCCTGCAGCACAACCCCGTGGTCGACGCCCGCCTCGGCTTTGGCGTCGCCCAGCACGAGCTGGCCCTGTCTCAGCCCCTGGCGCGCGGGGGCGCGGGCGCGGCGGCGCGGGCCGCGGCCGAGGCGCGCCGGGCGGCGGCGGCCCAGCGGCTCACCCTGGCCCGCCTCGACGCAGCGGCGGCGGCGAGGGCGGCGCTCATCGAAGGCATCGCCGCCGAGCAGCAGCTCAAGCTGTGGACCGAAGCGACGGCCCTCGCCCAGGCCGCGCGGGAGGGGGCCGAGGCCCGCCTCGCCGCGGGGGACGGCGCTGGCCTCGCCGTACAGCTCGCCCGCCTGGAGCAGGCCGCGGCCGAAGCGGCGCGCCTCGAGGCCGCGAGCCGGCGGGCAGCGGCGCGGCGGGCGCTCGCCGCCTGCTGCGGGATCAGCCCCGGGCTGTCTCTTCCCGAAGACCCGATGGCCACCGCGCCGCCCCCATCTGCCGCGCGCGCGGGCCTGCGGGGCACCCTCGCCACGGCAGAGGCCGGGGCTGCGGCCGCAGACCTGCGCCTCCAGCAGGCCAGCGCCCGCCCGCCGCTCGCCGTCGGCCTGTGGGTCCAAGCGCAGGATCTGGGCGCGCAGACCGGGCAGCCCGCCGCCTGGGCGGCGCCGATGGGGTGGAGCTTCGGGCCCTCTCTCGAGCTCGAGCTGGGCCTCGCGCAGCGACGAAGGGCCGCGGTGGGCGAGGCAGGCGCGGCCGCCCGCGGGGCCTCGGCAGCAGCGAAGGCCATCACCGATGGAGAGGCGGCCCTCGCCGAGATCAGCGACCAGCTGCGTGACGCCATCACACGCACCCACGCGCAGCCCATGCCCTCGGCTGAGGCCCGGGGCGCCCTGCTCGCCCTCGACGCCGCGGTGGCGGCAGGTGAGCTCAGCCCCACCGAGGCCGCCCCCCTTCGCCAGCGGGTGCTCGCGGCCTGGGCGCAGGCCGCCGGGCTGCGCGCGGCGCAAGCCCGGGCCACCCTCGACCTCGCCCAGGCTGAGGCCTGGGAGAGCCTCGACCCGTCGGGAGGCGAGCCCTGAGCCCGGGCGCGCGGGGCGCAGCAGCGGGACTCGCCGCTGCGGCGCTCTTCGGGCTGTCTGCGCCCGCCGCCAAAGCGCTGCTCGGCCACTTGTCGCCCGTTTTACTCGCCGGGCTGCTCTACCTTGGCGCTGCGGCGGCGCTATGGGGCTGGCGAGTCGTCGGCCCCAGAACCAACGAGGCTGGACTTCGCTGGCGCGACGTGCCGGTCCTTTCCGTCGTCGTCCTTGCTGGCGGCGTGGCGGGCCCGGTGCTGATGCTGCTCGGCCTGTCCCGCCTCAGCGGCCTAAGCGGCGCGCTGCTGCTCAACCTCGAAGCTCCATTTACAATGCTGTTGGCGCTCGCAGTGTTCGGGGAGCACCTCGGACGCCGCGCCCTGGCAGCCAGCGGCCTCATCCTCGCCGGCGCAGCCTCCCTGAGGCTCGGGCCGCTGCTCAACGGCGAAGCGCTCGATGGCGAGCCGCTCGGGGCACTTTTGGTCGCCGCGGCCTGCGCCTGCTGGGCGCTCGACAACAACCTAACTCAGCGGCTCGTTTTGCGAGATCCTTTCGCGATCGTCCGCGTCAAGGCCCTCGGCGCCGGCGTAGCCAACACCGCCGCGGGCGCCATCATCGACGGCGGGCCGATGCCGGCCGCGGGCCTGCTCGCCGCGGCCCTGGGGCTCGGCAGCCTGAGCTACGGGCTCAGCGTCGTGCTCGATGCCTATGCCTTGCGATGGGTGGGGGCGGCGCGCGAAGCGGCCTACTTTGCCACCGCACCGTTCATCGGCGCGCTCGGGGCCTGGGCATTGCTTGGGGCGCCGTTGACCACGGGTGATCTGGCTGCCATGGCGCTGATGGCCGCCGGGGTGTGGCTGTTGCTGCGCGAAGACCACAACCACGAGCATTCCCACGAAGAGATGGAGCACGAACACCTCCACGAGCACGACGCACACCACCAACATGAACACGGGCCCGACGACCCTGCAGGCGAGCCCCACGCCCACCGCCATCGCCACGCCCCGCTCGTGCACACCCACCCGCACGCGTCCGACGCTCACCACCGCCATCGCCACTGAGCGCACCATGGGTGCACCCGGGGGACGGCAGGAGGGATCCGATCAGCCTTGCCCAGGGGTCCCTCCCCGCTGCGCAGACCTCAGGGCTCGACCACCAGCTCCGACATCATGCCGTTCTCGCCGTGCTGCAGGATGTGGCAGTGCTGCATCCACCGCCCCGCCGCCTGCCCGCCACCCCCTGGGTCGAACAGAGGCACACGCAGGCGCACCGACGACCAGGGTGGCAGCAAGACCGTGTCCTGCCACTCTGCGTGGTCGGCGGTGACCCGGATCAACTCGTCCTCCGCCGTCTCGCCGCCCTCGTGCGCCTCGCCCTCGGGCCCGAGCGTCCAGTCGATGACCTGAAAGCTGAAGCCGTGCAGGTGGTAAGGGTGCGACATCATCGAGTTGTTCCGCACCTCCAGCTCAATGGTCTCGCCGAGGCGGGCCCGGCGCGCGCTCGGGGCCAAGGCCGGCTCCTCGTCGCCCATCCGGTGCGGGTGCCAGCTCTCCCCGTCGATGCCGAACCAAGTGGTCATCTCCCACGAGCCGTCGGGGAGCTGCACGTGGTCCATCTCCTCATCGAGGCTGACCGCGTCGACGCCCGTCCAGTGGGGGCCCGCGGCCGCGGGGGCCACAGACACGCTGCGGCCGAGCGCATCGAGAAGTGGCGCCCCATCATCAATCTCGAAGCTTTGGGCACCGGTGTCGACGAGGCGCAGCTTCGCGACCTGCACGGCCGGGCGGGTGCCGTCGTCGGCCGCGTCGCCCATCACCATCTCGTCGCCCTCCATCCACATGTCGTGGCGCCCACGCGCGCTGTCGCGCCACTCCAGCGCGAGCTCGTCCCCCGGCGCCCCGTGGGTCAGCAGCACGACATCGGCGCGCTCACCGGGTGCGAGCAGCACCTCGCCCACGTCAAAACGAAGGGGCACCTCGACGGCGCCCAGATCCTCGCCGCCCGGCCCGATGCGCTGGCCGGTGACCGTGCCGCCCTCGACCCGCGCGCGGTCGAGCAGCCCGCCCTCGCCCCCGACGCGGACCAGGCTGCGGCCGGGCACGGCGAGGCGCCAAAATCGCGTGATGGACGCGTTGATCAGCTGCAACCGCACCCCGCCGTCGAGCGGCACCTCGAGGGTCGGGAGCACCGCACCGTTGACCAGCAGCTGCGACCCTTCCGTTCCGTTCATGATCTCCATCGGATTGTCGACCTCGGCCGAGGCCACCTGGCCGAGCACGGTGTGGGTGTCCGAGAGCACCACCACGTGCCGCGCGGCGGGCAGCACACCATCAGCGACCAGCAGGGCCTCGTCGGGGTCGGCCACGATCAGCGGCCCATAGAGCCCCGAGAACAGGGCCTGCGCCCCCCGCATGTGCGGGTGATACCAAAAGACCCCAGGGCGCGTCGCCGTGAAGGCGTAGGCCCGCGACCCGCCCGGCGGCACCGGCGCCTCGGTCACCGGCGTGCCGTCGGCCGTGTTGAAGCCCTCGATCCCATGCCAGTGGACGCCGCTCGCCCAGTCTTCACCGTCAGGCAGGTCATTCTCAAAGTTCAGCACCAGCCCGTCGCCGAGCGCGACCTCGATGCGGGGGCCGGGCACGCTGTTATTGTAGGCGAGCCGCTCAACGTCCTCGCCGTCGAGCGGCAGCACGGCGGCGGCCGCCCGGACCGCCCCCGCAAAGCGGCCGGGGCTGGGGTCCAGGTCTTCGAGCAGCGGCGCCTCGACGAAGCTGCGCGCGCCAGCAGCATTGTCGCCGCCCGCCTTGTCGGCCCCGCCCGCGCAGGCCGCGGCGAGCAGGGCCGGCCCGAGGCGCCAGGCCGCCCGCTCAGCCGACATCGATCACCCACGAGCAGCCGTCGGCGCACAGGCCTTCGACGTGCCCGCCGGCGGCCTCACCCGTGCAGCCGCTGAGCCCGCCGCCCTCGAGCGTGGCGACGCCGTCGACGACCTGGCCGCCGCTCGGCATCTCGCCGTGGTTCATGCTCCAGTTCGAGAGCGTGTAGGCGCAGGTCGCGGCGTCGAGCTCAAGATCGGCCTGCATCTCCATCCCGAAGCAGCTGCCCGAGGTCGTCGCGCGCCCGGTGACCAGGCCGCCGCAGTCATCGACGGTGGCCCCGCCGTCGGCCGCCGTGCCGCCGTCGCCCGCCGCGCCGCCGTCGGAACCATCGGCCCCATCGGCGCCGTGCGCGCTGTGGTCGCCCGCGCTGTCGTCGCCCATCGCCTTGTGGCCGCAGCCGGCCCAGAGGATCGCTGCGGTGAGAGTGACGCGGCTCACGTTGTTCATCTTGCCCTCGTTGCGCCTGGGGCTGAGGAGGGGCCACCACGGCCGACCGCTGGGACCACCAGGAGCGCACACGCACACGTTATCCTGAACGCGTACCCCTGGGGGGTATGATCAACACGGGGCTGCGGATTCCGACAGGTCGGCCAGGCCACCCGCCCAACCACATCCCCAAGGTCGGCCGGGGCGGCGACCAAGGCCACCGCAGGCCGCAGGCCCGCGCGCCTGTGCCGCTCTTGAGCGACGACCCGCCGTTGAGGGTCACGAAGGCGATGCGCGCGAACGCCGAGACCGCTGCGGGGGATCGACGGCGGCGAGCGCTGGGCGCCCCGCCGGCCTGCGGCCGTCGGCGGCCCTCCTCCGGGCTCGGGCGTTCGCCCTCGGTCGCCCGCGGTCTGGCGACCCGCGGGCGACCGGGCCTGCGGCCCGCCCTCCGGCCGGCCTGGCGCGCGCGAGGCGGCCAGAGGGCGCGCAGGCGCCCCCTCCCCTCTTGACAACGACCGCCTGCGGCTCTATTCAAGCACTCGATTGACTACTTGACTTCCCCGCAGGTGCCCATGTCCGCCTCCCCCACCCGCGCCTTCAAAGACGCCGCCTACGCCCACCTCGCCGAGGTCGCCAAGGCCCTCGCCAGCCCGGCGCGGCTCGAGATCGTCGAGCTGCTCGCCCAAGCTCCGCGCACGGTCGAGGTGCTGGCCGGCGAGATCCACCAGTCGGTGGCCAACACCTCGCAGCACCTGCAGCAGCTCAAGCGCGCCCAGCTCGTGCGCGGCGAGCGCGAGGGGCTGCACGTCCGCTACCGCCTCGCAGGGCCCGAGGTGGCGCGCTTGGTGGTCCAGCTCCAGGCGGTCGGGGCGGCCCACCACGCGGCCCTCGACGCCCTCACCCGCGGCTTTTTCGACGACCCGGCCGGGCTCGAGCCCCTTGACCGCGACACCCTCGCCGCGCGGCTCGAGGCCGGCGACGTCACGCTGATCGACGTCCGCCCCGCGCACGAGTTCGCCGCGGGGCACCTGCCCGGCGCCATCTCCGCGCCCTTGTCGGCGCTCGAAGAGCAGCTCCACCTGCTGCCCCGCGACCGCACCGTCGTGGCCTACTGCCGCGGGCCCTTCTGCACGCTCTCGGCCGAGGCCGCCCGGCGCCTGCGTGCGCTCGGCTTCGACGCCCGGCGCACCGATGTCTCGGTCCACAGCCTGCAGGCCGCGGCGGTCGGCGCATGAGCGCGGCGCCCCTCCGCCTCGGCCTGCGCGACAACTGGGCGCAGTTCAGCCTGCTCGTGCTCGTCAACGCCCTGGTGGGCGCCATGATCGGCATGGAGCGCAGCATCCTGCCGGCGATCGCCGAGGGTGAGTTTCAGCTCGTCGCGCGCACGGCCATCCTCTCGTTCATCGTCGTCTTCGGCGTCAGCAAGGCGCTGACCAACTATGTCGCCGGCCGATGGTCTGACCGGGTCGGGCGCAAGCGGGTGCTCGTCGCGGGCTGGCTCGCCGCCGCGCCGGTGCCCTTCTTGTTGATGTGGGCGCCGACCTGGTCGTGGATCTTGGCGGCCAACCTGCTGCTCGGCGTCAGCCAGGGTCTGACCTGGTCGACCACCGTGATCATGAAGATCGACCTCGCCGGCCCCAAGCACCGGGGCTTGGCGATGGGGCTCAATGAGTTCGCAGGCTACCTCGCGGTGGCCCTCTCGGCGCTGCTCACCGGCCACATCGCCGCCACGGTGGGCCTGCGGCCGCAGCCCTTCCTGCTGGGTGTGGGTTTTGTGGCCCTGGGCGCCGCGCTCTCGGTGTTCGCGGTCAAAGAGACCTTGCAGCACGTTGATCTTGAGGCCGTGCGTGGTGGCGACCCCTCTCCCCAACCCCTCTCGCCGCGGGCGGTGTTTGCCCGCACCACCCTCACCGATCCCGACCTCTCCTCGGTCAGCCAAGCGGGTTTGGTCAACAACCTCAACGACGGCATGGCCTGGGGTCTGTTCCCGCTGGTGTTTGCCGCTGCAGGTCTGTCCTTGGCCCAGATCGGCGCGCTGGCCGCCCTCTATCCTGCCGTGTGGGGTCTCTCGCAGCTGTTCACCGGCGCCTGGTCCGACCGGGTCGGCCGAAAAGCCCTCATCGTCGGGGGCATGTGGGTCCAAGCCATCGGCATCCTGGTCATCGCGGTCGGCGCGAACTTCATGGCCTTCGCCGCCGGCGCCGCCCTGCTGGGCCTCGGCACCGCGATGGTCTACCCCACGCTGCTCGCGGCGATCAGCGATGTCGCCCACCCGAGCTGGCGGGCCTCGGCGGTCGGCGTCTACCGGCTCTGGCGTGACCTGGGCTACGCCATCGGCGCCCTGCTCGCGGGCTTCGTGGCCGACCGCTTCGGCCTCGCGGCGGCCCTGATCACCGTGGCTGGGCTGACCTTCGCCTCGGGCCTCGGCGTCGCGCTGCGCATGCGCGAGACGCTCGGGCGCGCCGCGCAACCGCAGCTCCGCGCCGAAGGCTAACCCTTCCCGTCCTGCCGCATGGGTCCGACCATTTGACTGCTGCCCGACCCCTCCCGTCCGAGGCCCAGCGGCAGTCTATCGGCCGGCGGTCTGGGGCGGCGGTTGCGCGGCGAGCTCGCCGGCTGCCGAGCGCTTAGAGCCTCGGCCTCACCGAGCCCCGCGGCGCGGCGCCGCGCGGCGGCCCGCCGAGAAGGACGTCCTGCGCGATGCCCTGCCCCACCTGCGACGCCGTCGCCGCCGCCCTCGCCTCGGCCCCCCTGGCCCAGAACGACCTCGCCGTCGCCTGGCGGGCGCCCCGGCCGGCCGCGGTGGGCCACGCCCTGCTCGCGCCGCGCGCGCACCGGGCCGACCTCTTCGCCTGCACCGCCGCCGAGCGGGCCGCGCTCTTCGACCTCGCCGCCGAGGTTAAGGCCACGCTCGACCTGCTGCTGGCCCCGCAGGGCTACGCCCTCCACGCCGAGGGGCCCGGCTTGGGCGGGGCTGGGCCGACTCACGCCCTGCTCCACCTGGTCCCACGCTTTGGGGCCGCGCCCACCGACGACGTGAACAGCGTGATTTACGCCGCTCTCGGCGATGCCCCTCAGGCTCCTCTGGCGCAAGTGGTCGCAGGCCCCGAGGCGAGCCGCCCCGAGCCGCTGGTCGACGGCGCCGAAGGCGGCGCGCTCTACGATGCGCTGGCGCCGATGCTGCCCCAGGCGCACCAGATCGACATCCTGGCCGCCTTTGTGCAAGACAGCGGGCTGCGCTTCATCGGCCCGGCCCTGCGCGAGGCGCTCGCCCGCGGGGCGCATGTGCGGGTGCTGACCGGCGACTACCTCGACATCACCCAAGCCCACGCGCTGCGGCGCCTGCTCGACTGGACCGCCGCCGCAGAGGCCGCCCGCGCCGAGGCCCCG
The DNA here is from genome assembly GCA_016792625.1 of Deltaproteobacteria bacterium. Classification (GTDB taxonomy): domain Bacteria; phylum Myxococcota_A; class UBA796; order UBA796; family UBA2385; genus JAEUKK01. Next base: position 13,192 of record JAEUKK010000136.1, on the reverse strand, counting down.
GGTCAACTGCTCCCGCCCGGAACCCTCTCCACCCGTGTGGTCGAGGCCCACGCGCTGGGTGGGCGCTCCTTCCACCCCAAAGCGTGGCGGATCGAGGGGCCCCGCTTCGGCGTCGGCTTCGTGGGCAGCAGCAACCTGTCCCGCTCGGCGCTCTCCGGCGGGGTGGAGTGGAACCTGCGCATCGACCGCGACCGTGACGCCCACGCCTGGGCGCGGGTGCAGGCCTCCTACCAACGTTTGTGGGATACCGCCGCGGTCCTCACCGCCGACTGGGTCGAGGCCTACGCCCGGCGGGTCGCGGCCCGCCCCGCCGCCGCGCCCTTCCCCGGGGAGCGCGCGCCCGAGGCCCCGCTCATCCTGCCCCCGCCCACCCCGATCCAGGTCGAGGCGCTGGCTGCGCTACAGGCCAACAGGGCTGAGGGGCGTCAGCGGGCCCTGGTGGTGATGGCGACCGGCCTCGGCAAGACGGTGCTCGCCGCGCTCGATCTCGCCCAGCTCTATACTGCCGGCCGGCCGTCCGTGCTGTGGGTGGCCCACCGCCGCGAGCTGCTCGAGCAAGCCGCCGAGACACTGCGGGCCGCTTTCCCTGACGCGCGCTTCGGCTGGATGGTGGCTGGGGAACGCCCGACCGCCGGCTGCGAGCTGCTTTTCGCCTCGGTGCAGTCGCTCGCCAGGGCCGCGCACACGATGCCCGCCGATCACTTCGACGCGGTGGTCATCGACGAGGTGCACCACGCCGAGGCGCCGTCCTACCGCCGCGTCCTCGACCACTTCGCGCCCCGCTGGCTGCTCGGCCTGACCGCCACCCCCGAGCGCGCCGACGGGGGCGACATCCCGGGCCTGTTCGACGACAACGTCGTGTTCCGCGCCGATCTGGGCCGGGGGATCGCCGAGGCCCAGCTCGTCCCCTTCGCCTACTTTGGCCTCTGCGACCCCGAGACCGACTACCGGCCGGCATGGCGGAGCGGGCGCTTCGATCTGCTCGCCCTCACCCTCGCGGTCGAGACCGAGATCCGCATGCAGCGCCTGTGGGAGGCGTGGACCGCCCCCGACAAGGCCGGCACACGCACCTTGGTCTTCTGCGTGTCCATCCGTCACGCGGTCTTCGTGCGCGACTGGCTCACCGCTCGGGGTGTGCACACTCGGCTTTGCCACGCCGGGCCCGGGGCAGACGACCGCGCCCTCGCGCTGCGCGACCTCGAGAGCGGCGCCATCGACGCCATCTGCAGCGTCGACTTGTTCAACGAGGGCGTGGACTGCAAGCCCATCGACCGCGTGGTGATGATGCGGCCCACCGAATCGCCGGTGCTGTTCCTGCAGCAGCTCGGCCGCGGCCTGCGCCGCGCCCCCGACAAGCCCCGCCTCGTCGTCATCGACTTTATCGGCAACCACGCCATCTTCCTCGACCGTGTGCGCACCCTGCTCGCGCTCGGCGACGGCGAGGTCGGGCTGCGCAGCTTCCTCACGTCTGGCGAGGCGGCGATGCCGCCCGGCTGCACGCTGCACTATGAGCTCGAGGCCATCGATCTGCTCAAGCGGCTGCTGCCGGCGCGCGAGGGCAAACGAAGCAGCGCCACCGAGGCCCTCATCGGCGCCTACCGCGAGCTCGCCGCCGCCCGCGGCCGCCGCCCCACCGCCGGTGAGCTGGTGCGCCTGGGGCACAGGCTCACCGCCCTCCCCACGGGGTCGGGCGGGTGGTTCGGCTTCGTCGCCGCCGAGGGCGGGCTCGACCCCACCGAAGCGCAGGTCGTCGCGACATCCGGCGCCTTTCTGCGGGCGGTCGAGGCGGCGCCGAGCGCGCCTTGTTTCCACCTCGTCCTGATCGAGGCCCTGGTCGAGCTCGACGGGCTGCAAGCGGGCGCCCCCATGGGGCTCATCGCGGCCCGGGCGCAGCGCTTCATCCAGCGGAGCCCCGAGCTGCGCGCCGATCTGGAGCTGATCCCCGGGCTCGAGGGCACCGTGGGCCGGGCCGCCACACCCTCGACCGACGCGACCTTCGAGGCCCACCTGCGCCGCGTCCCCGTCGCCGCGTGGTGCGCTGGGGACCACCTGCGCCTGGACGGTGACCGTCTGGCGATCGCCCTCCCCGTGGTGGACGGTCCGACCCTTAACGATCTGACCCGCGAGCTCATCGACGCGCGCTTGGCCCTGCGCCGGGCGCGCCGCTTCTCGGGCGGGGCGCCGTTCTCGGCCACCGTCGACTGGGGTCCCGCGGGTCCGGTGCTCCGCCGCAGCACCGCGAGCCCGGCGGCGCGCTGGCCGTCCGGCACCGTGGACGCCCACCTCCCCGACGGCGCAGCTTGGCGCTTCCGCTTCGAGGATGACGTGGTGCAAGGCGCTCACCCCGTCGGCCGCGGCCAAGACGCGCTGCCGGCGTTGCTGCGCGGCTGGTTCAGCCCCGCGGCCCGATCCGCCGAGAGCGCTGCGCTGGTGCACTTCCGGCCCAGCCCTGACGGCTGGTGGGTCGAGCCGAGCGCGACCCCTGCGGCGCCGCCCACCGCGCGCGTGCGCCTGCCAGCCTTCCCCACCCTCCGGGCCGCCGCGGGCTGGGATGGCCGCCCTGACGCCGATCTCGATGCCCACAGCGTGCTGCTGCCCGGGCCCATGGCCCCCGACCATTTCGCCCTGCGGGTATCGGGCCCGTCCATGGACGGCGGCACGGCCCCCCTACGGGACGGCGACTGGGCGGTGTTCGCGCCGACGCGGGGCCTCGGCCTCGGCGCGCTCGACGGCCAGGTAGCGTTGCTCGCGGTCGGCGCCCCCGGCGAGGAGCCCGCCCACCTCATCAAACGTGTGGCGCGCGGCCCCGAGGGCCTCGTGCTGCGGGCCGACAACCCCGACTTTGGCCTGCAGCCGGCCCAAGACGCCGTGGCGGTGGCCCGGCTGGTGCGCGCGGTGCGGCCCGAGGCCCTCGCGCCCGCGCCCGGCGCCGCGCTTGACGACCCCGAGGCCTCCTTCGGGCTCTCCCGTGCGCCGACCGGCCGGATCGACCGGGTCGACGGGCACCTCTTCTTGTGCGCCGAAGGCCAAGACCTGCTCCCCGCGCCCGACCGGTGGCCGCTGCGCGTCCCCGGCCGTCAGCCGGCAGAGACGGCCTTCCTGCTCGCACGCCCCGCGGCGGGGGAGCCTTGGCGCTACCTCGGCGTCGCCCGCTGGTCGGACGCCGACGGCGCCTGGGCCTGGGAGGCCCCCGACCTCGCCCTGTGGCGGGGCCTGTCCACCGGCCGCGCCAGCTCGCGCACCCTGCCCGCCGCCTGGCAGGCCGCCGCCCGCGCCTTCGTCGAGCGGGCCCTCGCCCTGCGCGAGCGTGTGCTTCAGGCGGATCCCGCCGAAGGTTCCGGGCTCTGGGTCCGCCGGGGCGCCCTGCGCGGCCGGGTCGAGGGCCCGTCCCCCAGAGGCGGCCTGCGGGTGAGCGGTGGCCCCGAGGGCTTCGCCGAGCGCACCATCTCGTTGCTCGACCTGGGCTGGAGCCTCGCCACCCGCGCCGACGTGGCCGCGCGCGGCGGCGTACTCGACGAGGCCCGGGTCAACCGCCTGCGCTACCTCGACGGCACGCCCAAAGAGTCGACCCGGTGGATCGACACGGGTTGGGCGCTGGCGGTGCTGGCGGTGGTGGACGGGGCCTGAGCGGCGCGGCAGACCGGCCGACCACGAACACGCCGCTCCAAGCCAGCCGAGAATGGCCTCTGCGGCGCCCACCTGAACTGCAGACCTCGGGCTGCGGCCCCAGCGGTCCACGCCGGTGCGCAGCCGAGGCGCGGCCGACGCCCTCGCCGTCCGCGCTGCGATCTCGCGCGGATCGGCGCGCACGGCTGGGCCGCCTGCTGTAGAGTCGGGCGCACCCTCCGCTCCGCCAGCCGCCCCGCGGCTTCCCCCAGGATGCACCCATGCGCCGGGCCTTCACCCTCATCGAGCTGTGCTTCGTGCTCGCCCTCCTCGCGGCCTTCACCGCGATGGCGGTGCCCGTGTACGACGGCCTGCTCAAGCGCACCTGGGCCGCCGAGGCGACGTCGGTCCTGACCGCGATCGCGCACGCCGAGCTCCGCCACCACCGCGACCACGGCAGCTTCCTGGCGTGCCCGGCCGCGGGCCCAATCCCATCCCCCGTGCAGGGTTTCCCTGGCGCCGCGGATTGCTGGCGCACGCTGGGGGTCGACCTCAGCGGCGCGGCCCGCTTCCGCTACGGCGTCGAGCTCCACGCCGCGGGCTTCACCGCCACCGCCGAAGCTGACCTCGACCGTGACGGGCAGGCCTCGCGCTATGCGCTCGACGGTACGACCATGGCGATTGTTGCTCAGGATCCGCTCGAATGAGCCTCTCCCAACAGGTGCTGGTGCTCCGCCAAGTGGCGGCCCTCCGCCGCGCCGGTCTCCCCCACGATCAGGCGGTCCGGGCGGCCACGGAAGGGCTGCCGCCGGGCGCCCTCAAGAGGCGCGCGCAGGTCGCCCTGGCCGCGCTTCACGCGGGCGTGCCCGACGCAACCGGCGACGATCTGGCCCGCACCCTGAGCACGCCAGGTCCCGTCTCTACCCTCGACCTCGCCGCGCTCGCCACCGAGGCGCAGCTCGACGCGCAAGAGGCGGTGGCCACGTCCAGGCGCCTCCTCACGCTGATGTTGGCCGGCGGGGCGCTGCTGCCCTGCAGTGCGGCCTGGGCCGAGCACCTGCTCGCCGCAGCCGCCGGCTTCGACGAGCTGAGGGGCGCTGGCGTGATCACAAGCGCCCTCCTTCGCTTTGGCGGGCCGCTGGTCGCGGCGTTCGGCGCGGCGCTCGGGTATCGACTCGGCGCGCACCTCGCCCCGGGCCGCACGCAGCTTGAAGCCGCCATCGCGCTCCTCCAAGCCCCAGAGTCCCCGCTGCGGCGAGAGGTCGACCAGAACACACGGCGGTACCTCGCGCTCCGCAGGGCGGCGGGCCCTCCCCAGCGTGCAGCCCAAGAAGTGGTCGACGAGCTGGTCTTGGACGCGCGAGAGCAGCTCGCCACCTTTCGACTCGTCGGGCCGATGGTCGCCGCCGCAGGCGTGGCGGCCGCCGCACTCCTCGTCCTCGCCCCCGCGCTGCTCCGGCTGGCCGCGGTCGCCCGCACCTTGGGCGGCACATGAGGCGCGACCGCCTCATCTCCCTGACGGTGGGCGAAGCGTTGGCCGCCAACGCGCCCGTGGGCCCTGCCCTGCGCGCCCTCGACTTGGCCGAGGCCGCCGCGCTGGCCGACGCGGGGGCCCTCACCGAGGCCCTGCGTCGGGCCGGGCTCCCATCCCCGCTGATCGCGCTCGCAACACAGTTCCCGCCCGCGGTGCTCCCTGCGGCGCGGCGGCTGGGGCTGCTCCCCGGGGCGATTCGGTTCCAAGCGCCGCTGCTGCAGCTCCTGTTTTACCTTGGGTTGTCAACGCTGGGTTTGCAGATGACCCAACGGGTGCTGCACGCCTACGTCTTGCCCACCTTTGCCGAGATGAACGTGCAGCCGGTCGAGTCGATCACCTCGCTGCCGACCTTCGGCGTGCTCGCAGCGCTTGTGTTGGGCGCCCCCGTCATCGGCGCGCTGTTGCTCAACGCCTCAGGGAGCCCGCGGTATCCAGGCTGGGGGCGGGCGCTCCGGGTCTCTCGAGAAGCGGCCCTGGCCGCAGCACTCTGGGAGAGCGGCGCCCCTGCCCCGCTGCGCAACCGACTCGCCGCCAACTTCCTTGATCCCGAAGCCATGGGTCGGAGCGCCGCCGACGCGGATCGCCACGCCACGGCCGCGCTCGGGCTGGCCCACCGCAGCCACGCCCGCTTCGTGAGCGCGATGCGGGTAGGCGGGCTCGGCGCGCTGACGCTCTTTGCCTTTGGCACGCTCGCCGAGGTCTACGACTTTTTGGCAAAACTCCCGGTGTCGTTGTGAGAGCGACCGACCCTCGTGCACAGCTGCTCGCCGCAGGCCTTGAGAACATCGACCGCCCCGCTGTCACCGACGCGCTCGATGGGGTGGCTGTCGAGTGTGGGGCTTGGGACGACACCCTACGCAACGCGGCCGTCTACCCCGCCGTTTTGGCGATGGCGGTCCTGGGCGCTGCGGCAGTCGTGGGCGCCGTGGGGCTCCCCGCGCTGGCGATGCTCCCCGCCGGCACCTCGGCTCTACGCTGGCCGATGGGGCTCGGCGCCGCGCTGAGCGTGACCAACTTGGTGGTGCTCTCGGCCCTTGCGCACAGCGGTGCGCGCGTGCCCGTCCTCGCGCGGGGCTGGCGGCGGCTGGACGGCTTCGCCCTGCTCGCCAGCACCCGCGTGCTCACCGCGGCCGGTGTACCCCTGCCCGCTGCGCTGCGGGCGTCGGCCATCTGGTGCGGCGAGCCGCAGCAGGCCATCGCCCTCGCACAGGCGCTCGACTCCGCGGACGACCGTCGCGGAGATGGCGTGCTGCTCGACACATTCGAGACATCGCTCTTGCTCGGCGCGGCCCGCGGCGGCGTCGAGCAGGCCACCCTCGGCGCGCTCTGTGACGCCCGCCGCGCCGCGCTCGGTCGGGAGATCTCGGCCGAGGCCGGGCGAATCGAGCTGCTGAGCCTGCTGATCGCGGGCGCAGGTGTGCTGAGCGTGGCTGCGGCTTGGATCTGGGCCTACAGCCTCGGGGTGTCTCGATGAACCGTGAAGGCCTGACGCTCTCCGCCGGCTGGTTTCGGCGGGAGTTCGTGCCCTGGGACGAGGTATCCTCCCATACCCCCGATACGCTCGTACTGACCTCGGGCCGCGCCGTGGCGCTGCCGGCTGCGGCCCGGGCCGCGGCCGCCCGCGCGCTCACACCCCCCGCGCCGACCGGCGTACTGCCCGCCGACCTGACCGCATGGGCGGCCTACACCGGCGGCGACTGGTCCCCCGTGCGCGCCGCGGGGGCCCTGTTGACCCTTGCATCGGGGGCCGACGCGTCCGATGTTCATCTCGAGTCGAGCCCCGCCGGTCGGGTGCTGCGGTTCCGCCGCGCAGGCGCGCTCGAGACCATCGCGGTGCTCGACGAAGCCACTGGCGCCCGCCTGACCGCCGCCCTCAAGCTGGTCGCCGGCTGTCTGCCTTACCGCAGCGACATCGTGCAGGAGGGCCATATCCCACGGGAGGGGGTGGCGGCCGACGTGCGCGCGTCGTTTATGCCCACCGCGATGGGCGAACGTGTCGCCCTCCGTCTCTTCGGGAAGCTCATGCAGCTCGACGCCCTCGGCCTCACCCCGACCAACCTGGAGCAGCTCACCCAGGCGCTGCGGGCCCGCTCCGGCCTGGTGCTCGTGTCCGGGGCATCGGGCGCGGGCAAGACCACCACCATCTATGCCGCGCTGGGCTGGCTCGCCCAGCACCGCGGCGGCGCGCACCTGAGCCTCGAAGACCCGGTCGAGCAGCGCCTTCGCCACGCCGGGATCCCGGTCGACCAGGTCGAGCTGCGACCCGAGGCGGGCCTCAGCGCCGAGGCGGCCTTGGTCGGCGCCCTACGCCAAGATGTCGACGTCATCGCTGTGGGCGAGGTACGCACCCCCGCCGAGGCGCGGCTCGCGCTCCAGGCCGCGCACACGGGCCGCCTGGTGCTCGCCGGGCTGCACGCCGGCTCGGCGGCAGAGGCACACCAACGGCTGCTCGATCTGGGCGCCGACAGACAGGTGCTCGCCCAGACCTGCCGAGCGGTCGTGCACCAGCGCCTCGAACCCGAGGACTGTTCGGGCTGCGCGGGTGCAAGCTGCAGCTGCGGTGGGACAGGCCGCCGACGCGCCCTCCGTGCCCACGTGGTCCTGACCGAGGAGCAGCCATGAAGCGCGGTCATGCCCTTGTTGAGCTCATGATCGGCGTGGCGCTCATCGGCATCATCGCCTCTCTCGCCGGCGGCGCTGGCCGCGCGGCCCGCCTCGACGCCGCCGTGCCCCTCCAGCGAGAGCGCGCCGGCCTACTGTTGGAGTACCAAGCAGAGTGCGCCGCCACGGGTGTGGTCCCCGACCCCGATACGGTCAAGCGGCTCAGCGAGCACCTGCGCGACACCCACATGACAGAGTCGGTGGCCGCCACGACCGTGACCTTTCACGTTCAATGGACTGCCCCACGCGGACAGACCCTCTCTCGATCCCTGACCGTGTTTCGCAGGGGCCCGCGATGACCCGCCGCGGCTTCACCCTCGTCGAGCTGATGATCGTGCTCTCGGTGCTCACCCTCGTCACGCCGCTCGTGTGGATCCTCGCGACCCGCGCGGCCGACAACCGCGACCTGGCGCTTGATCAGCTCAGCACCGCCCAAGAGGTGCGCACCGTGGCCGACGCCCTGCAGCAGGACCGCCGCGCCGGCCAGCGCTGGGCCGGGGCCCCCCTCGGGTGGCGCCGCGGAGAGTGCACCGTGCGCTACCAGCTCGAAGGCACCACGCTCATCCGCGACGCAGGTCCCGCCTGCGGCGGCACCCAAACCCTCGCCACCGGCGTGGAGCGCCTCGAGGTGACCCCCAGCGGGGTACACCTCAGCTTCGCGCGGTTCATACGACCGACGCTCGTGCACCGCACCCCCATCTTCCTGCCGGTGCCCCAATGAACCGACGCGGCTCGACGCTCCTCCTCTTGATGGTCGTGGTGGCGGTGATCGCAGGGGGCGCCATCCTCATCGGCAGCCGCACCCGCGCCGAGATCAGCGGATACCAGGAAGACGATCTGCGCCTCCAAGCGCTCTGGCTCGCGCGCAGCGCTCTGGACGTGGGGCTGCGCGGCACCAGCACGGTGTCGACAGCCCAGGGCTCTGCCACCGTCACCGTGTCAGGGGCTGATGCCGCGACCCGCGTCGTGGTCGAGCTTGCCGGCACGCGAGCCGAGGTCACCGCCAGCCCCTATACCGAGCGCTTCGGGTCCGCGCCGCCCGCCCCCAAAACACCGTGACTGACGTGACACAGGTGTATCCCGGCGCACCAGCTCCGCGACGAAGGGGCGCAGGAATACGCCACGGGCATCAGGTGTCGACCTTAGATCCACCGCACCGGCGACCAGGCCCGGCAGGGCACCAGACCACCCGGTGACCCGACCGCTCCCAGCACCTCGCAGGCGTTTCGATGCGCGTCGTATCCATCACCGACCACGGCGACAGCGAGACGATGCTCGCCGAGCTGATCGAGGACCAGGTTGAGCTCCCCGAGTATGCCGGCGCCTATACGGTGTTTCGCGCCGCCACCAGGGGTCGCCTGTGTGCGCTGCTCGACCGGGCCGACCTCGTCCACATGCACGTTCGGTCCGACCTCCGCGCGGCGCTGCCCGGCTTCGGGCAGCTCAGCTCCCGCGTCAGCAGCGGAGCAGAGTCACAGCCACCCCACATGGACCACCCACACCGCCCGGGCGATCAGCGCCGATACAACCTGTTCTGGGCAGAGCACCCGCGCGAAGGGGCGACCACCTATTTCTTGCCTCTGGGCTTGGGGCCAGAGGTAGCCGACCTTCTCGAGCAGCACCTGCACCGAAACGAGCGCGCTTGGGCTTGGAGTGAACCTCTGGTGGCCGCATGGAAGCGCGACCCCCGGTCGCTGAGCAGGTACCTGGTACCCCCTGAGGCCATCGTCGCCTACGCCGATCTCGTACGCTATGGCCGCAAGGCGGCGTGGCGCCGCCTGAGCGTCGACGGGCGCCTCATGGTCACGACCCGCATCATGAGCAACAACTCCGAGGCCACGCGGATGGTGGAGTGGCTCTTGTGTCGATTGCAGCAAACCCACCCCGGTGAGGTCTGTTCGGTGGCATACACTGCGCCCACGGTCGTCATCGCCGACGACACGGCGCTCTACCACGGGCGGTTGGGCCGGGGCGAGACGGGGGCGGGCTTCTTCCGCCGATGGCTGCTGGCGCACGGGAGCGCTCGCCGGTTCGCGTGGACGGGCGGTGAGGCGGCCGATCATGAGGTGGCTCACGAGGTGAACCCCAATGTCGTCGCACCGCGCGGCTGACCAACGAGGACAGCACCTCCCCGCACCACGCGCGCCTGGGGCCCCTGGCCACATGGGGCGCACAAGGCCCACCCGCGTCAACCACGCCCACAGCGTTGATCCGAGCGAGGGAAGGCTCCGTCCATGCGCGGGGTCTCCTGGCGCCCGCGCCCCGCGGGCCCTCCCCAGCCTGCTTTGGAGTGCCCATGGCCGCGCCCCACCGGTCCTCGCCCCCGTTGCGCACGGCGCGGATACCGCCGCTCTTGGGCCTGCTCGCGTCCACCGCGTGCGCGCCGGCGACCGAGCGCCCGTCCACAGCCCCGCGCGGCTTGGCCACCACGCCCCCAGCCACCGCATCGCCCCACAGCGCCAACGAGCTGGTCGCCCCGGTCGGGCAGCGCTACCCGATGGCGCGGGTGCCCGCGGGGCGGTACCGACTGTGCTGCACCCCAGGCCAAGGCGCGGGCTGTGAGGGCGGCGTCACCGAGCACAACCTCCCCCACGACGTTCTGATCGGCACCTTCGAGGTCACCCAGGGGCTCTACGCCGAGGTCGCGGGCACCGGCCCCGAGCACGACGAGGAGTGCGGCGTAGACTGCCCCGTCCACTTCGTCAGCGCCGCCGAAGCCGAAGCCTTCGCCGACGCGCTGTCGGTGCGCGAGGGCCTCGAGCCATGCGGGCGGCGAGACGTGACCGCCGCAGCCTCAACCTGTCGGGGCTACCGGCTCCCCAGCGAGGAGGAGTGGGAGGTCGCGGCGCGGGCCGGCGCCGACACGCCCTATGCCGGCGGGGCGCAGGCGGCGCTGGTCGCGTGGACGGCCGAGAACAGCGCGCACAAGCGGCACCCGGTGGGGCGCCTGCAGCCCAACGCGCTGGGCATCTACGACATGAGCGGGGGCGTCTACGAGCTCATCGCCGCGCAAGAGGGGCGCGAAGGCCGGGCGCTGCGCGGCGGCTGTTGGGCGGTGCCCGCCGAGGGCGCCCAGATCCACGCCCGCTCGAGCATCAGCGACGGCTACCGCCATCACCACGTCGGCTTCCGCTTGGTGCGGACCGCGCCCTGAGCCCGGCGGCTGGGCCCCAGCGTCTGCCATGGGCAGGACCGAGCGCCGGCGGGAGCGGAGCGGAGCGGCGGCGGGCGCGCCGTGGTAGGCTCTGACCACCCCGACGGAGGTCCCGTGGTCCAGAGCCCGCAGCGGCACCGACACCTCGACGATCACGTCGATGACGATACATCGGCGCTTGGCCGTGGCGGGCGTCGCGCGGCACGCGCGGCCGGAAGGGGCTGCACGGCTACGCAGACGCTGCCGAAGCGGGCGGCGCGTCGGGTCGGCCAGAGGGCGAGCAATGAAGCGCATGAGGGGACGGTGCAACCATGAAAAAGAACCCAGGCGAGGCATCCTATTACCAATTCATCGGTATTCAGACTGACGGTAGACCCTCGTTGGTCGTACCGCCGTTATCTGTGTGCCCCTCGTGGAGTAAGTACGTATTAGAGAGCACGCAGCCTGTACAGCTTGTTACCACCCATCCCAAGCAGCCCCTTGACCACTACGATGCCATGGAGACCCTTGGGCTATTCAGCGAACGTACGGCACCGGGCGTACGCGCACTGTTGGGGGAGGGACTGGTCGAGAGGCCCGCCGTTGTTGACGGACGGCCGTATCATTTCTTTCTGGAGGCTCCCAGGGTGGACGCACTGGACCTCGAAAAGTCCGACTTTAGGAGATTTCCAGGCCGTGAGCAGATAGAAGTTGTGTGGAACTATGTCTTCATTGATAGCGTTGTTGGTGAAGCGCCCCGAATGTTTTGCCTCGGTGGATTCGTTGATAATCGAATCGTAAACGCAGCCGGGGCGAGGGTGATCCGCGCCCTGAAGGTGACCGGGTGCAAACTGTATCCCCTACGTTGATTTTCAATCAGAACCTCACCACTCGCAGCAGGCGACACGCCCACGCGGCGCCCCCGCGCGCTACCTTGAAGGCCCGGAGGCCCCATTCGCTCCCCGCCCTCCCACCGCACCGACACGAAGCTCGCCGGCAGCAAAGCCGCGGCCCTGCTGGTCAGCAGCGTCGGCTTGGCGGTCTTGGCGTGGGTCCTGCCGCTCCAGCTGCTCGAAGCGCTCCTCTCCCCCGTCGAGGCCGTCGCCGCCGCGCTGCTGAGCCCGCTGGTCACCTTGCTGACGCCGGTGGCCCGCCTGCTGGGCGGTCTGGTCATCGATCCCGGCTTCGAAGCCGCACATCGCACCGACGCCGACAGGGCATCGCCCCTGCTCAGCCTGCTCGCCGGCGGCCTGCCGCTGGCGTTCGCGATCACCGTGCTGGTGCGCGATCAGCGCTGGCGTTCGGCCGCCCTGCGCAGCCAGCTCGGCGTCTGGGCCAGGCTCATCGTCGGCCGCAGCCCCGCGCCCGCCGAGTCCGAGGCCCAGGCCGCCGCCCGAGCGCTGCTCGCGGGCTTGGGGGTCGAGGAGGGGGTCGGGCCGGCCGACCAAGCCTCTCGCCCGCAGCGCGCGGACATTGACCACGCCTGCGTTCAGGCCGCAGATGGTGTGGGGGTGAGCAAGCGGCGCCCGCTCCACCACCCCGACGCCGCCCAATTTAGTCCCCCTCACCCCACTGAAACACCTCTTCAATCCGTGCGTTCAGCGCCCGCGCGATCCGAAACGCCAACTCAAGAGAAGGGGCGTAGCGGCCCGCCTCGAGCGCGATGATGGTCTGGCGGGTCACCCCGCAGGCCTCGGCCAGGGCCTGCTGGGTCAGCTCGCCACGATCAAAGCGCAGCCGCCGGATGTGGTTGACGATGGGGGTGCCTGTCACGCGGCCCCCCTGCGGTCGCGCCAATAGAGTGCGGCCGCCACCACTTGGTCGACAAATAGACCCCAAACCAGGGCCACGGTCAACAGGTGGCCGAGCAGGGCGCCACCCCAGGCGCTGAGCTGGGCGGGGTCACTGAACCCGAGCAGCGCCGCGACACCAAAGACGAAGAGCCCGGTGGCGCCGCGGCCCCACTGGCTGGCCCGCAGGGTGATGTGGGCGTCGCGCTCGTCGCGCTGCACCTTGCCAGCCCAGCGCCCCTCGAGCACCTGCGAGAGCACCAGCCAAGCCACGAACAGGCCACCCACGCCGCGGCCCAGCGCCCCCGCGGCCGGGTTGGCCGTGAGGGGCACGGAGGCCGAGAAGGCCTGCGCGCCCGCCAGCATCACGGCCAAAATGGCGCCCACGAAGGCAACGCCGACCCAGGCCTGCCACTCGCCGGGCGCGACGGCGGCCTCGCCTTCGCTCGCTGGCGCGCGGTGCAGCGC
>JAEUKK010000158.1 GCA_016792625.1 Deltaproteobacteria bacterium | reverse complement strand
GGGCGTCAGCGCAAACGACATCAAGCACCTCCCACCGGCCACCACGACCGGACCTGTGCCGGCCCACGCTGGCCCGGCCGAAAGATCAAAATGGCGCTGTCGCCGCGGTTCCCCCGCTGCGGCAGCCCCGTGTTCGGGTCGAGAAAGGCGACGCGGCGCGCGAGCAGCAAGATCTCCGCCGCCTCGGCGCAGCCGAGCCGCCAGTACCGGGTGCTCGTCGAGGGGGGCACGAGCAGGGCGACCACCAGACCCTCGTCCCGCGCGCGCACGGCCGCCTCGACCCAGGTGAGCAGGCCTGCGCCGCCCTCGCCGGCGACCTTGGAGTAGGGCGGGTTGCACCAGGCGCGCGGGTGCAGCGGGTCGCAGGTCTCGGCCCAAGGCGCGGTCCGGGCGTCTTCGTCCGGCGTCAGCCAGCGGGCGGCCACGGCGTCGTCGCCCGCACTCGCCGCGTCGAGGCCAAAGGGCCCCCCGAGCTCGCCGGCGACGGCCGCGACCAGCTCCGGCGGCGTGCGCCAGAAGTCCCGGGGCAGCAGCCCCCAGCGGGCGGCCAGGCGCTCGGCCCGGGGCGTGGCGCCCGCGCGGTGCCAGGCGGCCCGGCAGGCGGCGCTGCAGGTGGTGGCGTCGACCCGGCGGCCGGCGAGCGGTGCCCCGCAGCGCCGGCAGGCCCGCGCGTCAGATCCGTTCGCCGAGGCGGGCGCCGCGAACGGCTCTGACGCGGCGGCGCTGGGCTGGCGGGCGAGGGGAGGGGAGGCCGCACCCGGCCGGCCGGCGTCAGAGGCGTTCGCCGTGGCCCGGTCCGCGAACGGCTCTGACGGTCGTGCGGACAGGCGCCGCCGGTAGCCGCGGGCCGAGCAGGCGCCGCAGACCCGGGCCCAGCGTGCGCCGGCGGGTCGGGCGCGGCCGCAGGCCAGGCAGCCGGGCGCGCCCTCGAGGGCGGTCGCGGTCATGGCCGGGCCCCGGCGCTGGGCAGCCGCCGGAGGAGCCTCGCGGGCCGGTCAGCTCGTCGAAAATGGGGGTCTGATACATGCCCCGTAGCACAGCTGATCAGCCGTCCAGCACGGCGTTTTAGTGTCGTTGTGCCACCCCTCGTAGCACAACTTTTCTGGCATTTCCCCCCCCTGGGGGGGGATGATCTGGCCCCGGAGCGCCTCGCGGGCGCCTCTTGGCCCGAACCGCCACAGGCGCACCTTGGCGCGGGGGCCTCGTCGAAGATCCGCACTGGGATGCAAAAGCAACAAACCCGCCCGCCCCATTGTGGTGGGGAGGGCGGGCAGTCGCAGCTTCGATTGAAGCTGTGCCATCTGTGCCACGCGACCCCAAAAACCGTGGTTTTCGAGGAGGTCAGCTCGTCGAGAATGACGTGCTGGACGTGATCACGATAGCGAGGGGTACTCCCAACGGGAGTGACTTTTTCCAACGACAATGGCGCGCCAGAGGGCATTTAGGATCGCGCCGCGGCGGGCTGTGACCGAGTTGTGACCGGCCGCCACCGGCCCGGCGCGCTCAGCGCGGTCTCCATGGCCGCCAAGCGCGCAGTCACGTCGATGGACCGGTAGTGCCGCATCGCGACGGTTGGGCTGTGGCCGATGATCGCCCCTGCCACGCTCGGGTCGGCGCCAGAGCGGTAGAGCGCGTCCACCGCCGCCCGGCGCAGGCCGCCGGGGTTGAACAGCTTGACCTTGGCCCGGATGCACGACCGCTTGAGCGTCATGAGCATCCGGCTCGTGCGGGTGACGCCGCCCGGCACGACGGGCTCGTCGCGCGTGCCTTCTTCGGGCCGGGGCAGGTCGGAGAGGTACTGGAACAGGCTCCAGGTGATGGGGACGGTCCGCCGGCCCATCTTCCCGTTGACTTCGAGGAACCGGCCCGACAGGTTCACCCGGTCCCAGGTGAGCTCAAAGGCCTCGCCGAGGCGCATCCCGGTCTCGGCGAGCAGCCAGAAGGCGATCTCCTGCCACGAGCCGGCGCCAAACTGGTGGGTGATGTCTTGGCTGACCCGCTCGATGTCCTCGCGCGAGGGCGTGTGGCGGTTCCGCACAGGGTCCGTCGATAGGCGCAGCCGCGGCGCGCGCATCGGCCGCTGGTCCTCGATGAGCCCTTCTTCTTGCCCCCACCGCCAGGCGGTCTTGAGGACCTTGACCTCTCGGAGGATGGACTGCGGCGCGCACTTCCTGCCCGTGGTGCGCCCGGCGGCACGTCCGGTCGCCCGTGCGGGCTCGGCGAGGCGGAGATTGACGTACTCTTCGAGCTTGGCACGGGTCGTGTGGGCGACGAGCTGGCGGCCCATGACCCGCACGATGTGCCGCGCGAAATTGGTGATGGTCGTCCTGGTGTTGGGCTTCAGCGGGCGCGCTTCGAGAGAGCCGACATAGAGCTCCATCAGGTCCTTGACGGTCATCCCTGCAGACTCGGCGCTGCTCACCTTGCCGAGCGCCATGTTGGCCACCACGACCTCCACCTCGGCCCGGCTCCACCAGCCGGCGCCGTGCGAGACCCGCAGGCCCTCGCCGGCGCCCTCGTCGATCCGCCAGTACCAGTGGCCGTCTGCGTTCGGGCCGCGGACGGTGCGGGCGTGAAAGGCGCCCACGACGACCACCGCTGGGCGTGCGGTCGACTTCATGAGAGGCTCACGCGGTTCATGCCCCTGAACTTGGGCGTGCGCGCGGCCTGACCGCCGTTCTGGATCGCCGCCTGCCGGCCCACCTCGGCTTCGAGCACCCGCATGAGGCTCCCCCATACGACCCGTTGCCGACCGTCGAGGTTGACGACGAGGCCGTGCTTCCGCATCCACCGCGCCGCGACGCTCCGGTTCATATGCAGCGCCCGTGCGGCCCGGGCGATGGTCACCACGTCGCTCTCGTTGAGGGGCTTGTCGTTAGGCATCGTGGGCCTCCACCACGCTGTTCTCCCGCCACGTCCGCAGCGGGATGATCTCCTCCCGGCCGCTTGGGAGCCGCACCAGCACGGCCACCTGACGGCGGGGACCACCTTCGGCCGGGCGCACACGCTCCCGGCCCACCACCTCGACCTCCACGCCCGACCACACGGCGCGGTCGCCAGCGGCGGGGCGCTGCCCCGGGTCGCGCGGGCGAGCAGGCCGGCAGCTGGCGCACCACCTCCGCGGCCGACCCAGGCCGTGGCCGCGGTCGACCGCCCCACCGCAGCCGGGGCAGAGGACCGGCGGCGGCCCGAGCGCGGGAAAGAGCACCACCTGGCCGCGGGCGAAGCTGGACCGGCGCGGCCGGGCGCGAGCAGCCGCCACCCGCGCGGGCGCCGCTTCCCCGGACAGGCCGGGAAAGAGCACCACCTGCCGGTTGTCCGCGCAGGTCAACGGGCAGTCCGGGCACATCGCGGCGATGTCCGGTTGGGCGTGTCCGGGCTGGGGTCCCCGCGTGTCGGGGTTTTGCGGCTGCTTGTCCGGTTGCCGGACGGGCGCAGCGAGGGGCCCGAGCGCGGCCGCCCAGGCGTCGAGCTCCTGGCGCTCGGCTTCGCGGAGGGGGCGGCCCAGTCTGGCCTCCCGCAACCGGACAGCGCGCTCCAGCGCGTCCGCTTGCGCGTCTTCAAGCCCGAGGCCGCAGCCGACGACTGCGCCCTTGGCGTCCACTACGTTGCACACGGGTGGACGAGCTCGGGCCGCGCTCACCGCCGCCTCCCGTGGGCGCTGCGCCAGACCGCCTCACCAGCTGGGCCTTGGCCGCGGCGCGCCCAGCCGGCGCGTGCGAGCTCGTTGCAGCGCGCCCGGACCCGGTCGACGCCGGGCACGGCCGCGGCCAGCTCGGTCGCGCTCAAGGAACGCCCCCCGGAGGCCTCCAGCGCGGCGAGCAGCCGGGCCGTGGGCGAGGCCGCCGGGGGCGGCGCTGGGGCGGCGTTCACGACACCGAACGATGGCGACCGCGCCAAGCCCCGTTCGAGCAGCGCGCGCAACGCTGCACCCACCCGCCTCGACCGCCTCACCGACTGGGCCGCCAACGCCGCCCACCGCCGCCGCCAACCTCCGCCGCTCACGTCGGCACCCGGCGCAGCCAGATGTCCGCGCAGAAGCCGCCCTTGATGATGAAGGGGATGGCGGTCCGGTCCCCGTCGCAGAGCGGCATGGCGAAGACCAAGATCCGGCCGGCCGGGGCCAGCTCGCTGACGCGCACCGGCAGCCAGTCGACCTGCAGCTGATCCTCGCGGGACTCGCCCTCGCCGCCGACCGTGCGCTCCCCCCGGATGAAGGCCAGCTCGAGCTGCTCACCGTGTTCGAGGCCGTGCTCCTCGCCGTTCTGGCTCACCCACAGCCAGCTCTCTTGGCCCTGCCACAGGCCAACTTCGAGCTGGCCGGCCCGCTCGCCCAAGGCTTCGACGAGCGCGCCGGACCGCACCCAGAAGGCGCCCCGCTCCGCACCCAGGCCGCTCACGCCGCACCACAGGCGGCTTCGGCCGCGGCGTGGTCTGCCATGGCGACGAAGACCCGGCGCGCCAGCTCGGCGTCGGCGAGGGCCCTGTGCGCTTGGGGCGCGCCCAGGCCGAAGGCCTCGGCCGCCTTGGCAAGGCGGGTGCTCGTCCGGTCCGCGCCGGTTCCAGCGAAGCGCTCGCGGTAAAGAGCCTGCAGGTCGAGGTAGGCGTTGGCGGGCGGCAGCTCGACCGTCGGAGCGTCCCGGCCGGCGAGGGCCTCGAGCACCAAGAAGTCGTAGTCGCCCCAGCAGGCGATGCTGTCGGGCCGCAGGGCAGCGAGCCAGGCCGTCGCCTCCCGTGCTGCCTCTGGCCAGGCCCTGACCACGGGGTCAATGTGGTCGATGGGCTCGCGGTCCGTTTCGGTGCAAGTCAAGCCGTGCAAGCTAAGCGGGGCGGTCCGGCCCGCGACGAGGTCCCCTGCGGCCATGCCGTGCACAGCGAGCGCGGTCGCCTCATGGGGCAGCCCCGGGTCTGTGCAGATCGACAGGCGCGCGGCCACGCTGGCGTTCCCAAGATCGTCGAAGTCCACGACCTCGATGCCGACCTGCACGACGCCGATGGGCGCCGTCAGGCCGGTGGTCTCGAGGTCGAGGAAGGCCCAGCGCCGGTGGTGGGCGCGCAGCTCGTGCGGGAGCTCCAGGGGCTGCGTTGACGGGTGCTGGCTCATGTGGAGCCTCCAAGGTCCGCTGCGCGCGGACGTGCGACCCGAGGGCGCCGGACGGGACCGGCACCGAGGGGTGAACAAGGGCGAGGGGAGGCGGATCAGCTGCAGGCTCAGGCCGCGGCGCCCGCTCCACGCCGCAGGGGGTCCGCGAGCGCGGGGAGCAGCATCAGCTCGGGCAGCTCGGTCGCCAGGTGCAGAAGCACCGCCCTGACCGCCAGCTGGTCGCCGTGTAGCTCCAGGCGCACGACCCGCAGCGAGGCCGCCCAAGCGTCGACCTGTCGGCCGACCTCGGCGGGATCGACGCCTGGGTGGTGCTCCCGGTCAACGGGGAGCTGGATGAGCGCGGCGGTCGCCCGCGCGAGCTGCGGGGTCTGGCCCGTCGCCACCAGCGTCTTGTCCACGTCGACGGCGAGCCACGTGAAGGCGTGCGCGTCGCTCATGCCGAGGCCTGAGCTGGGTGCGCACCAACCGATGCGGTCAAGCCGCGCCGGGGCTGCCGCCAGGGTAGGCGGTTGGCCACAACGGCCACCAGCAGCGGGCCCGCGTAGCCGAGCAGCTCGTGGTCGCCGCAGCAGAGCCCGCAGCGGACGCAGCAGGCCGCGACGATCAGGCAGGCGGCTTCGACGAGACGGTTCATGGTGCCCCCGATTTGCTGGGAGCACATTAGCAGGCAGACAAAGTTCCCGGGCCATCGGATGACAATTAGTTACAGGCTAACTCGGCTGGCTCGGCTCAGGGAACCAAAAGGCCACCTGCATCTTCAGCGTGGCCAACAGCACAGGGTCGAGCTGGTGGATGCGCGAGGCGATGACCCGGACGATGGCGGCTTGTTCATCGGTGAGGTGAGCGAGGTCGGCGGGCGGGAGCGCGTCGGGGACGACGGCTAGGCGGTGACCGCACCGCTCGAGCCACGCCTCTAAGATCGGGACCACAGCGTCGCGCTTTCCGGTCTCGATCTGGGACACGTACGGGATGGAGATGCCGCAGTGGTCGGCGATGTCGCGCTGGGTGAGGCCAGCTGCGATGCGCGCGGCGCGCAGGCGCTCGCGGAGCTGTGGCGAGGTGGTGCGGGGCTCTAGCTGCATGCGGCTCGGTCACCCGCGGGGGCCTTGACAGCCTGGTTGGCTGGTAGCAGATTAGCCGGACGCTAAGGAGCCGGTCATGCTGCAGGACTTGGTCCGACGATCTGGGCGCCAGTTCGAGATCGCGCGTTTGGCGGGGATCTCGCCCTGCCACCTCTCGCACATCCTCAACGGCCACCGCCAGCCGAGCGTGGGGGTGCTCAACCGGCTCCTCGACGCTGTTTGCGCTTCGGCGGCAGAGCGGGCGGCGGTCCTGGGCTCCTTCGCGGGTCCAGCGCCGACGTGCCGTCATGAAGTCCGCGCTGTCGATGACGGCGCCCGGGGTGCAGCGTGAGCCGCGCCGTGGCCGCCTCGGTGGCCTTCTCCTTGGTACTCATGCTTCACGTGGTCGCCCTGTTGGTGGCCTTTGACGGGCACCACAACGTCGGGCCGATCCTTGTGGCGCAAGCGGTCGCGATGCTCGTGCTGTCGGCCACGTGGTCCGCGTCGGGCGCCGATGCGGCTCCGGGCGCGCTCGGACCGGCCGGCCGCGCGGCCGAAGAGGCCCAACGTCAGGCACAAGTCGACGCCATCGGTCTCCGAGACGCCATTCTCATCGCGCTGGAACAGCCGGGGATTCCCGCTGCGGTCCGCGTGACCTTGGTTCGTGCGCTGGGGCAGCACTCCGCGGCCTTGGGGGGCGCTTGACCGTCCCCGCAGAGCGCCGTCTCCAGGCGGCATTTCTTACCGCGCTCCTCGGCGCGCCCGGCGTCACCCAGGCTGGTGCCGCGGCCAAGCTGGGCGTGGACGCGAGCCTTCTCTCTCGCTGGCTCACCGGCGACCGCCCGCTTCCCTTCGATCAAGCGCTTTGGCTCACCGAGTGGGTGGGCGGAGCGGGCCTCGCGGCGGCGGGCGCCGCCCTTGGTCTCCAGGTTGACGTCCAGCGCGGCCACTTCGCCCGGGGTGAAGAACCGACCCCCGACGAGCTGCTCGGCGAGCTCGCTGGCGCGCTGGGCGCCGCCCTCGGCCAAGTGGCGCCGCTCCTTCGCAAGACGCTCCCCGGCCGGCGGCTGCGCGGCGCGGAGCGGGTGGCGCTCCTCGCCGACCTCGCCCGCCTCGAAGAGCGCGTGCGGCAGACCCGCCTCGCGCTCCAGCGCAGCTGACTGGCCTTCGTTTGTGACCCAACCACGCGCAGGAGCGCCCATGCCCGAGAACGAGAACGCCGTCTTTCCACGCTGTGACGACCATGTCGTAGACCCCGGCTGCTCGCGGCGCGACCCCGTCGGGGCCCTCCGGGAGGCCACGGGCCGGGTCCGCGTGCCGCTTGACCGCCCCGATCCTGACCTTGCCTCGGGTGCCGCCCCTGACCAACCCGATTGCGAAGGGGACCAAGCGGGCGAGGCGCGTGCGGCGCGAGGCGCGGGCACCCGGGGGCCGGAGGGTTGGGACTGGGCTCGGGGCGAGGCTGACGAGGCTGCATGGCAGGAGGCGCGGGATGCACGGCACAGCTCGCCGCTCTCCCCAACCCAGATCATCGCGCTGGAGGCTGTCTCGGGGCTCACCGTCGCGCTGAGCCGCGCTCCGTTCTGCGCCGACCTGGTCGAGGGCGCGGCCCGGGTCGGCGCCGCTGCGCTCGGCGCTGCGGACAGCGATGACGATGCCACCCGTGCGCTCCGGCACCTGCGCCGCTTGGCCTTCGCGCACCGGCTGGTTGAGCGGCTCATCGAGCAGACGTGCCTGCGGGTGATCCGAGACGGCAAGGTGCCGAGCCACCTCGAGGGCGAGGCGCGGGCCTTCGCCGCCGCGTTTGCGCCCGCTGAGGGCACCGCTGGCGCGAAGGTCGCGCTTCAAGGCATCCACCGCTGGACGCCGCTGGCCGCGAGGCTCGCCGACGACGCCGCGCTCCAGATCGCTCTGGCCGCGGGGGTCGCCCCGGCTCCGTCGGCCGAGGCGGTCTTGGGGCTCGCCGACGAGCCGGAGCTGCGCCCCGCCGCCGCCATCCATTGGCTGCTGCGCGGTGACGCCCACTTGGGCCTGCTCGACGTCGTGATCGACCTGCTCCCCGACATCCTCGGGGTGGGCGATCAGCGAGGCCTGGTCTCGCAGGAGGCCCGCCGCACGCTGCGCTCCGCGATCCCCGGCCTGCTCGCCCGCGCCCCAGCCATCGCCGAGCTGCTCCTCGGTCAGCCCCTGGACCGGGCGCTCTTGTACGGGGAGGCGGCGACAGAGGTGCTCCTCCGCCTCGCGCTCGACCAAGCGGTCCGGGAGCGCCCGGCTGGCCAGGGCCCCGACAGCGCCACCGACCGCGCGTAGAGGAGCGTCCATGTGCTTGCCGGTCGGCGTCGCCGCCGTGAACGCCCCTGCGCCGACGGCGCCGCCCACCGCCCGCGAGCGTGCCGCCCTCGGCGCGCTGCTCGACCGGGAGCGTGAGGCGATCCACCGGGAGATCGACCGACGGCTCCGTCGCCGCCGATGTGCGGTGGACCTCGTCGAGGACGGCGTGGCCACCTTTTTTCTGGAGATGTTCAACCGGCTTGAGACCCGCGGGCCCGCGCACCGTGCCCTTCCGGTCAAGGCTTGGGCGCGCATCGTCTGGAAGAACGTGCTGGCCGAAGCGACCCGCGAGGTGGACAACCGGCTGGGCTACCCGGTGCGCCGCCCGCAGCGCGCGCTCGGCGGGGCAGGGCAGGTGGAGCTCACCGAGGACGCGCTGCTGGTCGATGAAGCGCCAGCGCGGCGGGCCGCCCGGATGGTGATGGTGCTGCGGCCCGAGGACGTCGCGGCGGTGGTCGATGGCCTGGGCGGTCCCCGGCCGGGGGAGACGGCGGCGGCCTCTCGACACCGCCGACGGCGGGTGCGCCAGCTTGCGGTCGAGCTGCGCGCTGTTCTGGAGGCCAACCTTTGAGCCCCATGCCGCCCCAACGGAGCCTGCCGCCGCTGGTGCACGGCGGGCGGCGCATCGAGCACCCGCTCGCGCGCGCCCCCATGGTGTCGCCCTACGCGGTGACCCAGGGCTACCGCTGGATCGGCGACGCGCAGCTCCCCCCGGGGGAGAAGGCGCTGCTGCTCACCATCTTCAAGCTGGTCGACAGCCGCACGTGGCGCTGGCCGCCCAAGACCGACGAGCGCGGGGGCTCGGCGCTGGCCGACCTCGCGCTGAGCATCGAGCGGAGCGAGCGACAGACCCGCCGCATCCTGCGCGCGCTGGAGGCCCGCGGCGTGCTCGCCGTGGCCGACATGCGCCCGCACCGCAGCCACTACCAGATCTTGCCCGAGGGCTTGAAGGCCTTGGGAGAGGCAGGCCGGAGCGCCTCGAAGGCCGCCCAGCGGGAGCGGGTGGCGCAGCGCGCCGCGTCGATGATCGCCGCCGACGCTGCTCTCGACGGGCTCACGACCGAGGCCTGCTCGAGTGGAACGGACAAAGAGCCCGGCCTTCAGGTTGACCCCGTACGGTTCGATACGGACGGTGAGGCCGCCCCTGCCGACCCCGTTGCGCCCTGTCCGGAAGCTGTACCTGGGCAGGCGGCGGCCCTCTCCCCCTCGGCCGAGCAGACCGGCGCGATGCCCGCCTGGGCGGTCCACACCGCGCGGCGGGCAGGCGTAGACCCCGCGCTGGTCGCTGGTCTCGTGCGCGCCGCATGGCGGGCGGCCGGCGGTGGCCAGGGCACCTGGCTGCACGAGGGCGCGCTGGCCCGGCCGGCGATCCGCGCGTGGCGCAACCTCGACCGCCCGCCCCTCGCCCGCTGGGAGGCCCTGATGACCGGCCTTGCCAGCGCGCGCGAGAGCGGGCGCTTGCGGGGCAGCTTCCCGAAGGGCTGGACTTGGACGCCGCGGGGGGCCGTTGAGCTGCTGCGGCTGGGCTGGGCGCGCCAGCTCGCAGAGCTCGAGGCCGACGCGCCAGCCCGCACGCCGGTCGTCGTCGCAGCGCCGGCCACCCAGCGCGAGCTGCCCGGCAAGGTGGGCGCGCAGCCCGGCGACCCGGAGCGGTGGGCGGCCGGGATCGCCGGTCTCCGCGCCGATGTGGGCGCGACCATGGGCGACATCTGGATCAGCCCCCTCGCGCTGGATGGCGTGCAGGACGGTCACGTCGTCGTGCGGTGCCCGAGCCCGGTGTGGGTGGACTGGTGCGCGGAGAACTACGCTGAGGCGCTCGTGCGCGCGGCGGGTGGGCCTGTGCGCCTGGTGGCGGCGGCGTAGGCTCGCCCCCAGCGCTCGGCCGGCCGGACCCGTCGGTGGAGCGGCGTTGACGTGCGGGGGCCTGCTCCGTCGAAGCCGGGCGGCTTGATGGCGACCCCGTGGGCGCGACGGCCCCGTGCGCGCCGTTGCGGCGATGTGGGTGGGCGGAGGCTCGCTTGGCGCCCGCGGGGGCACCGGCCGGCGAGCCCGAGGCGGGGCGGTTGGCGGGCAGCCAGGAGCGGGGCCGCTCGCTGACCACGCCCACGGGGGCGCGCCTCTTGCCCACGAGCGCCCCGAGCAAGGGCCTCGGGCCGGCGTCCTTGCGGTGAGTCCCCCGGGCTGCCTTGAGCCGGAGCGGGCCACCCGGGGCGTCAACGGGTGGGCGCCGTGGGCGGGCTGCCCTCGCGGCGCTCGGTGGCCGCCCGCTCGTCGTCGGCTTCCCTCTTCCGCGCCTCCTTCGAGCTGGCCCGCCGGGCCGGGATGCGGCCCCGGCGGGCGGCCAGGCCTGCCCGTGCCACGGTGGCCCCCCGGAACAGCAGCACCCCGGCGAAGGGGCCCCGCTCGCCTAAGCCCCGCTGGCGGCCCTTCCCAGCGTCCGAACCGGCCATCGGGGTCCGGTTGAACCGGTCACGGGCGTCCGGTTCAACCGGCCACCCCTGTCCGGTGATCCGCGGCCCTCCTTCTCGGCCCCATCACGCGGCTCCCCCCAACCCCCCTCGCAAGCGAGGGGGGCGCCTGAGCGTTAGGTCCGGTCCTGAATGTGCTGGAGGACCGCGTGAAGCTGCTGCCGGGCTCGCTCACTTTTGAGGTGCTCACGGTCCTGGTGGAGCGCCCCGGGCTGGACGCGGGGGCCATCGCCCGGGCGGTGGAGCTTCGACGGCGCCCCGCCGCGCCCACGCTCAGCGAGCTGCGGGCCCAGGCAGAGGCCGAGCGCCAGGCGCGCGCGGCCCGTCACAAAGAGTGGGGGCGGGTTCAGGCGCAGCGCCGGGTGTCGACGCGCAACGAGGGCTGGCAGCCGCCGCCGATCACGCTCGCCCGCACCGAGCAAGAGCGCGCTTTTCGGGAGGAGGTCAGCGCTGCGCTCCGGGCGCTGGTCCGCGCCGCGCTCGTCGAGCCCGCAGGCCCGGTGCAGCTCGACCCGCTCGCGCTCGACGCCTGGCGCCGCGTCGGCGCCGCGGGCCTCGCCCGGCGGGAGCACGTTGAGGTCAAGGGCGTGATCGTGGGCGTCGAGCTGGTGGCCGCCGATCCCGCGCTGGTCGCGGTGGTCGAGGTGCTCGCCGAGGGCCCGATGACCCAGCGGGCGCTGGCCGCGCGCACGGGCGGCCTGACGCCGGCGGGGCGGATCGGCGGCGCCTGGCTCAGCCGCTACGACGCCTTGGTCGACGACGGCGTGATCTTGCCGCCGGGCGACCGCTGGCCGACCGAGGCCGGGCGGGCGCTGGTCGTGGCCGAGGGGCAGGCGCTCGCGGCCCGGTAGGGGCCTGCTGCACAGGATCGCTGGGCTGGCGGACGGCCCTCAACCCAGCAAGGTCGGGGTCCGGGCCTGCGGACCGGGGACAGCTGCGCGAAATTGGCCGGCCTTCGCCGGCCGCGCCGGTGTTCGGCGAGCGGGCTGCGGTGCCCGGCGGCCCGCGCCCTCCCTAACGCAGAATATCACCCCTGACGATGTTCTCGCCTTGCATGAGATCGCAAACGGGCGGGCAGCGCCTCCGCCCACGGCTAAGGGACGCGGGGACAGCGCAGCCCTGCTGGTCCGCTTGGGGCGAGGGGCCTGTCGGCGGCGTCGAGCACCTGCTCGGGCGTCGAGCCGAGCCACGCCGCGTGCTTTCGAGCGGTGTCGCCCGTCGGTCGGCGCTGCCCGCGTTCAAACCCACCCTGCGCCTGTGCGGGGGTTGGGCTTCGGCCAATGAGCTCACCCACCATGAGGGGGCGAGTCAGATGTGCGGCCGCTGGTGCCGTACACACGGCGCTTTTCGCCAACCGTGTCAGAGATCAGCAGACTTGGTCTGGGCAGCGTTGGCAAGGCGCGCAGACCTATCCACACAACCATGCCTGCGTGGCGAAGAGGAGCCAATATGAGTGAGTACAACGGCATGCTCGCCAACTTTGAGGACCGGGTGCACATCCTCGACATCGAGGGGCGCGCTGTGGTCGTCGCGCGCGAGCTGGGCGACCTGCTGGGCTACGGGCGTCAAGGCGCCCAGCTGGTCCACCTCCTCGCCGACAGGTGGTGCGACGAGCTGGCCCCCGAGGTCGATGTCATCACGCTCCGAGGTGACCCGCTCGCGGCGTTCAAGCGGGCCTGCCGAGGTCTTGGGCTCGACCTGGTTGACAAGCGTGCTGCGTGCCTCACGCTGCTGACGATGAGCGGCGTTCAGATCGTGCTGTCTCTCTCTGAGAAGCCTGAGGGCAGGGCCTTTCGCCGGTGGCTGGTGTCTAAGGTTCTCCCAAGCTACGAGCGCGCGCAGCTTGGCGGTCCAACCGAAGGTCCGGCGGGTGCGCGCGGCGCTCATACCTTGAACAGCCCCGCCATCGCGCTGGTCGGCACGGCGGTTCCGCCGGACGCCGGCACCCGTTGGCGCCGGCACCCGTTGGGCGACGCCGAGGGCGGCGGAGGCGGACACCGCGGCGAGCCCCCGGTCGACCCGCCCGGGGCTGCCCCGGAGCCGCCCGGAGCACCGCAGCAGCCGATCCCCGTGTTGCGCTTCGAGACCGTTGAGGAGAAGCTCGCCGCTGCCCACGCGGCCGGACAGGAGCTGCCCCGCCCGGCCAGCCCCGCCGAGCTCGTGCGTGGGCAGATCCTGCGGCTGGTGCGGAGCAGCTTGAGTCGCGCGGCGCTCCTGGTGCCACTGCGGGCCGCGGCCGGCGAGCCGCCGCCGGTCAGCGGCGCGGTCGAGCAGTGGGAGGTTGACGTCACCCAGGCCGTTTGGATGGTGCGCACACTGGACCCGGGTCAGCTGGTCGTGGCGCGCGCGCAGGTGGGCGAGATCGCGCTTGCGGCCGCCCCGCACGACCCCAAGGCAGCGGCGGTGCTGCTGGTTCTGCTGCAGCGCGAGCTGCAGACCCTGCCGGAGGGGGTCCTCATGGAGGTGCTGGCGGCAGTGCCGCGTTGGAGGTCAGGGATCGAGCGGCCGATTCCGCTGCCTGTGGGTGGGTAGGTGGCCGTGTGCCACGCTGGGCCTCGGGGCTCGGCGCATCGAGTGCCAGGGTCGGGTTGGTGGCTGGTTGATCACGGGGGCCGAGGGTCCTGGAGATGGCCCGCCGGAGCTTCCGGCAAGGTGAGCAAGGGTGGTCGTGCGCGCTCTTCGAGCAGCTGCTCATTCTCGTTGTTGGCTGCCGTCGATTGTCCCTGATGCCTGGCCCACACCACGCGACGTGCGCTCTTCGTCGACCCTTGATATGCTTCGCCGGCGGCTTGGTTGACCGGTCTCTCCCCCTTTCGGTCCCAGTTGCATGGTGTTGGCTTGAGTGTGAACTCAATTGCAAGTAATGTGAAGTGGACGTTGCTTCGTTGGCTTGTTTTGCCGTTCGCCGCGTTATTCGTGCCTTTCGCTGGCGTGGTGTGCCAGGCCGTCGTTGTCTATTTGGCAGGAAGTGCCGCGGGAGTCGCTCACGATGGTTGGTTTATGATGTACGTGAATCCAGCTTTCGGGTTCGGGCTGTTCGGGTTTTTGTATTCCAAGACAGTGACGGGCGTCGCGCCGTCGCACAAGCAAGGGGCAGGTGCCATTATGACGGCTCTCTTGGGGCTCATAGTGCTATCTGGTGTACTTTTGATTTGGATTGAGAATACCAAGTCGACATTCGAGCTTTGGGTGACGACAGCGATGTATCTGTTCACGTTTGTTACTGCAGTATTGGTGCTGCTTGAGCCTGGTTGGCGTTCAGGTGCTGATGGTGGCTCTGCCACTGGATAGGCGCTCTTGTTCTGGTGTCTGCGCCTAGTTTGTGTGCTATTGGGGTTGATAGAAGCTGAATCTACGGGGTGAGTGCGTACGTAGTGTTGGAGGTAAGTCTTGGCTGAGGTGGAGCAGGGTTCGGAACAGGGTTCGGTGTGGCGTTGGTTATTGCTGCCCTTTGCTGCGGGAGTCGTGCCGGCGGTAGGCTCCTGGTTGGTGAAGGCGCTCAACTATGGGAGTAGTCGGTACATCGGTAATCCTGACGAAAGCTGGTTGGTTCTATACTTTAGTCCGATCATGGCGAGTGGCGTCTACGGCTTCCTCTACTCCAAAACCGTGTACATCGTTGCACCGAAGCACAAGTTCGTGACGGGAATCGTTATGGTGACAATACTCGCCGTAGTCGATGCGGCTGTTCTTGGGTTTGGGTGGTGGTCTGGGGTGTTTTCGGGCTGGATGACTTTGGCTAATGTTGTGTCCTATGTGGTAATGCTGGCCATGGCTATTGGTGTGGTCCGAGACCCTGATTGGACGCCCAATTAGTTGGAGTGCTGAGGTGGCCTTGTAGGAGTCCTTCGGGTCGCGCTCGGTCTGTAGGGGATGGCCTGGGCCGCGCTACTGACCACCAAGATGGTGGTCCAATGGCCGCCTTCTTCGGAGTCGACGCTGAATGTTGTACTTGGCGCCACACGTTTTGGACGGCACGTGTTGGCTGTTGCTGCAATCCCGAACTACCGTCGTGGGTCACTGCAACTCGTCGCCATGTGCCAACTGCCAACGCTGCACCCGGTCCATCGCGAGTCAGCGCTCCACGGAATACGACCGTGTCCCTCCCCCGACGCGGAGCCGCCCTTGCGCCGTCCCTGCCAGATCGCCCTGCTCCTTCCCCTGTCCATGCTCGGCTGCGGTGTTTTCGAGGGTGGGTCGACGGGCCCGAAGGGCGGCGAGGCTGACACCGGCGGCGCTCTCTCGCCCGACGGGTCTGGCGACGCCGATGGGGCCGACGGCGCCGACGGGGCCGACGGCGCGGACGGCTCCACCGCAAACTCGCCTCCCAGCGCGGCTTCGGTCGTGCTCTCGCCCGAGCGGCCCACGACCGTTGACGACCTCCGGGTCGTCGTTGTGGCCGATGCCTCCGACCCGGACGGCGACGCGCTGACCTACCGCTATCTCTGGTTTCAGGATGGCGTGCTGCGCGACGATCTGAACGGCGACCGCGTGCCCGCCGCCGAGACGGCGAAGGGGCAGATCTGGCGGGTGAACGTCGTCGCTACCGACGGCCTCGCGGACGGCGCCATCGCTGAGGCCGAGGCGACCGTGCTCAACGCACCTCCAACCCTCTCGGTGGCCCTGCCCGCGGCGGTCGACACGCTCGCCGACCTCGTTCCGACAGTGGCAGTCGAGGACGCCGATGGCGATGAGATCTCCGTCGCTTACCGGTGGGAGGTGGACGGCGGCCTCACGCCCCTGGTGGACGCGACCGTGCCAGCGTCCTCGACCGCCCGCGGCGAGGTCTGGACGGTCACCGCGACCGCGAACGACGGCGAGGCGGATGGTCCGGCAGTCTCCGCCTCGGTCACCATCGGCAACATCGCGCCCACCGTCGGCGGGCTGACCCTTGGGCCCGACCCAGCCTACGAGAGCAGCGCCCTGCGCGCCATTGTTGACGGCGCCGAAGATCTGGACGGGGACGCGCTCAGCTACACCTTCACTTGGTGGGTGAACGGCGCGGTGGTCGGCGGCGCCATGGGCGACACGCTCACCGGGGCCGACTTCGACAAGGGAGACAGCGTGCTGGCGCGCGTCGAGGTGCGCGACCCCGTCGAGGTCGGCGGCGCGGCAGAGAGCACCGTGCTGGTCATCGCCAACAGCCTGCCCGAGGGCACAGGGGCTGCAGTGAGCCCGACGCCGGTCTACGAGGGCTCGGCGGCGCGCTGCGTGGCCGCCGGGTGGTCGGACGCCGACGGCGACGCGGAGGGCTGGCGTTTCACCTGGACCGTGAACGGAGCGACCGCCGGGACCGGATCGGGCCTGACCGGCGCGAGCTTCAACAAGGGCGACAGCCTCGCCTGCGTGGCGACCCCCGACGACGGCGAGGGCCTCGGTGCGCCGCTCAGCGCCGCCGCCGTGGTGGTGGCGAACACGCCGCCGACGCTGGCCAGCGCGTCGCTCTCGAACTTGAGCCCCGCTGAGGGCGACACGCTCAGCGTGACCCTGGGCGCGACCGCGGACGCGGACGGCGACCCGGTGAGCCTGAGCTACGCCTGGTCGGTGAACGGCCTCGTGGTGAGCTCGAGCGCGACCCTTCCGCCATCGCTCTTCGACAACGGCGACAGCGTCTTCGTCATCGTCACGCCCTACGACGGTGCAGACTTCGGGTCGGCGGTCCGCAGCAGCACCGCCACCGTGGTGAACACGCTGCCGACCATCGGCGCGGTCAGCCTGAGCCCTAGCCCGGCCTTTGAAGGCAGCACCGTCGTCGCCACGGTCAGCGGCGCGGCGGACGCTGACGGCGACGCGCTCAGCTTCACCTACACCTGGGAGGTGAACGGCGCGGTGGTCCGCAGCGGGCCGCTCGCGTCGCTGACCGGGGCGGACTTCGACAAGGGCGATCTGGTGCAGGTCCGGGTCACCCCCTTCGACGGCGTGGGCTCGGGAACGACCGTGAGCAGCGCGGCGCTCCGTGTCTCCAACAGCCTGCCTTCGGGTGCCAGCGCGCAGATCAGCCCCACGCCGGTCTTCGAGGGCTCGGAGCCGAGCTGCGTGGCCGCGGGCTGGATCGACGGCGACGGCGACGCCGAGGGTTGGCGCTATGCGTGGACGGTGAACGGCGCGCCTGCGGGCACCGGCTTGAGCCTGACCGGCGCCGCCTTCGACAAGGGCGACCGCCTCCTGTGCGTGGCGACCCCCGACGACGGCGAGGGCCTCGGGTCGCCGCTCAGCTCTGCCGCGGTGGTGGTGGCGAACACGCCGCCGACGCTGGCCAGCGCGTCGCTCTCGACCTCGGCCCCCACCGAAGCGGATACGCTGAGCGTGACCTTGGGCGCGACGGCCGACGCCGACGGCGACCTGGTGAGCCTCAGCTACGCCTGGTCGGTGAACGGGCTGGTGGTGGGCGCAGGGCCGACGCTCAGCGGGGCGTACTTTGACCGTGGCGACGCCGTTCAGGTGACCGTCACGCCCTTCGACGGCACAGCGGCGGGGGAGGCGGTGCGCAGCGCGGTGGCGACCGTGGTGAATAGCGCGCCCAGCGTCGGCACGGTGAGCTTGAGCCCCAGCACGTTGTTCACGAATGACTCTGTGGGCGCGAGCGCGGCGGGCAGTGACCTGGACGGCGACGCGGTCACCCTCCGCTACGCGTGGACGGTCAACGGCGCGCCGGTTGCCGCGACGGGCAGCAGCCTGAGCGGCGCGAGCTTCTTCAACAAGGGCGATGTCGTGCAGGTGCTGGTCACGCCGGACGACGGCGCAGCGCTCGGCGCGAGCCGCAGCAGCGCCGCCGTGACGGTGCAGAACACCGCGCCCACCGCCCCAGTGGTGGAGATCAGCCCAGCCGACCCGGTTGAGGGCGAGGAGCTGGTCTGCGCCGTGGTCACCGAGGCGACCGACGCGGACGGGGACGCCATCAGCTACAGCTTCGCTTGGGCCGTGGACGGCGTGGCCTATGTTGGTGCGGCTGCGTCGTCCTATGCTGGCGACACCGTGCTCGAGGGGGAGACCTTCGCCGACGAGGTGTGGGGCTGCGCGGTGTCACCCAGCGATGGGAGCGTCAGCGGGCCCGCCGGCGAGGACGATGTGCTGGTCGAGAGCGCCTGCGGCGATGGCAGCGTGACGCTCACCGCCTCGGGGGTGGAGTTCGTGACGGTGTGCGCGGGGACCTTCGACATGGGGTGCACGCCTGGGCAGGCGGAGTGTGGCGCCGATGAGCTGCCCGTGCGCACCACGACGTTGACCAACAGCTACTTCCTGGGTCGGACCGAGGTGACGCAGGGCCAGTTCCTGGCGGTCATGGGCTACAACCCGTCGTCGTTCACCACATGCGGCTTGACCTGCCCCGTCGAGCGGGTGTCTTGGCACATGGCTGCGGCCTACGCGAACGCCGTCTCAAGCGCGGCGGGGCTGCCGAGCTGCTACAGTTGCACGGGGAGCGGATCGTCGGTGACGTGCAGTTCGTCATCTTCGCCCTATTCCTGCCTCGGGTATCGCCTGCCGACCGAGGCAGAGTGGGAGGGGGCGGCACGTTGTGGAGAAGATTCGCTGTATTCGGGTGGGAACGTCGTAGACGATGTGGCTTGGTTTGCTGGAAACAACGATGGAACCACTCGACCGGTAGGCTCATTGGCCGAGAACTCCTGTGGGTTAATGGATATGAGCGGAAACGTTTGGGAGTGGGGGCACGACTGGTTTGGGAGCTACACGGCGTCGGCTGCTGTCGATCCGTGGGGCCCCGCATCCGGGCCGGGCCGCGTCGACCGGGGTGGTGGGTGGTACCATGACGCCACCGACGCGCGGGTCGCGAACCGTGACTATATCATTTCGTCGGCACTGGGTGACAATCTGGGTCTTCGACTTGCCAGAACGACACCATAAGTTGGCCGTTACTGCGGGCCATCGGACAGCCATTGAACCAAGTTTGGCAGATCCGGGGCTGGCTCGGTGAGGCGGTAGACCGGGAGCTGCTGGAGTTTCCATGAGTACACGGGCCTCGGAGCCGCTCGTGGCCTAAGCAGCCCCGAAGGCTTTAGTAGGCTATGGGCTTTGTCGCTGCTCCTGCCGCGCCCGGCGGGCGCCTTTCACCTCACGTCGGTTGCAGCGCAGCAGGCCTCCGCCAGAAATGGGCAACCCCTTATGGTGACAAGCTGCCTTTTGTCTTCCGTCATGAGTACTGTCAAGTTGGTTGGTTGGTTGGTTGGTTGTTTTGGGTTGGGTTTTTTGATTGGGTTGGGCTGGATTCGACGGTACGGGCAGGAACAGCCTTCCGACAACCCACAGGACGGGTGCGTGTCGGGCCCGTCGGCGATAGAGAGCGGCGCGTCGGTGGCAGCCTGTCGAACAGCTTCGCCGCGACCTCAGGAGGCTCCCCTGCCGTTCATGGATGACCTGCTCGACCTCGCGGACACCCTCGACGGCGATGACGACGGGGCCACGTTTGACCTCGCACCCCATCGGCCGGGCTCCGCACTTGCCATTGCGCATCAAGGCCAGGGCTCTACCCACCTCGATCCGCTGATCCTGGACCCTGGCGAGCCCCACAGCATCGTCCTTTGCATGGCGCAGCAAGATCCGCTGCTCGTGGCCCATGCCTACCGTTTCGAGCCGTTCCTTCTCGCGGCAGGCGATCCCCTCTTGCTTGATCTTGACGGGGACGGCGTGCCCGACCACACGAGATGGGGAACGCCCGTCGAGCGGGTCGACGGCTACCTTCGCGCAGATGGAACGGAGGTTGCCGGCCACTACCGGACCGTCGCTGACGGTTCGCGCCTGAACAACCTCGGGCAGGTGCGCTGAAATGTCGGCGACCGCTGAGGCGCTGAACCGCGGCCGCGCCGAGCTTCACCAGCGCTGCGGGGCGCTACAGCGGCTCGCCAAACAGCTTGGGCAGCCCTTGGCCCCCTGGCAAGTGGTCACGCAGTCCATCGACGCCGTCGAGGTGCGGGTGGTCGTCGTCGGGGAGGTCAATCGCGGGAAGTCGACCTTCCTGAACGCGCTGATGGGGCGGAAGATTTTTCCCCCACGGGCGACCGTCTGCACCGCAGTGCTGACGGAGCTGCGGGACGGCCCGACGACGGCCGAGGCGCTCCATCGCGACGGTCGGAGGGTTCCATTGGTGCTGCCGAGCGGTGACGAGATCTCCACCGCGCTTCAGGCTGTAGTCTCGGCAAAGAACCCCGATGCCAACCGCCTCGAGCGTGTACGGCTCACGTTCCCGAATCGTTTTGCCCGCGACGGCGTCGTCCTCGTCGACACGCCAGGGGTAAACGACCCAGAGCTGTGGCGGGAGGAGATCACCCGGGCTGCCGTACGGCAAGCAGATGCGGCTATCTTCTTGATTGACCCGCAGACGCCGCTGCGCCTGACCGAGCGGATCTTCCTTCAGGAGACGGTGCATCATCGAGTCGAGGACCGCTTGCTCTTCGTCGTCACCAAGGTCGATCAGGTGTCAGCGAGTGACCTGGCCGACGCAATGGAGCGCCTCCACACGGAGCTTGGAGCAGTTGTCCGAAGGCCGAGGATCCTCGCGGTCTCGTCGAAGAAGGCCCTCGAGGCCAGGGTCGCAGGAGATGAACACGCGCTCCGACAGTCAGGGTTCATGGCCTGTGAGCGTACGTTGGACACGTTTTTATGCGACGAGCGGGTGGCCCTCGAGCTGACGGCCCGACGCGGGGCGATTCGTGAGCTCGCACGGGGAATGCTGCAAGAGTTGTCGATTCGTATTGGCGCCATTCAGAGCCAAGACCGGTCGCTTCGCGAGCGGGTCGCCCAGGCGCAGCGCCAGCTCGACGCCGAAAAGGCGCGCTTGGAGCAGGAGCGTCGTCGCCGCTATGCCGCTACAGCCAGCTTGAAGAGCGACCTGCTCTCACGCGCCGGGTCGGCCTGGGCCGACGCCGAGCGCTCGCACCTTCTTTCGGAGTCGGCGACATCTGAGGTCGTTCAAGCGTACCGGCTTGGGTCGTCCTCTGGGCGCGACGCGGTGCGAGACCGCTTGGGGCGGGCTCGTCGTGACGCCGAGCGGGAGATTTACAGCGGATTTCAGCACCTTGTCAAGAGGGTGTCTTTTGAGTCCAAGGCCGAGCTGGGACAGCTCGAGGATGCGCTCTCGACTATCGAGGAGACGCTCTCTGCCGGCGCGGCCAATTCTGCCCTGAAGATCGCGTCGATGGCCTGGGATGCGAGCCGGGACGCTTTTCGCGCGGCTGGGCAGACCAGCCGGCTTGACCATGCTCTCATCGGCGGCGCAGTGGGCCTGCTGGCCGGCGTGGTGGGTCTTCTCGTCGGTGTTGCCGGGCTACTGGCCGCGGTCGTCGGCGGTGTCGGCGGGGATCCAAGCCCTGCCGTCCGCAGCGCCCTGCGCAGCGCGTCCGAGCAGGGTCGTATGCTCTTCCGCTCCGACGTCGATAAGCAAGCCCAGAGCCTTGTTGACAAAGAGAACGCCCAAGTCGACCTCACCATCCGGGAAGGCCTGGACGCAGCGCAACGGACGCTCGCCGCATTGGAGCGCAGCGCGGCCAGTGATCGCGCCACGCTGGAACGCGAGCTGGCGCAGCTGATGCGCATTCAACAAGCTGCACGCGCAGAGCTGGAGCTGCTGTCATGAACAGCGAATGGGGGGCGCTTCTCACGGCGGCTCGGGAGCTCGGCGTCGAGCCCCGAATACAAGCCTTGCGGGAGCGAGCCGCTGCAGACCTGTGCGCCGTGGCCTTCTTGGGCGAGTACAGCCGCGGCAAGAGCAGCGTGATCAACGCGCTGATTGAGCGTCCGTTGCTGCCGGTCGATGTCCGTCCGACCACCATCGGTGTCGTGTCCGTTTGCCATGCCGACCGGGAGTCGGCCCGGTTGCACGCCAAAGGCGGAGCGCGAGACCTCCCGCTGGATCGGCAGGTCCTCCGCCAGTTTCAGAGCCCCGAGACTGGCGGCCTGGGAGCTCCCGATGGCGGATGGCTTGAGCTTGGGCTCCCGCTGCCCGCGTCCCTCCGGCGCTTCCGCTTGTTGGACACGCCTGGCGTAAACGACCTTGGCGAGACCTCTCCCGACGTTCTCCTGCGGTTGCTGCCTCACGTAGATCTGGCCGTGTACGTTCTTGATGCGTCCGCCGGCATGAGCCGATCAGAGCAGTCGTTCATCCGCGAGCGCGAAGCGGCGGCGCACGGCTCCCCCTGCGTCGTCTTCGTCAACAAGCTCGACCGCGTGGATGGCGACGACCCCGACGAGGTCGAGGAGGTCAAGGACGAGCTCCGGAGGCAGGTGCATGAGCTCACCGGTGCCGCGACCCCAGTCGTCTTCGGCGCCGCACACGCCCACCTCGACACCCTCGTTGCGCAGCTCTCCGCTGCTGCTGACCTCGCGCTCGCCCGTCGGCGCGAGCGCCTGCTGGCGATGGCCGGCCGTTATCTTCGAGAGCACATCGCGTCCGAGCGGCAGCTGCTTGACCTGGAGGAGAAGGACGGGCGCGCGGCGCTCGACCGGTTGTCCCAAGCTGGACCAGGTCTCCGCGAAGCGATGGGGGCGTTTCGTTCGCATGCCCGCGGTACCGGTGAGGTCCCCCTCCAGCTGATGGTGCGTCGATCACTGCTCGCTTGGCAAGATGACGCGCGTCGCGACCTTTTGGGTCAGGTCAAGCTGTACGCCGACCTGCATGGCTTCGCGCAGCATGGCTTGGCGCGCGCGCTCGAGAAGCTCGCGAGGGGGTGGGCTGACGGCCACGTTGGGCCGATCCAGCAGTTCCTCTCGCGGCATGCTCGCGCCTCGGCCCACGAGGCGGCGAGGCTCTTCGCGCAAGATGGCCTGCGGCTCTCGACGGACGCCGTGCTCTTCGCGCTGACGCCGCATCGGGAGGACGGCCGGGTTGAGGTCGCAGGCGACGGCGACGGCGGGGTCGCCGCGCGGTACGGAATCGCGGCGATGGGCAGCCTCGCCGGAGGCCTCATCGCCGCGCCCTTGGGGGTGCTCGGCTTCGCAGCTGGGCTCGCCATCGCTGAGAGCTTGAAGAAGCAGAAGGACGCGAGCATGCGGGACGAGATCGAGCGCGCGATCCCCGCCTTGGTGCAACGGGCCGCCGCCCGACTCGAGGCTGAGGTCCAGGCCCAAGCTCGGGCCCACTTCGACCGGCTTGACGCGGCGCTCGAGCGCGCCCTGGAGCAGCGGCTGGAGCGCGTCGAGGCAGAGCGTGCCCAGCACCAGGCGAGCGATGCGGAGCGCGGTGTGCGGCGCCGCCAGCGTCGGGAGTCGCTGGCTCGGGCCGAGCGGTGCCTCCGTGGATGACGTGCAGGAGGTCTGGATTGAGAGGCCCCTGCGCGTGGGTGTCTTCGGAGAATTCTCTGCCGGAAAGTCATCGCTGCTCAACAGCTTGCTTGGGTCCTTGACCCAGGCCACCGGTGTGAGGCCGACGACACAGCACATCTCGATCATACGCGATGCCCGTATCGTGGGGGCTCCCGGGACGAGCGCGCAGCTCGTTCCCCATCAATCAGCGCTCCTGCGTGCCGGCCTCGAACTGTGGGACACACCGGGGCCCAACTCTGAGAACGCCCAACATACCAAGCTGGCGCTCGACGCCGCTGCGCAGGTAGAGCTCGCCCTCATCCTGGTCCCAGCGGTCGAGGGTACGACCCGAAGCCTTGTGGAGCTGTACAACCGGATTAGGCTGATCCGCACCGCGTCGCAGAAGTCGCCGCCTTGGCTGATCCTCACCAAGTGGGACCGGATAGTGGCGGACGACGCCGAAGAGCTCGCCGAAGTGGGGGCCGAGATCATCAGCAGTGTCGAAGCGCGGCTGCCTGGTTATGAGCGATGGTTCCGTGTAGATGGTCGTCGGCTGGATCTTCTTGACGGACCTGCGCTGTTGACCGACCTTCGGCGGCGTGGCCTCAAGTGGTCGCGAGATCGGTTGGTTCTGGAGGTGCGTCAAACCCAACAGCACATGCTGAAGCGTGAGGTCGCGCTTGAGCGAGAATGGCGGTCAAAGGTGCCGGCGGGGTTCGAGAGCCCCGCCCTCGAACAGGTGATGCTGGAGTGGGCTTCCCATTGTAAGGCTGCGCTCGTGCGGCGACGTAGGCTTTGGTGGCGCGCCGTGCTCGGCACCCCCGGCGAGGCGAAAGGACGCGCGGAGTGCTGGTGGAGTTGGGTGTTCAGTGTGGCTGAGAAGCATCGCCTTAGGCCTGTTTTTGCACGTGCCGCAGCGCGGGGTCGGGCGGTTCGGGAGTCCGTTGGGGCACTTGCCTCTGGGTTTGTGGAGTTTGCGGTGGGTGTGGAGTCGATGAAATCTCCTTATGAGGGCAGCTAAATGGAGATTTTGTTGGGTCTGATCGGCGTGCTTGTTGTTGCGGCGCTCTTGGCGGTGGGTGCGTTGTATTTGGCTGGGGTAGTGGTTTATCTTGCGCTGCGTGCGGTTTCAGGGTGTTTTGCTGTCATACTCTGGCTGATCGGCGAGCTATTGGTCCTTCTGAACTATATGGTTGCGCTGGCACACGGTACCTTCGTTGAGGGTGTTTGGCTGGCCGGACGGTTCGCCTACGGGTGCGCGGGTCTCGTTGGCGGTGTGTTTCGAGTAGACATTGCGCGTGAGCGCCTCAGCGCCGTCGACGCTGCCTGGCGGATGGATGTGGGGCTTGCCCCGCCTGGGCCTTTGCCAGACTGGTGTCTGTCGCCGGGCGGGCGAAAGGCCGTGGATGGCGCGAGTGGGGCGCGGGCTGCTGCGCCAGAAGCCCAGCGAACCGAGGATGCATCGGAGAACAGCGCTAGAGCACAGGGTTCGATTGCGATAGCGAGCAGCGGTGGTGCAAAGAGCGCGGGTCCACCGCAATCATCAGCTGCTGAGCGCGGCGGGGGCCCGAAGAGGGGCGTTGGCGACCGTCGCAGTGTGAGCGGGCGTGGACTCTCTGCGTTCAGCTTCGAGGTGGCATACATCCCGCCAGGCGAGTTTCAGATGGGCTCGCCGAGCAGCGAAGAGGGTCGTTACGACGGCGAGGATCTGCACCATGTTCGGCTCACGCGCGGCTTCGAGATCGGCGTGGTGCCGGTCACCCAAGCCCTGTACGGCGCCCTGATGGGGACGAACCCGTCGACTTGCAAGGGCGACCCAGCCCAACTCCCGGTCGAGACGATCAGCTGGTTTGACGCAGTTCGGTTCTGCAATGCGGTGTCTCGCGCCTGCGGCTTGCCCGACGCCTATAACATCGGTGCAGGCCGGGAGCCCACGGTGACTTGGGACCAGGCCAGCGGTGGCTTTCGCGTGCCGACCGAGGCCGAGTGGGAGTACGCCGCGCGCGCGGGTACGCGTTACCGCTATGCGGGTGGCGACGAACTTGCCGCGGTGGGCTGGTTCGAGGGCAACAGCGGTGGCAGCACGCGGGCAGTGGGGCAGAAACGCGCGAACGGCTGGGGCCTGCACGATATGAGCGGGAATGTCTGGGAGTGGTGTTGGGACTGGAGGGGTGCCTACTCATCGGGAAGGGTGGTGGACCCGGTTGGCCCTGCGTCGGGGGCCTACCGCGTTAACCGAGGCGGCAGCTGGAGCGTCGGCCCGCTGGGCGCGCGGGTCGCGTACCGCCTCGACGCCTTCCCAGGCTACCGCAGCATCAACCTCGGCGTGCGGCTCGTCAGGACCGCCCCTTGACCCTTGATCCCTTTGTCCCTTGACCGCCTTCGGGTGCGTCGGTCCGCGCCGATGAGGGCTCTCTATCCGCCCCTGTACCCCGGCCGGCGCCGGCCCCCCCACCGCCGGGGCCGTGCGGAGCCGGGCCACGCGGGCGAGGGCGTCGGTGATGGCCGGGCGCGCGGGTGGGCAGGCCAAAAGGGAGCGAGCGTCAGCGAGCGATCAGCGCAAATCGGTCTTGTACAACGCGCATCGACGAGGGTCGTCGCCTACCCCAGCCATCCCGCCCCGAGGCCGAACCGTCCACGCCCCTCTCGCGCCCCCCGCTCACCCCGCAATCCCCACCCCAATCCACCGCGCCGGCGTCAGCCCGGGCACCGGCACCTCGACCCGCGCTCCGGGCCGCACGCGAAACCACCCGCGGGACACGCGCTTGCCGTTCAGCACCACGGTGTCGGTTCGGTCGGCGAAGCGCGTGAGGACGCTGCCCCAGCTCGCGGGCAGCGTCAGCCGCAGCGCGCCGCCGTCGTTCATCAGCTCGATGAGGCCCGCGTTGGTCTCGCCGCCGACACCGGTGTCGGCCTCAAGGTCAAGGTCGAAGCTGTCGTGCAGGGGGTCGCTGTCGACCCCGCCGACCCGTCCGCGCGCGAACAGCTCGGCGAGATCGTCGAGGCCGAGGATGGTGCGGACCAAGATTTTGGTCGTGCCCGAGAAGCGCGGCACGGTGACACGCACGCGGATGGCGGGGGCGGCGGTCGGTGCGACCGCGAAGGTGTGCTTGGCTGCGTTCATGATGGCTCCTCCTGCATTGGATTGCCGTGCTCGTCGACCTCAACGAGCTCCTCTTCATCGCTCTCAGGCTCGAGCGCTGGGGTGCCTGGGGTGACCGGGTGGGGCGCGCGGCCGGCCTCCCGGCGGTGAGGCGCGGTCCGTGCCCCCTCGAGGCCGGTCGGCGGGCTGTCAAGCTCGTCGAGCAGGGGCTCCTCATCGTCCTCGACCGCGCGGAGCGGCCCGCCTTCCCTCCGCTCGTCGAGCGCCTCGGCCAGCCCAGCCAGCAGCTCGGTCGCCTGGACGCTGGCCTGCCCGAGCTCCCGGCGGGTCGAGGCCGCCACCTTGCCCACCGCCACCAGCGTCGCGTGCAGGGCCGTGAGGCGCTCGTTGAGCCCGGCGATGTCGTGGCGGAGCGCCGCGGCGGCTTGCAGCTGGGCGAGGTGGTGCTCCTCGGCCTGGGCCATCCGCAGCAGCGCGAGGTTGGCGTGGGTGAAGGTGTGTTCGACTGCGCCCGCCTTCCAGAAGGCGGTGGCCGCTCGGTCAAAGGCCTCGGCCGAG
This sequence comes from Deltaproteobacteria bacterium, assembly GCA_016792625.1. Lineage (GTDB taxonomy): Bacteria > Myxococcota_A > UBA796 > UBA796 > UBA2385 > JAEUKK01. Next base: position 2,136 of record JAEUKK010000158.1, on the reverse strand, counting down.
GTGTCTGTGGGCAGCAGGGCGGCGCTGTGCTGCGCGCTGGCGGTCTGCCACGCGGTCGAGTGCGAGATGGGGGTGAGCGCGGGCGCTGGCCGGCCAGGCGCAGCCGGCGCGCGTGCGGGTGGGCGAGGGGGCATCAGGCCTCCGTGGCGTCTTCGGGGGACACCTTCTTGTAGTTTTTCAGGAAGTTGGTGATGACCCCGCGCACCTCGGGGTCGCTGAAGGCCGCCAGCGCTGAGGGGTCGCTGACCGCTGCTTTGAGCTCGGGGTCGGCTTCGATGACCTTGGCCAAGGAGCCGAGGCCCCCGAGCGCGCTGGGGTCGATGCCCACCATGCTCAGCACGCCGCCGAGCAGCTTCTCGACGACGTTACCGGCGGTCTCGATGGCCTTCTCTTTGACCGCGACCTCGCCCTCCTTCTTGCGCTCGCCAGCGGTGAGGTCCAGCTCCAGCCGCTTCTCGGCGATGCGCTTGTCGAGCAGGTCGAGCGCGTGGCGCTCAGCCCGGGCCGCCCGTTGCTCCATCAAGCCCGCCACCTTCGCGAGGATGCGCTCCGTGAGGTCAAAGAGGGCCTGGTAGTTGTTCGACATCCGCTCCACGTGGGTCTGCTGGAGCTGCATGGTCGCGATGAGCCGCTGGGTCAGCAGGTCGTCGACGTTGTCGATGCGCAGCGGCGGATCGGGGAGCAGCGCGGCCTGGTGCGCCCCGGCTCGCTCGGCGAGCGTGGCTTGGCTGCGGACCGTGAAGGTGCGCAGCCGGACGCTCTTGTGCGTGTAGACGTGCACCCGCACGGTCATCGGCTCGGGCACGTCGCAGTACGACTCGATGAGCTCGCGGAGAACGTCGCAGATCTGCTCAGTGCGCGCCGCGCCCTCGGGCGCAACGGTCTCGAAGAAGGCCTGGAGCACCGGGTCGCCCACATCATTGGTGACGTGCGCGACCTGATCTGTCTCCTGGTCCTTTTTCCGCTCCATGGCGCGGACATAGACCACCTTCGAGCCCAGGCCGCGCAGGGCGTTGAACAGGTCATCGAGGGGGAGGTTCATGGGGCCCGGTCTCCGCCCAGGCCTGTCGTGCAGCGCGGAGGGACCGCGGGAAGAAATTTGCGCCCATCAGCGAAACCCATGGGAACAGGTGCTTGTGAGGATGGCCGTTGCCGCTGGGCCTCAAGTGGTTGTTCCCAAGGAGGTGTTGACCGGCGCTGATGAGAGTTTCGCCGCCCGGATTTCGCTTCCCTGACGCAAAGACGCCGGCTTTCGCGACCCCCTCGGTGCGGTTTGGGAGGGCAAACTGCGCCTTCCCGACAAGGCGGCGCGGCCTGGGAAAACAAAGGGGAGCGGGCAAGGCTGCCCCTGCGCGATGGGCAGGGTGTCGAGGCCCTGCGTGGGCCGCCGCGACCCACCAAACGCAGGAGGCCCCATGGCCGGAGAGATGAGCGCCCTCAACCGTCAGCCGACGGCGAAGGGCAGCGGGAACAAGAAGGAGGACAAGGTCGCCACCGCCACCGAGGCGGCGGAGGTGCTCGAGCGGAAGCTCAACAAGGTCCTCATCAGCAAAGAGGCCATGAAGGAGAACATTGGCCACACCGCGTCGATGGGCGTCGACATGGCCATCACCGTGGGCTCGGCCGCGGCGAGCTCGACGATGGTCGGCATCACCCCGCCGCAGCATCGCAACAAGGTGCGGGTCGCCCGTGGTCTCACCGCTGTGCTCCTCACCGTGAAGGGCCTGCACAGCGGCCTCAAGTACGGCACCGGTCAGCACTACATGGCTGCCGCCAACGGTCTCGCCGCCGCTGAGGCCAGTGAGTCGGCCCTCGCGTTTGGTGAGAAGCTCCGCGCGAAGTGGGCAGGGAGCGGCGCCGACCAGCCCCCCGCGCAGCACCAGCCCGCCCAGCAGCCGCCCGCCGCCGTTCAGCCGCCGCCGGCGGTCCAGCAGCCCGCGATCCAGCAGTTCGCGGCCCACCAGCCCGCCATCGCCATGACCCCCATCCAGGGCATCGGCGAGGTCCGCGAGATCGTCCCGGATGACCCGGCCCTGGCTGCCTTCCGCGCCAACGGCCGCGCCGCCGCCCACCGCCGCGGCTGATCCGCGGCTCCCCCCAACCAAGAGGAGGCCTCCACATGGGCCGTGAAAACAT
>JAEUKK010000119.1 GCA_016792625.1 Deltaproteobacteria bacterium | reverse complement strand
CCAGGGTCAGAGGCGCGCGGGCGGGTGACACACCCGCCCGGCAGACCGGGCCCCAGCCGCATACGCGGCGCCGCTCCACGAAGGCGAAGCACTCTGCCGCGGATCCACCGACCGCACGCTGGCCGACGACATCGTCCCAGCGGGTCGGACAAAGGCCGCGCCAGACGGGTGCCACGCAGAGACAACCCAATACCAATCCACAACGACAGGGCACCAGCCAGACGGCTTGGTGCCCTGTTCGCTTGTCTCCGTCGCGGACCCAACGCAACGCAGGCCGCGCCCGCTCGACCGGAGCGCGCCGCGCAGCGGCGGCCGCGCAGCGGCCAAGCCCGCGCGGGCGGCGATCCCGGCCCCGCCGCGGGGCCGGAGCGCCGACCAGGCCCGCGGGCGCGCGCGCAGGGGGAGCGCAGGCGCCCAAAACGGCCTCCGGCTCAGCGCCCCGGGCAGGCCGCGCTGGCCCGCGGGCCGGCCGCCGGCGCGCCCCCCGCCGCTGGGGTGGCCTCGGCCTCGACATAGCCGAGGCTCTGCAGCATCTCAAAAGCCTCGTGGTCGGGCAGCTGCGCCCCGGGAACGTCGACCACCGGGTTCATGTCGCCGCGCAGGGCCACCGCGTAGCCGGCCAGCCGCCGCGCGTGCTCGGCCGCCTCGGGCCCGGTCAGCGGGGCCTGCTCGGCGCCGCCCGGCCCCATCGACCAGAGCTCGAGCGCCGGCGGCGGGCTCGGCTCGTTGGGCCCTTGGGGCGCGGCGCGGGCGACCAGCCGGAAGCTGCCGTCATGCACGCTCCAGCAGGGGGCGCCATAGATGCAGTTCTCTTGCAGAGCGACGCGCAGCGCGGGCTTGTCGGCGGCCACGCTGCGCAGGTCTTGGCCGGTGAGCGCGCCGGGCACGGGGGCGCCGGCCATCTTGAGCAGGGTGTGGCTCAGATCGATGTGCTCGACGACGGTGTCGACGGTGCCCGGGCTGAGCCCCGGGCCGCGCAGCACCAGCGGCACCTGGGTCAGCGCGCTCCACAGCGCGTGGCCGTGCTCAAAACCCCCGTGGTCCCACAGCTCTTCGCCGTGGTCGGCGGTGAGCGCGAAGACCGCGCCCTCCCACCGGCCCTGGGCCTTGAGGCCGGCGACCAGCGCGCCCACCGCCGCGTCGGCGGTCAGCACCTCTTCGTCGTAGAGGGCGGCGAGGTAGGCCCGCTCTTCGGGATCAGCCTCCCAGGCGTGGGTTTGGAGCTGCGAGAAGGGGTTGGGCTGGGCCGGGTAGGCGAGGCGCGCCGGCCGTGGCCCCGGGGTGAAGGTGCCGGCGAAGGGCGCGGGCGGGGCGTAGTCGAGGTGCGGCTCCATCAGGTGCACCACGAGGAAGCTCGGGCCCTCTTGGTTTTGGAGCCAGCCCAAGGCAGCGGCGACTGTGTCGGCCGCGCTGCGGTGCCGGTCGTTGTGCGCGCCCTGGTAGTCGTAGACCTCAAAGCCCGCGTTCAGGCCGAACTCTGGCGCGAGGAAGGTGTTGTTGATGAAGGCGGCGGTGCGGTAGCCCCGGTCGCCGAGCTGGCAGGCCAGGGTGGGCGTGGCCGGGTCGCGCCGGCCAAAACGTGAGGCCACCTTGCCGTCGCGCATGATCTTGTGCGCGCTCGGCCGCAGCCCGGTGAGCAAGCTGGCCACGCTGGGCAGCGTCCACCCCGACTGGGCATAGGCCCGGCTGAACCGCAGGCCCTCGGCGGCCACCGCGTCGATCGCCGGGCTGGTCGGCCGGCTGTGGCCCGAGACGCCGAGGTGATCGGCCCGCAGCGTGTCGACGATGACCAGCACCACGTCGGGTTTGCCCGGATCGGGGGTCGACGGCGCGGGCGCCGCCGCGGGCACCGGCGCAGGGGGCGCCGCCGGCTCACCGCCGCAGGCCCCGAGCAGGGCCACGAGGGCCACCGCCCGGCAAAGGGTGGAGGCGGAGGTGTCGGGCCGCAGGTCGTCGGTGCGCATGGCCGCGCGCCTAACGCGCAGGGCGCCGCACCCGCCGCGCGCCGCCGCGGTGCTATGGTGCGCCGCCGTCGGGCCGACGGCAGGGGGGAGCTTGAGCGGCATCGCTGGGATCATCCACTTCCGCGGGCCCGCGCCCGACCCCGACGCCGCCCTGCAGCTCAGCCACGGGGTCGGCCACCGCGGCGCCGACGACAAGGGCCGCCACTTTGCGGGCCCCGCCGCCCTCTGCCACCGCGCCCAGCGCGCGCGGGCCGACGAGGTCGCCCAGCCCCACCACAGCGGCGGGCGCGTCTTTTTGATGGACGGCCGCTGCCCCGGCGGCCTCGAGGCCCTGGCCGCCGACTGGGCCACCGGCGGCGCTGAGGCGGCCGCCGCCCGCGGGGGCAGCTGGGCCCTCGCCGTCTGGGACCCCGCCCGCGCCCACCTCGACCTGCTGCGCAGCGCCGAGGGCGCCCGCCCGCTCTTTTGGGCGCGCCGGGGCGACCAGCTCGCCTTTTGCAGCGAGCTGCCGCCGCTGCTGCGCCTGCCCTGGGTCAGCCGCCAGCCGGCGATGGACCACGTCGCCGAGTACCTCTCCTTCCGCTATGTGCACGCGCCGCGCACCCTGCTGCGCGACGTCTTCGCCGTGCCCAGCGCGCATGTCGTGCGGCACGACCAGCGCGGCCCCGAGACCAGCCGCTTTGTGACGCCCCGCTGGTTCGCGCCCGGCGACCGCCGCCCCAGCCCCGCCGAGGCGGTCGAGCGGGTCGACGCGGCGATCGGCGCCGCGGTCGGCCGGGTCAGCGCCGATCCCACGCCCGCCGCGGTGCTGCTCTCGGGCGGCCTCGACAGCAGCGCGATCGTCTGGCACCTGCACCGCCTCGGCCGGCGCCCGCCCACCTTCACCGTGGCCATGGACGACGACCCGGTCGACGAGTCGAGCATCGCCAGCCGGGTGGCCAAGGTGCTCGAGACCGAGCACCACGTCATTCGCCTGAGCCCGCGGCAGATCGTCGACGCCATCGGCCCCAGCACCCGGCTGATGGGCGCGCCCCTGCCCACCGCCGCCGCCGTGCTGCAGCACCTGCTCTTCGCGGCCATCCGGCCCACCGCCAAGGTCGTGCTCTCGGGCGACGGCGGCGACGAGGTGCTGGCCGGCCGCACCATGGGTTTCCTCGCCAGCCGCCAGCGGGGGGCCAAGGCCCTCGCCCTGCTGCCCGGCCCGCTGCGCGCGGCGGTGCGCAAGGGCCTCGACCGCGCCGGCCTGCGCGATCTGGGCGCCAGCGCCGCGCACTTTGGCCGCGACCGCACCATCGGCGGCAGCCGCGTCTTTCACAGCGCCGAGCGGGTCGACGTGCTGCGCGACCCGGGCCTCGTGCGCCCCGGCATCCGCCGCACGGTGCTCGAGCCGCTGTACCAAGAGGTGGTCGCCGACCCGATCAACGAGATCTTGCACGTCTGGCAGCGGGGCTGGCTGCCCGAAGACAGCCTCGCCCGCAGCGATCGCATGGGCGGCGCGCTCGGCCTCGAGCTGCGCTTCCCCATGCTCGACGACGCGGTGCGGGCGGCGACCTGCGCCCTGCCCGGCGATCTGAAGGTGCGCCCCCGCGGCCTCGGCTTCGACACCAAGTGGCCCCTGCGCGAGGCCATGCGCGCCCGCTTGCCCGCCCAGCTCGTCGATCGCCCCAAGCGCAGCCTGCCCTCGCCGCTCGACGGCTTCTTGCGCGTGGGCCTGGGCCGCGACTGGATGCAGGGCGCGCTCTCGGCCATGCGCGCCGACGCCAGCGGGCTCTTCGCCCCGGCCGCCCTGCAGCGCCTCGAGGCCGCGCACCTGAGCGGGCAGGCCAACCACGGCCTCAAGCTGTGGACCTTGCTGCTTTTCCATGAGTGGTGGAGCCAGCTCCACGAGCCTTAGGCGCGCGGGCCCCGCGCCCGCCGCCCGCACCGGAGGACCGATGTCCACGCCGCCCCCCTCTGCCTCGCCCGCCGCGCCCCCCTCCGCCGGGCCCGGCCTCGTCCTCTGCGCCCCCGATCCGCAGCACCCCGCGCTGGCCTGGCTGCGGCTGAACCGCCCGGCGGCCCGCAACGCCTGGACGCCCGAGATGATCGCTGAGTTCTTGGCCCACATCGACGCGCTCGATGAGGATGACAGCGTGCGGGCCGTTCTGCTCACCGGCGAGGGCCCCGCGTTCTCGGCCGGGGGCGACCTGCGGGCGATGGCCGAGCACTCCGGCATGTTCGCCGGCGGCCCGGTGGCCCTGCGCGGGCGCTACAGCCGCGGCATTCAGGAGATCCCCCGCCGCCTCGCCCGCTTCGACAAGCCGCTCATCGCCGTGATCAACGGCCCGGCGGTGGGCGCGGGCCTCGATCTCGCCTGCATGTGCGACCTGCGCTTCGCCGCCAGCACCGCGCGCCTGGGCAGCACCTTCGTGACGCTGGGCCTCGTGCCCGGCGACGGCGGCGCGTCCCTGCTCGCCCGCACCGTCGGCCTGCCCCACGCCCTCGATCTGGTGCTGACCGGGCGCCTGATCGACGCCGACGAGGCCCTGCGCATCGGGCTCGTGCACGCCGTGCACCCGCCCGAAGCCCTGGCCGAGGCCGCGGTGGCCCGGGCCCTGCTCATCGCCCACAACGCGCCCCTGGCCGTCCGCCTGACCAAGGCCGCCGCGATGCGCTCCTGGGGCCTGCCCCTGGAGCACGCGCTCGAGCTGGCCGCGACCTACCAAGGTGTGGTTCAGAACACCGCGGACCATGACGAAGGGGTGCGCGCGCTGCTCGAGCGCCGCCCGCCCCGTTTTGAGGGCCGCTGAGCCGCCCCGCCCGGAGGACCCATGCCCACCCGCCGCCTCGCCGCGCTGCTCGCCCTCACCCTCGCCGCCTGCGGCGACAAAGATCCGCCCGGCGAGGGCGGGCTCGACACCGGCGACAGCGGGGGCGGCGGCGGATCGGACACCGCCGGCGGGGCCGCGCCCGCGCCCAACCGCGCGCGTGAGGCGGGCGTCTTTATGCAGCAGCGCGCTGCGGCCTATTTTGCGGCCGGTCCGCGCGGCGCGCCCGCCCGCTGAGCACGCCGGATCAGCGCCCGCGGGCCTTGGTCTCGTCGTCCTCGCCCGCGTCGGCGGCGGCCGCCTCGGCCTTGGGATCGACCTTCGGGTCGGGCCGCAGGCGCAGCACCACCGCCACGGGCTTCTCGCCGGCGGGGAAGCGGGTGCGGCTCAGCTCCTCCATCAAGCAGATGTCGACCTCGAGGTCGGACAGGCCCGCGCCCTGCACGCTGGTCGAGCGCACGCTGCCCTCGGGCGAGACCTCGAGAAAAGCCTGAATCTCGTTGATCTGGTCGAGGCCGCTCTGGCCCTTGAGGCAGGCGGTGAGCGTGGCCTCGCGCACCTTGGCCGCGGCGAGGAAGGCGCCCACGTCTTTGGCCCCGCGCAGGTCAGCCTCGGCTACGCGCAGCATGCGGGCGGCGGCCGCGCTCGGGCCCGGCGCCGCGAGGCCGAAGAGCAGGAGGGCGGCCAGGCCGGCGCGCAGGGCGGGGGCGCGGCCAGCAAAGGAGATCAGAGAGCGGCGCATGGGGACCTCGGCGGGGCGGTGGCCGCCGATCCTACCCCGCCGACCGCCCGCCTCGCCGCCCCTTTCACCCGCCGGTTCAGGGCGCCGCGCGGGTTAGAGTCGCCGACCCCGGGGCGGCGACGACCCCGCGCAGCCACGCCGGGGAACGGAGCGCGCCGATGAGCCCCGAGCCCCTGCCGGCGACCCCCGGCCACTCCGCCTTGCACGACTGGCTGCACATCGGCGGCCTCGGCGGCGCCCTGCTGCTCGGCGCGGGCACCTGGGCGGGCGTGCCCGCCGCGCTTGAGGCGGCGGCCGGCCTCTCGGTCGTCGATGGCGCCTGGGCCGCCGCCTTCGAAGACAAGCTCGACGCCGAGGCCCCGCACCGGGCGCTGGCCCTGCCGCTGTGGGGCGCGCTCGAGTTCTTCGCCTTCGGGGATGGCCGCGACGGCGTCGTGCTCGCCGACGACGGCCTGCTGTTCACCGACGAAGAGCTGCGCCTCTACCCGAACGAGGCCCAGAACACCGCCGAGAGCCTGCGCCTCATCCTCAAGGCCCGCGATCTGCTCGCGCAAAAGAACGTCAAGCTCGTCGTCGCGCTGCTGCCCGCCAAGGTGCGCCTGCACCAAGGCCAGCTCCGCACGCCCTGGGCCCCGCAGGCCGAGGCCCGCTACGCCCAGGCGCTCGGCGCGCTGCAAGCGGCGGGGGTGGTGGCGCCCGACCTGCACGCGGCCCTCGCCGCCAAGCAGGCCCAGGGCGTCGAGGTCTTCCTGCGCACCGACACCCACTGGTCCCCCGCCGGGGCCCAGGCGGTGGCCGACGAGCTGGCCGCCGAGATCAAGGCCCAAGGCCTGCTGCCCGCCGCCGGCGGCGCGACCTACACCCGCACCGACGGCCCCGAAGAGCCCCACGAGGGCGATCTGCTCAAGTACCTGCCGCTGGGCCCCCTCGCCCACCGCGGCCCGGCGCCTGACCGGCTGCGGCCGCCGGTCTTCGCCCTGACCAGCGGCGGCGGGGGCGGCGGCCTGCTCGACGAGGTCAGCGTGCCCGTCGCCCTGGTCGGCACCAGCTACAGCCACAACCCGCGCTTTGGCTTCGCCGGCGCCCTGCAAGTTGCGTTGGGCGCCGACGTGCTCAACGCCGCCCAAGAGGGCAAGGGGCCGATCACCCCGATGGCCCGCTACCTCGGCGACGCCTCGCTGCGCGAGAGCCCGCCCCAGGTCGTCATCTGGGAGATCCCAGAGCGTTACCTCCCGCGGGCCGATGAGCTCGCCACCCTGCCGCCCCCGCTCGGGGGCGAGGAGCCCGCCCGATGATCTCCGCGCTGCTGCTGGCCAGCACCCTCGCTTGGGGCGCCAAAGAGTCCAAGCCCGCCGCCCCGCCGCCGCCGCCGGTGCCCGCCTGCGAGAAGGCCAACGCCAAGCACTTTGTCGTCACCGACGACGGGTGGATCTTCAACCCCCAAGACCTGCTGACCAAGCACCACGGCAAGCCCGAGATCTTGGCCCGCATGACCGAGCTCGGCGCCGCCTTCGCCGCGCAGGACGTCAAGGTTGTCATCGTGCTGCTGCCCCAGCGGGCCATGGTGCGGCCCGACATCACCGGCCTGGGCGACGGCAACGGCGGCCTCTACAACCGGGCCGAGGCGCTCAAGTCCTACCAGGACCTGCGCGCGAAGTTGATCAAGGCCGGCTACATCGTGCCCGACCTGATGCCCGTGGCTGAGGGCTTGGCCAAAAAAGAGGGCTTCTTCTTCTCCCGCGACCACCACTGGACCCAAGCCGGCGCCAAGGCCGCCGCCCAGTCCGTCGCGGCCGAGGCCAAGAAGATCCCCGGCTTTGGGGATTGGCCTAAGGCGACGGTCAGCATCACGCCCAACGGCCAAAACCACACCTGGTCGGGCAGCCGCGGCAACGCCTGGCAAGAGCTCTGCGGCCAGACCCTGCCCGAGCAGGTCGTGCCGCTCAATGACGTGAAGGTGACCGGGGCGGCCGCGGGCCTGCTCGACGGGCCGCCGCCGCCGGTGGTGCTCATCGGCACGAGCAACACGCACCCCCGCTTCGACTTCGCGGCCCACCTCGTCGACGCGATGGGCGTCGACGTGATCAACGCCGAGCAGGGCGCAAACGGCGGCCCGGTGGCCAGCCTGCAGCGCGTGGTGACCGGCGAGACCTGGACGCAGTCGCGCCCCAAGCTGGTGGTGTGGGAGTTCAGCATGGCCGAGTTCAAGCCCTGGCGCCCCGACACGCCCGAGCTGGCCACCATGCCCATCTATCGCCAGCTCGTGCCCGCAGTCGACGGCGGCTGCGACGCGGCCAGCGCCCTGGCCAGCGCCGACATCACGCTGGCCCCCGGCGTGATCGAGGCGCTCCAGGTGCCCGCCGACAAGGCCATCCAAGGCAAGGGCCACTACCTGTTCCTCACGACCAACCCCAAGGGCCTGCAGGGCTTCGCGGCGACCTTCACCCACGCGGGCGGTCAGGTCGACAAGCACACGGTCGTCTCGTACTCCCGCACCCCGTCCCAGGGGCGCTTCTTCATCCAGCTCGACGGGGCGCCGAGCCCGCTCACCAACGTCAGCCTCGAGATCCCCACCGGGGTCAGCGGCCCGGCGACCGTGCGGCTCTGCAAGGCCAAGGGCGGCTGAGGGGCGCCCCGGCCTGCGGCCGTCGCCCCCCGCCGGGCGCGCGGCCTCGATCCGGGCGCGCCAAGGTCGCGCCCGGGGCCGCTTGGCGCTGCGCGCCGGCCCTGGGGGCCCGCCCTTTGGGGGGGCTGGCGCTTTTGCCTGCGCCGAGGCTTTTTGTGGCGTTGCTCGCCGGCTTGTTTTGGCCGTTGGCGTTGGCACGCAGACTGTTTGGGTTGGGGGCCGTCTGCGCGGTTGGGCTCGTTGGCCGTTGGCGTTGGCGCGCTGGCCGATGTTTTTGTGATGGTTGATGCCGGGGGCCGCCGGCCCATACGCGCTAACATACTTGACGCGTCAATGGTGCTGTGCGACAATACATCATGACTGCCAGCATTCCTGACCTGCTTTCCTCTGGCGCCTGGGCCGACGTCGTGGCTTGGCTGCCCCGAAACCTCGACGCGCTCGCTGCTGCCAGCCACGGCTTCCAGCGTCGCCGCGCCATCAAGACGCCCACCGACTTCATCCGTGTCGCGATGGCCTACAGCGTGCTCGACCTCTCGTTGAGGGCGGTAGCCGCTTGGTGCAGCGACCACCACATCGGCGAGCTCTCTGACGTCGCTGTCCTCGGGCGGCTGCGGCGCGGCTGGCCCTTCTTGAAGGCGGTGTTCGAGGAGCTCATCGCGGCTCAGGTGCGTGAGGCGCCGAGGGCCGGACCTCAGCGACGGATCCGACTCATCGATGCAACGACCCTATCGCACCCCGGCTCCTCAGGAGCCGACTGGCGCCTGCACGCCACGTACGACCCGGCTCGAGGTGTGGTGGATGGCGTGGAGTTGACCGACGGCCGCGGTGGTGAGCACCTCGGCCGCGTGCCGCTTCGTCCAGGCGACCTCGTCGTCGCTGATCGCGGCTACGCCCACGAGGAGCGCATCCGCGAGGCACGCGAGGCCGGGGCCGACGTGCTTGTGCGCATCG
>JAEUKK010000196.1 GCA_016792625.1 Deltaproteobacteria bacterium | reverse complement strand
AGTCAAAGCCCCCCCCCCGCCGAGCCCGAGAGCCCCGATGCCGCGGGCAGCTCGCTGACGCCGCGCGCGGCGCTGGTAGACGCGACCATCCACGATGGCACCGGCTCGCACCCCCGGATGGCGCCGCCCGCCTTCGCGTTTGGTGACACCGGGCCCGTCCCCGGCGCTGCTCCCGCGTCGCGGCCCAGCGAGGCCCCCTCGGGTCCGAGCCCCCGGGCGCACCGGCCCCCGCGGGTGCGGGTGGGCGTGGCTTGGCCAGCATGGGGCCCCGAGATCCGCCTTGGCGAGCTTGAGCAGGGCCCGGCCCTCAGTCGTCAGGTGCTGGTGCGGGTGCGCGACCTCAACCCGAACAGCGCCGCCGGTCGGGCGTGGCTGCTCCGCCTGCGCGACACGCGGCACGTGCTGGGCGCGGCGCCTCCCCCCGGCGTGCTCAACCTGCTGCACTCGAGCCCCGCCGGCGCGCGGATCGCCGAGGTCTACGAGGGCTTTCGCGGCGCCAGCGTCGCTCAGGTGCTCGGCGGGCTGCGCAGCGTGAGCCGTGGCCTCCCGGTGCGGCTCGGCGTCCAGGTCGCCGCCCGGGTCGCCCAAGTCGCCGCGGCGGTCGAGCGGCTGGGCGGCTTGGTCCACCCCGGCTTTTGCCCCGATCAGGTGCTCATCGACGCGCGGGGCGAGGTCCGCGTCGCCGGCTTCTTGTCCCGCCCGGCGAACATCCCGCCCCTGACCAGCGACGACCCCTTGCGCGAGGCTTGGCACGGGGTCGAGGGCTACGTCCCGGTCGCGGGCCCTGGCGCGCCCGAGGCGATGTCGATGTCGATCGGCGCGCTGCTGCTCGAGCTGCTGTCGGGCGAGCGCCCGCCGCCCGTGCAGGCGGACCGGGCCCGTCTGCGGCGCCAGATGGTCCGCGCCTTCGCCCGGCCCGGTGAGGTCATCCCCGATGACGTCATCGCGCTGGTGCATGAGTGCTTCTCGGGCGCCCCGACCGGCTCGCTGGGCGCCCTCGCCGCGCGCCTCGACAGCGTCGAGCGGGTCATCGAGGGCCCGCTGCTCAGCGACTGGGCGGGCGCGGTGGTCGGCGCGGTCATCGCGGGCCGCCCGCCCGAGCCCGACGAGCGGGTCGCGCCGCCGCCGGCGCTCGACCGCAGCTCGATCACCCTGGCCAGCGACCCAGGCCTGAGCGCGCGGCGGGCGCCCAACCTCAAAGAGGGCCTCACCCCCGAAGAGGCGCTGACCGTGGTCGAGCCGGCGCCGCCCGCTGCCGCGGCGCCGGTGGTGGGTGAGCCCGTGGCGGCCTCGCCCGAGCTGCTCGAGGCGCTGCGCAACCCGACCGCGCGGGGCGGGCTCCCGGGCAGCCCCGAGGCCGCCCTGGTGGGCCTCTCCGACGCCGGTCGTACCGTTCTGCAGCGCGCGCCGGCGACCCGCGCGGGCCCCTGGGTCTGGCTCGCCACCAGCCTCGTGGTGCTGGTCTCGCTCATCGTCGCCTTCCTCCTCGTCGACCGGCTGGCGGCCATGCGCGCCGCCGAGCGGGGCCTCACCGACCGCCTCCCGCCCGCCGCCGCGCGCCCGGCCCAGGTCGCGCCGCCGCGCATGACCGCCGGCGAGGCCCAGGCGCCCGCGGCGGCTCCCGGCTCCGCGCCTGCGGCGTCCCCGTCCTCGGTGTCCGCGTCCACCGTGTCCCCGCCCTCCGTGTCCCCGTCCGCGGTGTCCCCGCCCTCCGTGTCCCCGTCCTCGGTGTCCCCTTCCTCCGTCGCTCCGACCCCGGCCGAGGGGCCGACGCCGGTGGGCGCCCCAGCTCCCTCGACCCAAGAGGCGGGCGCGGCGGCGGGTGGGCCATCGACCCCCACCGATCCGGCGGGCGCCGCGCCGCTGCCAGCGCCCTCCGCCGCGCCCGGTGCTCCGCCGCGCCCGGCGCCCGCTTCTGCAGCGGAGGGGGCCGCGGCGCAGGCCGACGGCGCCGCTGCGCCCGGCGACGAGCGGTTTACGGTCCGCTTCCGGGCGCCCGACCCCGATGTCGACGCGATCCGCGTGACCTGCAAGGGCGGGATCAGCGAGCAGGGCACCCGTGAGGTCAAGATCAACAGCGTGCCCGCCGTCGCCTGCCAGGTCACGGTGCGACGTGGGCCCCAGAGCAGCGCCGCCAGCGTAATTGTCAGCGGCTCGCGCACCTATGAGTGCTTTAGCGGGGGCAGCGCAGTCTGCCGTTGAGCCGCGCCGGCGCCGCGCCCCGCGCCGACCCAAGCGCGGCCCGGTGCGCGGGGAGATCGCCGGCTGACGGCCCTTCTTCGCCGCGCTGCAGCTGAAGGGGGGCCCCATGGTACAACCCGGCCCTCCGGAGGACTGCTTGGCCCGACCGCCCACCCCCGCGCCGCTCCGCGCCCGCCTCGCCCGCGCGGGGCTCCTCGTCCCGCTGCTCGCGCTCTCCGTGGGCGGCGCGCTGCACCTCTCCGCCTGCGACAGCGAAGAGGCCGCGCCCGTCGCGCCGGTCGCCGCGCCTCCTCCCGCGCCGCCCCCGGCAGCCGCGCCCACTTTTGAAGAGAAGCGCGACGAGCTCCGCCAGGGCCTGCTCGCCGGCGGCGCGGCGCCCGACGCGGTGGTGGCGCTTCTGCAAGAGCGCCCCGAAGATGACCTGCTGTGGCTCTTCGTCGAGGCCGCAGCGGGGGACGCGACCGAGGCCCAGGCTTGGCTCGACCGCTGGAGCGCCCTGCCCGAGGCGGGCACCCGCGGGCGGGCCCTGACCCGCGCCCGGCTCGCCTTGGCCGCTGGCCGCGCCCAAGAGGCCTGGGACGCCGCGCTTGAGGCCCGCGCCGAGCAGCCCGAGGCGGCGGCGGGGGTGCTGGCCGAGATCGCGCGCCGGGCCAAGCTCCGCCCGCCGAGCGTCGATCCTTCGGTCGACGCGCTGGTCGCCCTGGCCGTGGCGCCCAATGGGAAGGTCGCGCCGGCGGTGCTCGAACAGGCCGTGGCCGTGCCCGGCTGGCGCGCGGCGCTGCTGCGTGCCGAGGTCCGCGCGGGCGCGGGGGACTGGACCGCCGCCCTCGACGAATACGAGAAGGTCGTCCAAGACGCTGATCCCCGCGCGCACCTCTGGGGCGCCCTCGGCCGTCTGGCGGTGGCCGAGGCGACCTTCGGCGCCGAGGGCGGGGTGGCCGCCGAGGTGGCCTCGGGCTGGTGTGGCGGCGCCGTTGACGCGGCCATCGCTGCCGGCGACCCTCGGGCCCTGCACGCGGCGCTGCAGCGCGCGGCCCAGCTGCATGAGCGCATGCACATGGCCGCCGCGGCCTACCAGCTGAGCACCCGCGCCCGGGGCGCGATGGCCACCCCCGCCGGCCCGCTCGGCGCGCGGCTCGCCCTCGAGCACGCGCGGGCGGCCCGCCGGGTCGGTCAGCTCGGGGTGGCGGTGGACGAGGCGCGCGCCGCCTTACCGGTCGCCGCGCCGGCCGACGCGGACGCGGTGGCCTGGACGCTCGGCGAGGCCGCCTTCGGGCTGCACGAGTGGGAGGCGCTCACCGCGGCCGAAGCGGCAGCCCAGGGCTCGACCAAAGCGGCGCTGGGCGCGCTGTCTTCGGCGGCGCGGGGTGGTGGGGCCGAGGCGGTGGCCGCGGCGCCCCGGGCGGGGCTGCCCGACGCGGCGCTGGCCACGCTCTACATGGCCCTCGCCGAGCGGGCCGGCGACGCGGCGCCGCTGGCCGCGCAGCGCGCCGTTGAGCACGCCGAGCGCGCGGCCGACCCTCGGCTGCGGGTCGAGTCCCGCCTGCTCGCCGAGGCGCTGCAGCGCGACGTTGATCCCGTCGCGGCGTCCAAGGTGCTCGATCCGCTGCGCAAGCCCACGGCGAAGGGGGCCGCGCCAGTGGCCGAGGGCCTGGCCGCCGAGCTGGCCGCGCGGGCGCTGCTCGCGGGGATCAGCGTGCCCACCGCGCCAGCTGGGCTGCCGACCGTGTGGGTAGGCTTGGCCGAGGCCCGTGCAGTCGAGGGCGTCGAGCCCCGTTGGGCGGCGCTGTCGGCCTGGCAGACCGCGGCGCTCTCGCTCACCGAGGAGCCCGCCAGCCAGGGCTTCGCCGACGCGATCGGCGGCCTTCCCCTCCACCGGGTGGGCGCCCTGCGGACGGGCACCGTGCTCGACGGCTCCCAGGGGCCGCCGGTCGGCCTGGCCCTGATGGAGCTGGCCAAGCTCGAGCCCAAAGAGGCGACCGTAGGCTTGGGGCTCACCGCGCTTGAGGGCCTGCAGCGCGTCGATCTGGCGCGTGAGCAGCTCGCGGCGGGCGGCGATCCCTTCGCCTCGCTCAGCCCCGAGGTCCGCCGCGGGATGCTCGACGCGGCCGCCCAGCTGCGGGTGGCGATGACCGACCACCACCTCGGCCAGGGGCCGCTCCCGGTCGAGGCCCTCGACGCCCTCGCCGCGCTTGAGGCCGCCGCGGTGAAGGCCGACGTCGGCTTCGCGAAGAGCTGCTTTGGCGCGATGCCGTCGTTGGCTGACATGCAGATCGGCGCGCCGCGGACTGCTTTCCTCTCCTATGCTGCGGCCGCCGGGCGGCTCTGGGGTGTGGTCTGGTCCGGCTCGGGTCTGGGGCAGATCAAAGACCTCGGGCCCTGGGGCGCGGTCGCGGGGCACGCCAGCCGGCACCGCGCCGCGCTGCTCGGCGGCAGCGACGGCAAAAAGCGGGCCTCCCACGCCGCGGGCGACCAGCTGCGCACGGCCATCCTCGAGCCCTTCGCCCAGACCTTGGCCGGCCAGGGGCGTTTTGTGGTGGTGCTGCCCGCGCCGCTGCGCGACACCCAGCTGACCACCCTGCCCGACAACCGCGAGGGACTGCGTTGGCTCGCCAGCATCCGCACGATCGGGCACCTGGACCGCATCAGCCGGATCCGCCCGGTGGTCGAGGCCGCCGAGGCCGACGGCGAGCGCTACACGCCCGCCTACCTGGTGCTGCAGGTCAAGAAGATCGCCGCGCCCGTGGTGGAGGAGCCCGCCGAGGGTGAGGGCAAGGCCCCGGCCGGCGCGATGGCCAAGCCGACGGCAGCGGCGGCGCCCGCCGCCGACGAAGGTGAGGTGGTGGTCGCTGACGCTGTTCTGCCCGAGGCGCCCGCCTTTGTGCCCCCGCCCGACCTCGCCGCAGGGACGAAGAAGTACGACGCCCAGTACAGCGCCGTCTACATCGCAGAGCAGGCCACTCTCGAGCAGTGGCGCCAGTCGAGCGCCAAGGCCCAGGTCATCCACCTCACCTCCGCCGAGGGGACCCCGGGCGGCGGCGTGCAGCTCCACGACGGCGTGCTCAGCGTTGAGGACATCCGCCGGTCCAAGATCATCGCCCAGCTCGTCGTGATCGCCGTGCCGGGCTCGGCCGAGGTGCAGGCGGCCCGGGCCCGCGCCTTCCTCGACGCCGGCGCAGCCTCGGTGCTGGTGATCAGCTGGCCGTTGCCCGACCACGCGCTCGAACTGCTGATGGAGGGCTTCTTCTCGGCGCTGCTGCGCGACCGCACGCCGGTCAAGGCGCTGTCCGACGCGCGCGACAACCTCCTCCGCGACGCCGATGGCGACAACACCGCCGACAACCCGGGGCTGTGGGGCGCGCTGCAGGTCTATGGCCTCCCCTGATCGCCGGGGGTGGCGGTGGCCCCTCGCCGCGCTCTGGCTCGGTTGGGCGGGCGTCGTGGTGGCCCTGCCTCCGCCCCTGCCTGGCCCGGCGGGGCCCATGTGGCTGGGGCCCCTGCCGCCTGGGGTCGTCGAGGGCGTCGTGCTGGTGCTGGATCCGGCCGACGGGCGCCTGGAGCTCGAGCTGCGCGACCGGGGAGACCGGGCCTGGTCCTGGAGGGAGGGCGAGGGCTGGCGGGCGCCGGCCACGCCCACCGTGCCGCTGCCCGCGCTGGTCCAGCCGGCCGAGCTCGGGGGGCCGACCGCCGCGGCCCAGGCGCTCGAGGCCGCGGCCGCGGCCGGCGCCGACTGGGACGGCCAGTCCCTCCGCGGCATGACCGGGCCCACAGGGGCCGTGGTGCGCGTGCTGGTCGGTGAAGATGGCCGCCCAGACGGCCTCCTCTGGGCCGACGGCGAGCTGCTCCGCTGGACCTGGGGCGCCGAGGGCGTGGAGCGTTTTGATGGCCGCCGCGGCCGCCAAGGGCGGATGCTGCGCGGGGAGGACCTCCGCTTCGTCGATCCCGTCCACGGCGAGCGGAGCGTGCGCTTTCCGCCCGCGCGGCCGGGGGCGGAGCCGGGTGCGCCTCCCGAAGCCGGCTGGGTGACCGTCCGGGATGGGGCCGGTCGAGAGGTGCGCGCGCGCCGCGACGGGGTCGGGCGCTGGGTGGAGCTGGGGGACCCGCGCGGCCTCAGCCTGTCGCTGCTGCACGAGGAGGCCCAGCTCACCATCGGCGCGGCCAGCGGCGTGATCTGGCGGGTCGGGCTGGACGCGCAGGGCCGCCCCACGCGGGTGACCACCCCGGCCGGGCGGGTGTGGGGTGTGCAGCGGGACGCTGAGGGTCGGGTGGTCGAGCGCATCGATCCGGCGGGCGGCCGTACCCGGTACGAGCGGGACGCGGCTGGGCGGATCGTGGCGGTGATCCACGCCGGTGAGCGCAGCACGCTCGAGCGCGACGACGCGGGCCGCCTGCGGCTGATCACTGGCCCACAGGGGCAACAGAGCCGAATCACCCGCGATGAGGCGGGGCGGCCCACCTCGATCACCGACCCCTCCGGCGCGGTCATCGGCCTGGAGTGGGATGGGGAGGGGCGCCTCCTCGGGCTGCGCGCGCCGGACGGGGGCTCCTGGGGGCTCGGCCGGGACGCCCGGGGTCGCCTGGACGCGCTGCTCTATCCCAGCGGCGCACAGCTTCGTTTTGACCGGGCTGGGGATGGCTTGGTGGAGCAGGTCGTGCGCGATGGCTGGGGCAGCCTGCGCGTGCGGAGGGGCGCGGACGGCCGGGCCTCGGGCCTCGAGGACGGGGAGGGTCGGCGCACAGGCCTCTCCCGTGACCCGAGCGGGGCGCTCCGCCGGGTGCGGCGGCCCGACGGCAGCGACCTGCTGCTCGAGCGGGACCCGCTCGGTGAGCTCGTCGCGGTGGTCGGTGATCACGGCGTGGTGCGCGTGCCGCGGGACGGGCAGGGGCGCCCGCTGGCCGCCGGCCCGGTGCGCTGGCAGTGGGACAGCGACGGCGCCCTCACCGCGCTGCGCGCCGGCGCGGTGCACGTCGAGCTGGCCCGGGACGCGGCGGGCCGGCTGCGCGGCGTGCGCAGCGGCGCTTGGTCGGCGGACGTCCAGCGTGACCCCCGGGGGCTGCCTGTGCGGTGGCGTAGCCCGGATGGTGAGCTTGAGGTGCGCCGGGATCCCCGCGGGCACATCATCTCCGAGCGCGGGCTGCTCGGCGAGGTGCAGCTGGTGCGGGACGTACGTGGCCTGCTCAGCCGGGTGGTCAGCGCGCTCGGCACCTGGGTGTGGAGCCGCGACAGCCACGGTCGACCCCTGCGCGTCGACCTGGGCCCGCAGTCGGTCGGCTGGGACTGGAGCACCGATGGCCGCCTCGCGCTGGAGCGCCTGCCCGGCGGCGCGCTCCACACCTGGACTTGGGAGTGGAACACCGTGCAGGACGTCGTCGTCGACGCGGCGGGCCTCCCGGTTCGGCAGCGGTCGGTGGCGCTCGACGCCGAGGGTCGGGTGCGTTGGATGCAGCAAGGCGACGAGCCCAAGGAGGTCTGGCGGACCGATCCGCTCGGCGCGCTCGTCGCCATCGAGCGGGGTGACGAGGCGCGCTGGTCGGCCACCCCGGCGAGCTGGGCGGGGCCCGACGGCCTGCTGGTCATCCGCGACCAGCGCGGCCGGCCGGCCGAGGTGCACGGCAGCGGGCGTCTCCCGCTCTTCGCGATCACCGAGCAGCTGGCCATCTTGGAGCGGGACGAGCTGGGCCGCCTGGTCGGCGTGCGGGGTGAGCAGGGGGGCGCGCGCCTGCGCTGGGGTGGCCCCGGCTGGCTCGAGGCGGTCGAGGTCGAGGGCGGCGCATGGGAGCTGCGGCGGGACCCCCGGGGCCGACCGGTCGAGGTCTCGGGGCCCGATGGCCCGATGCCGCTGCTCTGGATCGACCAGGACGAGGGCCCTGGCGGCGGCGGCCTGCTGACCAGCGGGGCGACGATGACCCGGCGGTGGGCGCCAGGGCCCGCCGGCCCCACCCTCTGGGTGGATGAGGTCGGCGCGGGTGCGGTCACCCGCAGCGTGGGGGGCGGCGGCCTGTTCTTTGATGGGAGGGGCGCCCCGGTGGTGGTCGACGAGGGCCCGGTGGGCGGCCCCGACTCGGGCGCGCTGGGGCCGGCGGCCGCCCCGCTGACCTTGCGCCTGTTCCCGGGCGGGCCCTTGGTCGCCGCGCACGGCGCCTGGGAGCCGGTGACCGGCGCGCGCATCGACGGCCTCAGCCCCCCGCCCTGGAGCACCGACCGGGGCCATTGGTGGGCCGAAGCGCCGCTGGATCCGGCTCCTTGGGCGCCGACCAGCCCCTGGGCCGACCCGCTGCGGCTGGTCGAGGCCCTCGGCGTGCTGCCCGCCGAGCCCGACGAGGGGGCCTGGGTGCCGCTGCTCCGCCCGGCGCCGGCCTTCGCATGGCTGCCCGCGGGTGTCGACGGGCTGGACGCGCCGCTGGGCCCCCGTGTGCCGAGCCTGCCCATCGACGAGCACCCCGTGGTGGTCGCGCTGTTGGCCATGCAGCTGCAGGGCAGGGCGGTCTTGGACGTCGAAGCGCTGCTGCTCAACGCCATCGAGGAGGAGGTGTCGCCCGATGGCTGGCACCGCCCGCTGCTGCCCGGTCTGTTCACTCCGGGGCAGGCCTTGCTCCAACCCCCGGCCTTTGGGTGGGGTGCGCCCCAACGATAAGTGAGGGTGCTGCGGCGCTATGCGCTTGGTGTGGGCTACGGCGAAAATTGCCTCGGCGGTGCCTTGACGAGCGGGGGCCCAGCTGATACCTGCAGGGGGTCAGGCGGCGGCGCGGCCTTCGGGGCGCATCGTTGACTGGCCACATCGTGGTGGGTGTAGCTCAGTCGGTTAGAGCGCCAGGTTGTGGCCCTGGAGGTCACCGGTTCGAAACCGGTCATTCACCCTTTGTTTTCGGGCTCATAGCTCAATGGTAGAGCATCGGACTCTTAATCCGCAGGTTCTAGGTTCGAGTCCTAGTGGGCCCACTCAGACGGCGCTGGATGACCTCCAGCGCCGTCGCCTGTTTTGGCAACCGCCGCGCTCGTGTCCACAGCGCCCGCGGCGCCTTGCCGCAGCGCCCCGCGCGTGTTCTATGGCCGCTCGCCACACTTCCCAGCGGGGCTGGGCGGGGTGCGCTCCCCGGCGCGGGCTCCATTTGGGTGTCCGCGCCCGTGTGCGACCCTGACGCGGGTGGGTGGCGCCGTATGGCGCCCTCCTTGCGCGCTTCGTCGGTCCCCGCCGCATGTCCCGCGAGAATGGCGGAATTGGTAGACGCGCCAGACTTAGGATCTGGTGGGGCAACCCGTGGGGGTTCGATTCCCCCTTCTCGCACTCGCCCTCGCCCTTGCGAACCCGCGGTCGCCGCTGCGACGGCCCGCCCGAGAGGTCTCGATGAACTACAGTGTCCAGGTCGAAGAGGTCAGCTCCTACCGGCGCCGCCTGCGGATCACGGTGCCCGCCGCCGTGGTGAAGACCCAGCTTGACAAGGCCTACAAAGATCTCAAGAAGAAGGCCAAGGTCCCCGGCTTCCGCCCGGGTCATGCCACCCAGCGCGTGCTCGAAGAGCGGTTCGGCCCCAAGGTGCTGAGCGACGTCGGCGGCGAGCTCATCGACAGCTCCTACCGCTCGGCCGTCGCCACCCTGAGCCCGGTCGGGCGCCCCTCCCTCGAGGAGAGCTCCGAGATCGAGTCGGGCAAGGACTTCACCTTCACCGTCGCCGTCGACGTTGAGCCCGAGGTCAAGGTCACCGGTCACAAGGGCCTCGGCGTGACCATGGCGGCCGAGCAGGTCTCCGAAGAAGACGTGCAGAAGGCTGTCGACGCGCGCCTCGCCCGCCGCGCCCGCATCCTTGAGGTGACCGAGGACCGTGGCGTGCAGGTCGGCGACTTCGTGCTCTCCGAGGTCAAGCTCACCCTCGACGGCGTCGAGGTCGCCAACGACCCCGGCACCCTCATCAACACGGGCGCCGAGCGCTTCTACCCGGGCATCGAGGCCCTCCTCGTCGGGCTCACCAAGGGCGCCGAGGCCACCGGTGAGTTCACCGTCGGGCAGAACAGCGCCCTGGCCAACCTGCGCGGCAAGACCGTCGAGGCCGCGGTGAAGGTCCTGGCGCTGCAGGCCCGCACCGTGCCCACCCTCGACGACGAGTCGGCCAAAGAGCTCGGCCACGACTCGGCCGAGGCCTTCGTCGCCTCGGTGCGCTTCGAGCTGCAGCAGCAGCGCGACGAAGTGGCGCGCAACAACGCCCGCGTCGCCCTGCTCCAGAAGTTGGTCGAGCTGAACCCCTTTGACGTGCCCGACGCCATGGTCGAGCAGCAGCTCGAGGCCCTCACCGAGGAGCTCAAGGTCCGCCGCGCCTACCAGGGCGAGGACGTGCGCTCCATCCGCTTCTCCGAGGCCGAGCTCAACGACCTGCGCTCCCGCGCCCGCTTCGCCGCCCGCGCCGCGCTGCTCCTCGCCGCCGTCGCCAAAGAAGAGGGCATCGTGGTGACCGAGGATGACGTCACCAAGAAGATTGAGGAGATCGCCTCGAGCCGCCAGCAGTCGGCCCAGGCCATCCGCGGCTACCTGCAGAGCGAGGGGGCCATCCCCATGCTCCGCGACCGCATCCTCGAGGAGCGCACGCTGGAGTGGCTGCTCGAGAACGCTGACGTGAGCGCTGCTCCGGCCGAGTCCGAGCAGGCCTGAGCGCGAGCGGCGGCGTGCGCGGGCTTGCCCTCCGCGCCGGCCGCAGCTCCTGATGCTGGCCCACGGGCCCGCCGCTTGGTGGGCCCGTCGTTCTTTTCTCCACCCCATGCAGCACCTGGCCCCGGCCTTGACCTGCGCCGCTTGGTGTGCACCTCGCCGCTCGCCCCCGCGGCTCGGGCTCGATATTCGCGCCCGGGGGTTCAGGCGCTGGGGGGTGCAGGCCGAAGCCACCGGGGCGGGCCCTCACCCCCGCGTGGGTCTGTGCGTGCGGCGCGGGTGGGGCGGCTGTCGGCCTCGCGTGCGCTCCATGGCCGTCCGCCGGTGGGCAGCGCACACCGGGGCGCGGTCGGGGGGCGTCTGCTTGGTCATCCCGCCGGTCGTTTGCCCTCCGCCAGCTTCGCCCACGCCGTCGCCCGCGTTGTCATCCGCGTTGTCATCCGCCCCGCTGTCCGCCTTGCCCGCCCCGCGTGCCCAGCACACCCCGAGGACATCCATGCCCGTCAGCCCGACCGCCAGCTACTACCTCCCCGTCGTGGTCGAGCAGACCCACCGGGGCGAGAGCCGCTACGACATCTACTCGCGGCTCCTTCTCGACCGGATCATCTTCCTGGGCACCGAGATCAACGATGACGTCGCCAATGCGGTCATCGCCCAGATGCTCTTCCTCGAGAGCCAAGACCCCGAGAAGGACATCTTCCTCTACATCAACAGCCCGGGCGGCGTGGTCACCAGCGGCCTCGCCATCTACGACACGATGCAGTTCATCCGGGCCGATGTGGCCACCATCTGCGTCGGCCAGGCCGCCTCGATGGGCGCCTTCCTGCTGGCCGCCGGCGCCCCCGGCAAACGCCGCGCGCTGCCCAACGCCCGCATCATGATCCACCAGCCGCTGGGCGGGGCCCGCGGTCAGGCCACCGACATCGAGATTCAGGCCCGCGAGATCCTCCGCCTCAAGGAGAACCTCAACCAGTCGCTGGCCAAGCACACCGGCCAGACGATGGAGCGCATCAAGGCCGACACCGAGCGCGACAACTACATGACCGCCGCGGAGGCCGCCGCCTACGGCCTCATCGACGAGGTCATCCAGAGCAACGCTGGCGTCAAGCTCGACAAGTAGGGCCGACCCCCAGCATTCCGCTGCGCCTGACCGGCCCCCGGTCCGATAGGCGCGGCGGGATGGATGGGCGCCGCCTGCTGCGGCCGCGCGCCCAAGCTTCCCCCCGCGCCTCGCCCACAGGAGCGCCCGTGCAAAGGAAAGGCCAGTCCTCCCGCGATCTTCGCTGCTCGTTCTGCGGCAAGTCGCAGCGCGAGGTGCGCAAGCTCATCGCCGGCCCCTCGGTGTACATCTGCAACGAGTGCGTCGAGCTCTGCAATGAGATCATCACCGAAGAGTACGAGCGAGAGGACTACTTCGCGAGCCGTGTGCTGGTGCCCAAGCCCAAAGAGATCCGCGCGCACCTCGACAGCTACGTGATCGGGCAGGACCGCGCGAAGAAGATCCTCAGCGTCGCGGTGCACAACCACTACAAGCGCATCGACGGGCGCAACACCCACGATGAGGTTGAGCTTCAGAAGAGCAACATCCTCATCTTGGGGCCCACCGGCACGGGCAAGACCCTGCTGGCCCAGACGATGGCCCGCTTCCTCAACGTGCCCTTCACCATCGTCGACGCGACCAGCCTGACCGAGGCCGGCTACGTCGGCGAGGACGTCGAGAACATCATCCTCTCGCTGTTCCAGGCCGCCGACTACAACGTCGAGCGCACCATGGAGGGCATCATCTACGTCGATGAGATCGACAAGATCGCCCGCAA
>JAEUKK010000071.1 GCA_016792625.1 Deltaproteobacteria bacterium | reverse complement strand
ACCAGGGCACGCAATCCAACGCAAGTCGCGGCTGCGCGCTCTCGCTTCCGAGACCGACAACGCAGAGACAGCTACAACAGCGTCAACCAGGCCATCTCCGGTGACACCACCACCCGGACGCCCAAACAGCAGACTCAATGCTGCGAACCCAGCCGCCGCGCCCGGGCACAACCTCGCCGGAGAACACAAGCCTGCCTTCATGAGCCCCGACGTCTCGCGTGCGGCTATTACGTCAAGCACGCCGCTTTCAGCGGACAAGCAAATCTACGCTCTCAAAGACCAACCCACTGAAAGACCGCCGACACGCGAGCCAACATTGGGCCCCGTTGACCCGAAGGCCGCGAAGACCGCGTCAATCACGCCAACTTCAGCACAACAATCGCCTTCGACCATCCGAGAGCAGCCTGGGAGCCACGCCACCTATCGCCGCGCCCCGGCACCACCTACCCGGAGAGCACAACACGACGCTCAGTGCGCCTAACGTCCAGCATTCAGCCGCGGCCGAAGGCCGTCGGCTGCAATGCATCGTTAGGCTCTCGCCGCCCAGCTTGAAGCTGTTGATCACCCAGGCAGGTCGCGAGCCAATCGGTGGACCACCCGCCGCGCAGGCCGCTGTACCGCTTACCACAAGCACGAAGGCCGCGGGCAGCCTCGAGCCCCTTCGACCAGTAAGCCCCGCCCGAGCTTCAACACGGCGACCGCATTGGGCCGGCTACTACAACTTGCCATACGTCAATCTCGTCACCTCTCATCGCGCTGCCAACCGCGGGCCGGTGACTCAAGAGGTCAGCCACCGCGGTCCCCCATTTTCCACCTCCTGGGCGGCTGGGTGAACACCTTGGGGTCGATTTTGAGCAGCGTCAGAATTTCCAGCGCAGCGTCCGCCAGCTTCGTTGGCCGTCGTTTCCATGGCCCATCCCCGGTCCGAAGCGCGACGGTCATGACCCCATCGAACCAGACCATGGCCATCTCGGTGGTCAGGTTGTTGACCAAGCGGGTACGGCGGAGAGGATGGGCGACCGGCTTCGATTGCTGCTTCATCGCCGTGCGAAGGCGGTACTGGACGAAGTTGCGCACCATGAGGGCGAGGACGAAAACAAGCCCCAGCGCGCGAATGCGGGTTGGTGTCTCCAGGAAGATGGGGGCGACCGCGGCCGGCCCCTTGAGCCACCGAAAGCCCGTGTGGCCCTCGACGAGGGACTGGTGGCGATACTCGGCCAGCACACGCTTGTCGTCCCACTCGTCCTCACCCCAGTCCGTCACAAGGACAAAGCAGGACGCCTGCCGCCGCTCCGCCTCGATGGCGACCGGATCGGGCGTGAGCTCGTATCGCGGCACCCACACCGTCTCAGTTTGTGGCGGGGGTGCATCTTTCGCTGGCCGACCCCGTTTCGGACGCTTCTCGGTGATTTCGACGGCATCAACGAATACGGTTGACGTATGCAGCTCAAGGCGCGAGAGCAGGGGGGCCATCGCGGAACGAGCGTCGGCCTCGCAGGCGAAGGTCTTGTTGAGCAAACGTGCGTGCATCGCCTTGATCTGCGATACTTCCCGGTCAAGCTTCTTGGGCAGAGCCTCCTCGAAGCCGCGCGCCAGCGCGTCGGAGTGCACCACCAGGCACCGCATGGGCTCGTCTGTCGGTTTAGGCTTGGCCCGCGAAGGCTTAGCGCCCGGCGAGCTGGGCTGCGACTGCGGCGGCTCCGGTGCGGTGCCGCCCTCGGCGACCTCGGTGGCGGCGATTCGCGAGGGCGTTCCCGCGCGATTCTCTTCAGGCCCCTCAACCGGCGCTTCGCTGTCGACACCCCGCGCAGCCGACCCTGGAGGGATGGACACGCTTGGTGCATCATCGAACCGGAAAGGAACCTTACCGATGAACGAGCGCCCACGGTACTGGCGCGGTGGGTCGTCCTTTCGGTCAGCCGCCACCGAAGCGAGCACGGGCCAGGTCGAGGCGTCTGGCGCTTCTGACCAGGCCTTGTCGATGAGGTGCGCCCGTTCCCCAATCGTTCGCGGCACCAAGCTCACGAAGTGGAAGCCCGCCCGTGCGAGTCTTCCGAGCGTTTCTCCGTCAACGAGCTTACAGTCTGCGACGATGGTGGCTTCGTCGGGCCTGGGCAACACCTCAGCGAGACGAGCGAGCTGGTCGCGGTTTGCGACGTGGTCTGAGGTGTTTCCAGGGGCGACCTGCATCGTCAGCGGGATGCCCGCCGCGCCGTGAAGCGCGAGGCTGAAGAGCAGCTGTTTGAGGTCTGGGCGCAGGTCTTTGGAGTGCCCAAACGCCGGCACTGGGCCGTCAGTGTGGCCATCGTACCGCCCGTATACCGACATTGTGGTGTGGTCGAGGTTGATGCTGAAAGGCCCCGGATCGAGCGTGTTGAGGTAGTTGAGGACGACGTCCGACAACAACGTGTCTGTGCCTGCGGCGTCGATGTGGTCGAGGGCGCGCCCGAGGCGGTTGTCGTGGAACCACTCCGCCTCGACCCCCTCGCCGAGGAGCAGCTCGATGTCGATGTGCTCAAAGCGTTGGTCCATCCGCCATAGTCCGACGCGACCGGACATGATGTTGAGGATCATGACCGCCACGCACTCGGCGTCCGAGGCCTTGGCGAGCGGGTGCCGCGGCAGATGGGCGTTCAGCACGTCCATGATGCCAAGCTGATCGATACACGCGCGGATGAGCGGGAGGTGGCCTACGGCGAGGCTGCGGATCTCGAGGTCGTCGGTGTCCATGGCAGGCCGATCACACGTCGGTCAAGGGAATGCACGAGAACATCGGTCAGGACGGTGTAAAGAGTAATCGACGGCCGCGGCGCGGGACCTCTTGATCGGCAGGCCGTCGGCTGCAATGCATCGTTAGGCTCTCGCCGCCCAGCTTCAAGCTGTTGATCGCCCCGGCAGGCCGCAAGCCACTCGGTGGACCACCCGCCGTGCAAGCCGCATCGCCGCCTCGAGCCTACCACGAGCACGCAGGCCGGTGTCAGCCGCGAGCACGTTCAGCCCGGGAGCCGCGCCCGAGATTCAGCACAGCGACCGGGCAGGCATGGTGAAGACAACGTGCGGCAGGTCAACCTCGACGCCCATCAGCGTTCGGTCCGCCGCGAGCGCCTTGGACCAGCCAGCCGCCCCCAAGCTTCAGCGCGGTGACACGACCGAGTTGGTGAACTCAACGTGCGGCACGCCAACTTCGACGCACATCAGCACACGGTCCGCCGCGAGCCCCTTCGACCAGTCAACCGCACCCGAACTTCCGCATTGCGACCGCGCCGGGTCGGTGACTACAACGTGCGGCGCGTCAACCTCGACGCCCATCGCCGCTCGGCCGGTCGCAAGCCCCTTCGACCAGCAAGCCGCACGCGAAGTTCAGCACGTCGACTGCACCGGACCTGCGAAAATGACCCGCGGCACATCAACCTCGATACGCGTCGCCGTCGACCGACCGCGCGCCACCTCGACCAGCAAGCCGCACCCAAGCCCTGACGCATCGAACGCGCCAGGAGGTCGACTACAACGTGCGGCACACCAACCACGACGCGATTCGGCTGTCCGCCGGCCGGGGACCACTGCGTCGAGCATGCCGCCCAAAGCGGACGAGATTGGCGTCAATCACCCAACCCTGCCACGACGCCCCGGCACACCCACCCCGGCGAGCACAAGTCAGCCTTCAATATCCTGAACGCTGCTGGATCAACTCCAACGTTGTGCAGTCCGCCTTCATCGCGGTCGCCTCTCCGCAGTTTCAAAGACCGACCCGCTGACGCACTTCCAACTCGAAATCAAGGACTGGAACCGGGGCACGTCGGGACTGCGACAACAACGTCAAGCAGACCACCCTCTACACATCAGGCACCTTGGCCCAAAGAGCCACAGAGTAAGAGGCACTCCGCCTATCGCCCCGCCCCGGCACAACCTACCCGGAGAGCACCTCGCAACGCTCAATGAGCCTAACGTCCAGCATTCAGCCGCGGCCGAAGGCCGTCGGCTGCAATGCATCGTTAGGCTCTCGCCACCC
>JAEUKK010000057.1 GCA_016792625.1 Deltaproteobacteria bacterium | reverse complement strand
CCCTGACCTTGACTATGTGGGGGTGTACGCAGGCCCCTTCGCGGGGGACCGCGCCGCTGAGGACCGCGCGGCGACGGTCCGCACGAGCTTGGTGATGGCCGACTACTCGGAGCACGCCCTCGGCTGTACGGTTGACGTGGGAGATCTGAACGGCGATGGTTACTTCGACCTCGTGGTGGGCGACCCCATGTGGTACGACAACCTGAGCGGTGAGACAACGTTGGGGCTGACCACGGTCTACTTCGGGCCGCTCGCAGGGGACTATGTCGACTCTGAGGCCGAGGTGCAACTGTACCGCGGCAATGGCGAGGTTGAGGCCCACACCGACTTCGATGGTGATGGGCGGGACGACCTGCTCTCGGGATCAGGTAGCTACTCCCGCGAGGGCAGCGCCGCCCCCTGGGCCTTTGGTACGGGGCGCGCGCACCTGATGTATGCCCCGCTGGCTGGGGTTGTTGACCTTCGGTCCGCGGCCGACGTGCTGTTCGAGATCCCCGATGACGACCCCGACAACGACCAGTGGGGCGCCCAGGTGCTGGCGGTGCCCGATCAGACGGGCGACGGTGTGCCCGATGTGGTGGTGGGGACGGTCGGCGACGCGTTCTGGCTGATGGCGACCCCGCCGCCGCGGTGATGGCCGGCGGCGGGGATGCCCGCTTCAGCAGCCGAGACGGCCCTCCCAAGCGGCGGGGATGGGTGCCTCAGCAGGCGAGGCGGCCCTCCCGGGCGGCGGGATGGGCGCTTCAGCAGGCGAAGCGGCCGTCCCCTGCGGCGGGGATGCCTGCTTCAGCAGGCGAAGCGGCCCTCCCCGGCAGCGGGGATGCCTGCTTCAGCAGCCGAGGCGGCCCTCCCGGGCGGCGGGGATGCCTGCTTCAGCAGCCGAAGCGGCCCGACCGGTGCGCACCGGGGGCCGATCACCGCTACACTGGGCCTCCCCGAGGTCCTGATGCGCGCCGCCCCGCTCTCTGCCGCCCTGCTGCCCCTGGCCCTCGCGGCCTGCGGCGCCGCGCCCAAGCCCGGCGCACCGCAGGCTGACACGGCAGCCGCCGATGACGGGGCCGCCGATGGCGGCGCTGCCGACGACGGCGCTGGCGACGGCGTGGACGGGGCCGAAGGGGCCGATGGCGCGGCCGACACCGGCGAGTGGCACCCAGAGTGGCACATCGAAGAGGACGAAGACGGCGACGGCACCCCCAACCCGCTCGACTGCGCGCCCTTTGACCCGAGGGTCGCGCCGGGAGCGACCGAGGTCTGCGGTGACGACGTGGTCAACGACTGCGACCGGCGGGCCGCGGGCGCGGCCGACGAGGTCTGCGCGCTGTGGCAGGGCGAGGTTGACGCGTGGGCCACCTTTTGGTGGGCGAGCGACACCGACCGATACGACCGGGTGAGCATGGCCGACGTGGGCGACATCAACGGCGATGGCCACAACGACCTTGGCTTTGGCCTGAAAGAAGAGGGCTACTTCATCGACCCCGACGGTGAGCTGACCCTCGAAGAGCACCCGGGCAGCTTCACCACGCGGGGTGGTGTGCTGGTGGTGCCGGGGCCGATTGATCCGATCAGCTACGAAGACCGGGTGCGCCTGACCTCGTGGGTCGAGACGGTGCGGGGCGACACGACCGACCACATCATCGGGTCTGCGATCGAGGGTGTGGGTGATCTCGACGGCGACGGCTTCGGCGAGCTGATTTTCGGGAACGACCGGGGCGTCGCCGACACGGTGTGGTTGGCCTGGGGCCCGTCGTTCACCTCGATGAGCGAGGCGCAGACGCTGTACGCGGGGCCGGCTGGCGGCTGCATGAGCTACACCCACGCGATGTCGCCCGACTTGAGCGGCGACGGCGGGCCCGACATCATCCTCGGTGGGCCGTGCAACGACCTCGTGCTCGTGTACGCGGGCGGGTCGCTGTTGGGCGCAGGGTCGAGCCCGGCGCCGCTGGCGACGCTGAGCAGCGGGCGTGGGGGTGGTGAGGGCTTCGGCGTCGACGTGCACGCCGAGCACGACCTGACCGGTGATGGGGTGCTCGATCTGGTGGTGTCTGCGACGAAGAACGGGACTGACCCTGTGCCTGGCTACTTGGCGATTTTTCCCGGCCCGGTGTCGGGCAGCCTGGGCCTGGATGCGGCGGTGGCGATGGTGCACGGCGAGGTGAGCGCGCCGCCGACCTTGCTCAACACGCAGGTGGGTGTGGCGATCTCTGCCGGCGATGTGGATGGTGACGGGTATGCCGACCTCGCGATGGGCGACCCGGTGTATGCGCCGGGCGCCCACCTCGACGCGGGCGGCGGTGCGGGCGGGGTCTGGATCTTTGCGGGGCCGCTGCCGGCCTCATCGGGCCTGGGCGACGCGGTGAGCCGCTTCGAGTCTGATGTGGGGTCACTCGGTGGCCAGCTTGACGTGCGGCGTGACTTGGACGGTGATGGGCGCGCGGATGTCTTTGCCAGCTGCGGCTTCGCGATGGGCGAGGGGTACTATGGCAGCATTGGGATGGCTGGGCGGCGACATGCCTACGCGTTCTTTGCGCCCTTTGGGGGCGTGCGCAGCACGACCGCGGCCGAGCTGCATGTGCGCAACCTCGACGTGACCTCGTGGGGCGCGCAGGCGCAGGTGGCCGATGACCTGACCGGCGACGGCTGGCCCGATCTGCTGGTCGGGGGCACGGGCAGCTACTTTCAGCTGTTCGAGGTGCCTGGGCCGGTCGACGCGGGGACCTGGGGCAGCGCTTGGCGGTGAGCGCGGTGGTTGGCTTGGCGGTGGGGATGCCTGCTTCAGCAGCCGATGCGGCCCACCGGGCGGCGGGATGGGCGCTTTAGCGGCCGAGGCGGCCCTCCCCTGCGGCGGGGATGCCTGCTTCAGCAGGCGGGGCGGCCCTCCCGGGCGGCGGGGATGCCTGCTTCAGCAGGCGAAGCGGCCCTCCCCCGCGGCGGGGATGCCTGCTTCAGCGCCGACGCGGCCCTCCCGGGCGGCGGGGATGCCTGCTTCTGCAGCCGATGCGGCCCTCCCGGGCGGCGGGGATGCCTGCTTCAGCAGGCGAGGCGGCCCTCCCCTGCGGTGGGGATGGGCGCTTCAGCAGCCGATGCGGCCCGACCGGAGCGCACCGGGGGCCGATCACCGCTACACTGGGGCTCCCCGAGGTCCTGATGCGCGCCGCTCCGCTCTCTGCCGCCCTTCTGCCCCTGGCCCTCGCGGCCTGCGGCGCCGCGACCAAGCCCGGCCCACCGCAGGCGGACACGGCGGCTGCGGACGACGGCGCCGCCGACGGGGCCGCCGATGGCGGCGCTGACGGCGACGGCGCGGGCGACGGCGCTGGCGACGGGGCGGATGGGGCCGATGGCGCGACCGACACCGGCGAGTGGCACCCAGAGTGGCACATCGAAGAGGACGAAGACGGCGACGGCACCCCCAACCCGCTGGACTGCGCGCCCTTTGACCCGAGGGTCGCGCCGGGAGCGACCGAGGTCTGCGGCGACGGCGTGGTCAACGACTGCGACCGGCGCGCGCTGGGTTGGAGGGATGAGCTGTGCGACGTCGAGACAGCGGCCCAACTCGAGGTGATCATCCCAGGAGACGGCGTTGCTGAGGGCGCTGCACTTGGCGACCTGATGGGCGACGGTGGTTTCTACATGGGCATCGGCATCCCCAGCGCCACGCGCTGCGACGTCATCGGCGTCGATGAGTGGGGCGCTGATGTGTATGACTGTTACCGTATCGGTGGCTTCTACATGCTTGAGCTGGCTGCGCTGCGGCCCAGCTCACATGGCAACGAGCTGTGGCTGCCACGCCCGGATGCGCCGGGTGTGTTTGGCGTCGATGGTCACCTGCGCGACCGCAACTATGGCAGCAGCCTCGAGGGCCTGGGTGACCTCGATGGGGATGGGTACGCCAACTTCATCGTGGGCAACGACCAACCGGGTCGGGGGGCTGAGACCGACGAGGTGTGGCTGTTCTGGGGCCCTGGGCTACCTGACCGCTTCGATGAGGGTACCCAGCTGTTGCTTGGTGACGACCCCGGGCGGTGCATCGGCTACGACATGGAGCGGGCCGGTGACCTGACCGGCGACGGTGTCGACGACCTCGTGGTCGGTGACCCCTGCCGCGATGAGGCGTGGGTGTGGTCGGGCGCCGATGTGGTGGCCGGCGCGACCGGCGCCGACCTCTCGCCCGCGGCGCGGATCGTTGACAGCAGCGCCGAGGCCATCGAGCTGGGGATGGGCCTAAGCGGGCGATCAGACCTGACGGGGGATGGTGTGGCCGACTTGGTGGTGTCTGCGCCGAACGCGCGGCGCACCATCGGCGGCCCT
>JAEUKK010000056.1 GCA_016792625.1 Deltaproteobacteria bacterium | reverse complement strand
AGGGCCGCCGATGGTGCGCCGCGCGTTCGGCGCAGACACCACCAAGTCGGCCACACCATCCCCCGTCAGGTCTGATCGCCCGCTTAGGCCCATCCCCAGCTCGATGGCCTCGGCGCTGCTGTCAACGATCCGCGCCGCGGGTGAGAGGTCGGCGCCGGTCACACCGGCCACCAC
Organism: Deltaproteobacteria bacterium; assembly: GCA_016792625.1. Classification (GTDB taxonomy): domain Bacteria; phylum Myxococcota_A; class UBA796; order UBA796; family UBA2385; genus JAEUKK01. Next base: position 27,618 of record JAEUKK010000056.1, on the reverse strand, counting down.
ATCGGCGCCCGACCACACCCACGCCTCATCGCGGCAGGGGTCACCGACCACGAGGTCGTCGACACCGTCGCCGGTCAGGTCACCGGCTCGCTCCATGTCGTAGCCGATGCACCGCCCGGGGTCGTCACCGAGCAACAGCTGGGTACCCTCATCGAAGCGGTCAGGCAGCCCAGGGCCCCAGAACAGCCACACCTCGTCGGTCTCAGCCCCCCGACCCGGCTGGTCGTTGCCCACGATGAAGTCGGCGTACCCATCCCCATCGAGGTCACCCAGGCCCTCAAGGCTGCTGCCATAGTTGCGATCGCGCAGGTGACCATCGACGCCAAAGACACCCGGCGCATCCGGGCGTGGCAGCCACAGCTCGTTGCCATGTGAGCTGGGCCGCAGCGCAGCCAGCTCGAGCATGTAGAAGCCACCGATACGGTAACAGTCATACACATCAGCGCCCCACTCATCGACGCCAATGACGTCGCAGCGCGTGGCGCTGGGGATGCCGATGCCCATGTAAAATCCGCCGTCGCCCATCATGTCGCCAAGTGCAGCGCCCTCAGCAACGCCGTCTCCTGGGATGATCACCTCGAGTAGGGCCGCTGTCTCGACGGCGCACAGCTCATCCCTCCACCCCAGTGCACGCCGCGCGCAGTCGTTCACCACGCCGTCGCCGCAGACCTCGGTCGCGCCAGGGGCCACGGTCGGGTCAAAGGGCGCACAGTCGAGCGGGTTGGGGGTGCCGTCGCCGTCTTCGTCTTCAGCAAGCTCCCAGCCGGGGTGCAAAGCGCCGGTGTCGGTCGCGCCATCGGCCCCATCCGCCCCGTCGCCAGCGCCGTCGTTGGCAGCGCCGCCATCGGCCGCCCCGTCGGCGGCGCCGTCGTCCGCAGCCGCCGTGTCAGCCTGCGGTGGGCCGGGCTTGGTCGCGGCGCCGCAGGCCGCGAGGGCCAGGGGCAGCAGGGCGGCAGAGAGCGGAGCGGCGCGCATCAGGACCTCGGAGAGGCCCAGTGTAGCGGTGATCGGCGACCGGTGCGCACCGGTCGAGCCGCCCCGCGCGCCACCCCCACACCGGCGCCGCGCCCACACCCCACCGCCAAAAGCCAGCTCCCTCCAACCCACCCGCAGACCGCCGCCCAGACCCCCGCCGCCCGTGCTCCGCTCCTGCCCGGAGGTCTCCGATGCCCGCCTACGCCAACCGCTCCCGCGCGGCCCTGCTCGCCATGGCCAGCCCGCTCGTCGCCGCCACCCGCGCGCTGCTCAGCAGCCCCGCCGCCCTCGACGCCGCCCGCGCCGTCGAAGAGGCGGCCCTCGCCCTCGACCTTGAGGTCAGCGGCCGCCGCGCCGCCACCAGCCGCCTCTCGGCCGAGGTCGCCGCGGCCATCGCCCGCGAAGACAGCCTCGACCGTCGCGTCGCCGGGCTGCACCGCGCCCTCGACGGCCTGCGCGCGATGGGCCTCGGCGCGGCCGAAGACCTGCTCGAGCGCCTCTTCCCCGCCGGCCTCGGCACCGTCATCGGCCCCAGCGGCCGCGCCCAGGTGCCCGAGTACCAGCGCCTCGCCGACGCCCTGCACGACGCCCGCGACGAGGCCAGCGCCGCGCACTTCGCGGGCCTGCTCCCCGCCCTGCGCGACGACCTGCGCGCCTACTGCGCTGCCACCCTCGACAAAGACGAGGCGCACCGCGAGGGAGCCGCCCGCGCCTCGGGGGCCGCCGAGGCCGCCGCCGCGCTCAAGCAGGCCCTCACCCACCTCGACCGCGTGGTCGAGCTCGAAGCCGGGGGCCCCACCGCCGCCCTCTACCAGCGCTGGGCCCTGGTCGTCCGCGGCATCAGCTGAGCGGAGGGGGGTCGGGCGCCCACGCCCCTCCGCCGGGCGCGCCCGGGGCCCCGGTCGGCGCTCCGCCTGCGGCGGGATCGCCGCCCGCCCGGGCTTGGTCGCTGCGCGACCGCGGCTGCGCCGCGCCCCGCGTCCGGGCGGGCGCGGGCCCCGGCAGAGGCGGAAGCCGGCATCCCCGCCGCCCGGGAGGGCCGTCTCGGCTGCTGAAGCAGGCATCCCCGCCGCCCGGGAGGGCCGCCGCACCTGCTGACGCGCCCATCCCCGCCGCCCGGGAGGGCCGTCTCGGCTGCTGAAGCAGGCATCCCCGCCGCAGGGGAGCCCCGCCCCGCCTGCTGAAGCAGGCATGCCCGCCGCCCGGTGGGCCCGCCTCGGCTGCCGAAGCAGGCATCCCCGCCGCCCGGGAGGGCCGCCGCACCTGCTGAGGCAAGCATGCCCGCCGCCCGGTGGGCCCGCCTCGGCTGCCGAAGCAGGCATCCCCGCCGCCCGGGGGGCCTGCCTCGGCTGCTGAAGCGCCCATCCCCGCCGCGGGGGAGCCCCGCCCCGCCTGCTGAAGCAGGCATCCCCGCCGCCCGGTGGGCCCGTTTCGCTTGCTGAAGCAGGCATCCCCGCCGCAGGGGAGGCCCGCCTCGGCTGCTGAAGCGCACAGCCCGCTTCGCCGGCCGCTTCGCGCGCGCCAGGCCGGCCAGAGGGCCGCGCGTGCGCGGGTCGCGCCGCGCGCGACCGAGGGCGCAGCCCGAGCCCGGCGGACGGCCGCCGACCGCCGCAGGCGGGCGGGGCGCCCACAAGGACCGATGACCGACACAAGCGCCGGTAGCCCTCCCCCTCCGCGCGGGGTACGGGCTCCCCGGGAGGCGGACATGTCCAGGGCGCAGCTGAGCCTTCGAGAGCTTTGGACGCGCATGGGCTTCACGAGCGAGGAGCTCGCCGCTCGCGTCGGCGCCACTGACGCCGTGCTCAGCGCAGCCAGCGCTGACCCCGCCGCGATGGACAGTGAGCTTGCCGGCCGCGTTGAGGCCAGCCTTGGCCTCAGCCTCGACGCGCTGATCGACGGCGTGGCGCGCCCCTCGCCGCTCTCGGCGCTGCTCAAGGGCAACGCCCAAGCGCTCAGCGCAGATGCCCGCTTCACCATCGCCGAGGCGGTCAGCGTCGCGCGTGAGGTGCAAGGCCTGCGCGCGCTGCTCGGCGCGCCCACCGGCTTGGGCCGCGTCGAGGAGTTCACGGCCAACGCCGACTACGCTCACCCCAGTGGCGGCCAAGCCTCGCGCCTCGCCGAGCGTGTGCGCGCGCGCCTTCAGGTGCCCAAGGGCCGCGTCGATCTGGGGGCGCACCTGCTGGAGCCGCTGGGCGTGCTGATGCTCTGGGCGCCCTTGCCCGCGGCCATCGACGCCTTGGCCATCGCCCAGGCCGACACGGGGGCGGTCATCGTGGCCAACCCCCACGGCGCCCACATGCAGACGGCGCCGGGGCGCCGGATGGCCGTCGCTCACGAGCTCTGCCACCTGCTCTTCGACCGCCCAAAGATGGAGCGCTTCGGCAAGGCCTGCGTGATGGAGCCCGCTGACGGCGAACCGGGCATGTGGAGCGGCCCCCGCGGCGCCGAGGTCGACCTCTTCGACCGCATCGAGCGCCGCGCTCGCGCCTTCGCGCCGGCGCTCCTGGCCCCGCCCTCCGCCCTCCACGAGGTTTGGTCGAGCGGCGGGGCAGGCAGCGACAGCGAGCGATTGCACCGAGTCTGCGCGCACTTCGGCCTGAGCGCCTCTGCGGCCAGCATGCACCTGGCCAACGCAAAGGTCATCGCCCACAGCGAAGCGCTCCGGCTGGCCTCCCAGCTGTCGCCCAAGCTCGCCGATGGGGCCGACGAGCTCGGGCCCCCAAGCGCGCCGCTGGGCGTGCCGCTCTTGCGCGCCGGGCTGCTGCTCTCGCTCGCCGAGCGCGCGTTTGGGGCGGGGCTCGTCTCGCGACGCTGGGCCGAAGAGGTGGTCCAAGGGCCCTGGGTCACGCACCGCCCGTGGACCCCCTCCGGCGAGGCGCCGCACATGCGGCACCAGGTGAGCAGCCAGAGTCACCGATGACCGAGGTCGTCGTCGACAACTGCGCCCTGCTGCACGCGGTCCAGATGGGCGCGCTGCAGTACCCGCCCCTACCCTTGGTCGCGGCGCTGCTTGAGAGCGGCGCGCTGCGAATGGTGACCACAAAGGCGGTGCGGGGCGAGCTGAGCCAGAGCATCGAGCATGTGGTCGCAGCCTGGGAAGGCCGGGGTTGGCTGCGGACCCAGAACGTCTCTCTCCAGCAGCTCCGCGCGCTTGGGAACCTGAGCCGCCGGCCGAAGCCCGGGAGGAACGACCTCGCACTCATCGCCCTCGCGGTCGCGCTGGGGGCACCCCTGCTCACCCACGACGCTCCCGCGCAGCACTACGCGCTCGACAAGGGCGTCGGGGTTCAGGTCATCGACCTGCTCGACCTCGTGCTGTGGGCCTGTCACCGGGGGCTCGCGCCGCTCGAGGCGCTCTCGGCGGCCTGGGGCGCCGAGCCCCACCCAGAGTGGCCGAAGGGATGGGCCGGGTCGGCGACGGCGGAGTGGGCGCAGCGCCAGAGCGCCCGCAGCGCGCTCTGGGCTGCGGTCGGCGGGGCCGCAGCCGATCACGGGCCGCTGGGCGCTTCGCGGGACAGCGAGGGCTAAAACGCGCCTCCCCGCCGCCCGGTGGGCCCGCCGCGGCCGCTGGACCGCACATCCCCGCCGCCCGACGGCCGGATCCGCCACCTGCACCCTTGCCGCGCGGCTTCGCCCATGAGACCATCCTCGTGGGGCTGCACAGCAGCCCCGGTCCTGCCGCAGGCGCCCAGCTCCGCGGCGACGTGGCGCAGCAGGGCCTGCTCACCCGCACCCAGAGGGGCCGATGCACGACGGGATCAGGCGCTTCGGTGGTCTGCCGCGCTTCGCCGCGCCGCTGCTCCTCCTCCCCCTTGTGTGGGTCGGTGTGCGTTGGCTTGGGCCGCGCGGCCCGTCCACCACACATCAAGGGCCGGGCGACGCGGCGGGCGACGCGGCGGGCGACGCTCCCGACCCGGCCGAGATCGCGGCGCGGCCGCCCGAGGCCCCCGCGCCCGATCCGGGTCAGGCCGCAGGGCAGCTGCCCGATGAGCCCGCTCCGCCGCCGCTCGTCGAGCTCGACGTACAGCGCCTGGACCAACTGCGGGCCCCGCAAGCCTGGTGCGCGGGCGCGTCGCTGGCCTTCGCGCCCTCCCTCACCGCCCAGGACGGGGACGGCGAAGCCGCCTTGTTCGCTCTTGATCCCGTGACCTGCGCCGTACCGCCCGGGTTTGGCGAAGCGCTCCAGCGTGTACAGACGGGCGGCAGGGTCGCACTGTACCGGCCGGGCTTCCGCCCCGTCGGGGTCGACCTCGCGGCGATCATCCGGGGCGACGAGGCTTGGCCTGCGCCCGAGCCGCTGCCGGGGCCGCTGCTGGCGTGCCCCGGTGAACCTGGGGTGTCGGTCGCGCGGGTCGAGTCGGGCACGATGATCCAGCCCCTCACGGAGGTGTGCCTCGGGGTGTGCGTGCCGGTCGCGTCGCTGCTGGTCTCGGCAGAGCGCTGCAGCGCGGCGAGCAACCTGTTCGCCAAGCTGAGCGACACACCGATCCTCTGGGCGGTGGTGGACGAAGCGCCGACCGCGCCCCAGGGGGAGTGACCCGTGCGGGCAGCCCGCGCGTGTCCCCACCGCAGGGTAGGGCCGCATCGGCTGCTGAAGCAGGCATCCCCGCCGCCCGGGAGGGCCGCCTCGGCCGCTGAAGCAGGCATCCCCGCCGCCCGGGAGGGCCGCATCGGCCGCTGAAGCAGGCATCCCCGCCGCCCGGGAGAGCCGCATTGGCTGCTGAAGCAGGCATCCCCGCCGCCCGGTGGGCCCGCATCGGCTGCTGCGTCCCACATCCCGCCTCGCCAGCCGCCTCGCGCGCGCCAGGCCGGCCAGAGGGCCGCGCTCGCGCGGGTCGCGCCGCGCGCGACCGAGGGCGCAGCCCGAGCCCGGCGGACGGCCGCCGACCGCCGCAGGCGGGCGGGGCGCCCAGACCTCAGCGGTGGAGCGGGGGCCGCCGCGCTGCGCGTGGGCGCCCCAGGGCCGGCCAGGGCCGCGCTGTTGCCTCAGGTTTGGGGCTGGACAGCCGGGGCGACCGCGTGCATGCTCGCCTCAAGGAGCACTCGATGGCCATCCCCGACCCCTTCCGCCCCCTCGAAGGCGGCGCCCTGCACCGCCTCGACATCGCCATCGCCGAGGGCATCAGCGGCCGCCCCAACAAGACCATCACCTGGCACATGACCGGGCCGCTGCGCGCCCTCGGCGTCGGGGCGGCGAGCGCCGCCGCGCTGCTGCACTGGGCGCTGATCGGCGCGGTCGTCGGCGCGGTCGTCGGCGGCGGCTACTGCGCCTACCGCTGGGCGCAGGGCCCGCGCTCGCCGCAGCGCCGCGGTGCCCGGCGCTGAGGCAGCCCGCCGCGGCCGAGATGGGCCTCCAGCACGGCGCGATGGCGCCCCCTGGGGCCGAGCGCCCCCCCGCCGCGCGCAGCAACGGCTAAGGCGCCGCGGCAGCGCCGGTCGCCCGACCGCGCCGCATGAGGGTCAGGCGCATGTACCTCCGGTCCGCCCACATCGAGCAGGTCAAGGGCCTCAACGCCGTCCGCCTCGGCTTCGCGGCCGGCGAAGAGCCTGGTTGGCATGTCATCCTCGGCGACAACGGCGCGGGCAAGACGACCTTGATCCGCGCCCTGGCGCTCGGCTTCGTCGGCCCGACCCAGGCCGCGGCGCTCCGGGAAGACTGGTCGCGGTGGCTGCACCGAGACGCCGACGCGGCCCGCATCACGCTCAAGCTCGGCGCCGACCCCGCCTGGGACTCCCCCGCAGGCCGGGGCCGGGGCCCGGTCAGCCGCGAGCCGAGCGTCAAGCTCGAGCTGGTGCAGGTGGCGGCCCCCAGCGGTGACCCCGACGCCCCCCGACAGGCGCAGCTGCGCGGCGGGCCGGCCCAAGCGAGCCGCCTGGTGTGGGGCACGGGTCGCGGGTGGTTCTCGGCCTCATTTGGGCCGACGCGCCGCTTGACCGGCGGCAGCGGCGACTACCAGCGCATCTTCTTCTCGAACCCGCAGGCGGCGCGGCACCTCTCGGCCTTCAGCGAAGAGGTCGCGCTGAGCGAGGCGCTGGCCTGGCTGGTTGACGCGCAGCGCGCCGGTCGAGCGCCGCAGGTGGAGCGCGTCCGGGCCTTCATCAACGGCGCCGCGCTGCTGCCCCACGGGGTCACCCTCGCCGAGGTGACCGACCAGTCGCTGCGTTTTGAGGACGGCAACGGCGTGTCGATCGACGCGCGTGCGCTGTCGGACGGCTACCGTTCGGTGCTCAGCCTGACCCTGGAGCTGCTGCGCCAAATGGAGGTGGCCTATGGTCTCGACGCCGCCTTTGACCCCGACGGCGCCGTCGTGGTCGCCCCGGGCGTGGTGCTGATCGACGAGATCGACGCCCACCTGCACCCATCGTGGCAAGAGTCGGTGGGCGCCTGGTTCACCGCGCGTTTTCCCCGGGTGCAATTCCTGGTCGCCACCCACAGCGCGCTGGTCTGCCGGTCGATCGGGGCAAGCGGCAAGGTCTTTCGACTGCGGGCCCCGGGAGAGGAGGGGCCGCAGCTGCGCGAGATCGCGGGAGAGGCACGGGACATGCTGTGGTTCGGCAGCCTGGAGCGGGCGCTGAGCTCCGAGGGCTTCGGGCTCGAGCTCGGCCTGTCGAGCACGGGGTGGGAGCGGGTCGAAGAGCTGCGCGTGCTCACCCAGAGGCAGCGCGACGAGGGCCTCAGCCCGGCCGACCGCGCGCGCCTGCGCCACCTGCGCGCCGTCCTCGCCGATGCGCAGGCGGTGCCCCGATGATGGCCTACGCGCCCGCACCGCTCAGCGGCCCCGAGGTGGACCGGCTCGCTGGGCTCACCAGCGGGGTGATCAGCGCAGGAGCGTACGCGGAGTGGCTCAAGGCCATCGAGGCCGGATGGAGCGCCGACAAGCTGGGCACCGCCCGCGACAAGGCCTTCGCCGCGCGGCCCCGCGGCGACCGCTGCGTGTACTGCCAGGACAACGAGGGGCGTGAGCTCGACCACCTGCGCCCCAAGTCGCTCCACCCCGAGCTGGGCTGGTGCTGGGCCAACCTCGTGCCGGCTTGCGGCACCTGCGGCGGCCCCGCGTACAAGGGCGCGCGCGACGCTGTGCTCGACCCGACCCACCCCCAGGGCTGGAGGGACATCAGCCGCCCACACGCGCCCGCTGGCGCCGCGCGCCGCGCCCCGCCGGCCGGCCAGACGGCGTGGTGGAACCCGCGCCGCGCCGACCCCATGCGCGCGATGAAGCTCGACATCGTCGATGACAGCTTCTTGTTCCTCATCACCGCCGCGCCGGGCAGCGCCGACCACGCCCGCATCTCGTGGACGGTCGAGAAGCTCGGCCTCAACCGACGGGCGACCCTGGTGCGCCAACGCCGCGCGGCGCACCAGGCCTACGCGCGCTGGCTCGTGGACGTGATCGACGCGCAGATGGCAGCGGACCGCGCGCGGCTCGACCGCCTGCGCGTCGACCTCGCCGACCACAACCAGCCCGTGGTCTGGGCCGAGATGAAGCGCCAACGCGCCGACCTGCCGGCCATCGACGCCCAGCTCCGCGCGGCGCCACAGGTGGTCGGCTGGTGAGCGCGCGGCCGGGTGCGGAGGGCCTCGGCTGCTGAAGCGCACATCCCCGCCGCAGGGGAGGCCCGCATCGGCTGCTGAAGCGCACATCCCCGCCGTCCGGGAGGCCCGCCTCGGCTGCTGAAGCAGGCATCCCCGCCGCCCGGGAGTGCCGCCTCGGCTGCTGAAGCAGGCATCCCTGCCGCCCGGAAGGGCCGCCTCGGCTGCTGAAGCAGGCAGCCCCGCCGCTCGGGAGGGCCGCTTCGGCTGCTGAAGCAGGCATCCCCGCCGCAGGGGAGGCCCGCATCGGCTGCTGAAGCAGCCATCCCCGCCGCCCGGGAGGACCGCCGCGCCTGCTGAAGCGCCCATCCCCGCCGCAGGGGCGGGCCTCATCGGCCGCTGAAGCGCACATCCCGCCTCACCGGCCGCCTCGCGCGCGCCAGGCCGGCCAGAGGGCCGCGCGTGCGCGGGTCGCGCCGCGCGCGACCGAGGGCGCAGCCCGAGCCCGGCGGACGGCCGCCGACCGCCGCAGGCGGGCGGGGCGCCATCGGTGGCCCTGCGCCTGCGGCTGTGGCAAGCTGGCCGCCCGCCCCGGAGCCCGCCGTGCCCACGCCCCCCGCCACCTGCCTGACCCCCGCCGCGCTCTCTGCCGGCGGCGCGCCCCACGCCGCGCTGCCCGCCCTGCCGCCGGGCATCGGCGTCGGGCCCGCCAGCGGCGGCCCGCCCCGCCCGCCGGTCGACCGCACCCACTACGGCACCCCCTACGACGACCACCTCGACACGGCGCACTTCACGATCAACTGGGCGCCCGGCGCGGCCACGCTCGAGCAGGCCGAGGCCGCGGGCGTGGCGCTGGAGCGCGCCTGGGAGGCCTACGCCGCCGCCGGCTGGCCCGCGCCGGTGAGCAGCGACAGCTATTATCTGTGGGTGCTGCTCGACCCCGAGCTGGGCGGCACCGGGCTGACCGCCGAATATTATACCGACGAATACCCCCAGGGCTATCCGATCATCTGGCTCAACCCCCTGTGGGCCGAGGACGCGCCCTTCTTCGCGAGCTTGGCCTCGCATGAGCTGCACCACGCCGTGCAATATGCCATGCGCGAGACCTGGGCGCCCCGGGGCGAGAGCTGGATGTGGGAGGCCACCGCCGGCTGGGCCTCGTGGCTGGTCGAGCCCGGCACCCGCGCCATCGACTACACCATCGAATGGTACGCCAATGACGCCCACCTCGCCGCCGACACGATGAACAGCGGCCATGAGTATGGCATGGCCGCCTTCACCCAGCACCTCGACCTGACCCAGGGCGGCCCCGAGGCCATCCGCGCATTGTGGGAGGCCGGGGCGACAGACCCCTCTCCCTGGGTTGACCTGCTGCCTGGGGTCTATGGCGAAGACGCGGGCACGCTCTTCGCGCGCTTCGCGGTCGACTATGCCAACGACAGCTACGGGGGCACCGCCCGCTGGGCCGACCCGCCGCTGCACGATCCCGAGGCCGGGCCATACAGCGCCGAGGCCTATGGCTCGCGGGCCTATGCGCCCGAGGGCGGTGGCCGGTGGACCTTGGTGGTCGACGAGGGTGAGGCGGTCATCGCCGGCCCCGACACCGTGGGCGATAGGGTCGAGGTCGCCGATGGCGAGGTCTTTACGGTCACCGCCACCAGCCCCCGCGGCGCCACCTGGCGGCTCGAGCCGACGGTCGAGGACAGCGGCGGAGCCGGAGACGGCGGTGAGGACCTCGACGACACCGATGGTGGAGATGGGGGCGGCGCCGACGCGGGCGGCGCGGGCGAGACCGCCGCCGACGGAGAGGGCGGTAGCAAAGGTGGCGGCTGCGCCAGCGCGCCGGGTCTATCGGTGGGCTGGGCGCTGATCGGCGTGGTGGCGCTGGTCGCCCTGCGGCGGCGGGGCTGAGAGAGGGGGGCGCTGCCGGGCGGCCTGGGCGGAGGGCGCGGGGCGTCTGCTTGAGCGGTGCGGGGGTCTGTCGGCGGGGTGGGCTGCGCGGTCTATGCGCCGGGGCGCTGCCCGGCCGGCGGTCGCCGCCCGCCGCCCACCACCCGCGGCAGGCCCGGCCCCTCGAGCCACAGCCGCCACGGCAGCGCGCGGTCGGCGGGCGCCGCGTAGTCGATGCCCACCCGCGGGCCCCGGCGCAGGGTCGAACCTTCGGGCGGTGCGCCGGCGCAGAGGCGCAGCGGGCCGTCGAGGCGGGCCCCGCTCCACGTGGGGTCGAGGCCCAGCGCCTGCCCCACCTTGCCCGGACCGGAGAGATCGAGGCGACCACCGCGCCGTATGGTCACCTGTTCGGCGCCCGCCCGCACCGCCGCGCCGCGGATCAAGACCGCCGCCGCCACCCCCTCGGCCTCGGCGACCACGTTGAGCATCGTGTGCAGGCCGTAACAGAGGTAGACATAGGCGTGCCCGGCTGGGCCGAACATCACCGCGGTGCGCGGAGTGCGCCCGCGATGGGCGTGGCAGCCGCTCTCACGCGCGTGGTAGGCCTCGACCTCGGTGATCTGCAGCAGCACGCCCTCGTGCCAGATGTGGCAGCCAAGCAGCGCCTCGGCGAGCGTGAGCACGGGCTGGTCGCAGAAGGTGGGCGGGAGGGGGTCGGGTGGCTGGGGCATGAGGTGCTCCATTCGGCGCGCGCCCGAGAGGGGCCCCGAAGGCGGCTCAGGGCGCCGCGGGCAGCGCCCCACGGTCGAGGTGGCCGTGGTTGACCAGCGCAGTTCGCACCACCCAGCTCGACACCTCGAAGTCCGCCGCGAGGTCTTCGATCGCCTCGCCCACGTCGTCGGCTTCGCTCACCCGCGCGGCCGCCACCTCGACGGGGCAGAGCAGCTCTTGCGCGAAGGCCCGTTGAAACCGCTGGCGGCTGGTGCTGGCCGCGGTCAGGGGCAGCGCACGGTCACCCTCGGGTCGATCGAGCGCGTCGCCCAGGGCCCGGGCGAGATCGAAGCGCAGCGAGGTCGGTCGGGTCTTGCGGGGGAGGAAGCCCCACCGCTCCCCCGAACCGAAGGCCACCGCGATGGGCGCCGCGGGCGCAGGCGGGTCGCTGAGGTCGGCGCAGAGCAGCGCGCCGAGCCGCGGGGTGGAGATGGGGCCGTCGCCGAGGCCCAGGTCGGCGCGGACCCGCGCGGCCAGCTGCGCGGCGCGCGCCCAGGGCGCATCCCCTGCGGCCGGCGCAGACCGCCACGCCGCCTGGGTCGACGCAAAGGCGCCCAAGTCGAGCGGGAGCCGCGCGGCGGCATCGACGCTGAGCCGCCTGAGCTGCTCGAGGCGCGCGGCCGCCCCGTGGAAGCCCACGTCGACCAGCGCCTCTTCACACGCGCCCGCGCCCAGCCACGCGCCTTGCTCAAACAGCGCGATGACGTCGGCCGGGTCTACCTGGTCGGGGTCGAGCCCGAGCTGCGCCTCGCGCCGGCGGAGCAGCGCCGCCTCGGGGTCGCGGCGCTCGGCCAACACGTCACCCCAGAGCACGCGGAGGGGCGGGTCGTCGACGCCGCGGTCGCTCAAACGCCGCATCACCTGATCGATGAAGTCGTCGATGGCCCGCTCGAAGCGAAGGCCCGACACCGAGAAAGAGGCCACGGTCAGATAGCGCAGGCCGGCGCCGGGGCTGCACGCGCGGCTCGATACGAGGATGTGCGCCCCGTCGCTCGCGAAGCGGACGGCGGGCCACAGCACCCCGCCACCCGCCCCGCCGAGCTCGTGGCTCAGCAACCAGTCGGCGTCGGGCTGCGTGCCGCGGAGGGGCTCCCATCGCAGCCGCCACCAGTTGCCCGCCAACCAGCGCGCGAGCACAACCGCCGGGGCGCGCACCACGTCGCGCACCGTATGGCTCGCGCGGTCATGCAGCTGCGTGAGCACCACCTCGCCAGACCGCAGCTCAAGCTCGGCGGCCGTGGCGGCCTCGGCGATGTCGAACGCGCTGCTCTCAAGGAAGGCGCGCACAGAGAGGGTCAGAGGATCAGCCACCGGCCCTCCACGTAGCCATCCTTGCCCACGGGAGCAACGACCAACGGCCCGCTCACTCGTAGCCCGGCGCGTCCTCGTCGCAGTAGAAGCTGACCTGGGTGAGCACCCCCGCCTTGAGCTCGACCGCGGCGGGCCCCGCGCAGGCGCCGCTGGTCAACCCGGTCACCGTGATGTGCACCGGGCCCGGCGGCAGGTTGAGGTACATGAGGTCGTTGCGGTCGTCGGTGGTCAGCGGCTCCATATCCCACTGGTCGGTGGCGTACTCACGATAGGGCCCGTCGTAGGACACATCGACGGTGACCGTCGCGCCGCCGATGTCGCGGTCTTGGGGGTCGAGCGCGTCGACCATCAAGAAGCCCAGCGCGGGGTCTTGGGTCACCCCTAAGGGCGCGCACAGCGCGTTGACGTCATCGCTCGACCCTAAGGTGTAGGGGTAAGGCAGGGCCGGGTTGTCTGCCTCACGGGTGTGGATGTACGCCTCCATCGGGAGGGTGAGGGGGTGCTCGCTGCGCATGGTGATCCACTCGCGGTCGGCGACCCGCCAGGTCCACAGGCCGGCGGCGTCGCTGATGACCTCGCCGTCGCCGTCTTGGTCGATGGCGAAGGCGCGCGCGCCCTCGAGGGCCGCGCCGGTCGGCGCCCACTTCACGTAGCCGTACATGGTGAACAGCGGCGTGTCGGCACCATCGGCGCCGTCAGAGCCCCCAGACCCCTCGGCGCCATCAGACCCCTCGGCGCCATCAGACCCGCCGGCGCCATCGGCGCCGCCTGCCCCCTCGGCGCCCGCAGACCCATCGGCCCCGCCCTCAGCCCCGGTCTTGGGCGCGCCCCCATCGGCGGCGCAGGCGACGAGCAGCCCGGGCAGGGCGAGGGGCAAGAACAGGCGGAGGGAGGGCGTGCGCATGGCTTGAGCCTACCCCACGCGGCGCCCGGCGCGCGCGCCCGCGCCAGCGGGCCCGCGGGCGGCCGCAGGCCGGTCGCCGCAGGCGACGGAGCCGCCCCGGCCGGGGCCCAGACCCGGCCGGACCGGGCGGCGAACCCCAGGCGGGCGCGCGGCCGCCGCAGGCGGGGCGCCCAGAGGCCCCTGCCTAGTCTGTGCCGCCGTAGAAGAAGGCGGGCACGGCGATGAACTCGAAGACCACGCTGAGCTGGTCGCAGCTGCCGTCGGGGCCCGAGAGGTCGGCCACCGCGGGGAGCACGGTGCGCAGCAGGTCTTTGACCGCGGGGTCGATGCCGTACTTGTCGATCTCTTCCAGCATCAGCGGCACGCTCAGGCCGCCGGTGAGGTGCCCGACCGCGGCGCTGCCGTCGGGCGCGAGATCGAGCCGCACCCGGCCGTTGGTCACCGGGATCTGCAGGTCAGCGTCCAAGATCTGCAGCCCGACGGTGAACTCGCCGTCGAAGATGAGCCGACCGCCCTCAACCTGGGCGGCCTCGACCACCACCACCGGGTCGGCGGGGTCGCGGGTGAACGACTGCCCGGCCAGCACCTGCCCGTCGGTGCCGAGCAGCGGCGCGCCCACGGCCTCGCCGAAGACCACCGAGACGCAGCTGTCGTCGACGGTGTCGTCGAGGCCGAGCAGCTCGAAGGTGATGAGCAGCTCGCCAGCGATGACGCTGTCTTGGAGCAGGGCCGAGATGGCCGCGGCCTCGGTGGCCTCGAGCGCCGGGAGCAGGCCGGCGAAGGCGTTGTCGATGCCGGGCGTGCCCTCGGGGTCGACCACGTCGGGCTTGCCGCAGCCGGTGCCGTCGCCCGCCGCGCTGGCCACGCCGTCGAGGTCGCTGCCCCAGGCCACCCCGTCGGCCACGCGGGCGAAGCCGAGCTGCTGCACGACGAAGACATGCCCTGGCGCGTCATCTTCGGGCAGGCCGCAGGTGGGCGCCTCGCCGCTATCGACGGCGGCGCCGGCCTGGTCGGCCGCCTTGGGCGCCGGGGCGCAGGCGCCCAGCAGGCTCATCGCCACGAGGGGCGCCAACAGCGGGCTGCGCATGGACCACCTCGGCCGGCGGGCGGCGCTCAGTCGGTCGCGGCCGGGGCGCTGCCCCAGGGGACCTCTTCGAGCGACTCTTCGTAGAAGAAGGCGGGGATCGCCTCGAACTCAAAGGCCATGCTGAGCATGTCACAGGCGCCCGGCTCGCTGGACAGGTCGCCGACCACGGGCAGCACCTGGTTGAGCAGCGCCTTGAGATCGGCGTCGATGGCGTACTTCTCGATCTCGCTGAGCATGTAGGGGATGCTCACGCCGCCGGTGAAGTGGCCGGTGGCGCTCTGGCCGTCGGGCGCGATGTCCATGCGGACCTGGCCCATCGTGACGTCGAGGTCGAGGTTCGCGTCCAAGATCTGCAGCTTGATGCCGAAGTCGCTGGCGAAGCTGAGGCGGCCGTCTTCGACGTCGGCCGCATCGACGTAGACCACGCGGTCGGTCGCGTCGCGGTCGAAGGACTGGCCGGCGAGGATGACGCCGTCGGTGCCCATCAGCGGGGCGCCGGTGGCGTTGCCGAAGGCGACCGAGACGCAGTCATCGTCGGCGTAGCTGTCGAGGCCGCGCACCTGAATGGTGAGCAGCAGCTCGCCCTGCTCGACGCTGTCTTGGAGCAGGCCCGAGATCGCCGCGGCCTCGGTCTGCTCGAGGGTGGGCAGCAGGCCGGCGAAGGCGTTGTCGATGCCCGGCGTGCCCTCGGGGTCGGTGAGGTCTTGTTTGTTGCAGCCGCTGCCGTCGCCGATGACGCTGACCTCGCCGTCGAGGTTGCTGCCCCAGGCCACGCCCTCGGTCGAGCGGGCGAAGCCGACCTTGTGCATGAGGAAGGTGACCCCCTGCAGGTCGTCGGCGGGCGGCGCGCAGACCGGCAGGTCACCCGTGTCGACGACCTCGGCGTCGGCGCCCTCTTTCTCGGCCGGCGGCGCGCAGGCGACCAGCAGCGCGAGGGGGAGCAGACGGAAGGGGGAGCGGAGCGCGAGGCGGGCGCAGGTCATCTCAGACCTCGATGGCCGAGAGGCCGTCTTCGGTGAAGGTGTCGCCGTCGCCCCAGGACGGCGTGCTCACACCCATGGCGCGGAGCAGGCTGAGCACGACCTTGCCGACGTTCTCGTCGGTGTAGCTGCGGTAGTGCACGTCGTTGACCAAGCGCCCGCCCGCCGAGCCGGCGACGACGATGGGCATGTCGGTGATGGCGTGGGTGCGGGCCTCGCCGTGCTCAGAGCAGCAGAGGATGGCGGCGTGGTCGAGCAGCGTGCCGTCGCCCTCGGGGATGCTGTCGAGGCGCTCGAGGAAGTAGGCCAGCTCGGTGATGATCTGGACGGTGATCTCGTGCACTTCGGGCTGCGGCGAGGGCTCGTCGTGGGTGAGGTTGTGGTGGCCGTCGGGTGAGCCCGGGAACATCAGGTTGGCCACCGGCCGGCTGAGCATGAAGTTGAAGACGCGGGTCTGGTCGCAGGCCAGGGCCATCGCCAGCACCTCGTGCATGGCTTGGGCCCGCGCCGAGATCTGCACACGGCCGTCAATGTCGGGGTAGCTGACCTCGGGCGCGACCGGGCGGGTGCAGGCCTCGAGGTCGGGCGGGTCTTCTTGCAGGCGGGCGAGGCGCTGCTCGAGCGCGCGCACGCCGTCGAGGTGGGCCTCGAGCCGCACGCGGTCGGCCGCGCCGAGCTCGCGCTGCAGGGCGTGCACGTCTTGCATGACCGCGTCGAGGGCCGAGCGTCGGTAGCCGAGGCGGGGGTCGACGATGCCGCCCTCGCCCGGCTCGCGGAAGGTGGCGCCGAAGATGCGCTCGTAGAGGGTGAAGGGGTCGGTCTCGCCCGGGGCGCGGGCGTTGGGCCCGGTGAACGAGAAGATCTCGTTGGTGTCGAGGCCGATCTCGATGCTCTTGTAGATGGTCGCGCCGCCGATCTGGTCGGCGACGATGTGGTCGATGGTCGGGCCCTGCACCGTCCAGTCTTCGTCATCACCCAGCGCGTCGAGGCCGGTGAGCAAGCCGCCCGCGCCCGACCAATGGGGGATGTAGTTGGGCACCTTGACCGCCATGCCGGTCACCACCGCGAGCTTCTCTTTCACGTTGATGAGCGGGGCGAGCTCTTCGGACAAGGTCCACGAGAGGCCGCTGCCCTCGCCCACCGGGCGCCACTGCTCGGGGCGCACGCCGTTGCCCCAGTTCCAGACGCCGAAGCGGACGGGGAAGGTGGTCTCGGCCCGGGCGGTCGGCCCGACGAAGAGCTCGAGCCAGGGCAGGCCGACGGTGACCGCGGCCCCGCCGAGCGCGCCGCGCAGCACACCCCGGCGCGAGGCCGAGAGCGGCGGGGGCGCCAACATGCGCCCGAGCGCGGGAGAGGGGGCCACCGGGCGCCGCAGCGCGCCGCGGGCCGGGGGAGCGAAGAGCGAAGAGAAGCGCTCAATCCAGCGGTTTGAGGTGCTCACTGCAGCTCTCCCACGTTGCGGAAGCCGGGGGACAGGACCGTGTCGACCAGCAGCTCCCGGAAGCTGTAGCCGGTGCCCGCGAAGCCTTCGTTCAACCAGCCGATCAGCGCGAGCTCGTCGCCGTTCTCGACCCGGCCAACCCCGTAGCGGTAGACGTGGCGGGTGAAGCAGGGCCCGAGCAGCGGGCTGTCATGCAGGACCTCGGCCATCTGCCACGCGTTGGCGAAGGCCACGCCGTCAAGATCGCCGCTGGCGTCGATGGTCGCGCCGTTCTCGGTCAGGCGCCACTTGCCGATGCCGTCGAAGTTCTCAAAACCGAGCCCGATGGGGTCGGTGAGCTGGTGGCAGCTGGCGCAGTAGGGGTCGGAGAGGTGGGTCTGCAGCCGCTCGCGCAGGGTGGGCGAGGTGGCGTCGGCCTCGGGGATGGAGGTGTCGACGTCGGCGGGCGGCGCGGGGATCTCTTGGCAGAGCAGCGTGCGGCGCACGAAGACGCCGCGTTTGGTCGCCGAGGACGAGGTGGCGTGGCTCTGCAACATCAGGAAGCTGGCCTGGCCGAGCAGGCCGCGCCGGCCCAGCTCGGCGGGCAGGTAGACCTCGCCAAAACCTTCGGGAGTGGCGGCGGCCACGCCATACAGCGCGGCGAGGCGGCGGTCGACGAAGGCCCGCTCGGTGGTCAACAGGTCGCGGAAGTCGCCATCGTCGTCGAAGACCATCGCCTCGACGCCGAGCAGGGTCTCTTCGCGGGCCGAGGCGCCCAGCTCGGGGTCGGCGTTGAGGAAGACCAGCGGGTCTTTGTTGATGCCGGGCAGGTTGTAGAGGTGGAAGACCTCGTCAAACAGGTTGCGCAGGCCGCGCCGGGCGTTGTCGTGGGCGAGCAGGCGGCGGGCCTGCTCTTCGAGCACGGCCTCGTCGAGCAGCGCGCCGGACTCGGCCACGGCGAGCAGCTCTTCGTCGGGGATGGAGTTCCACAGCAAGAAGGAGAGCCGGCTGGCCAGCTCGACGCTGGTGACCGGCCGCACCGCACCGGTGCCCTCGCCGTGCTCACGCCGGTAGAGGAAGTGCGGCGACTGCAGCACCGCCGCCACGCCATAGACCATGCCGGCGTCGAAGCTGCCCTCGGCTGCGCCAATCTGGGCGACCAGCTCGGCGAGGCGCCCCACCTCGGCGGCGCTGACCGGCCGGCGCCAGGCCCGCCGGGCCAGCGCGCCGAGCACCTCGGCGGCGCAGGTCGAGTCGTCGGGCCCGGTCGGCGTGCAGGAGAGCAGCGCCGCCTTGGCCTCGGGGCTGGCGAGCACCTGCTCGGCCACGGTCAGCGCGGCGGCCTCGTAGAGCTCGACGCCGTAGGCCGAGACGCTGGTGGTGCTCGCGCCGACGCTCAGCAGCCCCTCGACGTCGTTGTCGGGCTCGAGGTTGGTCGGCACGTAGAGCTCGCCGGCGAACATGTCGCGCAGGGCGTTCTCGTACTGCGACTGGGTCAGGCGCCGCAGCGCCGGGGCCCCGGGGGTGACCTCGGGCGCGGGGCCGCGCTCGACCGGCTCGCCGGTCTCTTCTTCGCCATCATCGGCGGGAGCGGCGTCTTTGGGCGGATCACCACAGGCGCTGAGGCCCAGGCCGAGCACCAGCGCGCCGCGCAGGGCGCGCCTGGCGGACGGAGCGGGGCGACCGAGGGCAGATCGCAGGGGGGCAGATGCAGACACGGCGGCTCCTCCGGCGGGGAACGGCCGGACTATAGCCCAACGCGCCGCGGTGGAGCACGATCCGCACGAACTGTCGCGGGCTCCGCCGCGGCCGCTGCGCCAGCGCAGGCGCCCGCCCCGGCCCCGAGGCCCCCCCATGCCGCCCGACGCCGCCCTCCCCCAGGACCCGGCCACCCTCGACCAGCTGCGCGTGCTGCTCGCCGTGGTCGAGGCGGGCAGCCTGTCCGCGGCGGCCCGGCGCCTGCGCCGCGCCCAGAGCGCGGTCAGCTACGCCATCTCTGCGATGGAGCAGCAGCTTGGCGTGCCCCTGATGGAGCGCGGCGCCCGCCGGGTCCGCCTCACGCCGGCGGGGGTCGAGGTGCTCGCCCGGGCCCAGGCCGTCTGCGCCCGGGCCGACGCGCTGCGCGAGCTGGCCGCCACCCTGCGGGCCCAGGCCGAGCCCGCGGTGGGCCTCGCCGTCGACGTGATGTACTCGACCCGCGCGCTCAGCTGCGCGCTGCAGGGCTTCGCGGCGCGCTGGCCGGCGGTGCAGCTGCGGCTGCACACCGACGCGCTCGGCGCGGTCTCGGCGCTCGTGCGCCGCGGCGACTGCGTGATCGGCGTGGTGGGGCCCCATGTCGACGTGCGCGACCTGCAGGTCGAGCACCTCTGCGCGGTGCGCATGCTCGCGGTCGCCGCGCCGCACCACCCGCTGGCCGCGGTGCCCGGCCCGCTGCGCCCGGCCGAGCTGGCCGACGCCGTCCAGATCGTGCTCAGCGAGCGCCAGAGCGACGAGCCGACCCCCGATCAGGCGGTCCTCTCCAGCCGCACCTGGCGGGTGCACGACCTGCAGACCAAGCGCGCCCTGCTGCTCGCCGGCCTAGGCTGGGGGAACATGCCCGAGCACGCCATTGACGAGGACCTCGCCGCCGGTCGGCTCTGCCCGCTGCGCCCGGCGGGCTGGCCGCCCGACGGCATGCCGCTGCACCTCGCGCTGGTGACCCACCCCGACCGGCCGCCGGGCCCGGCGGGGCGCTGGCTGGCCGATCGCCTGCGCGAGAGCTTGAGCCATCCACAGAGCTGATGGCTGGCATCCAAAGGTTCTGGATTTTCTGGTCGGAGTCCGCGGCTACACCGATGGAGCGGGGGGCACGCCGCCCTCCCCCTCAGCCCGCTGGAGCGCCCATGTCCTGGAACTTCGACACCACCCACTCCGAGATCGCCTTCACCGTCCGCCACATGGTCTTCGCCAAGGTGCGCGGCAGCTTCACCAAGTGGAGCGGCGCGGTGCAGACCGACGACAGCGGCGCGCTGGTCGGGCTCAGCGCCGAGGTTCAGATCGACAGCATCGACACCCGTGAGGCCCAGCGCGACGGGCACCTCAAGTCCCCCGACTTCTTTGACGCCGCCGCGCACCCCACGATGAGCTTCCGCTCGACCACGATCAGCGGCGACACGAACGGCGCCTTCACCATCACCGGCGACCTGAGCATCCGCGGCACGACCCGCCCGGTCAGCCTGCAGGCCAAGGCCACCGGCGCGGGCAAGGACCCCTGGGGCAACCAGCGCCGCGGCTTCCGGGCCAGCGCCACGATCAACCGCAAAGACTTCGGCCTGACCTGGAACCAGGCGCTCGAGCTGGGCGGCGTGCTGGTCGGCGAAGAGGTCGAGATCGAGGCCGAGGTGCAGCTGGTCAAGCAGGGCTGAGGTCGGGGAAAAACCCGGCCCCAGCGCCCGCTCCGGCGGGCGTCGGTCCGGGATAGGCCGTGGATGGGCTGCGCCGCCGCTTGGCAGTGTGGCGCGCCCCTCCTCCCTCCGCCGGCGGAGCCCCCCCTCCCCATGGCCCCGCCGTGTCGACCGCCCTCCGCTCCGCTGCGGTCCTCGGCGCGCCGCTCCTCGTGCTGACCGTCGCGCGGCTGGCGCTGCTGCTTGCGCCCATGCTCACCAGCGGGGCGGCCCAAGCGGCCGAGAGCCGGCCCCTGTCCGCAGACTGGATGCGCGACCAGTGGACCATCGCCGACGGCCTGCCGCTCAACCACATCAACGACGTGCTGGTGGATGAGGCGGGCGTGGTCTGGCTGGCGACCTATGACGGGCTCGTGCGTTTTGACGGCCAGCGCTTCGAGACCCTGCGCGTCGGGGCCCCCGACGGCCCGCAGTCCAACCGCCTGCGCTACCTCGCGCGGCACCCCCAAGACGGGGCGCTCTGGCTGTTTGGCGACGACAACAGCCTGCAGCGACGCATCGGCGGCCAAGTCACGAGCTTCGCGGGCCGGCCGGGGCCCTGGGGCGGGCCGCCGCTGACCACCGAGGGCACGATCTGGGCGGCGGTGGGCGGCGAGCTGCTGCGCCTCGATGACCGGCCCACGCGGGTCGAGGGGGCCCCGGCTGAGGCGGTCTACGTCCGCGCGCTGCCTGGCGGCGCCCTCGGCATCGTCGACTTCCACGACCGGGCCTGGGCGCTCGACCCCCGCGCCGCGCCCGCCCGCCCGGCGGCCGCCATCGACACCATCGGCCCGGGCGCGCCCATCGAGGCGCAGCTGCGCGCGCGGACCGGGCTCTCCCCGGCCCTCATCTCCACGACGCCCCACCGCGCCGTCGAAGCCGATGGCGCGCTCTGGGTCACCAGCACCGGCGACGGCCTGCTGCGCCTGCGCCCGCGGTCCGCCACCGCGCACCGGCCGCCGGGCGCGGGCCGCAGCAACGTCCGCGCCCTCTGGTGGGAGGAGCCCACCCGCACGCTCTGGTTCCACGTCGAGGGGGGAGAGTGGTGGTCGATCCCCAGTGATGGCTCCCCCTCGGTCTCGCTGCAGGTGCCGCCTGCGGTGCGCGGGGACTGCAACCCCGGCCACGACCGCCCGTTCACCGGCACAGACGGCCGGCGCTGGCTGCGGCCCTGCTACGGCCTCTGGCGCGCGGGGCCAGCGGGCTGGGAGCGCCAAGACGAGCCGCCGCTCGGGTTCTCCGGCCCGGTCTGGGAGCTGCCCGACGGCACAGGATGGCTGTCGGGCGAGCGCACCCTCTACCTGATGCGGGGCGGCGGCGTTGACGAACAGGGCGCCGATCTCACCGTCCGATGGGCGGCGATCGACGGCCCCGACGGCCCTCCCGCGGGCGTGCGGGGCCTCGCCCCCTTGCCCAGCGGCGAGACCGCCGCGGGCGGCTCCCACGGCCTCTGGGTCATCGCGCCGGGGCCTGGCCCGGCCCGGCGCCTCGACGCCGACGCGCCGCTGGGCGGCGTCCGCCACCTGCGGGCCACCGGCGCCCACCTCTGGATCAGCACGACCGACCGCGGCCTCTGCGTGGCCCCCTTGCCGGGGGGCGCGGCCCCGCCATCGGGGGCGCCGCTCGGCGCGCGCTGCCTTGGGCCCGAGAGCAGCTTCGGCCGGGCGACGGTGCACGCCACCCTGACCGACGCCCAGGGCCGGCTCTGGATCTCGAGCAACCAAGGCCTCGGCCTGAGCGCCGCCCAGGCCGCCGAGGACTTCGCCACCGGCGCGGCCGACGACCTGCCCGTGCTCTGGCTCGGGGTCGGCGATGGGCTGCTCGACGCCGAGCTCAACGGTTTTGTGGGCGACGCCGCGCTGGTGCGCCCCACCGACGGCCACCTGTGGTTCGCGAGCCAAGATGGCGCGGTGGAGGTCGATCCCACCCGGGTACAGCTGCCTGCGCCGCCGACGGTGCAGCTCTTGGCCCCGCAGCTGGGGGCCACGCGCCTGCCGCTGGGGGCCCCGGTCGCGCTGCCCACGGTCCACCCGCCGCTGCGCCTCGCCTGGTCCACCCCGGCGAGCGCCTGGGCCGACCAGCATGAGCTCCGCTACCGGCTGGGCCCCGACGGCGCGTGGTCGTCCCCGGGCCGCGGGCGCGCCGTCGAGCTCGCCAGCTTGCCGCCCGGCGCGTCGACCTTTGAGGTGCAGGCGCGGATCGGCGGGGCCTGGGGCCCGGTCAGCCGCCTCGCCCTGAGCCGCGCGCCGGCCCTGCATGAGCGGGCGATCTTCCCCCTGCTGGTGGGCCTCGGCGTGGTCATCACCAGCCTCGGCGGCCTCGGGCTCTGGTCGGCGGCCCAGCGCCGCACCCGCCGCCGCCTTGAGGCGCTGGTCGCCGCGCAGACCGTCGAGCTCGAGGCCCGCTACCGCAGCCTGCAGTCCACCCACGCCGAGCTGGCCGAGGTCAACGGCGCGCTGGCCGACCGCGTGGCCGAGCTCGACGAGCGGGGCGAGGCGCTGCGGGTGAGCAACCGCCAGATCGCGGCCCAGGCCGCCCAGCTCCAAGAGCTCGACCAGCTCAAGCGCCAGCTCATCGCCAACCTCTCGCATGAGCTGCGCACCCCGCTCTCGCTGATCCTCGGCCCGCTGGCCTCGCTGCGCGACGAGGCGCCGCCAGACAGCCGCGCCCGCCGCCACCTCGGCCTCGCCGTCTCCAACGCCGAGCGCCTGCAGGGGCTGATCGCCGAGCTGTTCGAGCTCTCCCGCGCGCAGGCCGGCGGGCTGCGGCTGCGCGCGCGCCGGGTCGAGCTCGGGGCCTGGCTCCGCAGCTTGGGCGCCCGTTTTGAGCCCGCGGCGACCGAGGCGCAGCGACGGCTGCGGGTGCTCAGCCCCGCCGCGCCCCTGGTGGTCTGGATGGACCCCGACCTGATGGAGAAGGTGGTCAGCAACCTGCTGGTCAACGCGCTGCGCCACGCGCCGGAGGGCGGCGCGGTCGAGCTGAGCGCCCGCGGGGTCGAGGGCGGCGAACAAGGCCTCGCCCAGATCGTGGTCGAGGACGACGGCCCCGGCGTGCCCGATGCCCTGCAAGACGCTGTCTTCGAGCGCTTCCTGCAGATCGAGGGCGGGGCCGAGCGCCCGCAGGGCGGCGCGGGCATCGGCCTCGCCTTGGCCAAGGAGCTGGTCGAGCTGCACGGCGGGCAGATCCGCGCCCGGCGGGGCCACGTCGGCGCCCGCTTCTCGGTCGAGCTGCCGATCGGCGTCGCCCACCTCGGGCCTGACGACGTGGCGCTGGAGCCGGCGCCGACCGCCACGCCGATCCCCGCCGCGGCGCTGGCCGAGGCCAGGCCCGCCGACGAGCAGGGCGAGGAGGACCCTGGCGCCGCTCCGATCAACGCGCCCTCCCCTGGGTCAGCGGCCGCGGCGCGCACGCCCAGCCCCGCCGGATCGGCCCGCGCCCGGGTGCTGCTGGTCGAAGACCACGACGAGCTGCGGGGCTACCTCGCCGAGCACCTCGCCGAGCGCTTCGAGGTGTGCGCCGTGGCCAGCGGGGCCGAGGCGCTGGCCGCGGTCGAGGCGCAGCCCTTCGCCCTCGTGATCAGCGACGTGATGATGCCGGGCATGGACGGCCACGCGCTCGCCCGCCACCTGCGCGCCCGGCCGGGCGGGGCGCCCTGCCCGCTGCTGTTCATCAGCGCCCGCCAAGAGCTGCACGACCGGGTGGCGGGGCTTGAGCTGGCCGATGACTACCTGCCCAAGCCCTTTCAGGTGCCCGAGCTGCTCGCCCGGGCGGCGGCCCTGCTCCGGCGCGGCGCGGCGGCGCCCCCGGCTGCACCCGATGGCGACGCGGCGCCCGCCCAGGTGGAGGCGGGTGAGGCCGCGACCCCGGCCAGCGCGCGCGCGGCGGCCCTGCGCGCGCGGCTGATCCGCGTGACCGACCCCAACCTCGCCGACCCCGAGTTCAACGTGGGCGCCCTGGCCCGCGCCGCGGGGATGAGCCCCCGTACGCTGCAGGCGCATATGCAAGAGGCCGAGCTGCCCCCGCCGGTCGAGTGGCTGCGGGTGCGCCGGCTGGAGCACGCCGCCCAGCTGCTCCAGAGCGGCGCGCTGGCCGGCGTGGCCGAGGTCGCCGCCGCCGTGGGCATGAGCCGCAGCTACTTCAGCCGGGCCTACGCGGCGCACACCGGCCGGGCGCCGACCGACGACCTGCGCCGCTGAGCGCGTGGGTCTGGCGCCGTCGCAGCGCGGGGGCCGGCCTTCGCGGCCCCGCGGTGAGCCGTGTGGTGGCGATCAAACGGTGGATCGGGTCTTCAAGGGTGCCGTGTGGTGGCGATCGAACGGTTGATCGGGGCTTCAAGGGTGCCTTGATGTGGCGATCGAACGATTGATCGGGGCTTCAAGGGTGCCGTGTGGTGGCGATCGAACGGTTGATCGGGGCTTCAAGGGTGCCGTGTGGTGGTGATCGAACGGTTGATCGGGGCTTCAAGGGTGCCTTGATGTGGCGATCGAACGATTGATCGGGTCTTCAAGGGTGCTGTGTGGTGGCGATCGAACGGTTGATCGGGGCTGCATGGGTCTGATGTGCTTCCGATCAACAAGATGGCCGTTTGGGGCCGCCAGGCGGCGTCGGGGGGCCCCGGGAGTGTCCCAAAGTTTGTGGTCGAGGCAGCCAGGGGCGGCTGATCACGGCCCTGCCTGCTCCGCGCGCCCGGCTGCCTGGCTGCCCCTGTTCAGCGGTCGCGCGCTCCGACCCCGGCCAGCGCGGTCAACATCGCGGCCGCCGCCGCCGCCGGCTCGCTCGCCCCGAGCAGCGCGGGCCCGGCGCGCTTGATGGCCTCGAGGTCG
This sequence comes from Deltaproteobacteria bacterium, assembly GCA_016792625.1. GTDB lineage: Bacteria > Myxococcota_A > UBA796 > UBA796 > UBA2385 > JAEUKK01. The sequence continues at coordinate 2,504 of JAEUKK010000056.1, read as the reverse complement.
GCCTGCTGCAAGGACGCCTCGACCTCGGCGGGCAGGGGCACGGCCCCAAAGCGGGCCGCCCAGCCGAAGCGCAGGCCCTCGCGCTGCCCGCGGAGCTCACCGCGCTCCTCGCCCTCGGCGCGGCCGCGCTGCTCACCCTCGGCGCGGCCGCGTTGCTCGCCTTCAGCGCGGCCGCGCTGCTCACCGCGCGCCTCGCCACGCTGCTCTGCTTCAGCGACCAGCGCGATGGTCTCGGGGACATAGAGTCGGTACGGCTTGAGCATCGTCTCTCCCTTTGCGATTGGGCCCAAGACGGCCCGCATGAGCTGATGGTAGCTGACCGCGGTCCCCGGGGGGAGGTCGCGAAGCGCCTGCAGCAAGGCGCCGGCGATCTTCGCCCGCTTGGGGTGGCGCAAGTGCGCGAGCGCGCTGAGGGCCGCGTAGTCCAGGTCCTGCGCGGCCTCTTCGGCCCACCGCCCCAAGCCCGAGACCGCGGCCCTCCCCCTCATCGCCCAACCGAGCCCCCAAGCGCGCCGAAGCCCACCCAAGCCCAGGCCTGCGCGGCGCCCCACTTCCTCGCTCACGTCGGCAGCGGGTCGCGCCGGGTCCTGGGGGGTTTCCAAAGGGGGGCCATTGCGGGCTGGCGCGCGGCGCTGCCATGCGCCGCGCGAAGCCTGCCCGCTGGCCCCCCTTGGCGGGGGATCCAAGGGGCCCCGCGGGCCCCTTGGCCGGGGGCCTGGGGGTCGGAGACCCCCGGCGTAAACCAACGACACAAAGTCGGACGGCGCAGGCAACGTCGTCAGCCCATCAAGGCCCAGCCTCGCAGGAGCAAAACGAGATACTGGAGGTGCCTGGGCATGGCGGCCTCCGCGCGGGGGCGGAGCAAGGGCCGTGCCACGGAGCGGGGCCTCAGAGCCGTTTCAGAGATGGCGTGAGGAAGGTCATCTTCGACGAGGCCTGGGGCCCGGGGGGTGACGGAAAACGGACCAAGGGGTGACGGATCCGTCAGTCCTTCGTCAGGGGGGGGATGGCGAAGCCCCGCCACCACCCGCCTCGCGCGCGCCAGCCCGGCCGCAGGGCCGACCACCGGTCGGGCCGCACTCGCGGCCGAGGCCGACCGGCCGAGCCCGCAGGACGGGCGCCGACGGCCGCAGGCCGGCGGGGCGCCCGGTGTTCCAATGGCCAGACGGTACCCGATGTGGCGCGCCCACTCTGCCCGAGGCCGCCCCTCAGCCGACCTGGGCCCGCGCTGCGGCGGTGCGCGCGACCAGCCAGGCCAGCACCTGCTCGGCCCGGGCGAAGGCCACGGCGGCGAAGCCATGCGCCAGCACGGCCTCGACCGGCGGCACCCCGCGGGTGTAGTAGGTCCAGCACTTGCGGCTGGTGCCCCAGTACTCGAGGAAGATGCCCAACAAGGCGCCGGTGAGGAAGACCGCCACGTCGCGGTCGCGCCGGGCGCCGGCGAAGGTCACCCCGAGCATGAGCGCGATGACCAGCGGCGAGGGCAGCTTGTCGACCGCCGGCCACATAAAGAGCACCATCATCACGATGAAGGTGAGCATCAGCGGCAGGTAGACCCGGCCCAGGCGCTCGACCCCGGGCCAGAAGCGCCCGATGAGCGCGGGCAGACGGTGGATGGTCAGGGCGGCCACCGGCCAGGCCGGCACGATCCACACCGGCGGCCGCTCTTTGGTGAAGTACCACCAGATCGCCGTCTCGGTGCCCCACCACTCGATGAACGCGCCGCCGCAGAGCCCGACGAGGATGAGCCGCAGGTCGGTGCGCGCCTCGATGCGCCAGCTCAGCAGCAGGGTCATGAAGACCCAGATGCCGGCCAGCAGCCAGTCCATGCCCAGGCGCGGGTTGATGAGGTGCTGCCAGCGCCAGCCGATGGCGGAGTAGGTGCAGAGCGCGATGGTGATGGCCAGGGCGCTCTTGCGGTCGAAGCCAGCGGCGATCCAGCGGAGGTGCGCGGTCATCGCCCCGCCTTAGCCGGCTCCCGCGCGGCGGTCGCGGGGCCCGGCGCGATAGGCCGCCCCCACGAGGCCCCGATGAAGATCTTGCTCGTGGAGGATGAGCCCCGGCTCGCCGACCTGCTCCGCCGGACCCTGACCGAAGAGGGCCACCAGGTCGTGCACGCCGCCGACCTCCGCGCCGCCCAGGCCGCGCTCGACGACGAGGACACGCCCGAGCTGCTCATCGTCGACCGCATGCTGCCCGACGGCGACGGCCTCGGGCTGATCCGCGCGCTGCGGGCCCGGGGCGACCGGCGGCCGGCCCTCTGCCTGACCGCCCGCGACCGGGTCGACGAGCGGGTCGAGGGCCTGCACAGCGGCGCCGATGACTACCTGGGCAAGCCCTTCGCGCTCGAAGAGCTGCTCGCCCGCCTCAGGGCCTGTAAACGAACCTCCCGCCGTGGCCCCAAACGGGTGATCTTCCCGTATGGACCCTCGCCCCCGCCTCCGCCGCCCTGACCGCAACCAGCTGCACCTCCGCGCCTTCGATCTGGAAGAGCTCGTGCCGCC
>JAEUKK010000034.1 GCA_016792625.1 Deltaproteobacteria bacterium | reverse complement strand
CGCGAAGGGCCTCGAGACCGTCCTGCTCGCGAGCGAGCTCATCGGCCCGGCGCGGTTGAGCGCCGATCCCTGTCCCGACGCTGCCGAATTCTCCACCGAGGCCGACTGTGCGGTCTACGCTGCGGCGCTCGCCCCCTGCCTCGAAGCGGCGGGCGTTGACCTTGACGCGGTTGACCTGGCCGACAACCAATGCAACGACCACGCCGATCTCGCCCTTGGCTGGTACTTCGACTGTGCGGCCGATGTGTTGTCGACGGCCGACTGCAGCACAAGAGAGGGGTTTGTCGACGCGGGCGACGCGGTTCGAAGCTGTGCGCTGCTGGCACCCGATCCGAGCTGATCGCAACCACAGACCTCTATGGGCCTGAAATGTGGCGACGGGGGCCCTGCCGATGCCCTCCGCCGCTGTCGCAGCGGCAGGTGCTTGCGCTCGAAGCGCTCCCAGCGCCCCCTGCCTTCCCCCATCCGCCCGGTCGGGTGACCGCCGTGGGCCGCGCCGGCCGCTCCCCTCCCGGACCTCCGACAACGGCCAACGACGGACAGCCTGCGGCCGAAGCGTCGGCGAGCGCCCCGCACACCTCCCCCTCGCGGCCTGGACCGCTCAAGATCGGCGAGCGGGCGCCGCGCCACCACTCCCCTCAGCGCGCCTCCACCCCACCCTCATCCCCCGCCGCATCCAGCCGATCGCTCGGCGCCCGCCGCAGGCTCATAAAACAGCTCTCGACCAGCCGCGCCTCGACCCCGTCGGAGATCAAGCGCGCGCCGAAGCGCCGGTAGGCGGCCGCGACGTCCTCCAGCCCGAGCACGAGGTCCATCCGGGCGCTGGACTCGGCCCGCGCCGCGGCGACCCGGTCGGCCAGGGCGGCGTTGAGCGCGCCGAAGGCCGCCGCGAGGCTCAGGCGCAGGGGGTCGACGCCCGCCTCGCCCTTGGCGGCCTCAAGGATCTGCGCCACGGCCTCTTGCTGCGCGACAGAGCCGACGCCCGCGTTGACCTCGGTTGGGGTCAGCGGGAAGACGCGGCGGTAGCGCGCCGCCCCGCGGTCGCCGTCGAGCACGAGCAGCAGGCCTTGAGACAGCCGGGTGACCGCGCGGTCTTGCTCGTCGTCGGCGTAGCGGACGGCCGAGGTCGCCACCATGCGCGTGTCTTGGGCCTCGAGCCAAGCCTCGTGCTTGGCCTTGAGATCGATGCGCAGGGCGCGGATCTCGGGCGCGAGGTGGCTGAGCGTGGGGACGCCGCGCAGGCGCAGCTCCAGGTGGTGAAGGGCGCGCTGGGCCAGGGCGGGGCCGTGGCGTTCGTTGAGGTGCTCCAAGGGTGCTCCGTCGGGTGTGGTGATGTGCGAAGATCAGCACGGTGCAGCCGGGGGGCCTGGGTGGAGCCTACGCTGCGCGCCGCCGCGCCGGTGTGCGACCCCGCGGCGGCGGGCCTTTTCGCGGGGCGCGCGGGCGGCGGGCCTGGCGCGCGCGGCCCCGCGGGGCGCCGGGAGCGCGTTCGGTCGATGGTTTGGGCTCCGCGCAGCTGCGCAGGGCGCGTTCGGTCGATGGTTTGCGCTCCGCGCAGCTGCGCAGGGCGCGTTCGGTCGACGGTTTGCGCTCCGCGCAGCTGCGCAGGGCGCGTTCGGTCGATGGTTTGCGCTCCGCGCAGCTGCGCAGGGCGCGTTCGGTCGATGGTTTACGCTCCCCGCAGCTGCGCAGGGCGCGTCGGGTCGACGTTTTGCGCTCCCGGCGCCTGTTGAGGGCTCGCGGGGCGCGGCGCGGGCCCCGCCGGCGGGTGTGGGCCCTGAGGTGAAGGTGGCGCAGAAGGCCCCGCCGCGCGTGGTCTTCAACCGATCAACCTCCACGAGCAGCCGCGCAGGCGCGTGTCGGGCGCGCTGGGCGGCCCCGCCGGGGCAGGCCCCGGCGGTCGGGGCGCTGCGCGGGTTCGCGTTGCTCCGTCGGCCTTCGGCCGACCCGGCAATGCCGGCCGCTCCGCTCCCTGCCGCCGCGAGGCAGGCGGCGAAGGGAGCTGCGCCGGCGGCTGCAGCTGCGCGGGCCGCGGCCGGCCGCGGCGCGGCGAGCCCCCCGGGTCGCGGGGTCGACGTGAGGCACGTTGTTGACGTTTCGGGCGGGTGCGGGTGGCGCGGTGACAAGGCGCTGAGCCGCCCCGACCGCGGAGAATGGGCGATCTCGCTTGCGTCCGCCGCGCCGCGCCTGTACCCTCTGGCCTGGGGCGTGGGCAGAGCCCGGCCTGCTGCGGAGGGCAAAACAGCGTGAGGGCGGGGCGACGATGATGACCAGCTGCACCACCTGTGCTGCGCGCGGCGCCCTGCCGGCCCAGCCCAAAGCCCCTCCGTCGGGCGGCGACGGGGCAGAGCTGCGCGGTCCTCGACCCGAGCGCCTCGACCGTGCGCGGTCAAACGACCGCGCCGACGCTCCGCGCCTGACCGAGGGGCAGGCCCGCACCCAGGGTGATGTGCGCGCGCCGACCATGCTCCGCGCGCGGCTGGCGGTCTCCCACTCCACGCAGCTCGGCGGGGCCGCCGCGCTCTCCCCCTGCCCATCGCCGACCCACGGTCCTCCTTTGGCTCTCTCGCAGGAGTTCGCCCATGCCCTCCCAGCTCCGGCTCCTCATCTTCGCGGCCCTCGGGGCGGCCTCCCCCGGGCTGGTCGGGTGCGGCCTCGGGGGCCCCAAGAGCCAACCCGACGATGAGGACGGCGATCTGTGGCGTGTGCCCTTCGACTGCGACGACCGTGACGCGGGCGTGTATCCGGGGGCGACCGAGCGCTGCGATGGCGTCGACAACGACTGCGACGGCGCCGTCGACTCCTTTCTGTGGGGGCAAGACCTCGACGGCGATGGGTTCAGCGCCCCGTCGCCGTGGAGCGTCTGTGACGATCCGCCCCCGGTCGTCGCCAACGCCGGCGACTGTGATGACGCCGACCCGCTGATCTTCCCCGGCGCAGGTGAGGTCTGCGGCGATGGGGTCGACTCTGACTGCGATGGGAAGGTGAGCTGCCTCGCCGTATCGATCGTGACCGAGACCACGTCTTGTGACTACGTCTGGGCTCTTCGCAACATCTGGGCCTTTGACGCGCCATGCGAGGGCTGCTCCTTTTGGTTTGAGCCGCGCTCCTATGTACTTCAGCCAGCCTCGAACATCGTCGACTGCGATCCCGACTTTGTTCCCCGGTTTACGTTCGAGTTCCGGGAGCACCAACTCTACTACGCCGACTACTTCTACGGCGAGACCCTCGGGTCCCTGACGAGCTCCACAGGGGGTTGGGATGATGGCATTTTCGGGCTCGACCACACCTTCGACGATGTCTCCAGCTCCGGCACCGTGAACGAGCGGTGGTTCGGCGAGTTCAATATCGCCGAGGTCCAGTACAGACGCGACGATGACTACGTCGGCGGGCGACCCTTCACCGTCGGCGGGCTTGCGCGCCTCGCGCGCCTCGACGCGCAGGGCGACGCCTGGTCCGACGCAGCGGCCGCCGTCGCGGGGCCGCCCCCCGTGCACCTTCAGCGACACATCGCCGACCGCTGGGCCCAGCTCGGCCGGATGGAGCACGCATCTGTCGGCTCCTTCGCCCGCT
>JAEUKK010000032.1 GCA_016792625.1 Deltaproteobacteria bacterium | reverse complement strand
CGCGAAGGGCCTCGAGACCGTCCTGCTCGCGAGCGAGCTCATCGGCCCGGCGCGGTTGAGCGCCGATCCCTGTCCCGACGCTGCCGAATTCTCCACCGAGGCCGACTGTGCGGTCTACGCTGCGGCGCTCGCCCCCTGCCTTGAGGCGGCGGGCGTTGACCTCAGCGCGGTTGAGCTGGCCGACAACCAATGCAACGACCATGCCGATCTCGCCCTTGGCTGGTACTTCGACTGTGCGGCCGATGTGTTGTCGACGGCCGACTGCAGCACAAGAGAGGGGTTTGTCGACGCGGGCGACGCGGTTCGAAGCTGCGCGCTGCTGGCACCCGACCCCAGCTGATCGTCACCACAGACCTCTATGAGCCTGAAGGGTGGCGGCGTGCGCCCTGCCATGGCCGTGCGCCGCCGCACCAGCAGGTGCGGGCGCTCGACGCGCTCTGAGCGCCCCCTGCCTGCCCCCGATCCACGCAGTCGGCCTGCCGCCGTAGGCTGTGCCGGCCGCGCCGCCCCCCGGACCTCCGACACCGGCCAGCGACGGGCAGCCTGCGGCCGCGGTGTCGGCGAGCGCCCCGCAACACCTCCCCCCCGCGGCCTCGACCGCTCGAGATCGGCGAGCGGGCGCCGCGCCACCACCCCCCTCAGCGCGCCTCCACCCCACCCTCATCCCCCGCCGCATCCAGCCGATCGCTCGGCGCCCGCCGCAGGCTCATAAAACAGCTCTCGACCAGCCGCGCCTCGACGCCGTCGGAGATCAAGCGCGCGCCAAAGCGCCGGTAGGCGGCCACGACGTCCTCCATGCCCAGCACCACGTTCATGCGGGCGCTGGCCTCGGCGCGAGCGGCGGCGACCCGGTCGGCCAGGGCTGCGTTGAGCGCGCCGAAGGCCGCCTCGAGGCTCAGGCGCAGGGGCTCGATGCCCGATTCACCTTTGGCGGCCTCGAGGATCTGCGCCACGGCCTCTTGCTGCGCGGCGGTGCCGACGCCGATGTTGACCTCGCTCGGCGGTACGGGGAAGACGCGGCG
>JAEUKK010000103.1 GCA_016792625.1 Deltaproteobacteria bacterium | reverse complement strand
CGGTGACCTCGATGGTGATGGCTTCGACGACTTCGCCTTGGGCAATGATCAAGCCCTGTTCTTCGGCGAAGACGAGACCGACGAGGTCTGGCTGTTCTGGGGCCCCAGCCCGACGGCCTTGTTCACCGAAGGCGTGCAGCTCATCGTCGGCGACGATCCCGACCGCTGCCTCGGCTACGACATCGAGCGAGCCGCCGACCTGACCGGCGACGACCGCGACGACCTGCTGGTGAGCGACCCCTGCACCGACCAAGTGTGGGTGCTCTCGGGGGTCGACGTGGCCGCGGCGACCGGCCCCGGCATCAGCCCCGCGGCGCGGGTGCTCGAGAGCACAGCCGTCGCGGTCGAGTTCGGCGTCGGCGTACACGGGCGCGCCGACCTGACGGGTGATGGGATCGCCGACCTCGCGGTGTCGGCCCCCGACCCGGATGTCCGCTACCCTGACGGTGACTTCGATTTTGTGAGCGTGACAGCGGGGCCGCTGCTGGGCGACCACGACGCCGCCGACGCGGCGTTCACCGTGCGCAGCTCGCTGCTGCACGCCGCGGGCGACGGACACAACCTGGGCTTCACCATCGACGCCGGCGACCTGAACGGCGACGGCTATGCCGACCTTGTGATCGGGGACCCAAATCGTGTCGACTACCCGTGGTCAGAGGGCGCCCCCTTTGCGGGCACCTTTGTGTTTTTCGGCCCGCTGTCGGGCGCAACCGTCGACGTCGACGCCGACGCGCACGTCCACACCATCGCAAGGGGTGAGGTGGCGGCGCACACCGACCTCGACGGCGACGGGCGTGACGACCTGCTGGTCGGTTCGGGGCTCTACCCCAACGAGTGGGGGTTCTCGACGGGCAACGGCGCGTCTGGCCAAGCCTACTTGCTGTTCAGCCCCTTTGCGGGCAGCATCTCGGCGATGAATGACGCTGACGTGGTGTTCAGCTGTCACGAAGATCGCAGCCGCTGCGACTACTTTGGCATGCAGGTGCTCGCCGTGCCCGACCAGACCGGCGATGGGGTGCACGACGTGGTGGTGGGCGACTATGGCAACGACTTCTGGCTCTTCGCCGTGCCCGCCCCCGCCCGCTGACCCCCACGAACCTCCGCCGCCGCCCGCCTCGCGCGCGCCAGCCCGGCCGCAGGGCCGACCGCAGGTCGGGCCGCGCGCGCGCGGCCGAGGCCGACCGGCCGAGCCCGCAGGACGGGCGCCGACGGCCGCAGGCCGGCGGGGCGCCCAAGGTCGCGCGGGCCGGCGGGTTAGCCAGATCGCGGAGGTCTGCTTGCCCACGCCCCGCGCACCATCGCTGAGGACCAGGGGCGGCTGGGATGCGCGGGGCGCCGCGCTGCTCGGTCTGCTCGCGGCCTGCGCAGATTCAAGGGCGCCCGCCAAGCAGCCGCAGGGCACCGCCGGTGAGGCCGACACGGCCATGCCCGCAATCCCGGTCGTCAGCGGCTCGACCAGCGGCACCAGCCCCGACCACGACCGCGACGGCTTCACCGCCGACCTCGACTGCGACGATGACGACCGCGACAGCTACCCTGGCGCGCCCGAGGCCTGCGGCGACGGGGTGATCAACAACTGTGAGGAGCGGCCGCACTTGGGTGAGACCGAGGACTGCTTGCTGCTCGGGCCAGAGGACGCCTTCTCGTCAATGCGGTTCACCCAAGACTGGAACACCGACGCCGGGCTCACGGTCTCGGTCCTGGGCGATGTGGACGGCGACGGGCTGTGGGACATCGGCGTGGGGAACCCAGGCGCCGGCTGGGTCGAGGAGGTGTGGCTCGAAGAGCATGGAGTCTGGGCGGAGTACCTACACTCCACCGGGGCGATCGGCGTGCACAGCGGCCTGCTCTCGACGCCGTCGGACGAGCGCATCTACATGGGCGACCTGCCCCGCTTCCTTGGCCCCTCTGAAGACTACCCCATCGGCGCCAGTCTCGGCGGCGTCGGCGACATCGACGGGGATGGCTATGACGACCTCGTGGTCGGCGATGAGCAGCGCAACGACGGGGTCAGCCCCGACCACGGCTGGCTGGTCTGGGGCCCCGCTGCCCTCAGCGACTGGGATCGTGACGCCCTGCTGCTGCGCACCGCCGACAACATCAGCTGCGCCTTCTCGCGGCCGGGCCCGGCGGGCGACCTGACCGGCGACGGGCAGATCGACCTCATCCTCAACGACCGGTGCACCGACACGGTCTATCTGCTCTCGGGCGCTGGCCTACGTGCGGGTGAGCTGAGCCCGGTGGCCGAGCTCGCCGAGCCCAGCGCGATCTGGTACGGCTTCGGGCACACGGTGATGGGTGATGTTGACCTGACCGGGGATGGCTTGGTCGACCTGGTGGTCGGGGCGCCGCTGCGGGAACGGGCATCGGGGGTGCTCACGGACGT
>JAEUKK010000102.1 GCA_016792625.1 Deltaproteobacteria bacterium | reverse complement strand
CGGTGACCTCGATGGTGATGGCTTCGACGACTTCGCCTTGGGCAATGATCAAGCCCTGTTCTTCGGCGAAGACGAGACCGACGAGGTCTGGCTGTTCTGGGGCCCCAGCCCGACGGCCTTGTTCACCGAAGGCGTGCAGCTTATCGTCGGCGACGATCCCGACCGCTGCCTTGGCTACGACATCGAGCGAGCCGCCGACCTTACCGGCGACGACCGCGACGACCTGCTGGTGAGCGACCCCTGCACCGACCAGGTCTGGGTGCTATCGGGGGTCGACGTGGCCGCGGCGGCCGGCCCCGGCATCAGCCCAGCGGCGCGGGTGCTCGAGAGCACGCCCGCCGCTGTGGAGTTCGGCGTGGGCGTGCACGGGCGCGCCGACCTGACCGGCGATGGGGTGGCCGACCTCGCGGTGTCGGCCCCCGACCCGGATATCCCCTTCTCAGACGGCGACTTCGACTTTGTCAGCGTGACGGCTGGGCCGCTGCTCGGTGACCACGACGCCGCCGACGCGGCGTTCACCGTGCGCAGCTCGCTGCGGCACGCCGAGGGCGACCGGCACGAGCTGGGCTTCACGATCGACGCCGGCGACCTGAACGGCGACGGCTATGCCGACCTTGTGATTGGGGACCCAAATCGTGTCGAGTACCCGAGGTCAGAGGGCGCCCCCTTCGCGAGCACCTTTGTGTTTCATGGCCCGCTATCGGGCGCGGCCATCGACGTCGACGCCCAGGCGCACGTCCACTCAAAGGCCGGTGGTGAGGTGGCGGCGCACACCGACCTCGACGGCGACGGGCGCGACGACCTGCTGGCCGGGTCGGGGTCTTACCCCAACGAGTTGGCCATCTCGAACGGCAAGGGTGCGTATGGGCAGGCCTACTTGATGTTCAGCCCCTTTGCAGGCACCATATCGGCGATGAATGACGCTGACGTGGTGTTCAGCTGTCACGAAGATCGCAGCCGCTGCGACTACTTTGGTATGCAGGTGCTCGCCGTGCCCGACCAGACCGGCGATGGGGTGCACGACGTGGTGGTGGGCGACTATGGCAATGACTTCTGGCTCTTCGCCGTGCCCGCCCCGGCCCGCTGACGCCCACGAACACCGCCAGCACCCGCCTCGCGCGCGCCAGCCCGGCCGCAGGGCCGACCGCAGGTCGGGCCGCGCTCGCGCGGCCGAGGCCGACCGGCCGAGCCCGCAGGACGGGCGCCGACGGCCGCAGGCCGGCGGGGCGCCCAAGGTCCGGCGCGACCCGCTGCGCAGGTCGGCCAGGAGGGGAGACCCGCGGAGGCCTGGGCTTGGGTGTGCTCCAGCGCGGGTCGGCGCGCCGCGGTCCCGACAGGAGTGGTCGGCGGAGATCGCGGGCCCGCGGCTCTGGGGAGGCCAGCCCGCCGCGGTGGGGTAGAGTCCGCCGCGGGAGGGTGCTGGGTGCGCGGCCGGGCTACACACCGCGACCTCGACGGGCGGCGACGGCGGTCAGCGCGTGGGTCCGGCCTCCCTCGGGCCGCGCTCGCCGGATCGGGTCGGGGCATCCGCCGCCAGCTGCTCCCCGCTGCACCACCGTCCCCACCTTGAACGCCCTCGTCAGGCTCCCGGAGCACACGTGAAACCCCTCCCATGCATGGTGCTTAGCTTCGCCCTGGCCTGCGCGACCCCCGCGGCGGCGCAAGAGGCAGCAGCCCAAGAGACGGTGGCCCCCGGCACCTGGCAGAGCCTGCACGCAGAGGCCGAAGCGCGGTTCAAGGCGGCCGACTTCGCCGGCGCGATGCAGCTCGAGTCGCAGGCGCTGGCCCTCGCCGAGCGCAGCGCCACCCCGGTGGCGCGAGAGATCGCCGACAGCCTCGATGCGCTGGCCGTGCTGACCGACCTGCGCGGCGACGTGGCGCAGGCCGAGCGGCTCTACCGCCGCGCGGTCGAGGTCGTGGAGAAGAGCCTCGGCGCCGAGCACATCGACACCGCGGCCCGCATGGGCGAGCTCGCCTTGTACCTGGCATCTCGGGACGAAGCGGACCAGGGCGAGCTCATCGCGCGGCGCGCGCTGCAGATCGCCGAGGAGGCGGAGGGCGCCGACTCCCCCGCGGTGGCCCTGTGCCTTCGGAACCTCGGGACGGTCGTGTTGATCCGCGGCGATGTACGGCAGGCCGAGACGATGCTGTTGCGCGCGGTAGAGATTGAGGAGCGCACGCTCGGCCCCCACCACGTCGACCTGGCCCTAAGCTTGCGCCGTTTGGGCGACGTCTATCAGGCCAATGGCGCAGCTGATCGCGCCGAGGCCCTCTACACGAGATCCCTGCAGATTCGGGAGGGGGCCCTGGGGCCCACGCACCCGCGGGTGGCGGATAGCCTCGAGGTCCTCGGCGACCACTATGGTTGGCGTGGGGCCTACGCCCAAGCAGAGCCCTTGGTGATGCGAGTGATACAGATCCGCCAGCAGGTGTACGGGCCGAACCACCCCGCCCTCGCTGCCAGCCTCAATGACCTCGCGAACCTCTATGCGCGCACCCGCACGCACGCCGAGGCCGAGGCGCTTGTGCTTCGCGCGCTGGCCATGCAAGAGGCCAGCCTGGGCCCCAACCACCGCGAGGTGGCGACGACCGTGCACAACCTCGCGGTTATCTACTATGAGCGGGGCGCGTCGGCGAAGGCGAGGCCGCTTTTTGCGCGGTCCCTGGCCATCGAGGAACAGACCCGCGGCCCAGAACACCCGGCGCTCACCAAGGCGCTGCTCGGCTTGGCCGCGACGGAGATCGACGCCGGCGACCTCGAGCTGGCCGAACGGCTGGCGACCCGGGCGCTGCAGCTCAAGCTGCGGGCGGTCGGCCCCAACCATGAGGACGTCGCCGAGATCTACAACATCTTGGGGGTGATCAGCCGCAGACAGAACGACGACGCCCGGGCGCTTGAGCACTACACCCGCGCCCTGCAGAGCTTCGAGGGCGCCCTCGGTCCCTCGCACCCGCAGGTGGCGCATGTGCTCCACAACCTTGGTCGCCTCTACATTACTCGTCGTGAGTGGTCGAAGGCCGAGCTCGCCTTGCAGCGCGCGCTGCAGATCCGGGAGCAGGCCTACGGCCCAGACCATCGCTTTTCGATCAACACGCGGAGCGCCATCATGCAGGTCTACCGCTCGACGGGGCGCTGGGCCGAGGCCCGCGCGCTCAGGCGCTCGAGGCGGTGAGCGGCGGGAGGCTCTGTCGCAGTTGACCCTGGACACCGCCGGCGACGGGGGCTTCGCCGGGCGCCGCCGGCGCGCGTCAGGCACAGCGCCCGCGATGCGTGGTCGGGGCAGAAGAAGCGGATGACCGCCAGGAGCCAGCGGCAAACGGGCTGGATGGCGGTGTCCCGCCAGCCACCGCCTCGCGCGCGCCAGCCCGGCCGCAGGGCCGACCGCAGGGCGGGCCGCGCGCGCGCGGCCGAGGCCGACCGGCCGAGCCCGCAGGACGGGCGCCGACGGCCGCAGGCCGGCGGGGCGCCCAAGCTCGCTCCAGTGGCTAGACGGTCGGCCCGCCTTCCCGGAGCCCCCCATGAGCACCGCCGCCGCCCTCGGCCTCGCCCTGTTGACCGTGCTCGGCGTGGTGGGGCTCCTGCTCGGCGTCGTCGGGGTCCTGCGCCTGCGGGCCCAGCGGCAGGCGGTCGCGCCGGTACGCGTGGCTCGCCCGGCGTCGGCGCCTGCGGTGCCGGTCGTCGCTGACCCCGACCCGTTGCCGCCCCCCGCTGCGCCGCCCCCGGAGGTGGTGCGCGCCCCAGGGCCGGTCCCTCCGGTGCTGCGGCCCGATCCGGTGCAGGCCCCCGCGCCGCGCCCGGCGGCGCTCGAGGCCGAGCTGCGGGCCTTGTTGGTCGCCGGTCGCAAGATCGAGGCGGTGAAGCGGGCCCGCGAGGCCACCGGCCTCGGGCTCAAAGAGGCCAAGGACTTGGTCGAGGGCATCGAAGCGGGCGGCTCGATCGCGGCCGCGGGGGAGGCGCCGCGGGGCGCCGGCGGCGTCGAGGCCGAGCTGCGCGCCCTGTTGGCCGCCGGGCGCAAGATCGACGCGATCAAGCGGGCCCGCGAGGCCACCGGTCTCGGGCTCAAAGAGGCCAAGGACCTCGTCGAGCAGCTGGAGGACGGCGGGGCGTGGGCGCCGCCCGCCGCCGAGCCGCACGCGGCGCTCGAGGCCGAGCTGCGGGCCCTGCTCGCCCAGGACCGTGCGCCTGAGGCCATCCTCTTGCTGCACCGGCGGCTGGGCCTCGGGGTGGGCGAGGCGAAGGCCGCGGTCGAGGCCCTGCGGGCCGGCGCCACCTTGGCCGCGCTTGGGCGCTGAGCGGGGCGGGCGGCCTGGGGCGGGCCGGGTTGGTCCCGGCCCTCGGCGCGGGTGAGGTGGGGCGGCGAGGTGTGCATGTCCGCCGCCGGTCCGTCGCCGCGCCGCTTTGACTTCGGCTTCGTGGTCGCGGTGGCTTGGCTCATCTTCGCGGCCGCGCTCACGCTCTGGCTCGGGCCCTCGCTCGGCGCCCGCGGCTGGCTCTGGCTCGGCGTGCACCACGCCCTCTGCGTGATCGGCGCTGGGCACGAGCTTTGGCGCGCCCGTGCCCGCCGCCGCGCCGCGCCCCTCGCTCCGCCCCCGCCGCCCGCGCCCTGAGGCGCCGGAGCCCTGATGTCTGCGTCGTCCCCGCTCCCGCTCGGCCTGCCCCCCGCGGCCTCGGTCGACCCCGGCGCCTTCGCCCGCGACCGGGCCGCCGTCTTCGCCCGCGCTTGGCTCTGCCTCGGCGCCTCGGCCGAGTGGCCGGTGGCCGGGGCCGCCGCCGCGCGGGAGCAGGGCGGCCGGTCGATCGTCGCCCTGCGCCACACTGACGGCGGCCTGCGCGCCTTCGCCAACGTCTGCCCGCACCGCGCCGGCCCGCTGCTCTGGCCGGGCGAGGAGCGCCCCGCCGGTCAGGGCCTGCGCTGCCGCTACCACGGCTGGCGTTTTGATCAGGATGGCGCGCTGGTCGGCACCCCCGACTTCGATGGCCAGCGGGTCGGCGCCTCGGCCCTCGCCGCGGGCTGCCGCCTCTCACCGCTGCCCACCGCCGAAGCGGCTGGGCTGGTGTGGGTGTGGCTCGGCCCGGGCGCGCCCGACCGCCCGGCGCCCAGCGCGGCGGGCCCCCTCGCCGGGGCGCTGGGCGCGCTGGGCCTCGATCACTGGCGGCCGCGGGCCCGGGCCAGCCACCCGCTGGCCTGCGATTGGAAGGTCTACGTCGAGAACTACCTCGAGGGCTACCACATCCCCTACCTGCACCCGGGGCTCGGCCGCGAGATCGACATGGGCGGCTACGCGGTCGAGGTCGACGGCGACACCGTGCGGCACGTCGTCCCCACGCGGCCCGGGGCGGTCAACGAGGGGCTGTGGCTCTGGGTCTGGCCCAACCTCGCGATCAACGTGTACGGCGGCGCCTGCTCGATCGAGCGCATGTTGCCGACGGGCCCGGGCGCGGCCCGCATCGACTATGTGTACCTCGCCGATGACAGCGTCAGCGACCATGCCTTCGCCGAGATGCTGCGGGCCAGCGCCACCACCACCGCTGAAGATGTGCGCATCGTCGAGCAGGTGCAGCGCGGCCTGCAGGACCCTGCGGCCGCCGCCGGACCGCTCTCGCCGCGGCATGAGGCGGGGCTGGCCCACTTCCACGCCCTGCTGCGGGCGGCCTGGGCAGGGGGCTGAGCGCGGGTGGGCGGTGACCGGCCGGCTGCATCGGAGGGGGGAGGCCGCAGATCACCCTCCCGGCGGCGGCCGCCGCCCGCTACGATGGGGCGCCTCGCCCGACCCCCGGAGCCGCCCCATGCCGGACCTCGCCCAACGCCAGACCACCACGCCCACCACCGGCGCGGCCACCTCGACCGCGGTGGGGGGCGCCGACCCCGCACAGCAGCTGCTCGGCAACCAGGCCATCGTCGACATCATCCGGGCCGAGAACAAGCCGACCGGCGAGCGCAAGCGCGACCCGAACAAGAACGGCATCGTGTACTTGGGCATGAACGGCCACGCGGCAGACGAGGCCAAGAAGCTCAACGGGCTGAACGCCGGGTCGGGCGGCGCGGTCGCCGCTCTGCCCCAGAAAGAGCAGGACAAGCTCACCACCGGCGGCAAGACCTTCGATCTCACCACCGAGGCCGGCGCGGCGCGTTTTGTGGCCACGCTGGGCCTGCCCAACCAGCTCGCCGTGCAGGCGGCCGAGTTTTTGCTCGGGGCCGGCGCGGGCGCGCGCGACGAGCTGGCCCAGCTCATCCGCATCCTCAGCGAGGCCGAGATGGGCGCCCGCCAGATCGACCGCATGGTGCTCTCGGGGCACTCGGTCGGCTCGATGATCTGGGGCGATGACAACGGCGAGATCGGCTTTGGTGAGCTCAAAGAGCTCTTCGACCTCTTCCCCAAGGCGGCGGCCCAGGTCCAGCACCTGATGTTGTCGGCCTGCTACACGGGCGGCGAGGGCAAGATGGGCCAATACACCGGCATGATGCCCGAGCTTGACAGCGTGTGGGCCTACCACGACAGCTCGCCGGGCACCTGGACCGGCGCCATGGACCACATGGAGGACTGGGAGAAGGCCACCGAGCGCGGCAAGGCGGCCGGCGGCGTCGATCCGGGCCTCGCCGCGGGCACGCGCAAGGCGGCCAACGTCTCGACCTGGAACAAAGAAGACGGCTACCAGGGCGACAAGCCGCTTGAGATCTGGGAGCTGCAGCAGCAGCTGCGCAGCCAGCAGTCGGTCTTCGACCAGCACCTCTCGGGCGCGGTCGAGGTCACCGACACCCAGAGCGGCCCGCTGCGCGCCTACTACAACCTCGTGCAGCGCGTGCTCAGCCACCGCGACGCGCCGAGCGCCCTGGTCGCCGATCTGACCGCCAAGCGCGACACCACCATCCGCCTCATCTTTTTCAAGCTGGTGAGCAGTAAGTTCCAAGCGGCCCACAAAGACACGCTGTCGGCGGCCTACAAGGGCGCGGGCCTCGCCCAGCCCGACTTCGCCACGCTCGGCCGCAAGGGCACGCTCGACGCCATTCGTGCGCTTGAGGCGGCGGGCGGCGACGCGGCCACCGCCAAGGCGGTCGACCTGCTGCAGCGCGGCCTGCGCGACCTGCAGGTCGAGGTCATCCCGACGAGCTGGGTCTGAGGGGCTCGGGTGGGCGCGGGGCCCTGGCCCTCGCGCTGCTGCTCGGCTGCCGCCCGCCGCCGGTGGGCCTTGAGGGGATTGACGTGGTGCCGCTCAACCTCGCCTCGCGCGAGGGGCGGCCGGCCTGCCTCGGCCTGACCAGCCCCGACGGCGCGCCCTGCGCCGACCGCGGGCCAGCGGTGCGCCTCGGGCCGGCCACTTCTGCGGCGGTGGCCGCCATCCTCAGCGACCCGGGGAGTTTTGGCGCGCCCGAGGCCCGCTGCTTCTTGCCCGAGCAGGCCCTGGTCTGGCCTGCGGAGGGCGGCGCGGGGCGGGTCCTGACCCTGAGCCTGCGCTGCGCCCGGGTCGAGGCGGCGCCGCCCCTGCCCGCCCAGCCGCGGGCCCCCGACCGGCGGGGTCTGCAGCCCGCCGCGGTCGCCGCCCTGCGCCGGGCGCTCGGGCCGGCCCAGCCGCTGGGGCTCGCCCCCTGAGCGGGGGGTAGGCTCAGGCGAAGGCGCCGTCCAGGAGG
>JAEUKK010000200.1 GCA_016792625.1 Deltaproteobacteria bacterium | reverse complement strand
CGCGGCGCCCGAGGCCGGCGGAGACGCCGCCCGCCCGCCACCCGCAGCCGCCGCCGCTGCGCCACCCGCCGCCGCCGCGCCGCCCGCGGCCGCCGCGCCGCCCAAGCCGGGGCTGGCCGCGCGCCCGCCGCCGCCCGACTCGGTGCTGCGCACGCTGGGGCTGCCCCCGGTCGCGCCGGTGCCCGCCGCGCCCGTGCGCGGGCCGCCCGTGCCGTCGCTGCCGGTGGTCGCGGTGGTGCGCCGCACGCCGTCGGCGCCGCGGCTCTCGACCGAGGCCTCGGCGCTGCCGTTGCGCACAGCCGCGCTGCCGCGGGTGCTGTTGTCGCTCGAAGCCCCGCTGATCGCGGCGCTGGTGTTGCCCCGGCTGTCTTCACGGGCGCCGGCCGAGGTGCCGCGCCCGTAGGCGTCGGCTGACCAGCTGCCCTCAGAGCTGCCTTTGCCGACCACGCGGGTGTCGCCGACCGTGCCCGCGACGGAGCCGCTGGTGCGCCCCGCCCGGTTGTGGGTCACGGTCGCGCCCGCGCCCCGCGCCGACCAGCTGCCGTCGCGGTTCGCCCAACCGCCGACGCCGCCTGCGCCCGCCTCGACGCCGCTCTCGCGCACGTTGAGCACAGCGCCGCCAGGCACCCCGCCGCCGCCGAGCGGGCCGAGGCCGCTGCGTTGGCCGCCCGCCACGCTGATCCCGAGGCGGTTGCCCTGCGGCCCGCCGAAGAGCCCCCCCGACCAGGTGCGGCCGAAGCCCTCGAGCGAGAGGCCCCGGGCCCCGCTGCCGCGCAAAACAGCGCGGGTGTCGCCGATCATGCCGCCAAGGTAGCCGCCCAGCTGGCCGTTGCGGTTGAGGCTGAGCGCGCCGGCGAAGCCCGACATGGCGCCGGCGAGGTTGAAGGTGCCGTCGCGGCCGACCCGCAGGTTGAAGCCCGCGCCGGTTTGGCCGCTGGTGATCGAGAGGCTGCCGTCGGCGTTGCGCTGGAAGCCGACCGGGCTCGCCGGCGCCGCGCCGCCACCGCTGGCCGCCGAGGATGCGCCGCCGCCACCACCACCGCCTCCCCCACCGCCGCCTCCCCCACCGCCGCCAGAGGCCGCGGCGCCGGAGCTGACCGCCCCGCTGGGCCCGGTGGCCGTGGGCGGGTGACGATGCGGCGGCAGGGAGATCGCGCTGGCCATGGAGGCTCCGACCGGGTCGTGGGCGAAGTGCGGGGGGCGCGCGCCGCCGCAAAACTGCGGGCACCGCGCGCCGGCCGCAGTCTAAACCACGCGTCCAGGCCCGCGCTAACACCACGATGACGGTGGCCTGAAGGCCGCGGCGCCGCCGCCCTGGCGCTACTTCTTGCGGGTGTTGGCGATCGCCGCCACGTCGACGAAACTGCCGCCTTCACCCATCACAATGGGCATGGTGCCGTCCCACTTCTGAATGGCCTCCCACTCGACCAGCTCAGGCGTCATGGTCGCCCGCAGCAGCGCTTGGCGCTCGGCTTCGGCCCGGGCCTCAATCAACATCGCGTTGGCCCGGCCTTGGGCGGAGGCCTCGGCCTGCTTGGCCTCGACCTCGATGCGCTTCAGATCGTTGCCCGCGGCGAGGGCCTGCTGCTCGGCGACCTGCTTGGCCTCGATCGCGTCTTGGTACTTGGAGTCGAAGGTGAAATTGACGATGCTGAGGTCGGTCACGAGCAGGTAGCTCTGCTCAAGGCGCTCCTTGACATAGGTCGCGATCGCGTCTTTGACCTGCCGGCGCTCGGTGATGAGCTCCTCTGCGTTGTATTGGGCGGTCGCGGTCTTCACGGCCTCCATCAGCACGGGATCGATGATGTTGGCCTCGACTTGGGCGAGATCGCCGACACTCTGGTAGAGCTTGGGCGCGTTCGCGGTGTCGATTCGGTAGTTGAGCGCGATCACCGCCGAGACCACCTGCAGGTCTTTGCTCGACGCGCTGGCGCTGACCTCTTTCTTCTGCACGCGCGCATCGAGTGACACGATGTTCTGGCCGACCCAGGTGAGGTAGAGCCCCTCTTGGTAGACATCGGGCTGGACCGCGCCCCACTGGGTCTTGATCCCGACCTGACCGGCGTCGACCGAGGCCGGGGAGCAGCCGCCGAGGCCGAGGAGCGCGAGGCCAGCGAGCAAAAAGAGGGCGCGGGAGGAGCGGAGCGGGCTCTGGGTGGTCATTGCGATCCTCGGAGACGGTGGGTGCAGCGCGACTCTGCCCCGCGGGGGGCAGCGGAGGGCGCGCGCGCACCCCTAAGCCCGCCGCGCGCGGCGGCGACGGGCGCGGCGGCCTCACCCGGCAGCAGCGCGGGTTAACGGGCCGGCCGCGGATGTCGGGGTCACGCACGCTCCGCTGCGCCCCGACCACAGCTGCCGCGCCAGAACGACCTGCTGCACACCCGCCTCAGCGCCGCGCGCCCCGCGTCGCCCCCGGAGCCCCCATGCGCCGCCTCCTCCCCCTGCTGCTCTGCGTGGCTCTCGTCGCGGGCTGCGCCGCCAAGCGGCTCAAGCGGCTCGAGCCCGACGAGCACAAGCACTACATGGCGCTGAAGGCCTACATGGAGGACGGCCAGCGCGACAACTTCCTCAAGCTCAGGACCCGGGCCGAGCGCGACGAGTTTCTCATGAAGGCCGGCTTGTGGGATCGCTTCTACTCCTTGCCCCCCGAGGTCCGCGAGCAGGTCTACGGCGGCGAGGTCCAAGTCGGCTGGACCAAAGACATGGTGCTGATGGCTTGGGGCAAGCCGGTCGACAGCAAGAAGCTCGCGGGTCGGCAGGCCCAGCGCTCCTTCCTCTACATTTACCGCTTCGAGCAGACCCAAGAGGGCGCGCTCCTGGTGTGGGAGCCGGGCAGCAAGACCCAATACAAGGCCGCCGAGCTGTGGGAGCGCCACGTCATCATCGATGACGACAAGGTCACCAAGATCGAGCAGAAAAAAGGCAAGTGGTGAGCACGGGCGGTCCCGCCGACCCTGCGCTGCTCCTCGACGGGCTGAAGCTGCCTGCGCCGGGCGGGCCGCGGCGGCCCGGTCACCTCCGCCGCGCCGGCCGCGGGCCGCTCACCGGCGCGACCATCCGGGTGCGCCCCGCGCGCCCTGAAGACGAAGCGACCTGCGCGGCGCTGCTTCAGCAGATCTGGGCGGAAGGCGACGCTTTCCTCACCTACCCAGACGAGGCCCCTGGGCAGGTGCTCCCGCCCAATGACCCCACCGGTCCCGCGGCGCTGGTCGCCGAGGTCGACGGCGCGCTCCGGGGCCTCGCCATCGCCCGCGCGGCGGGTCTGCGGCGCCTCGCCCACTGCCGCACGCTGGAGCTCGCGGTCGACGCCGAGGCGCGCGGCGGCGGGGTCGGCGGCGCCCTGCTCGACGCGCTCCTCGACAGCCTGCGCGCGCGCCCGACGGTGCGCGTGCTGCGCCTCGCCGTCTTCGCCGACAATGCCGCCGCGGTCGCCCTCTACAGCAGCCGCGGCTTCGTCGAAGAAGGCCGCCGCGCGGGGTGGTCCCAAGAGGAGAGCGGCGCGCTGCGCGATGATCTGCTCATGCGGCTCGAGGTCCACGCCCGCTAGGTTGTCGCCCGCTCAGCTCGCTGGCGCGCTGCGCGGGACCGCCCGGGCGAGGGCCTCAAGGCAGCGGGCGAAGCTGCCGCGCAGCTTGGGCTCAAGGCCGAGGCGCAGCACCAGCAGCCCGAGCGGGCCGGGGTCAAAGTCGAGGTGCAAGGTCACCAAGGTGTTGGTGCTCGGCTTCATCGTGCGCAGGCTGTAGGACAGCTTGCCCGCGAAACGTTTGCCCGCGGTCTGCACATAGACCCGCCGGCCGCCGTGGCTGTCGTCGGGCTGGTCGAAGCGGTAGCCCAGCGTTCGGCTGCGGCCGGGGCCCTGGACGCTGAGGGTGTAGGCCCCGGGGCCATCCTCGCGCAGGTCATCGAAGGCGCCCTCAAGCAGCAGCTTGTGGTTGGCAGGCACGCAGAGCCAAGCGAAGACGTCGTCGCGGCGCACGCCCTCAAGCAGGATGTCAGTGGTGATGACGGCCATCGGCGCCCTCCGGCTGCGCGGCTAACCCAGCGGAGGCCCGGCCGGCCGTTGTCGCGGGCAGAGGCCGCGCCAGATGCAGATCGGCGTGGTAAGCCGCGCGCGGCGGCGCGCCCGCCCCACGGAGGCCCCCTGCTCGCCCTCATCCCGTACTACCCGCCGCCGATGATCGAGCTGGGCGGCATTGTGCTCGACTCGTGGGCGGCGCTGGTGACCCTCGGGTTCATCCTCGGGCTCGAGTCCTGCCGGTGGCGCGGCATCCAGCAGGGCCTGGACGTGCGCGACATCGTAGACGGCGGTGTGTTCATCGTCGGCAGCGGCTTTGTCGGCGGCCACATCGTGCACGTGCTCGCCTACAACCCCCACCAGCTCGAAGAGCAGGGGATCTGGGCGCTCCTCAAGATCTGGGCCGGCTTTTCGTCCTACGGCGGCTTCCTCGGGGCCGTCGCCGCGGCGGTGCTGTTCCTCAACCTGCCTCGCTTCTTCGGCGATCAAGCCAAGGTCTTCTCGGCCAAAGGGGCGACCGGGGCGTGGTCGAGCTTTGTGCAGTGGGCGGGTCGACCCAAAGACTTCTGGAAGCATGGCGACGCGTACATCTTCGGCTTCCCCCTCGGCTGGACCTTCGGCCGCCTCGGCTGCTTCTCGGCGCATGACCACGTCGGCGCCCGCAGCGACTTCTTCTTGGCGGTCGACTTCCCCGCCGCGACCTACGGGGGCCCACGCCATGACTTGGGCCTGTACGAAGCGCTGTGGACCGCGGTGATCGCGGCCACCTTCTACGCCTTTCGCAACCGCCCGGTCCAACCTGGTTTTTTTGTGGCGCTCTGGTGCGCTATGTACGCGCCCGCCCGCCTCGCGCTCGACTTCCTGCGCAACTCGGACCTCAGCGGGGCCGATGTGCGCTGGGCCGGGCTCACCCCCGCGCAGTGGGGCAGCCTGATGATGGCCGGCGCGGGCCTCGCGCTGGTGCGCAAGCTGTGGCGCCCTGCGGCGCCGCCCCCGACCACATCCCATGTCTAAATCATTGATTACGCCACATTTGTTGGCGGTCTCTCTCGGATTGGCCGCCTGCGGGGGCGAGCCGCCCGCCGCGCCGCCCGCGCCGGTGGTGACCACCACCGCGCTCCCCGCGCCGGCGGCCGCCCGCCCGGCGATGGTCCCCGCGCCCGGCTCTGCCAGCGCACCCCTGCCGGCTGCGGCGCCGCTCCCCGCGCCGATCACCGCCGAAGGTCCGCGGGTGGTGGCCCACAAGGGTGTGGCGGTGGCCTGCGTGGACAGCACGGGGGTCAAGGGCGGCGACCAGTGCGCCGGCAGCATGACCATGGTCAGCATTTACCGACCCGTCGGCGGCGCCGTACTGCTGACCGAGACCCCCGCCGAGGTGGCCTCAGGCCCGGGGGCCGATCCCTGCACCTGGCAACGCGCGGTCTCCACCTCGGGCCCCCCGACCCAGGTCCCGCTGCGTCGACCCATGACCAGCCTGCCGCTGGACAACGCGACCTACACCCGCCTCATCGCCGAGGTGACCGGGGTGAAGGCGCCGAAGCTGACCGCCCTGCTGCGCATCGATCTCGACAATGATGGCCGAGACGAGGTCCTCTTCTCGGCCGATAGCCACCCGGCGGCTGAGGCGGCACCAGGCGGCCAGTCCTACAGCGCGGCCGGGATCCGGCGGGTGAAGGCCGACGGCGCCGCAGAGACCCTGTTCTTCTTCGAGCGCCGGGTCGAGCTCAGCGGCGAGGTCCCCGACACCGTGCGGGCGAGCTTGCTCGGCTTCACCGACCTCGAGGGCGACGGCAAACTTGAGGTGGTGGTGCAGGACACCCACCACGAGGGCGAGGGCCAGACGGTGTGGCGGGTCGACGAGGCCGGCGTGCACAAGCTCGGCGAGACTGGCTGCGGGGTCTGAGCCCAGCGCGGGCCGCCTTGCCCCGCGAGGCCAGGGCTCGTGGCCGCTGACCCAGCTCTTCGGGCCGGCCCGGGTCGACCATCGGCGGCCCGCAGCGGCCCCGAGGGCGCCCCGCCGGCCATTGTTGGCCCGCGGGGGCTCAGAAGCCGACCGCCTCCCAGATCCAGACCGCGCCGCTGCGGCCATCGGAGCCCAGGCCCGAGAGCGCCAGATCGCGGTCCCCATCACCATCGACATCGGCCAGCGCCAGGGTGGAGCCCATGGCCTCGCCGCTCGGCCCGATGAGCTGCGTGACCGAGGAGCTCACGTCGGAGGTGCCCCGGGGCAGCGGCCCGAAGGTGACGTAGGTGACGCCGAGGCCCACGCCGCTGACCACCTGGCCGGGCGCGCTGACCGCGAGGTCGACCACGCCGTCGCCGTCAAAGTCCTCGGCGGCGATGTCGGCGCCAAGCCCCACCGCTCCAAATAGGCGCAGGTCGGCGCCCGCAGCGGTCAGGGTGCCCGGGATGCGGCTGAGCCCCAGCACCACGACCGCTTGGTCAGAGTCCTCAGCGCCAACCGCGAAGTCACCGTACCCGTCGTCATTGAGGTCGCCGAGCCCGCGCACAGACCCGCCGAAGCCCGGGGTGCTGCTGACGCCGCGCATCACGAGCTCGGCCGACCCCGCAGACCGGGCGCCGCCGCTGCCGGCCAAGACGAGGCCGCCATCGACCATGTACACCCGCCCCGGATCGGCAGAGCCGCCGGCGGCCGAGGCGCCGATGAGCAGCTCATGCAGGCCGTCGCCGTCGAAGTCGACGCTGCTGAGGCCATGCGCGCCCTCGAGGTTGCCCAAGCGGTCGCCCGTGGTCTCGCCCAGCCAGCTCGCGAAGGCAGAGGCGGAGGCGGTCGCCGTGCCGCTCTGGCCGCCGCTGATCAGCCAGACCAGGCCTTGGTTGGACCCCGTGGCGTTGGTGGGCCCGCCGATGAGCAGCTCGTCTTTGCCATCGCCGTTGAGGTCGGGCACGAGGTGGAGGCTCGACCCGGCTTGCCGGTTGCTGGAGCCACCCTCGACCAAGAAGACGTAGCCGGAGCCCGTGCCGTCCGTGAGGTAGGCGCTGCCTTCCACCGGGTAGCTCGCGCTGCGGTTGCAGACGCCGATGGCGACGTCCTCGACGCCATTGCCATCAAAGTCACCGCCGGTGGCGACGCTGCAGCCCGTGCGCCCCGACGAGCCCGCGCCGTAGACGATGGTGCGGCCCGAGAGGGTCCAGGCGTCACCCGAGGCGGTTCCGCCGGTGAGGAGCAGGGCCGCGCCGTCGCCGCCGTCGGCCCCGGGAGCGCCGACCCACAGCTCCTCTTTGCCGTCGCCGTCGGCGTCGCTGAGCGCCGCGATGGCAGTGCCGAGCGCGCCGATGCGGGTGCTGGTGTAGTGGGCGAGCGCGGTGGTGCTCATCGGGAGCACCCCCCGGCTGCAGGGCGCAGTGCCCCCATCACAGTCGTTGTCGAGCCCGTCCTCGCAGACCTCGGCGAGGCCGGGGTTCATCAACGACTCGCCGTCATCGCAGTCGCCGACGGCCATGACGTAGCCGCCGGGTGCGGCGCAGGCGTCGAGCTCGGTCCCCGCTAGGCCCCACCCATCGCCGTCAGCATCCGCGTAAAAACGCGAGCGGCTGCTGCGGAGCAGCGAGCTGTCGTCGTCATCAGCGACACCATCGCAGTCGTCGTCGACCCCGCCGTTGCAGACCTCGGTGGCCGCGGGGTTGCGGGAGGGGTCGGCATCAGCGCAGTCGCCCGCCGCGCCCACGAAGCCCGGCGGCGCGATGCAGGCGACGTCGCTGCGGCTCGGATTGCCGTAGCTGTCGTTGTCGGCGTCTTCGTAGAAGGTGTTGCGGGTGCTCAGGTCGAGGCTGGGATCCGCGTCGTCAAAAGCGCCGTTGCAGTTGTTGTCGGTCTCGTCGCAGACCTCGACCGCGCCGGGGTTGACCCCGGGCAGGCCATCGTCGCAGTCGCCGTCGATCGGCGCGGTGCCGACGGAGGGGGCCTCACAAAACACGCCGAGGCTGTCCCCGACGCCGTAGCCGTCGCGGTCGCGGTCTTCGTACCAGCTCGGCGCGCTGCTGATGTCGACGTCAGGGTCGCGCGCGTCGACCAGCCCATCGCAGTCATCATCGACGCCGAGGTTGCACAGCTCAGCTGCGTCGGGGTTGACGTCGGCCGCGTCATCATCGCAATCACCAGCCGTCTCAGAGTAGCCCTCAGGCAGCGTACACGTCGCCTCGCCGAGCGCCTCGACGCCGAAGCCATCGCCATCGGCGTCGGGGAAGGCCACCAAGTAGGCCGACGGGTCGAGATCGGCGTCTTCGACGTCGAGATCGCCGTCGCAGTCGTTGTCTACACCGTCGCAGACCTCAACCGCCGCGGTGTTGACGGCGGCCTCAGCGTCGTCGCAGTCGGGGCCCTCGGGAGCGGCAGCCTCACCGTCACCGTCCACATCCCAGTCGTCGTCGACGCCGTCACCGTTCAGGTCGGCGCCGGCGCAGTCGGCGTCGAGGCCGTCATAGGGCGCGTCGGGCGCGCCAGGGAAGGCGAGCGGGTTCGCGTCGTCGCAGTCGCCGAGCTGGTCGGTTGCGCCGCTCGGGCGCCGACAGGCCACGACCAGCTCAGCGCCCGCGAAGCCATCGCCGTCTTGGTCGACCGACCACTCGCGCTCCTCGCCGACCTCGGCGTCGTTGTCATCGCAGTCAGCGGTGAACTCGACCCCATCACCGTCCTGGTCTTTCTGCGCGGCGAGGTCGTCATCGCTGACGATGACGCAGCTCGGCATCAGGGCGAGGGCGAGAAGGAGGGGCAAGAGGCGGGGCGCGGTCATCACTACTCCGAGCGCTCCCCCGCAGGCGCGCAGGAGCGTCACCACCATAGCGCAGCCCGCCCCCCTCGCGGGCGCGCGACCGCCCACGCAGGGCGTAAGACCGACCACATTGACGTTCACGGCGCCACTCACAGCGCCCGCCTCAGCGTGCGCAGCGCCCAACGGCCCCAAGCCCGCGCGCTGGACAGCCAGCCTCGCGGGGGCGGCGCCGGCGCGGCCGGTTCGCCTGCGGCCTCGCGGGCAGCGCCGCTGCCAAGGTCGGCGGCGCCGCCCGAGTCCGGGGGAGCGCCGGAGTCGGAGGTCGGCCCACCCGAGTCGGGCGGGAGGCCGGTGTCAGCGCGGGGCAGCGCGCCCTCAGCGATGGTCAGGGTGTAGCTGCCCCCATCGGCCTCGCCGTAGAGGTCGAGGGCGAGCACGACCACATCCCCCGCGCGCAGCTCTGCGTCGACAGCAGAGCTCAGGTCGTCGAAGTCGTCGTTGCAGGCCAGCACCTCGACGCAGAGGCCAGCGTACAGCGTGAGCAGCGTATCGAAGCTGCTGTCGGCGGTGCTGAAGTTGTAGACGCCATCTGCCGGCGCGCGCCAGGAGAAGAGCAGGTCGCCCCCATCACCCCAGCTGCGATCACCACAGTAGGGGTGATCATCGCCGCTGCCGCCGATCCGGCCCGTGGCCACCACCCCGAGCGCGCTGCCCAAGTCAAAGTCCGCGCAACCCTCGCCTGGCGGCAGCCCGCCATCGCCGCCACTTCCCGCGCCGTCGGCGCTGTCACCGCCCTCAGAGCCGCCGCCCGCACCGGAACCGTCACCCGCATCAGCACCACCCCCCGCATCGGCGCCGCCGCCAGCGTCAGCGCCGCCAACGTCACCGCCGCCGCCTGAGCCCGGGGCGGGATCTTGGGCGGTCGGCGGCGCACCAGCGGTCTTGCCTTCGCCGCAGCCGATGAGCCCGGCGAGGACGCCCACCCCGAACCAAGACCACATCGGCACCCCCCAGGCCGAGTCTACGCCAGGGCTGACCAGGCGCGCCTCTGCCAGTGGAGGAGGGCGATCCCGTGGGCCTCGCTGCGGCCCGACACCACTCGCCCCGTTCACAGCGGGCCGAACCCACGCCGGGCCCAGGCCTCGAGCCGCGGCCGCTGGAAGGGAAAGTTCGGCTCGACCTCTTCTTGGGCGATGGGCCGGCCCGCGGCGTCGAGGGCCCGCAGCAGCCCGCGGGGCTCATCTTCGTCGCCGACCATCTCAAAGATGACCTTGATGGGAGCGCCCTCAGCGTCGGTAATCTGGAGCACCTTGCGGGTGGCAGCGCGCGCCTGGGCCTCGGCGCGCGAGAGGAAGTCGCGGGCCGCCTTGACCAGCGCGGCGAAGTCGGGCTCGTTGAGGGGCTTGGGGTCTTTTTTGTTGCGCCCCATCGTCCACGGCGAGACCAACACCGGGTCTTCGTCGCCGTCGCGCCGCAGCTCGACCGCCCAGCCCTCACCATCTTCGGCCACGATGACCTCGGCGTGCCAGCCCTTGCCCGACCAGCGCATGACCAGGTCGGGGTTGGGCTCAGGCGGCGCCGGTGGCGCCTTCGCCGGGCGCGGGGCGGGTGTCGCGGCGGCCCGGGGGGCGGGCGCAGCAGCAGCCGGCGGCGGGGCGGCGCCCGCGCCTGCTGCGCCGAGACCAACATCAACGGCGCTGTTCTTGGGAGGACGACCGCCGCGGCGCCCCGGCGCCTTGGCGCGCGGGGCCGCGCCAGGGCTGGCGCTCTCGGGGGCGGGGGAGGACGGAGTGGAGGTAGGCGTGATGTTCATATGTACTGAATAACCAGACAGGGGTCCTTACGTCCAGTGCTGGCGAAGAAAAAAAGTTCTGCTGGGTTCTTGTTGACCAATCGGCGTCGTGGCACTATACATACAGTCAGTGCCGCAGCTTATCCGCGGCCGGCGGCGGGGTGTAAGCTCCGGGTCCAGCCCGCGTTGGGGCGCCCACCCGCCCAGAGGTCCCCATGAAGTGGATGATCCCGCTGCTCACCCTCGCTGCGCTGCCGGTCTTCACGGCCTGTGCGCCCACGCCGCCCGAGGCTCCGCCGCTGCCGCCCGGTGATGACGGCACCGGTGCCGACCCGCTCCGCCCGCTCAGCCCGCCTGCTGGGGTCGGGCTCATCTCCACGGTCGCGGCGAGCCGCGCCCCGATCCCGCCTCCGCCGGCGCGCCCCGGCCCGAGCACGCCGATGGTCCGGCGTGACTGCGGCGCGCGCCCCACGCCGCCCCACAAGGCGGTGGGGCTCCGCGGCGGCGGCGGCGCTGAGGTCAGCGGCGCTGCGGGCACCAAGGGCAGCGGGGCTGGCACGGCCACGCCCAAGCGCAAAGACATCACCGCGCCGCCCCGCGCGCGGTACAGGGGCGAAGCCGAAGACGCCGTGCCCGCGCAGGTCAACGAGGCAGAGGCCCTGCCCAATGACGGTGGGGCTGGGAAGGCAGGGCGGGCCGACCAAGCGTCGCCCATCGCGCCGGGGGCGGTCGGCGGCGACGCCGCTGCCCCCGCTGGCCCGCCGCCAGCCCCCACCACCGCCGATGCGGCGAAGCCGGCGGCCGCCGCGAAGCCCCTCGCCGACGCCGCCCCCGCAGCGCCCGCCGAGCCCGACGCCGGCGCGACCCCGCCGCCCGCCGCCGCGCCAGTCGCCGCTGAGGCGCCTGTCGAAGAGGCGAAGGCGGGCGGCGAGGGCTACGCCACCCGCCGCCCGCGCAGCAACAAGAAGGCCGAGGCCGCGCCGCCCCCGCCTCCCACGCCGCGCCTCGACTGGGGCGCGACCGTCTTCCTCAGCAACGACGACAGCATGAGCCTCGCCAGCGCGCAGCGCCTGCTCTGGGCCGTCGAGCGGGGGGCGCCCTTCACCACCGGCCAGGTCCGCCCCCACGAGCTGCTCAACTACTTCACCTTCGACACCGCGGCGTCGACCGGCGGCGCCTTCAGCGTGCTGGGGGCCGCAGAGCAGCAGGGCGACACCCTCTCGGTGGCCTTGGCCGTGCGCGGCGCGAGCCCCCCGCGGCCGCCGCTCGATCTCAGCCTCGTGGTTGATCGCTCCGGCTCGATGGCCGCCGATGGGCGCATGGAATACGTCCAGCGCGGTCTTTTGCTCGCCATCGACCAGCTCGTGGCCGGCGACCGCGTCGACTTGGTCCTCTTCGACAGCGAGGTCTGTGCGCCGGTCGAGAGCTTCGTGGTCGGCCGCGACGACCTCGAGCTGCTCAAGGCCGAGGTCCGCGCTGTGCGCCCGCGCTCGGCCACCGACCTGAACGGCGGGCTCAGCGCCGCCTACGGCATCCAGAGCGCGCGCGCCGACGCGGCCGGGCGCGCCCGCCGCGTGCTGCTGCTCACCGACGCCTTCCTCAACGAAGGCAGCGTCAACCCCGACCT
The DNA here is from genome assembly GCA_016792625.1 of Deltaproteobacteria bacterium. Taxonomy (GTDB): domain Bacteria; phylum Myxococcota_A; class UBA796; order UBA796; family UBA2385; genus JAEUKK01. Next base: position 25,666 of record JAEUKK010000200.1, on the reverse strand, counting down.
GCTCGCGGCCGCGGCGCGCCACTACGACGAGCACGGCCTGCGGGTGACCGCGGTCGGGGTCGGGCGTGAGTTCAACGACGCGGTGCTCGACAAGCTCACCGAGCGCAGCCGCGGCTCCTATGTGTACCTGGGCAGCGAGCTCGTGGTCGACCGCGTCTTCGGCGCCGGCTTCGCCTCCTTGGTCCACACCGTGGCCGAAGATGTGCAGTTCGCGCTTGAGCTGCCCCCTGACCTCGCGATGCAGCGCTTCTATGGCGAAGAGTCGTCGACCGTCGCCGCCGAGGTGCAGCCGATACACTTCGCCGCGGGCACCACGCAGCTCTTCCTGCAGGACCTCAAGCTGCGGGGCGCCGGCCGCGACCAGCAGCTCCAGCTGGTGGCGCGCTACACCAACCCGGCCACCGGCGCCCGCGAGACCGAGCGCTTCGCGGCGCCGGTGTCGGCGCTGCTGGCCGCTGATCCGCACAACCTGCACAAGGCGCAAGCGCTGATGCGCTGGTCTGACCTGCTGCTGGCCTGGTCGCTGGGCGACCGCTCCTGCGCGCAGTCGTCGGCGGTCTACGCGGCCACCGACCGGGCGGCAGGCGACGCCGAGCTGGCCTATGTGGCGCAGCTGACCGGCAAGCTCTGCGGTGAGCAGCCCCCGGTGGGCGCGCCCGGCGCCGGCCTCGTCGCCTACACGGTGCGCCTCAACAGCGACGTGCCCATCGCCGAGGTCGCGCTCCGCTGCGGGGCCGATCAGTGGCGCAGCCGGCTCTCGGGCAGCGACACGGTGGCGCGCTTCGCCGCCATCCGGCCCGGCGCCTGCCAGCTCGTGCTCGAGGGCCAAGTGCCCATGACCGCGGCGGTCCAGGTGCCCGAGACCGGCGGCCAGTCCACCTGCGTGCTCCGGGGCGGCCGGGTGAGCTGCGGCTGAGCGGCCCCGCCCCGGCCCGAAGCCCGCAGCCCCATGTGGGCGCGGGCGGGCCGGGGCCAAGCCGCTCAGACCGCCGGCACCCAGAACAGATCGTACTCGCCCGCGCGCAGCGCGTTCTTTGACAACTCACCAGGCTGGCCGATCGGCAGCAGGGCCGGGCCGACCGGCTCCATGACGACGAGCTGCTCGCCGCCGGCGCGCAGGCTCTGCTCGCCGCTCAGCGGCTTGAGCCCGACGCCGACCAAAGCGTGCCCTGGCACGATAATCACGGCCATTGGCAGGTTGCTGTGGCGGGCGCGCAACAGCGACAAGAACAGCGCGGCTTTGCCGTCGCAGTCGCCGCGGTTGCGCACGAGCACCGACATCGGGCGGCGGAAGCCGGCGTCCTTGCCCGTCTTGCGGATCTCGTAGGGGATGGACTGGCAAAATGCCAGCGTCTTCTTGGCGAAGCCGCGCGGGCCCTCGGCAGCGAGGCCCTCGCCCAGCGCCTCGGCGAGGGGGCCGAGCGGCCCGGCCGAGGTCCGGATCTCGCGGGGGTAGTCGGCGTGCACCAGCCGGCTGCGGTCCACCAAGAAGCCGTTCTGCTTGGCGAATTGTTTGAGCGCCCGAAAAGCCACCTCGCCGGCTTCGTTGAGCGTGCGCTGGGCGACCGCCGTGGTCGGGGCCTCGACCGTGTACTTCAACGAGTCGCGATCCTGCTCGAGGATGATGAGGCGCACGCCGGCGGGCAGCCCCTGCGACCACTGGCGCAGCGCCTGCACCTGGGCCTCGGTCGAGGCCCGGAGCGGGAAGCGCAGAGGCGCGTCGAGGTCGGCGTCGGTGGCCTTCCGCGGCAGGCGCGCCCGCACCTCTTGCCCACGACCGGCGCTGTCCGTCCAGCTCGCGTGGTAGCGGTAGCCTGCCTCGACCTCGACGGTCTCGGACCGCAAGGTGCCCGCGGCGGCGAGGCCCGGCAGCCCGAGGCTGAGCGCGCCCGCGCTGAGGGCCAGCGCGCCGCGCAGCAGCGCCCGCCGGCTCAGCTCTGCCTGTACTTCGCCGAGACCATCGTCCAGCGCACCGTTCTCCATCGAACCTCCTCGGGGGCAGGCGAGCCCACCGCGCCGACAACCCGCCGGAGGCCTCGCTTCTCCCGTCTGGGCGCCCGGTGCAAGCGGCGGCGATCTGGGCGCCCGGCCCACACCGAGCCCTGCGCCCGGCCGACTGGAGCGCGCCGCGCAGCGGCGGTCGCGCAGCGACCAAGGCCGCGCGCGCGGCGATCCCGCCCCCGGGGCGGAGCGCCGCGCGGGCCCGCGGCCGCGCGCGCAAGGGGGCCGACCGCGCCCCGCCGGCCCCCTTCCCGTCCCCTCGCCCCAGGCACCGGAATGGCGTGCGACAGGCTTCTCTGCGCGCCTGACGGGCGGCCCGCTCAGAGCCCCCAGCGCCGGGCCAAGGCCTCGTAGGTGCTCTCGGTCAAGTGGGGGTGGCGCGCCGAGACCGCCCGGGCGAGCGCGGTCATCAGGTCGCGCCGGGCGATGAGGCCCACCAGCTTGCCCTCATCGACCACCAGCAGACGCTTCACCCGCCGCTCGCCCATCAGCGCGCAGAGGTCGACCAAGCCCGCGTCGGGCGCCACGGTCACCGCCTCGCCGCGCAGGTGCTCGCCCACCGTGCCCTCGCGCTGGTCGTAGACGAGGGCGGCCGCGAGGGCGCGCATCACGTCCTCCTCGCTGAACACACCGACCAGGACGCCATCCTTGTCGACCACCGGCGCCCCGCTGACCGCCTCTTGGGCTAGCGTATGCGCCGCCTCGAGCAGCGGAAGGTCGGCCCGCAAGCGGATCACCGACGAGGTCATGAGCTGGCGGGCGGTCGGGAGCTGGTCGTGGCTGCTGTGCGGGGTCATGCTGCGCTCCGGGGCGGTCGGCGGGTGGGTCGGCGCGGCGCCCACGCCCCTCGGTGCGCCGTGGTCCTGAGGCTAAGCCCGGCGCAGCGGCGCGCTTCGCGCACTCCACCACGCCCCTGATCCGCCGCAGGGCCGCGCGAGGCAATGTTTTCGCCGCCTGCGGCAGATCAGGACAGCCGCCGCGCGCCCCCGCGCCACCGCCCACACACCCAGGGAGCCCCATGCCGACCCTCGACGCCCTCGTGCTCCACGCGCTGCAGCTCGGCGCCAGCGATCTGCACCTCGAGCCGGGCCTGCCGGCCACCTTGCGCATTCAAGGCCAGCTGCGGCCGGGCGAGCAGAGCCTGAGCGCGCACGAGCTCGAGGGGATGGTCCGCGGCCTGCTCCGCGACGAGGCCTGGGACCGCCTGCTGCTGCGCCGCAGCGCCGACCTCTCGTTGAACATCGCTGGGGTCCGCTGTCGGATCAACGTCATGTTCTCGCAGCGCGGGCTGGGCATCGCGCTGCGGCTGCTGCACCCCTTCACCGCCACGATCGAGTCGCTGAACCTGCACCCCGACGTCGGCCGGCTGATCAGCCGCCCCCACGGCCTCGTCGTGGTCTCGGGCCCGACCGGCTCAGGCAAGTCCTCGACCATCGCCGCCCTGGTCGAGGAGCTCAACCGCAGCCGCAGCCTGCACGTGATCACCATCGAGGAGCCAATTGAGATCAACTTCCGGCCGCGGCGCTGCCTCATCCGCCAGCGTGAGGTCGGCCGCGACACCCCGAGCTTTCACCAAGGCCTCATGGACGCCCTGCGCGAGGATCCCGACGTGCTCGTCGTCGGCGAGGTCCGCGACGCCGAGACCATCCGGCTCGCGCTGACCGCCGCCGAGACCGGCCACCTCGTCATCACCACCCTGCACGCGGGCACCTGCGCCGAGGCCATCGCCCGGATCATCCAGAGTTTTGCGCCCGAGGTGCAGCCCGCGATCACGGCCTCGCTGGCCGAAAGCCTGGTCGGCGTGCTCACCCAGCGCCTCGCCCCCCGCGCCGATCTGGGCACCCGGCTCCCCGAGTGTGAGCTGCTGCTCGCCAATGACGCGGTCCGGGGCACCATCCGCGGCGGCACCCTCAACCGCCTGAACAACGTGCTGCAGACCCACGCCGCTGAGGGGATGTGGAGCTTCGAGCGCTGGCATCGCTGGCAGGAGTCCCGCGAGAAGTACTTCCTGCGCCAGCGCGACGCCGCGCGCGAGCCCCTGCCCGAGGACGCCGCCGCGCCCGCCGCGCTGCCCGCGACGCCCAGCCCCGCGCCCGCCCGGCCGGCCGCCGCGCCCGCGCCCGCCGTCCGCGCCCCCGCGACCCGCGCCCCCGCGCCCAGCCCCGCGCCGCGGCCCGCCCGGGCCGCCACCCGCACCGACGATGGCGTCTGGGATCTGGACGGTTCGGGCGAAGACCTCGCGAGCATCCTCAAAGAGCTGGGCTGAACAGGCGCCAGAAAATCGACGGCGCGCAGAGGCGCGGCTGAAATCGGGCCTGAGGGGCCCCCTTGCTCCGGGGCGCGGCGCCCGCTCCCCAGTCGCGCCGCCCGGAGCCCCCGATGATCCACGCCCTCGCCCTCGCCCTGCTCGCCCCCGCCGCCTCGGCCCACGCCGACCTGACCGTCACGCTCGCCGCCCCCAAGGCCCAGCCCGTCGAGATCAGCGCAGACGTCGTCATCATCGTCAACAACACCGGCTCGAAGACGGCCAGCGCGCCGGTCGTGCGCCTCGAGCTGCCCGCCGCCCGCACCAGCCCGACGGTCTACCCCCTGGCCTGGATCGGCGCGCTGCCCAGCGGCTGCGCCCGCAGCGGCCTCATCATCACCTGCACCCTGGCCAACCTCGGCCGTGGCCGCAGCGCCACCCTGCGCCTGCCGATGGCCCTGCCGGTCACCACCGCCGACCTGCGCTTCGTCGCCACGGTCAGCACCACCAGCGTCGAGCGCAGCACGACCAACAACCGCGCGGTAGACACCGCCACGTTGGTCTACGACGAGCTCCCGCTGGCCGGCGACGAGCTGCTCAGCAACCGGCACTGCACCGGGCGGAACCTCAGCTCCTTCCTGGAGTGTGAGCTAACCCCCAGCTCGATCTCAAGCCACCAGGTCCAGCTCGCCACCGACGGCAGCCTGAGCATCCCCGCGGCCGGCGGCGCCTACAGCGGCGCCTGGGAGCAGCCCACGCCCGACACCCTCTGGTACGAGGTGACCGAGGGCGGCCTGCCGGTGATGGAGTTCTTTGGCTATGGCACACCTTCGGGCTGCTTCGAGGGGATCGTGACCTTCATCCCCGACAACGGCTACAACTCCGCCTACGAGGTCTGCCCCTAAGCCGACCTCGCGCTCCGCACACGACCGGCCCGCCCGCCGCGCAGGGGGTGGGCCGTCGCCATGGGGGTCAGCGACGGGAAACCGCTGCAGGCCGCGGCCGCCGCGTGGCACGATAGGCGCGACCCAGCCCCGGAGCGCCCGTGCCCGACCCCTCGCCCTCCCCCGCCGCGCCCAGCGCCCGGCCCGACGCCGGCGACCGCTGGGTCTACAAGATCGTCAGCCCCGCGCAGTGGGCGACGCTCCAGCAGCAGCGCGCCTGGGCCGGCGCCCCGGTAGACCTGGCCGATGGCTTCGTGCACCTCTCGGCCGCCGATCAGGTCGAGGGCACGCTGGCCCGCCACTTCACCGGCCAAGGTCCGCTGCTGCTGCTGCGGGTCGCGCCGGCCCGCCTGCCCCCCGGCGCCTTGGTGTGGGAGGTCTCGCGCGGCAGTGCGCTCTTCCCCCACCTCTACGCGCCGCTGCCGCACGCCGCCGTCGTCGAGATGCAGCCGCTGCCCGTCGATCCCGACGGCGGTCACCCCCTTTCTGGTGGGCTGCCCGACCAGATCGACGCCCAAGGCGCGGGCTCTACCACCACCAGCGGCGCCGAGGCCGCCCTGCTCGTCGCCGAGGGCGGGGCCGAGCTGCTGCCCGAGGGCCTCGACGGCCTGGCGAACATCGGCGAGGTGATCGGCGCGGTGGCCGAGCTGGGCGGCGAGCTGCTCGGCGCGGTGGCCGAGGGCCTCTCGGGCATCGACCTCTGAGCGCCCGCCGCCGGGCCTGCCCCACCTCTCCCGGTCTCTCGGTCGTCCAGTCTTCCCGTCGCCCATCGCCGCCCCGCACCCAATGGGTCAGCATCATCCCGCTGAGCGACCGACCCCCTCCGCATCTCTTCCTCCCCCTATGTCTCGCCCCGGAGCGCCCATGTCCCCCCGCCTCCATCTGAGCCTGCTGCTCGCCCTCAGCTCCCTTGTGGCCTGCCGCACGCCGGGCGACCCCACCAAGGGTGAGCTCGACGGCGAAGCGCTGCAGTCCGGCGAAGACAACGACAGCGACGGCTTCTTCGGCGACGAAGACTGCAATGACGACGAGGCCGCGGTCAGCCCCGGCGCGGTCGAGCTCTGCGACGGCATCGACAACGACTGCGATGGCCTCGTCGACGAAGACGTCGACAGCGAGTGGTTCCTCGACACCGACGGCGACGGTTTTGGTGATCCCGAGGCCCCGACCCGCGCCTGCGAGGCCCCGCCGGGCGCCGCGCCCAGCGGCACCGACTGCGATGACGGCGACCCCGCCGCCTTCCCCGGCGCCGAAGAGGCCTGCGATGGTGTCGACAATGACTGTGACGGCGAGATCGACGATGGCGTGGGCATCACCCTCTATGCTGACGCCGACGGCGACGGCGCGGGCGACCCTGAGGCCCCGGTGCTGGCCTGCGGGCCGAGCGCGGGCCTCGTCGAGAACGCCGATGACTGCGATGATGGCAACGCTGAGGCCGCCCCGGGCCTCGACGAGGTCTGCGATGAGGTCGACAACGACTGCGATGGCACGGTCGACGAAGACGTGAACACCGTCTACTGGGCCGATCTCGACGGTGATGGCTGGGGCAGCGCCGCGAGCACCTCGGCCTGCGCCCCGCCCGCCGGCTACGCCGAGCGCAACGGCGACTGTGACGACGCCAACGACGGGGTCAACCCCGAGGCAGCCGAGGCCTGCAATACCGTCGACGACGACTGCGACGGCGACATTGACGAGCCAGACGCCATTGACGCGATGACCTTCTACACCGATGGCGATGGTGACAGCTACGGCGACCCGCTGCGGCCGGTGGTCGCCTGCACCCTGCCGGCCGGCGCGGTGACCAATGACCTCGACTGCGACGACGGCGCGCTGGCGGTCAACCCCGCCGCGGCCGAGCGCTGCAACGGCATCGACGATGACTGTGACAGCCTGATCGACACCGCCGACGCCTCGCTCACCGGCGGCACCACTGCTTACACCGACGCAGACCGTGACGGGTATGGTGACCCAGCCAGCGCGGTCACGACCTGCGGGCCCACCGCCGGTACGGTGTCCAATGACGATGACTGCGACGACCGGGTCACCGGCGTCAACCCCGCGGCGGCCGAGCGCTGCAATGGCTACGATGACGACTGCGACGCCCTGGTCGACGCGAGCGACCCGAGCCTGACCGGCGGCATCACGCTCTACCCCGACGCCGACGGCGACGGTTTTGGGGCCAGCGGCGCGGCCACCGCCGCCTGCGGCCCCACGGCGGGCTATGTCAGCGATGGCACCGACTGCAATGACAGCAGCACGGCCATCTCGCCGCTGGCCGCCGAGCGCTGCAACGGCATCGACGACGACTGCGACCGGCTCGTCGACGACGCCGACCCCGGCCGCATCGGCGCCGCGACTTGGTATGTCGACGGGGATGGTGACGGCTATGGTGGCCCGACCACCCGCTCGGCCTGCACCGCCCCGGCGGGTACGGTGGCGAGCAGCACCGACTGTGACGACGGTCTGTTCGGGGTCAACCCCGGCGCGGCCGAGGTCTGCAACGCGCTCGACGACGACTGCGACGGCGCCTACGACGAGGGCTATGACGCCGACGCCGACGGCATCACCGACTGCGAAGAGATCTCCTACACCATCTCGATCAGCGCGACCGGTGACGATGTGTGGCGGGGTTATGTCGATGGGGTCTCGTATGGCCCCTACGCGGGCTGGAACACCGTCGACACCATCACGCTCACCCTCGACAGCGGCGACCACGTGTTTGCCGCCTACGCCCAAGACACCGGCGCGGCCATCGCCGGGTTCTTGGCCACCGTCCGTGTCAACGGCGCGCTCACCTACTGGACGGGCCGCGATTTTGTGATGGTCGACAACACCACCGCCACCAACTGGTACGCGGTCGGCTTCGACGACAGCGGTTGGACGCGGCCGATCCCCTGCAGCGCGGCGAACGTCAGCAGCTTCTGGGGCAACCAGCCGACCAGCCTGCTCAGCACCGGCGCCCAGTGGGTCTGGCACACGAGCTGCACCGGCCTCGGCGACAGCTACTACCGCCTCGAGTTCAACCTCCCCTAAGCGCGCCGACCGAGGGGGTCTGTTTGGATTTCGGGGCGCCCCGCCCGCCTGGGGCGGTCGGCGGCGCTCGGGCCTGGCTCGGGCCGGGGGCCCTCGGTCGCTGCGCGACCGGCGCTGCGCGCCGCCGGCCCGCCCGCCTAGCGCACGCGAGGCGCCCCGCGAGGCTCAGGGTGGGGTGCCCAGCACCAAATGCACCGCCAAGGGGAAGGGATCATAGGCGGGCAGCTGATCTTCGCGCCGCAGCAGGTAGGCGACGGCCACCGTCAGCTGGCCCAGGGGCGAGGGCAGGCTGAAGCCCCCGCCGACCGTGGGCTGCAGGTCGGCGAGGTGCACGCCGCGCAGCACCTCGCCGCTCTGGCCCCGCGCGTCGCGCAGGGTCTCAAATGTGCGGCCCACGTCGCCAAAGGTGCGCAGCTCCCAGCCCGGCGCGAGGCGGTAGCCCAGATCGATCCCCGCCATCCCCATCAGGTCCCCGCCGATGCGCAGGTCACGCGAAGCGCCGTCCCACCCCGGCGAAGACAGCGCGCGGTAGCCCCATCCCCGCACCGATCCCCAGCCGCCCAAGAAGCTGCGCAGGTGCAGCACGCCCGGCACGTCCTCGCCCTCTGCCCAGCGCAGCGCGCTGGCCGCCGCGCGCCCGCTCAGCCACCAGCGCGACGAGAGCGGCGTCGACAGCGTGATCTTCCCCTCCCCTCGACCGAAGCGGTCGCCGTCGGCCCAGCCGATCGGCTCGGCGTCGAGCACCAGCCCGAAGCCGGCCTCTGGCGCCCCGGGCCCGCCGCCCCGGGCCCACTCGAGGCGAAGGTGGGGCCCGACCAGCAGCGCCCGCTCGCGGAACTGGGGGCGCGCGTAGCCCCCCATCGGCGCGGTGCTGCCGACCCCGCCGAACCAGGGCTCGTAAAAGGGCAGCTGGCGGTCATAGGCGAAGGTGCGCCAGAGCCCGAGCTGGGGCGCGGCCGAGACCCGCAGGCCCGCCGCCGGGCGCCAGATGAGCCCCGCCTCGACCTCGCCGCCGAGCTCATTGTAGCCCCGCTGGGCGTCGAGCAGGCCGCGCTGGGCCCAGAGCAGGCCCAGGCCCTGCACCGGCCGCAGCGCCGCTTCGAGCTCGGCCGCGCCCTCGGCCCAGGGCCCGTGGTTGTGCACCGTGGGCTCGAGCCCAGCGAAGACGGGGAAGGCGCGCCAGCCGCCCGCCGCCATCGCCTCGCCGCGCAGCAGGCGGCCGCCGAGGTGCTGCCCGCGGACCAGGGCCCCCGCGCCGGCCGAGAAGGTCGTCGCGTCGCTGGCCACGCGGACGATCGGCTCCCAGTCAATGTCCTCGGCAGGGAGCACATGCACGCGCACCGGCACCACCGCGCGGTCGGGGCCGTCCACCGCCTCGACCTCGACCGCCGCGAAGGCGGGGAGCGCGCCGAGCGCCTCGCGGGCCCGGTCGACCGCGCGCCCATCAAAACGTTCGCCCGGCCGCCATCCCGGGCGCACCGCGCGGCGCAGGGCCTCGGCGTGCAGGCCGTCCACGCCCAGCACCTCGACCGGGCCGAAGCGCCCGAGCGGGCCGGCCTCGACCTCGACGCGCAGGGCCTTGCCGTCCGCCGCGTCGGGATCGGCGACCAGCACGTGCATCACCTGCGGCCACGGGTGGCCCGCCGCGCGCAGGCGCCGGCGCATGCCCTCGGCGCTCTCGCGCAGGGCGGCGCCGTCCCAGCCGCCGACCCGGGGCATCAGCGCCCGCAGCTCGTCGAGCAGAGCTTCAGGCAGCTCATCTTCGACGGCGAGCTGGGCGCTGGTCAGCCGGTAGCGCAGGCCCGCCCGCACCTCGAAGCGCAGCAGCTCGGCCCGCCGGGCCCGCGCGCCGCCCCGGCCCCGCCAGGGCTCGGCCCGGACCTGCACCGCCGCGTCCAGCCAGCCCTGGTCGGCGAACCAGCCGCGCAGGCGCTCGGCTTCGGCGGCGGGCCGCCAGCCCTCGGCGGCCGGGCAGGGGAAAATGGCGCGGGCCAGCGGCACCACGCGCCACCAGCCGGGCAGGGGGCCCGACAGCGCGCCCCGGGCCTGCAGCTCGGTCTGGCGGCGGGCGGGCAGGCCCTCGGCCCCCGCCACCAAGGGCGGCAGGTCGGGATCACCGTCCAGCACGTTGCCCTTGGCCTCGGGCCCCACCACCCGCACCGCGCAGACCCGGCCCTCGTCCTGGTCCGCGCGGGCGGCGGGCCCGGCCAGCAGCAGGCCCGCGGCGAGACCCGAGGCGGCGAGCGGTCGGGAGAGGGCGGCGGGCCAGCGGAGCATGCTGCGGCGCAGACCTCGACGACGGGGACCCCGAGCCTATCCGCTGCAGGCGGGGCCGCACCGGGCCGGCCGGCCCCCACACGACCGGCGCCGCGGCGCGCGCCCCCGCGATAGCCGACCCGCCCGTTGGAGCTGCCGCCGGATGCGCACCCCGACCGCCCCGTCCGTCCCGACCGCGGCCGCGCCCGTCGCCCTTCGGCTGCTCCGCCTCGCCCGCCCGCGCATGTGGCCGCCGCTCATCGGGCTGCTACTTTTTGGCTGGGGCCTCGGCCACTGGACGCTCGCCGCCCCGCTGACCGGCGTGATTGGCCTGCTGCAGCTCATTCTCGCCTGGACAGCCCTGCACGCCGGCGCGCTATGGCTCAACGCGGTCCGCGACCAAGACGACGGCCCGGTGCTCTTCGGCGGGCCGCCCGATCCGCCGCCCGCCGCCGCCGGCCCGCTCTCCGCCCTCGCCCTGCTCGCCTGCCCCCTGCTCGCCGCCCCGGCGGGGCCCGGGCCCGCCCTCTGCGCGCTGGGCTGCGCCGCCCTGGCCGTGGCCTACTCCCACCCCGCCGCGGCCTGGAAGGGCCACCCCCTCGCCGGCCCCCTCACCAACGCCGTCGGCTACGGCGGTCTCACCCCGCTGGCCGGCTACCTGCTCGTCGGCCGCCCCGACGACCCCCGCCTGCCCCTGGCGCTGCTCGGCTGCGCGCTGACCATGGCCAGCCTCAGCTTCGCCGCGATGGTCTGGCAAGGCCCCGCCGACGCCGCCCGGGGTGACCGCACCCTGGCCGCCACCCACGGCGCCCGCGCGGCCCTGCGCGCGGCCCGGCTCTGCTTGGCCCTCGCGGTGCTCCCCGTCGTGATTGGCGCGCTGTTGGGCCTTTTCCCCCGTCTCGTGCTGCTGGGCGCGGCCATGTTGCCCTGGGCCGACGCGCCCCTGCGGGCCTGGCAGGGGGCCGCAGCCCCCGGCGACCCGAGCGCCGGCCCCGGACGCGCCCTGCTCTACCTGCGCCGGCTCGGCCGCCTCTGCCTGATCTGCCTCGGCTGCGCGCTGATCGACTACCTGTGGGACGACCTGCACGGCCGGGCCCTCGCCGGCCGGGGGACGGCCTGGGCGCCCACCATCCCCGAGCTTGAGGCCCCATGAGCGAGAACCCCACCGCACGCCCCCTGGTTCACCTGCAGGCCCCCGGCGACCTCCCCGCGCTGCAGGCCTTCATCCTCGCGCTCGAAGGGCGCCAAGGCTGGGACCGCGAAGATATGCGCACCTGCCTGCTGCACATGGGCGAAGAGCTCGGCGAGGTCTACGAGGCCGCCCGCCGCTGGCAGGCCGCCCCGCCCGAGGGCCGCGCCGCGCGCCAGGCCGCGCTGGGCCATGAGCTGGTCGACGTGCTCAACTACCTGCTCGCGGTGGCGAACCGCGCCGACATTGACCTACAGGCCGCCTTTGTCGAAAAGAACACGCTGAACCAGACCCGGGTCTGGCCCACCCCCTGATGGCAGAGGCGCGGCGTCCCCGGGCCGGCGGGCGCGGTTAGACCCCGACCCTGGAGCCCGCCGCATGACGACCCCGACCGCCGCTGCGCCCCCATCGCTGAGCGCCGACGCGCTCTGCTTCACCCTGAACGGCGAGCTTGAGCGCCCCCAGAGCTGGGCGCCCACCACCACGCTGCTCTCGTACCTGCGCGCCACCGGCCGCACGGGCAGCAAAGAGGGCTGCGCCGAGGGTGACTGCGGCGCCTGCGCGGTGGCCATCGCCGACAACAGCGCCGAGGGGCCGATCTTCCGCGCGACCAACAGCTGCATCCTGCTGTTGGGCAGCCTGCACGGCCGCGCGGTGCTCACCGTCGAGGGCCTCACCCAGGCCGGCGAAGCTGCCCACCCCGCCCAGGCGGCCATGGTCGCCGCCCTGGGCAGCCAGTGCGGCTATTGCACCCCCGGCTTCGTGATGAGCCTAGTTGAGGCCACCTACCGCCCGACCCTCGCCGCCCCGGGCTGGCGCCGCGAAGACCAGCTCGCCGGCAACCTCTGCCGCTGCACCGGCTACCGGCCCATTCGTGAGGCCCTCGACGCGGTGGCCGGCTCCCGCCCCGCCGACCGCTTCGCCGCCGCCTTGTGCAGCCCGGCGCCCGCCGCCGCCCTGCACGTGGTGCGCGACGGCGAGCGCTTCGACCAGCCGGCCACCCTCGACGAGGCCCTGGCCCTGCGCGCCGCCGATCCCGCGGCCCGGGTGGTCGCCGGGGCCACCGATCTGGGGCTCGAGGTCACCTTGAAGGGCCGCCGCTGGCCGGCCCTGCTCTCGCTCGAGGCCATCGCTGCGCTGCGCGGGGCCTGGGTCGAGGGCCAGACGCTCGTGGTCGGGGCCACCACGCGCCTCGCCGACCTCGAAGATGCCACCGAGCACAGCATCCCCGCGCTGCACCGCATGCTGCGCTACTTCGGCGCGCGGGCGATCAAGAGCCGCGGCACGATCGGGGGCAACCTCTGCACCGCCTCGCCGATCGGCGATCTGGCCCCGGTGATGCTCGCTCTGGGCGCCGAGCTGGTCGCCGCACGGGTCAGCGGCACCCGCAGCATCCCCGCCGATGATTTCTGGACGGGCTACCGCAGCACCGCCCTTACACCCGACGAGCTGCTGACCCATATCCGCGTCCCCCTTCCGGGTCCGCGGGCGCACCAAGCGGCATTCAAGCTCAGCCGCCGCCGCGAGCTCGACATCTCTACCGTCGCCGCGGCCTTCCACCTCGAGCTCGACGCCAGCGGGCGGGTCGAGCGCGCCCGCCTCGCCTATGGGGGCATGGGGCCGCGCCCCCTGCGCGCGCGGGGCGCTGAAGATGCCCTCGTCGGCGCCACCTTCGACGAATCCTCGGTGCGCGCGGCCGCCGCGGCCCTCGAGGCCGAGCTGCGGCCCCTCTCTGACCACCGGGGCAGCGCCAGCTACCGCATGCGGGTCGCCAAGAACCTGCTGCTCGGCTTTTTGCTCGAGCGCCAGAAAGACGGCCTGCGGGCCGGCGCCGCCGCGCTCGACCTCCGCCACACCGGCACGCTGGCCCTCGACGCCGCCCCCGGAGCCCGCCCATGAACGCGCCGCGCACCCCCGCCGCCGACCCCCTGCACCAGCCGGCCCCGCACGAGAGCGCGCACCTGCACGTGCGCGGCAGCGCGCTCTACGTCGATGATCTGCCCGACCCGCCCGGCTGCCTCATCGCCCGCGCGGTCACCAGCCCCCTCGCCCATGGTCGGCTGCGGGCCCTCGACCTGCGCGCGGCCCGCGCGACGCCTGGGGTCATCCGGGTGCTGACCGCCGCCGATATCCCTGGCCACAACGCCATCGGCCCCGTGGTGCAGGACGAGCCCGTGCTCGCCGCCGACCTCCTCTCCTTCGTCGGCCAGCCCTTCGCGCTTATCTTGGCCACCAGCCTCGAGGCCGCAGACGCCGCCGCTGCCCTCGTCGTAGCCGAGATTGACCCGCTGCCCGCCATCCTCAGCATCGCCGAGGCCCTTGACGCGGGCAGCTTCCTCACCGCCCCGCACACCATCTGCCGCGGGGCGCCCGGCGCGGCCATCGACGAGGCCCCCCTGCGGGTCGAGGGCAGCCTGGCCACCGGCGGCCAAGACCACTTCTACCTCGAGACCCAAGCCGCCCTGGTGCTGCTCGAAGAGAGCGGTAGCTTCCGGGTCTTGTCTAGCACCCAGCACCCCAGCGAGGTGCAGCGCGAGGTGGCCGGCGTGCTCGGTCTGCCGAGCGCCATGGTCAGCTGCGAGGTGCCCCGCCTCGGCGGCGGTTTTGGCGGCAAAGAGTCCCAGGCCAGCGGTACGGCCTGCCTCGCCGCGCTCGGGGCCTGGGCGACCGGCCGCCCCGTGCGCATGCGGCTGCGCCGCGGCGAAGACATGCGCCAGACCGGCAAGCGCCACCCCTTCTGGGCGCGCTACCGGGCGGGCTTCTCCGCCGAGGGCGACCTCTTGGGCCTCGAGGTCGAGCTGTGGAGCGACGGCGGCGCCACCCTCGACCTCTCCGGCGCGGTGATGGACCGGGCGCTTTTCCACATCGACAACGCGTGTTTTGTGCCCGCGTTGCGATTTGTGGGGCAGGTCTGCAGAACCAACCTCCCATCCAACACAGCCTTTCGCGGCTTTGGTGGCCCCCAAGGCGTGGCGGTGATGCAGGCGGTGCTCGACCACGCCGCCGAAGTGCACGGTTTTGAGCCCCTGGCCCTGCTGCGGCGCAACCTCTACGGCGGGCCGGGCCGCGACCGGGCCCCCTACGGCCAGCAGGTGCAGAACAACCACCTGCACACCATCATCGACAAGCTCGCCGCCGACGCCGACTACGCCGGGCGCTGCGCGGCGGCGGCGGCCTTCAACGCCCAGAGCCCCCACCGCAAGCGCGGCGTGGCCCTGCACCCGGTCAAGTTCGGAATCAGCTTCACCAAGTCCTTCCTGAACCAAGCCGGGGCCCTGGTGCTGCTCTACACCGACGGCAGCGCCCAGCTCAACCACGGCGGCACCGAGATGGGCCAGGGCCTGCACACCAAGCTCGCCGCGGTGCTCGCGCATGAGCTCGGCCTCGACCCGGCGGCGGTGCGGGTGATGCGCACGAGCACCGAGAAGGTGCCCAACACGAGCCCGACGGCGGCGAGCAGCGGCACCGACCTCAACGGGGCGGCGGTGCAGGACGCCTGCCAGACCCTGCGCGCGCGCCTGACCCCCCTGGCTGCGACCCTGTTGGGCTGCCCCGTCGAGCGGGTGCGCTATGGTGGCGGCGGTGTCTACGACGCCGAGACCGGGGCACGGGTGACCCACAAGACCCTCTTCAGCAAAGCCTGGATGGAGCGCATCTCGCTCGCCGCCACCGGCTACTACGCCACCCCCGGCATCGCATACGACGCCGATCAAGGCCAGGGTACGCCATTTTATTACTACGCCTACGGCGCGGCCATCGCCGAGGTCGAGCTCTGCGGCCTCACCGGCGAGCACCGGCTGCGGCGCGTCGACATCCTGCACGACGCGGGCAACCCGTTGGTCCCCACCATCGACGTGGGGCAGGTCGAGGGCGCCTTCGCCCAGGGCCTCGGCTGGCTGACCACCGAAGAGCTGCGCTGGGACGGCGCGGGGCGGCTGCTCACCGCCGGGCCGAGCACCTACAAGATCCCCACCGCGGGGGATCTGCCGCTGGCCCTGCACGTCGCCCTGCTCGAGGGCGCTGAGAACCCCGGCGTGGTCGGGGGCAGCAAGGCCGTGGGCGAGCCCCCCTTCATGCACGCGCTGGCCGTGGTGAGCGCGCTGCGACGTGCTGTGGCCGCTTTTGGCAACCCCGGCGCGCAAGTGCAGCTGCGCCTGCCCGCGACCGGCGAGGCCCTGCTCGACGCGGTCGACGCGGCCCGGGGCGGGCCCCTGCTCTAAGCCGGCGACGGCTGACCCCCATACCTCTGGGCGCCCCGGCGGCCCAGGCCGCCGTCGCCCCCCCTGCGGGCGCGGCGCTGCGCGCCTTGGTCGCTGCGCGACCCGCGGGCGGCGAGCGCCCGCGGCCCTCCGGTCGGGCTGGCGCGCGCGAGGCGCACCTTGATCTTTTCTTGATACCGCCGGCGCCGAGCTTGAGACGCGGCGCGCGCGGCCCCCGGGTACCCCAGCGGTGCAAGGAGGGCCCATGCCCCACGACACCGCTGCCCCGCACCGCATCGCTGCCCCGCTCCTGACCGCCGCCGCGCTGCTCAGCGCACCCGCCCGCGCCGAAGACGCGGCCACACCCACCATCGGCGGCGCCGTCGAGGTCTACAGCCAGGCCCACCTTGGCGGGGCCCCGGTCACCGCCGCCCGCGGCTTCGACAGCCGCCCGGGCACCATCACCTTGTCGATGGCCGCGCTCGACCTGCGCTGGGGCGAGGGCCTCGCGGCGCGCCCGGCCGCGGGCCCCGCCGCGCCCATCGGCCGCCTGACCCTGCAGGCGGGGGCCACGCCCGCCGCCTACACCGCCGCCGAGCCCGCGCTGCCCGGCGCCGGCGGCGCGCCCAGCACCGACGCGGCCCTCTGGCGGGCCTTGCAGCAGGCCTATGGCGGCGTGCAGACCGGCCGGGCCTCGCTCAGCGCGGGCCTCTACCTCTCGCCGATCGGGCCCGAGGCGATGTTGGTCAAAGACAACTGGGCCTGGTCGCGCTCCAACCTCTTCTATGGGCTGCCCTTTTACCACACCGGCGCGCGGGCCTCGCTCGCCCTCTCCCCCCAGTGGGAGGGGGTGCTGTGGTTGACCAACGGCTGGAACAGCGTGGTGGACAACAATGACACGCCGTCGGTCTCGGCCCAAGCGGTCCGCAGCGCCGAGGGCAGCAGCCTATCGGTGCTCTACTTCGGGGGCGTCGAGCGCGCCGAGGGCGGCCCCGAGGGTCAGCCGTGGCGGCACCTGCTCGACGCCCACCTGACCCAACAGCTCAGCCCCCGTCTGACCGTGCTCATCCACGGGGACGTGGGCGGCGAGCAGGGTGAGCTGGGCTGGTCGACCTGGGCGGCGGCGGCCCTGGCCGCGCGGGTCGAGGCCCACGCCAAGCTGGTCGTGGCCGGGCGGGCCGATCTGTTCACCGAGCAGCCTGCCGCGCGGGGCCAACAGTCCGCCGCGCCGATCTTCTGGTCGGCGCCCTGGGTCTCGTCGGGCACCCTGACCCTCGACCACCGCCCCGTCCCCTCACTCTCGGTGCGGCTCGAGGGCCGCCACGACCGCGCGGGCGGGCCGATGTTCTACGACGACCAGGCCACCGCCGCCGCGCCGGGCGCGCCGGCCGCCGAACAACAGACCACCCTCACCCTCGGCCTCACGGCCTGGCGCTGAGCGAATGCCTCCGACGGGATCGCGCCCCCCCTCCGCGCATGACCTGACGCTCGGCCTGGCCGCCGTCTTGGCGGGCCTCCTCCTCTGGCTGCTGACCGAGCTGCAGACCACCCCTGCGCCCTGCCCTCCGCCTGCCCCCTGCCCCTCCATCGCACCCTGACCGGGAGACCCCGTGGACCTGCTCGCCCTCCTCGCCTTCGCCGCGCTGGCCGCGGCCTGCGCTGGCCTCATCTCGGCCTGCGACCGGATCACCGCATGACCGCCCTCTCTGCCCTCGCCGGGCTGCTCGCGCTGGCCCTCTTGATCTACCTCCTCATCGCCCTGCTCGTCCCGGAGCGCCTCTCATGACCGCCCTCGACCTGCTCAGCGTGGCCCTCACCTTAGGCCTCACCCTCGCCCTCGCCCTCCCCGTGGCGGGGCTGTTGACCGCCGCCCTCTCCGACGACCCTCCGCCCTGGGCGCGGGCCCTGCGCACCTTCGACCAGGGCCTGCTCCGCCGCCTGGGGATCGACCCAGACGAAGATATGGGCTGGGCCCGCTACGCGGGCAGCCTCGTCGTCTTTAACCTCCTGGGCGCCCTCTTCGTCTACGGGGTGCAGCGGCTGCAGGGCGCGCTGCCCTTCAACCCCGCCGGCCTCGGCCCGGTCGACCCCTTCGTCGCCTGGAACACCGCGATCAGCTTCGCCAGCAACACCAACTGGCAGGCCTATGGCGGCGAGACCACGATGAGCGACCTCACCCAGGGCCTCGCGCTGACCAGCCAGAACTTCCTCTCAGCGGCGAGCGGCCTCGCCGTGCTCGGCGCCCTGGGCCGGGGCATGCGGCGGTCGGACGGTCGCCGCCTGGGCAACTACTGGGCCGACACCCTGCGGCTGACCCTCTGGGTGCTGCTGCCCCTATCCGGGGCGCTCGCGCTGCTGCTCGTGGCGGGCGGGGTGGTCTCGACCTTGGCCGGGCCTCTGGCCCACACCCTGCTCGAAGATGACGCCGGCACGCGCACCCTCGCGCGCGGGGCGGCGGCCGCCCAAGTGGCGATCAAGCAGCTCGGCACCAACGGCGGCGGCTTCTTCAACGTCAACTCGGCCCACCCGCTGGAGAACCCGAGCCCCTGGACCAACCTGCTGCAGCTGATCTCCATCCTGCTGCTGCCGATGGCCCAGTGCCTGAGCTTCGGCGCGCTGCTCGGCGACCGGCGCCAAGGCTGGGCCCTGCTCGGGGCGATGACCGCCCTGTTCCTGCCGGTGCTCGCCCTGACCCTGTGGGCCGAGGCGGGCCTGCCGCCGGCGCTGGCCGCCCTGGGCCCCGATGCGGTGGCGATCGACGCGCCCATGGGCAACCTCGAAGGCAAAGAGCTGCGCTTCGGCGTGGCCCAGAGCGGGCTGTGGGCCGTCGCGACCACCGCCGCGAGCAACGGCTCGGTCAACGCCATGCACGACAGCTTCACCGCGCTGGGCGGCCTCGGCCCGATGTGGTTGATGCAGCTCGGCGAGGTCGTCTTTGGCGGGGTCGGCGTCGGCCTGAGCGGCGCGGTGCTCTACGCCGCCCTGGCCGCCTTCCTCGCCGGGCTCATGGTCGGGCGCGGCCCCGAGCTCTATGGCAAGGCGCTGCTGCCGCGCGACATGAAGCTCGTCGTGATCGCCCTGCTGCTGCCCTCGGCCACCGTGCTGATGGGCACCGCCCTCTCGGTGCTGCGCCCCGAGGCCACCGGCGCGCTGGCCAACCCCGGTCCCCACGGCTTCTCTGAGCTGCTCTACGCCTGGTCGTCGGCCGGCAACAACAACGGCTCGGCCTTCGGCGGATTGACGGCCAGCGGCCCCTTCTTGGCGGTGGGGCTGGGCATCGCCATGGCGATCGGCCGATGGGGGGTCATCATCCCGACCCTGGCCCTCGCCGGGGCCTTCGCCCAGAAGCGCCGGCAGGCCCCTGGTCCGGGCACGCTCGACACCCACACCCCTCTGTTCGCGGGTCTGGTCGCCGCCACCATCCTGCTGATGGGCGCCCTGACCTTCCTGCCCGCCCTCGCGCTGGGCCCTGCCGCCGAGCACCTCTCCACCGGTCCCGAGGTGAGCCATGTCCGCTGAACCTGCAACGGCCCCCGCGCCGCGCCCCGCTGCCCCCTCCCTGCGCGCCCTCACCGCCGCCGCTGCCGTCGAAGCGGTGCGCAAGCTCGACCCCCGGCGCATGATCCGCAACCCGGTGATGTTCGTCGTCGAGGTCGGCTCGGCCTTCACCACGCTGCTCTTTGTGCACGCAGCGGCCACCGGCGCCGGCGACGCCCCGCCCGCCTTCATCCTCATGGTGAGCGCTTGGCTCTGGTTCACCGTGCTGTTCGCCAACTTCGCCGAGGCGATGGCCGAGGGCCGCGGGAAAGCCCAAGCCGACTCCCTGCGCCGGGCCCGCCAGGCCGTACCGGCCCGACGCGCCCTGCCTGACGCCGATCTCAGCGCGCTGGGCCGCGACCCGGCGGCCCGGGCCGCCCTGCAGACGGTCAGCTCGGCCGCGCTGCGCAAAGGTGACGTGCTCTGGGTCGAGGCCGGCGAGCAGCTCCCCTGCGACGGCGAGGTCATCGAGGGCATCGCCGCGGTGGATGAGAGCGCGATCACCGGCGAGAGCGCGCCGGTGATCCGCGAGTCGGGCGGCGACCGCTCGGCGGTCACCGGCGGCACCCGCCTGCTGTCAGACTGGCTGGTGGTGCGGGTCAGCGCCGACCCCGGCGGGGGCTTCCTCGACCGCATGATCCAGCTGGTCGAGGGCGCCCGCCGCACCAAGACCCCCAACGAGCTCGCGCTCGACGTGCTGCTCGCCAGCCTGACCATCATCTTCTTGCTCGCGACCGCCACACTGCTCCCCTTCTCCCAGTTCGCGGTGGCCCAGAGCGGCCAGGGTGAGGTCGTCTCCCTCACCGTGTTGGTCGCGCTGCTCGTCTGCCTCATCCCCACCACCATCGGCGGCCTGCTATCGGCCATCGGCGTCGCCGGCATGGACCGGATGGTGCAAGCCAACGTCATCGCCACCTCAGGCCGGGCGGTCGAGGCGGCCGGTGATGTGGACATCCTGCTCCTCGACAAGACCGGCACCATCACGCTCGGCAACCGGCAGGCCACCGCGCTGCTGCCGACCCCGGGGGTGCGCCCAGACGACCTCGCCGAGGCCGCGCAGCTCGCCTCGCTCGCCGACGAGACCCCCGAGGGGCGCAGCGTGGTCGTGCTGGCCAAGGAGCGCCACGGCCTGAGGGGCCGCGCGCTGGACGAGCTCGGGGCCCGCTTCGTGCCCTTCACCGCGCAGACCCGCATGAGCGGCGTCGACACCGCCACCCGGCAGATCCGCAAGGGCGCGGCCGACGCGGTCCGCCGCCATGTGCAGGCGCTCGGCGGGGTGATGCCGCCCGCGGTCGACGCGCTGGTCGACCAGGTGGCCCGGGCCGGCGGCACCCCCTTGGTGGTGGCCGACGGGGCGGCGGTCTTGGGGGTCATCCAGCTCCAAGACATCGTCAAGGGGGGCATTCGCGAGCGCTTCGCCGAGCTGCGGCGCATGGGCATCCGCACGGTGATGATCACGGGCGACAACCCGGTCACCGCCGCGGCGATCGCCGCCGAGGCCGGGGTCGACGACTTCCTCGCCGAGGCCACCCCCGAGGCCAAGCTGGCGATGATCCGGTCTTTGCAGGCCGAGGGGCACCTCGTCGCGATGACCGGTGATGGCACCAACGACGCGCCGGCCCTGGCCCAAGCCGACGTGGCCGTGGCGATGAACACCGGCACGCAGGCGGCCAAAGAGGCCGGCAATATGGTCGACCTCGACAGCAACCCCACCAAGCTGCTGCGCATCGTCGAGATCGGCAAGCAGCTGCTCATCACCCGCGGCGCGCTCACCACCTTTAGCGTCGCCAACGACGTCGCGAAGTACTTCGTGATCATCCCCGCGGCCTTCGTCAGCACCTACCCGGCGCTCGGCGCGCTCGACCTGCTCCAGCTTGGATCGCCGACCAGCGCGGTGCTCTCGGCGGTGATCTTCAACGCCCTGATCATCATCGGGCTCATCCCCGTGGCGCTGCGGGGCGTGCAGGTGCGGGCGGCGCCGGCCGCCGCCTTGCTCAGCCGCAACCTGCTCGTCTTTGGCCTCGGTGGCGTCATCCTCCCCTTCCCCTGCATCAAGCTCATCGACCTGATCCTCACCCGATCCGGCCTGGTCTGAGCCCCGGAGCCCCCATGCTGTCCACGCTGTGGTCGACCCTCCGCCCCGCCCTCCTCCTCACCATCCCCCTGACCGCGCTCTGCGGCCTCATCTACCCGCTGAGCATCACCGTGCTGAGCCAGCTCCTGCTCCCCGATCTCGCCAACGGCTCTCTACTCCGGGTCGACGGTGAGGTCCGCGGCGCGGCGCTGGTCGGCCAGCCCTTCGACGACCCGGGCCACTTCTGGTCGCGGCCCTCGGCCACCGCGACCCCCTACGACCCCGCCGCCTCGAGCGGCAGCAACCTCGGCCCGAGCAACCCGACCCTGCACACGGCGGTGGCCGCGCGGCACGCGGCGCTGCGGGCGGCCCACCCCACCGCCAGCGCGCCGCCCGCCGAGCTGCTGCTGGCCTCGGGCAGCGGGCTCGACCCGCACCTCTCCCCCGCCGCGGCGCGATACCAGCGCGACCGCGTGGCCGCAGCCCGCGCCTGCAGCCCCACCGCCGTCGACGCCCTCATCACCGCACACACCGCCCCCCGCGCGCTGGGGATCTTCGGCGAGGCCCGCGTGAACGTCCTGCAGCTCAACCTCGCGCTGGCCACGGCCTGCCCCGCGCCCGCGGTGGGCGGCCGATGAGCGGCGGGGCTGAGCGCCCGCGGCCCGACCCCGACGCCCTGCTGCGCCGGGTGCAGGCCGAAGAGGGCGCGGCCAAACGCGGGCGGCTGACCATCTTCTTTGGCTTCGCGCCGGGCGTGGGCAAAACCTGGCGCATGCTCACCACCGCCCGCGAGCGCGCGCGGCGGCCGGGCGAAGACGTCGTGATCGGCGTGGTGGAGCACCACGGCCGCGAAGACACCCGGGCGCTGATCACCGGCCTCACCCAGCTGCCGCTGCGGCCGCTCAGCCACCGCGGCAAGCTGCTCGAAGAGCTCGACCTCGAGGGCCTGCTCGCCCGCCGGCCGAGCCTCGCCCTCATCGACGAGCTGGCCCACACCAACGCGCCGGGCAGCCGCCACGCCAAGCGCTGGCAAGACGTCGAGGCGGTGCGCGACGCGGGCATCGACGTCTACACCACGCTGAACGTGCAGCACGTCGAGGGCCTCAACGACGCGGTGGCCCGCATCACCCGGGTGACCGTGCGTGAGACGGTGCCCGACGCGGTAATTGACGGCGCTGACACCATTGAGGTGGTCGACCTGCCCCCGCCCACGCTGCTGGAGCGCCTGCGCCAGGGCAAGGTCTATATGCCCGCGCAGGCCGAGCGCGCACGCCAGCACTTCTTTCAAGAGGGCAACCTGCACGCGCTGCGCGAGCTGGCCCTGCGCCGGGCCGCCCGCCGGGTCGACGACGACCTGCGCGCCTACCGCGCCGATCACGGCGTGGCCGCCACGCTCCCGGCCACCCCGCGCCTGCTGGTCTGCCTGAGCGCCGCCCCCGCCTCGGGGCGCCTCGTGCAGGCCACCGCCGGCCTCGCCGCCGAGCTGCGCTGCCCCTGGCTCGCGGTGACCGTCGACGACCCCCGTCGACCGCCGCCCGCGCCCGCGACCCAGGCCCGCTTAGAGGCCCACCTGCGGCAAGCCGAGGGCCTTGGGGGCGAGGTGCTGCGCCTGCAGTCGACCGATCCCGCCCAGGCCATCATCACGGCGGCGCGGTCTCGGAACGTGACCCGTGTGCTGGTGGGCAAGCCGACGCGCGCCCGGCTGCTCGACCGGCTGCGGGGCAGCTTCCTCGACGCGCTGGTGCGCGCATCCGGGGACATCGACGTGCATGTCCTCACTGGCGCCACCGAGGCCGACGGGGGTGGGTCCGCCCAGGCGGCGCCCATCGCCGCCGCAGAGCCGACCGGCCCTGCCCCCTGGGGCCTCGCGGTGGGGGCGGTGGCCTTCGCCGCGGGGGCGGCGGCCGCCGTGCGGGAGACCCTCGATCTGCCCGACTTAGAGCTGCTCTTCTTACCCCCGGTGGTGCTCGCGGCGGCGCGGGGCGGCCGGGGCCCGGCCCTGCTGGCCGCGGCGCTCAGCGTGGCGGTCTATGACTTCTTTTTTGTGCCGCCCTTCTACACCTTCTCGGTGCGAGACCCCAGGTCCATCCTGACCTTCGCCACGATGTTCGCGGTGGCCCTCGGCGTGTCTGAGCTCACCACCCGCCTGCGCCAACAAGAGCGGGCGAGCGCCGCGCGAGAGCGCCGCACCCAGGCGCTCTATGCCCTGAGCCGCGCGCTGTCGGGCTCGGGCACCGCCGAGGCCCTGGCCGCCGTCGCGGTGGCCCGCTGCGCCGAGCTGGTGCCCGGCCGGGCCTGGCTGCTGCGCACCGGTGGAGATGGCGTGCTGCACGTCATCGCCGCAGAGCCCCCCGGCCGCCTTCTCGAGCCCAAAGACGAGGCGGTCGCCCGATGGGCCGTCGACCACCAGCGGCCCGCCGGCCGCGGCACCGCCGACCTGCCCGGGGCCGAGGTCCTCGCCTTGCCGCTGGGGGAGGCGCGGGCGGCGCTGGTCGTCGCGCCCGCGGGCCCGGGCGCATTGGACATCGAGCAGCGCGGCCTGCTCGAGCTCGCCGCCCGGCAGGTGGCGGCGGCCCTGCTGCGCATCGCGCTCGCCGAGCAGGCCCGCGCGGCGGAGGACAAGGCGCGCACCGAAGAGCTCCGGTCCTCGGTGCTCTCGGCGGTCTCCCACGATCTGCGCACCCCCTTGGCTTCGATCACCGGCGCGGCCACGACGCTGCGTGACCTGCCCCCTTCTGACCCAGTGGCCCGCGGCGAGCTGCTGGACGGCATCTGCGACGAGGCCGCCCGCCTCGAGCGCCTGCTCTGCAACCTGCTCGAGCTGAGCCGCCTCGAGGCCGGCGCGCTGCGGCTGCGGCGCGACTGGGTGCCCGCCGACGAGCTGATCGGCTCGGCCCTGGCCCGGCTCGATGGGCCCTTGGGCGCCCGACCGGTGCGGGTCGAGGTCAGCGCCGATTGCCCGCTGTTGCACGTCGATCCGGTGGTCACCGAGCAGATCTTCGTCAACCTGCTCGAGAACGCGGTGCGCTACACGCCCGCCTGCGCCCCGATCACGCTGCGGGCCCGTGGCGAGGGCGCCTGGGTCGAGATCAGCGTCATTGACGCCGGCCCAGGGCTTCCGCCCGGCCCACCCGAGCGGCTGTTCACCCGCTTCACCCAGGGGGAGAGCGGCGCGCCGGGCGGCGCGGGCCTCGGCCTCGCCGTCTGCAAGGGCATCGCCGAGGCCCACGGCGGCTCGATCCAGGCCGAGAGCCTGCCCGAGGGGGGCGCCTGTTTTCGGGTGCGCCTTCCCGGCGGCGTGCCCGCGGCGCCCGGCGCGGCCAGCGGCGGAGACCCCCCACCGGAGGACGACGATGGCCGATGAGCGCGGAACCGCCCTGGTCGCCGAGGATGAGGCGCCGCTGCGCCGTTTTATGCGCGCGGCCCTCAGCGCGCAGGGCTGGCGGGTGATCGAGGCGGCCACCCTGCGCGAGGCGATGGCCATGCTGACCACCCATCACCCCGATGTCTTGTTGCTCGACCTGGGGATGCCCGACGGGGATGGCCTCGACCTCGTGCGCGAGCTGCGCGGGTGGAGCGGGGTGCCCGTGCTGGTGATCTCGGCCCGCGGCCGCGAGGATGACAAGGTGGTCGCGCTGGACGCGGGGGCCGACGACTACCTCACCAAGCCGTTTGGGGTCAACGAGCTGCTCGCCCGCATGCGGGCCATCTGCCGGCGGGCCGAAGGGGCCGCCGCACAGACCCCCGTGCTTCGGGTCGGGGCCTTAGAGATCGACCAAGCCGCCCGCCTCGTCCGCCGCGAGGGGCAAGAGCTTCACCTCACCCCCATCGAGTACAAGCTGCTGGTGCTGCTCGCCCGCCACCGGGGTCGGGTGATGACCCACGACCAGATCTTGCGCGAGGTCTGGGGCCCCGCCTACGCCGGCCACGCGCACTATGTCCGCGTGCACATGGCCGAGCTGCGGCGAAAAGTCGAGGTGGAGGCCTCGCGCCCGCAGCTGCTGCTCACCGAGCCCGGCGTCGGCTACCGGATGCGGGATGGCGAGGGCTGAGGGCCTGTAAACGAACCCCGGCACAACTCCCGCGGCCATACCCGTGCGTATGGTGAGCCCCGCCACGCGCTCGGTGTCTGGTACGCCGGCTGTCACGGCCTTTGATGCAGCGCCCGCGCGCGGCCTCGCGGGGCGT
>JAEUKK010000198.1 GCA_016792625.1 Deltaproteobacteria bacterium | reverse complement strand
CCAGCCGTCGCCGGTCATGTCGCCGGTGACCTCGCCCTGGCTGCCCCAGTCTTCGACCGCGGTGTTGCGGAAGGTGATCTCGGCGCTGGCCGCGAAGCGGTGGCCACCGAAGGGGGCGAGGAAGATGTAGGCTTCGTTGTTACCACCCGTGCCCGGGCCGCAGGTGCAGTTCTCGCCCCGGTTCACGCCGCTTGAGATGAAGAGGTCTGCGCGCCCGTCACCGTCCAAGTCGCGGCGCATGTCGACTTGACCGCCGAGATAGTCGACAGACTGACTCTGCAGCTCTGCCGCGCTCTCGTTCAGCAGCATGCTGCGGGTCAGCGGGCCGGGGAAGACCGAGACCCGGCCGAGCCTCAACCTGGCGTCTACATCGTCTTCCGCCCGGTCGATAAAATAGGGGTCGCCGACCGCGAGGTCTGCGTAGCCGTCGCCGTCGGCGTCGCCGGCCGACAGGGCCCAGCCGGCCCCCGAGATGCCCTCGGTGAACTCGTCAACCACCTCGGCGGTGAGCCGCACCGCCGCGTCCTCGGGCCCCAGCGAGCCCCGCACCGGCCCGGGGTAGACGAGGACATAGGGCGGGCGGTCGACACCCTCAACACCGTTGGCCTTTGGCGCCGCGACCACCAGATCGGCCACGCCGTCGCCGGTCAGGTCGGCGTCGGCGTGCAGCCCGCCCCCAAATCCTTCGCGCCAGCCGAGGCCGCTCTGCAGCCGGGCGATTGGCGTGGGCAGGCCCGCGCCTTCGCGCAGGGACGCGCCCGCATAGACCAGCACGAGGTCGGCGCAGGGGTTGCCGATCACCACGTCGGGGCGGCCGTCACCGCTCAGGTCGGGGCTGCTGGCCGCGCCGTTGCTAGCGCAGCCCCCCGCCGGTTCGCTGTAGATGAGCTGCGCCTCGGCCATGTCGGTGAAGGCCGGCCCCGAGGCCAGCCAAACCATATCGGGGCTGCCCAGGTTTCCGAAGATGAGCTCGCCATAACCATCGCCGTCGAGGTCACCCATGCCGGCGAGACCGGCGCCGATGCGATCAGCGGTGTCGACCCCGTAGACCGCCTCGGGCAGGCTAAAGGTGCGTGTGGGATCACCAAAGGTCGTCGGGCTCAGCGGGCCGGGCAGCACCAGCACACTGCCTCGGTCGCTATACTCGCGGATCCACTCGTCGGTCCATGGGTCGTAGACCTCAGAGGTGAGGAGCGCGTCGGACTTCAGCCCCGCCCCCAGCTCGTGCACACCGTCGCCGTCAAGGTCACCCAGGCTCGCGATGGTGAAGTGATCATCACGGTCGTAGCGGTCGCTGAACTTGTAGGTGGCGAAGGCGTCTGCCGTTCCGTCGAGCTCGATGCAGAGCTCGGCGGTCACCCCGGCCTCACGGCGGGCGAGGTCGTTGACCACCCCGTCGCCGCACAGCTCTTCGGCCCCGGGGTAGACCGTGGCGTTGTGCTCGGCTGCGCCTGCAGGGGTCTCGACCCCCGCGGGCGCAGGGTCAGCCGAAAGGCCGGCGACAGGGCGCTCGATCACCGGCGGCGACGCCTGGCCGCGGGTGCTGCCCCAGGCCACGACCGTCGTCGCGGCGGGGGCCGGGCCGGGTTCGGCCTTCGCCTGGGGGCGCTCGGTGTCGCAGGCGGCGAGCAGGCCGAGCAGCGCGACGCCCCGCGCATCCCAGCCGCCCCCGGTCCTCAGCGATGGTGCGCGGGGCGTGGGCAAGCCGACCTCCGGGCGGGGGCTAACCCGCGGGCCCGCGCGGCCTTGGGCGCACCGCTGCGCCTGCGCGCGCGGCGGTGCCTGAGCACCTGCCATCCCCCCCCCCTGACGAAGGACTGACGGATCCGTCACCCCTTCGTCAGTTTTCCGTCACCCCCTGGGCGGCAAGCCTCGTCGAAGATGACCCTCCTCACGCCATCTCGGAGACGCCTCTGACCCCCCGCGCCGTGGCACGGCCCTTGCTCAAGCCCCACGCGGAGGCCCCCATGCCCAGCGTGCTGCACAAGGCCATCATCGACCTCATCCAAGACACGCCCGCGCTGGCGGTCCGCCTCGCCTTGCCCGCGCTGCCCGGCCTCCACCCCGACGCCCGCGCCGAGCTCAAGCCCACCGAGCTGGCGCAGAGCTCGCTCATGGCCGACCTCGTGCTCCTGCTCGGCGGGCCGCCCGCGACCCACACGCTGGTCGTCGAGGTCCAGCTCAAGGTTGACCCCGAAAAGCGCTTCGTCTGGCCCGCCTACGTCAGCGCCGCCCACCACCGCTACAAGCTGCCGGTGACCCTGCTCGTCGTCACGCCGAGCCGGCGGGTGGCCCACGCGGCCCGCGCCGCGCTCAGCTTCGACGGCCACAGCAGCTCCTTGCAGCCCTTGGTCATCGGGCCCGACGAGCTGCCCATCCTCTTGCACGCCGACGAGGCCGCACGCGACCTCGACCTCGCCGCGCTCAGCGCGCTCGCCCACACCCACCACCCCGACCGGGTGCAGATCGCGCGCGCCCTGCTCGAGGCCATCGCGCGCCTGCCCAGCCGGTCCGCCCTCAGCTACGCTCAGCTCATGACGGCCATGCTCGGCCCCATCGTGGAGGAAGCCACCATGCTCAAGCCCAACCGCCTCTATGTCCCTGAGACCATCGCCATGGTCGCTGAAGCCGAGCAGCGCGGCCGCGCTGAAGGCGAGCAGCGCGGCGAGCTGCGCGGGCAGCTCCGCGGGCAGCGCGAGGGCCTGCGCTTCGGCTGGGCGGCCCGCTTTGGGGCCGTGCCTCTGCCCGCCGAGGTCGAGGCGGCCTTGGAGCAGGCCGACCTCGGGGCCATCAAGCGCGCCGGGCCCGCGCTGCTCGGGGCGAACGAGCCCACGGCGGCGGCGGCCGCGATGTTGACCGCGCTGGCTGGGGTCAGCGCGCTCGACCGCTGAGCGGGGGCAGCGGGGCAGCCGGGCGCGCGGTGCACGCGGGGTCGTGATCAGCCGCCCCTGGCTGCGTCGTCCACAAAGGGGGTGACAGCCCCGCGCGCCCGACGGCCCAAAGGGCCATTTTGTTGATCATAAGCACATCAGGCCCGTGATGCCCCGATCAACCGCTCGATCGCCCCGGTGCAGCAGCTGCAGTGGCCCGATCAGGCGTTCGATCGCCCTTGTACAGCACCTGCACTGCCCCGATCAGGCGTTCGATTGCCCCGGTGCAGCACCTGCAGCGCCCCGATCAGACGGTCGATCGCCCTTGTGCAGCACCTGCAGCGCCCCGATCAACCGCTCGATCGCCCTTGTACAGCACCTGCACTGCCCCGATCAGGCGTTCGATTGCCCCGGTGCAGCACCTGCAGCGCCCCGATCAGACGGTCGATCGCCGGAAAGTGTCAACAAGAACTAGCGAGAGACCGAATGCTCGAAACTAGTGACTCGGCACAGGCTCTAGGCCCCGCCGGGCCCGCGGGTTCGGGGTCAGGTAGCGCTACGCCGAAGCAAGGGGCTGACTCCTGCGGGTGCGCTTGTGGCTCAACCGGACCGTGATGGCCGACAACAGGCTGATCTCGAGCCGGATCTCCACGAGCTTTGCTGCGTCGCCGAGCAGGTCTGCTCCGAACCAAGACAAGATGTACGCAACCAGCGTGTCTACGTCCATCGGCCACCTGTCGACCCACCACCGGAGGAGCCCACCGACGATCCACCAGGTGGTCGCGTGGCCGACGAGCCGCGATGCCCACCAGAGCGCGAGCTCTCCGGTGGGGGGCGCCGGCGCGCGCGGAGCGTCGCGGGGCGCAGCTGGCTCGCTGCGCAGCCACAACGCCCGCATCGTCAGGTAGGGCGAGAAGACCCTGATGATCGGCAGGAGGAAGCCGCACACCACCAAAGCGGGGCGATGGGGCTGAGCGGCGCTGCGTCGTAGGTTCATGATCCGGACCGCTCGATAGACCCAAGCGAGGACCAGCGAGCCGTAGATGAGCGATGTGGCCGGCAACGCTGTGACGGATACCCAGAGGATGATCGAGGTGGCAGCCAGACCCCATCCGTCCATGAAGAGGGGTCGATCCACCTCATGTGGCAGCAGTCCGTGTGCATCCAACCCGGCATCATCGCCGGCCCGCAGCACCAGCCCATCCAATATGGCGGAAGAAGACCAACAGACAACAGCGACAACCACAGGGTTGCAGATCACGGTGAGGCAGATCAACACCAGCCCGATGCGCCGCACCCACGGGACGAGGCTGGCGAGCCCAAGGTGCGCGGGGAGCTCGACGTCCACACCAGCGCTGGGCGGAACTCCGGGGCCGATCCGACTCATGTGGCCCTCCGAGCCTCGCAGGGGGTGAGCGGTCCCCGGCCCCGGCCAGCGCGTCTAACATCCCGGCCGCCGCCGCCGCGGGCGCGCTCGCCCCGAGCGGCGCGGGCCCGGCGCGCTGGATGGCCTCGAGGTCGGCCTGCTGCAAGGCCGCCTCGACCTCGGCGGGCAGGGGTACGGCCCCGCAGCGGGCCGCCCAGCCGAAGCGCTGGCCCTCGCGCTGCCCGCGTTCCTCGCCCTCGGCGCGGCCGCGCTCTTCAGCATCAGCGACCATGGCGATGGTCTCGGGGACATCGAGGCGGTTGGGCTTGAGCATGATGGCCTCCTCGACGAAGGGGGCCGCGCATGGCCGTTCTGCACTGAGTGTAGCTGAGGGCGGGGGGGGGCGGGCAGGCCCCCAGGACCGCGGCCCTCCGCTTCATGGCCCAGCCGCGCCCCCAAGCGCGCCAAAGCCCACGGACGCCCAGGCCTTCGCGGCGCCCCCCTTTCATCGCCCACAGCGAGCAGCGGGCCGCGCCGAGTTGGGGGCCCAGCCTAAAGAAGGCTGCAAAGGGGGGCCATTGCGGGCTGGCGCGCGGCGCTGCCATGCGCCGCGCGAAGCCTGCCCGCGGGCCCCTTGGCCGGGGGCCTGGGGGTCGGAGACCCCCGGCGCAAACAACTGACACAACGTCGGACGGCGTCATCGACATTGTCAGCCCATCAAGACCCATCCTCGCAGGAGCGTCAAGACGATCCAGCAGGCCGACCAACCGGCCAGCAGAAGGCGAGCGAAAGGCCAACGAAAGGCCGGCCGCCAGGCCAACGAAAAGCCCCATTGGGCAGTCGCCCCCCCCAAAAACCGCCTCGCGTGCGCCAGCCCGGCCGCAGGGCCGACCCCCGGTCGGGCCGCGCAGCGGCCGAGGCCGCACGGCCGAGCCCGCAGGACGGGCGCCGACGGCCACCGGCCGGCGGGGCGCCCACCCTCAGCCCGGGCCCTCAGCATCGGCCCGCGCCGCGAGCGCAGGGGGCAGGCCCACGCCCGCGTCCACCGGCAGCACCAGCGTGGCCCGCAGGCCGCCGCCCGGCGCCGGCTCGAGCAGCAGCGCCCCGCCGTGCCTCCGGCTGACCTCGCGGCAGAGGCGCAGGCCCAGGCCGAGGCCGGTCGGCGCGCCGGCGTCTGCGCGGGGGCGCAGGCCCGGACCCTGGTCCTCGACCACGAGCCGCACCACGCCGTCCTCGACGCCGAGCCGCAGGTGCACCGGCCGCCCCGGCGCGTGGGTCGCGCAGTTGCGCAGCAGGTTGCCGATGGCGGCGCACATCAGCGGGCCGTGCAGGGGCAGCTCGGGGTCCTCGTCGATCTGCAGGCCCCAGGCGCAGCCGGCGGCGGCCAGCGCCGGCCCCTCGGCGGCCAGGGCCGCGCCGATCACCGCCGAGAGGTGCTCGGGCGCCTTGCCCTCTTCGACGTGCCCGGCGTCGACCCGGGCCAGCGCCATCAGGCCCTCGACGAGGCCCCGCAGGCGGCCCACGCTGCCCAAGGCCCCGCGCAGGGCCTCTTGGTAGGCCTCGGGCGCGCGGGGGCGGCGCAGCGCCAGCTCGAGCTCGGCCTGCAGCAAGGCGACCGGCGTGCGCAGCTCGTGGGCCGCCGCGGCGGTGAACCGGCTCCGGACCGAGACGGCCGCGTCCAGGCGCTCGAGCAGGTCGTTGACCGAGCGCACCACCGCGGCGACCTCGTCGGGCCCGCCCGGCGGCAAGCGTGAGCGCACGGCGAGGCCCCGCAGCGCTTCGAGGGCCCGACGGGTCTGGTCGAGGGGGGCGAGGGCGGCCTCGACCCGCCGGGGCAGCAGCAGCGCGGCCATGGCCACCACGCAGAGCGAGACCGCCGCGTAGACCATCAAGAACACGCCCACGGTGCGCGCCGGGCCCTCGCGGGGCGCCCGGGCGAGGCGCAGGGCGTGCGGGTGGTCGGGGTCAGCCGCTGGGCCCGGGATGGTGGGATCGGCGTGCACGTCGGGCGGCTCGACGGCGAGCAGCAGCAGCCGATCCGCGCCGCGGTCGAGGTAGAGGGGGGCCTCGCTGTGCAGTGCCGCCTCGGCCTCCGCCGCGCCGACCAGGGGCGTGGGCACGGGCTCGCCGGGGTCCCAGCTCCAGACGGTGACCGGGGCCGGGTGGTGGCCGTTGGCCCAGGTGGGGCGCTGCTCGCCGGCTTGCGCGGCCACGAGCAGCAGGCGGTCGAGCTCGACCACCGCGCGCTGGTGCAGCAGGGCCGCCGTGCCCGCGCCCGAGCCGGCGAGGCCCAGGGCCAGGGCGCCCAGGCTCAGGCGGCTGACCCGCGTGGAGAGCCGGCCGGCGCTCACCCGGCATCGCCCTTGTCTTCAAAGAGGTAGCCGAGGCCGCGCACGGTGTGGATGAGCGGGCGGGCCGCGCCCTTGTCGACCTTGGCCCGCAGGTAGCTGATGTAGACCTCGACGAGGTTGGTGCCGGGGTCGTGCTGCAGGTCCCAGACCGCGGCGAGCAGGCGGGCCTTGGTGAGCACCCGGCCGCGGTGCTCGGCGAGCACCCGCAGGAGCTTGAACTCCTGCGCGGTGAGCCGGAGCTCGGCGCCGGCCCGCCAGGCCCGCAGCGCGTCGAGGTCAAGCACCAGATCGCCCACCTGCAGGCGCGGATCGGCGGCCGCGGCCCGCCGGCTGAGCGCGCTGAGGGCCTGTAAACGAACCCCGGCACAACTCCCGCGGCCATACCCGTGCGTATGGTGAGCCCCGCCACGCGCTCGGTGTCTGGTACGCCGGCTGTCACGGCCTTTGATGCAGCGCCCGCGCGCGGCCTCGCGGGGCGT
>JAEUKK010000097.1 GCA_016792625.1 Deltaproteobacteria bacterium | reverse complement strand
AGGGGGACGCGGTCGGCGCAGCCGACCGAGCCGGGCGGGCGCCGATCCCGCCCGCCGGCTTGACGGCGGGCGGAGCGGCGACCGGGGCCCCGGCGAAGCCCAGGCGGGGGGCCGAAGGCGCCCGCCTGGCGCGGAGGCCCGTCGCCCCGCAGCAGCGGAGGCCCAGCGGGCAGCCCGCCCCGGCCAGAGCGGGCGCAGAGCTCGAGGTCGGCGCTGAAGTCGGGCCCGAGATCGATGAGGTCGTCGGGGTGGTCGCCCGGGTCGACGGCCAGCTCGGCGGCGGCGGCGGCGGCCAGGGCCGAGCAGCGCGGGTCGGGGAGCGGGCAGGGGGTGCGCGGCGGAGGGGGCGGAGGGCGCTCGAGCGTCGGGGTGGAGCGCGGGCACAGGCACGCGCAATTGGGCGCAAGATCGGGGCTTGCATTGTCGGGCCGCCGACTGGTACTGACGGCTGTGTGGATGGAGCTCGGGCTCCACCGCATGAGCACCCGATGCCCCCGCGCCCCCAAACTTCAGCCGGGCGCCCAGCCCCTGCCCCTCACCCAGCGACGTCGACGGCGACCCCAACCCCGGGCCGCAGACCAGCACCCCCGCCCGTGATGCCCTGCAACGAGCAGCCGCGCGATCTCGCCAGCTTCAGGCCAACCCACCCTCGCGCGCAACCTGACCAACGAGGTGCCCCATGACCCGCACAACAAACGCCGCCGCTTGGATCACCGCCTTCACCTGTGGCTGCGGGTACCTCTCGGAACGGGGCAAAGACGCCGCAGAAGAGCTCGAGATCCGCGTCGAAGAGCAGTTCTTGCCGCAGACCTTGCCCCAAGACAACGGGTGGATGTTCGAAGACTACAGCTTCGAGCGCACGCCCTTCGGCGAGGGCGTCGCCCACACCCAGCTCTCGGTCGGCGCCACACACCTGTGCGCCATCGGCCTTGACGCCGAGCTGAGCTGCTTCGGCCGATCCTACTCTGGCGAGACCCATCCCCCACCGGGGCCCTGGGCCCAGGTGTGGACGGGCAACAACACGACTTGCGCGCGCCGCCCCACCGGCGAGCTCCAGTGCTGGGGCAACATCCGGCCGGATCGCGGCCTCGGGCTGCTGCTCAGCGGGTGGCCGATGGCGCCCGCCTGGGAGCAGCTCGCCTTCGACCACCACGACGTCTGCGGGCTCGACGCCGACGGCATGCCGCACTGCCTGAGCCACTATCCCTACTTTTCATTGGACGGGATCGGCCCCTTTGTTGCGCTCGACATGGGCGGAACGACCGCCTGCGGGCTGACCGACGCCGGCGAGATCACCTGTTGGACGAGCGCCGGTCTGAAGGAATTCGACGACCAGCCGGCCGGCCCGTGGGTTGACCTGCACGTGCTCTCGGGCGGCGGGGGCCTCTGTGCGACGCGCAGCGCAGGGTCATATGCCTGCTGGGGGAATGAGCGCAGGTACACCTACGTTCGCGAGCTGCCGCCGGCCGACGCACCCGCCTACACTGCGGTGCGTGGCCTTGGCAGTGTTGACGTCTGTGGGCGCGACCTCACGGGGCGCATGCGCTGCCTGACCCGCTCAAACCTCGCGCCGCCGCCGGAGCAGCCGCTCATCGCCTGGGACGCCCACGGGCTGAGCGACTGGGGCTGCGGGCTCGACGCCGGCGGCGTCGTGCGCTGCTGGGGCGAGGTGCCGGTGAACGAAGACCGGTAGCGCAGGGAAGGCCGGTCTACCGATTGGCCACCTGCCCCACCTCAGGGGCGCGGTTGCACGCCAGAGCACCTCGCGGGGTACACCGGGTGGTGAGGTGACCAGATGCGCGTCGGAGCCCCTGCAGCCTTCATCGCCCTGGCGTTGGTCGGCTGCGAGGGCGCGCCGAGGCCCAAGGCCGCACCCGACACCGGCGCGCCCGCCGACGGCAGCGAGGGCAGCGACACCCAGGCCCCCGTCGACGCCGATGGCGACGGGGTGCCCGCGCCGCTGGACTGTGATGACGAGGCCCCCGAGGTCTACCCGGCGGCCCCCGAGGTCTGCGGCGACTGGGTGCCCAATGACTGCGCCCGGGTTGAGGCGGGCTGGACCCGCGAGCTCTGCCAGCGGGTGACCACCCCGATCCTGCGGCTGAAGCGGTCGGGTGACAGCCTGGGCGAGGTCGCCGCCCTGGGTGACCTGCGCGGCGACGGCACGTTCACCCTCGGCGTCGGCTCACCAGGGATCAGCGAGTGTGTCGAGGTTGGCGTGGATGCGCTCGGCGAGCCGATCTACGACTGCGGGTCGATCGGCGGCATCTTTTTGCTTGAGCCGGCGACCCTGCTGCGCGAGGTGGGCGACGAGGTGCGCTTCCCGAGCTGGGACTCGTGGGGTGTAGGCCAGCGGTCGATCGGCGGGCACCGCAGCCCCCGGCACTATGGCAGCAGCCTCGAGGGCCTCGGCGACTTTGATGGCGACGGCTTCGACGACTTCATCGTGGGCAATGACCAACAGGGCGCCGAAGAGGTCGATGAGGTCTGGCTGTTCTGGGGCCCGGGCCCCAGCGCCCGCATCGACGAGGGGGTGCAGCTCTTTGTCGGCGAGGACTGGGAGCGCTGCGCTGGCTACGACATGGAGCGGGCCGGCGATCTGACCGGTGACGCGGTCGACGACCTGCTGATCAGCGACCCCTGCGCCGACGAGGTGTGGGTGTACTCGGGGGCAGAGGTGCGGGCCGCGACGGGGCCCGACCTCGCGCCGGTGGCGGTGGTCGCCGAGCGGGCGACGCCGGGCATCCACTTCGGGCTGGGGGTGAACGGTACACGCGATCTGACCGGCGACGGACTGGCCGACCTCGCGGCGTCGGCGCCCCACCCCGAGGCAAGCGCCCGGGTCGCCGACCTCGACTACGTGGGCGTATACGAGGGCCCGCTTTCTGGAGTACGGGACGCCAGCGAGGCGGTGTTCACGATGCGCAGCGCGCTGGTCCGGGCTGACGGGTCAATTCACAACAGCGGGTACACGCTCGACGTGGGCGACCTCAACGGTGACGGGCACGGAGACCTCGTGATTGGCGACCCGAAGTGGAACCCACACGGGGATGACAATGGCGCGTATGCGACCTTTGTCTTCTTTGGACCGCTCGGGGGTGATCGCCTGGACAGTGACGCGGGGGCGCAGGTGCAGTACTTTACAGGGAGCGATGTGCAGGCCCACACGGACTTTGACGGCGACGGCCGTGATGACCTGCTCGTCGGGTCGGGGATATATCCCAGAGAAGTTGCATTCTCGACGTTTATGGGCGGCATCGGCGAGGCTTACTTAATGTACAGCCCATTTCAGGGGTCCATTCGGGCCAACGCGGACGGCGACGTGGTCTTTAGCTGTGATGCAGACTGGTCCGCGTGCGGCAACCTCGGCATGCAAGTGCAAGCCATCCCCGATCAGAGCGGTGACGGGGTGCCCGACGTGCTGGTGGCCGACTATGGCAACGAGTATTGGATCTTCCCGGTGCCCCTGCCCATCCGATGATGGGGTCAGGCGTGCCCCCGGGGGCCCAGGTCGTCGAAAGCCAACGCACATCCTCCCGCGCCCGGCCGACCGCAGGGCGCGGCCCCCGCAGGGGGACGCGGTCGGCGCAGCCGACCGAGCCG
>JAEUKK010000108.1 GCA_016792625.1 Deltaproteobacteria bacterium | reverse complement strand
GCCAAGGGGCCCGCGGGGCCCCTTGGATCCCCCGCCAAGGGGGGCCGGCGGGCAGGCTTCGCGCGGCGCATGGCAGCGCCGCGCGCCAGCCCGCAATGGCCCCCCTTTGGAAACCCCCCGGAACTCGGCGCGTTTTGGGGCTCGGGTGGGCGATGAAGGGGGGCGCCGCGAAGGCCTCGGCTGCTCTGGATCAGGCCCCACCTTTTGGCTTGGGGGCAGGCGGGATCAGATCGCGAATTGGGTGACTGGGGCGTCCATGTCGGCGCCGGCGGCCTCCAGCGCGGCCAGGGCCCGCGGCAGGGCGTCGGGGCGCGCGGCTTCGATCAGGCCCTCGGTGGTCAGGACTTGCCGGAAGCGGCGGGCGCCGGGCAGGCCGGTGGGCAGGTTGAGCAGGGGCTTGAGCGCGTGGGCGCGGCGGTTGCGCGGGCGGGCCGCGGCCCAGCGCTCGGCCTGCGCGCCCATGGCCGCGCCGAGCTGGCGCAGGGTGGGCGCGGGGTCAGGCGCGCCGAAGATGCGGCTGTCGGCGCGCGCGAAGAGCAGCGGGCGGTCCCAGGCGGCGCGGCCGATCATCACCGCGTCGACCTGCTGCAGGTGGGTCGCCACCTCGTCCAGCGTGGTGATCCCGCCGTTGATCTCGACCTGAAGGTGGGGGCGCTCGGCCTTGAGCCGCCAGACCTCGGCGGGGCGCAGCGGCGGGATCTCCCGGTTCTCTTTGGGTGAGAGGCCCTGCAACCAGGCCTTGCGGGCGTGCACGGTGAAGCGGGCGCAGCCGGCTGCGGCCACCGTGTCGACGAAGCGCAGCATGTCGTCGTAGGCGTCAATCTGATCAAAGCCGATGCGGTGCTTGACCGTGATCGGCAGGCCGCAGGCGGCCCGCATCGCCGCCACGCAGTCGGCGACCTGGGCCGGCCGGGCCATCAGGCAGACCCCGAAGTGACCGGCCGCGACGCGGTCGCTGGGGCAGCCGACGTTGAGGTTGACCTCGGCGTAGCCCATGTCTTCGGCGATGCGCGCGCAGACCGCGAGGTCGGCGGGGCTGTCGCCGCCGAGCTGCAGGGCGAGCGGGCCCTCGGCGGGGTCAAAACCGAGCAGGTGCTCGCGGTCGCCGTTCAAGATGGCGTTGGCCACGACCATCTCGGTGTAGAGCAGCGTGCGCCGGGTGAGCAGCCGCATCATCCAGCGGTAGTGGCGGTCGGTGCGCTCCATCATCGGCGCGATGGAGAGCGGCGGGCTGGACGTCATCTTGTTCGCTCAGCGAAAGAGGGCCCGACGCCAACACCGGGCGGCGCGGGGGCCGGGCCTTATCGACCGTGGGGGGATTAGGCGGCGCGGCCGGTGGACGATCGGCGGGCTGGAGGGCGCGTGGGCGAGGGCGTGGACGAGGGCGAAGGCGAAGGCGAGGGCGCGCGCGAAAACAAGGCCGGGCGGGTGAACCGCCCGCGGGACATCGTGGCCCTCGCGCGCGGCGATGGCTGGATCGTCGTCGCCAAGCCGCCGAAGGTCATCACCCACCGCAACTGGGCGCACCGCCACGAGCGGGCGGCGGTGCAGCGGGCCCGCGATCTGGTGCGGGGGCGGGTCTACCCGATCCACCGCCTGGATCGGGCAGCCAGCGGCTGCTTGCTGCTGGCCACGCACCGGGCCCGGGCGGGTGAGCTGCAAGCGGCGCTGGTGGAGGGTGAGAAGCAGTACCTCGCCTTCGTCCGCGGTGATCTGCCGATCGACGGCCCGACCCGGGTCGAGAATCCGATGAAGGACAGCCGCGGGGTGCTGCGCGAGGCGGCGTCGGTCGTCGAGAAGCTCGGCGGCAGCGCCGATCCGCGCTGCTCGCTGCTGCTGGTGCGGCCCGAGACCGGGCGTTTTCACCAAGTCCGCCGGCACGTGCGCGACCTGCACCACCCGATCATCGGCGACACCGACCACGGCGACAGCCGGATCAACCGCTGGTGGCGGGAGGAGCGCGGTTTTGGGCGCCTCGGCCTGCACGCCCACCGCCTCTCGTTGCGCCTGCCCGGAGGCGAGGAGATCGAGGCCACCTGCCCGCTCTTCACCGATCATCACGCCGTCTTCACCACGCTGCCCTGGTGGGACGCCGCGGTGGCCCGCCTGCCCGCGCTGGCCCTGCCGCCGCTGCGCACCAACGGGCGGGGCTGGGCGCCGGGGCCCGGGGCGGCTGACGCGGCGGCGCGGGGCCTCGGGCTGCCGGCCGACGAGGCGCTGGGCCCGTCTGACCCGAGCCAGCTCGACGCCAACCTCGGCGACGAAGACGTGCTGGACGCTGACCTCGCCGCGGTGGTCGATCTTGACGCCCTCGAAGAGCTGGCCTGAGCGGGGCCGCCCACCTGCCCCTGGAGGGCCGATGATCTCTCAAAAAGGCCGCTGGTACGTCGGGCTCGACGTCGGCACCAAGACGATCGGCCTCGCCCGGGCGGCCGAGGGCGTCGATCATGTGCAGCCCTGGGCGACCCTGCAGCGCGAGGGCGTGGCCAAGGACCTCGCGCGCCTGGGCGCCCGCCTGCGCGAGCTCGGCGGCCCGGTGGCCGGCCTCGTGGTGGGGCTGCCGCTGGAGCTCGAGGGCGGCGAGGGGCGCAGCGCCCGCTTGGCCCGCCAGATCGCCGAGGGGCTGAGCGCCGCGGGCTTCACCGTGCACCTGCAGGACGAGCGCTACAGCACGGTCGAGGCCAGCCGCCGGCTGCGCGAGCGCGGGCTCGACAGCCGGGCGCAGCGCGGCGTCATCGATCAGGCCGCCGCTGCGGTCATTTTAGAGGACTGGCTCGCCGCACGCGCGCGGGGCGAGGGCGAGCCCAGCTGAGCGCGCCCGCTGCGCGCACCACGAGCGCGGATCGGGGGCCTCGGGCGTGGAACTTTTCTCAATCGATATCGAGCTGATCTTCAAGCTGTTCCCCGGCCGCCGCCGGCGCCTGGATCGACAGCCGCCAAAATTTTCGATCCACGCCGCGGAAGCCTCGACGGTCGCTGAGGGACCGAGTACACAGGCTGCGCGGGCGGCGAAAGCCGCGCGGCGGGGGTGAGCGGGTGCTCATCCCCACAACGAGACGCAGGGTGTGGTAGGGCCTCGGCCGTCACACCCTGAATGTGGAGGAGACCACCATGAAGATCACCAACCTGACCCTGATCCTGGCCACCGCCCTCGCTTTCACCGCCTGCAAGGGCAGCAAGGACAGTGGCGACAGCGCTGACAGCGGCACCGGCGCCGACGGCGCCGACGGCCAGGACGGCACCGGCGACGGCGGCGACGGCGGCGCGACCGTCGAGTCCTGCGACTGGTCCGGCCTGGGCCTGTGCTTCGAGTTCGCCGACCAGAGCGGCGTTGAGGCTTGGTGCTCCGACATCGGCACCACCTACAGCATCACCACCAGCTACGCCGCCAACGG
Organism: Deltaproteobacteria bacterium; assembly: GCA_016792625.1. Lineage (GTDB taxonomy): Bacteria > Myxococcota_A > UBA796 > UBA796 > UBA2385 > JAEUKK01. Next base: position 4,785 of record JAEUKK010000108.1, on the reverse strand, counting down.
CTGTGACGCTGCCACCAAGGGCACCTGCGACGGCCTCACCGGCGGTGACTTCGGCAGCCTGACCGCGACCGCCTACTACTACGACGAGTTCACCAACGACGCCGAGGCTGCCTGCACCGACGGCGGCGGCAGCTTCTCTGGCTGATTCGTCGCCATAGCCCCGATGCGCTTCGGCGCAGAGGGACTGAGGCACCACAGAGCGGCGCTCCCGAAAGGGGGCGCCGCTTCTGGTTTTTCGCGCTGTTCTCAACAACATCGGCCACCCGCAGACCGACGGCCGCTGCACCTGTGCGTTAGTGCGCCGCCGAGGAGGGAGCCGACCCTGGCGCCCGCACCAGTTGGAGGCTTCCGTGCTCACCCGTCGCGCGCCCTGCGCGCCCGCCCTGGCCCTCGCCCTGGCCGCGTCCACCGCCCAGGCTGGCCCGCGGGCGCCCGCGCCTGACGCAGGTGGGCTCTCGGCCTCCGCCGCCGAGATCCCCGCGCTCTCCGCCCTGCTCGAGAAGGCCCAGTGGCAGCCGACCCCCGAGCTCTCGGGCATCTTCTTGCCCGGCCAGATCTTCGAGGTCACCCCGCTCGGCCACCGCTCGCTGGCCGAGGGCTGCGTGGCCAAGCGCCCGTCGAGCTTCACCTACACCGCCGCCGACATCGTCACCTCGCTGCAGGCCGGGGTGCGCGTGGGCGGCCCCCTGGCCTCGGCCCGGGGCAGCGGCGAGCTGGTCAAGAAGATCAAGTTCGGGGCGCCCAACCAGCTCACCATCCCCCGGCTCGACCTCGTGTTGACCACCGACTGCAAGGCCCGCCTCGGGGCGCTGCCCCAAGACCAGCTCTACCGGTCCTACGTGGTGCAAGAGGTGCTGATGGCCGAGATCGCCGAGCAGACCTGCGGGCGGGTCGACGCCTCGGGTCGGCTTGTGGGCTTCGGATCGGCCGACGTCGAGCTGGCCGCGGCCTGCAGCCAGGCCTCCCTCGAGCCTGTGGCGGTCGGCTACCGCACGGTGCCCCTGGCTGAGCTCATGGGCCTGCCCGCCGCTGTTGCCGCCGCGCCAGCAGAGGCCCCGCCTCCCCAAGCCGCGCCGCCGAAGGCCGCTGCGCCCAAGCCGGCGCCCGCGGCCCCGCGCCCAGCGGCAAGGGGCGGAGCGCCCTGCGCTGGTCCGGCGGGGTGATCGCGGGCCTGGGCGCCGTGACCACAGTGGGGGGCCTCGCCCAGCGGGCGCAGGTCAAGGCCGGCGTCGACGGCATGCCCCTGAGCGAAGCGCAAGACGAGGCCGACACCGTCAACCTCCTGCTCGTGGCCGGGCAGGTCGCGATGGGGGTCGGCGCCTCGGCCTTCGGCCTCAGCTTCCTCCCGCTGGCATCGGGCGGCGGGCTCATGATCGAGGTGCGGCGATGAGGGCGCAGGCGATGGTGGTGCGCGGCTGGGCCGTTGTTCTTGCGGCCCTGGTGGGCGAGGGCTGCCTCCTCATCGAGCGGTCCGACCTGCTGGACTGGGGCGCCTGCGTCGATCCCGAAAGCGCAGACTCCGGCTTTGGGTCGGACACGGCCGTGCGCCTCTGCGATGACGGCGGCGCCGATGACGACGCCGCAGCGGTGGTCAATTCCTGCGACTGGCCGGATTCCGCCGTCTGCTACGAGTTCAGTGACCAGAGCGGGGTCGAAGAGTGGTGTGCCGCGATCGGCGCCGCGAACAGCCTCACGACCACCTACGCGCTGGCCGGCTGCCCGACCGCCCAGCTCGGGACCTGTACCGGCCTCACCGGCGGCGACTTGGGCAGCCTCACCGCCACCGCCCACTACTTCGGCGCCTATGCGGGCGACCCACAAGAGGCCTGCACCGAGGGCGGCGGCGACTACTCTCCCGGCTGAGGCGCCGCGCCCTCTACCGGTGTGGAGGGCGCCGCTCTGCCGCCCGGCGTGCCTCGTGACCGGGGGCGACTCCACCCTGCGCAGTGGGAAGGCCCCCCGACCTCGGCGCACGGGTGGCCACGGCCTACTTCTACCCAGCCTTCTCCTCGGACCCCCGCGGGTCCTGCGACGATGCCGGCGGCAGCTACCGCTCCCTTTGAGCGCCGCCATCCCTCCGCGGCGGGGCAGAGCGGCGACAGGCAGGGCCGCTTCGTGTAGCCTCCGCTGCCCCCCGGTCGAGCCCCCGCGTCTGGTGGCGCCGACCTCGCTCGCGTGGCCCTTGTCGCATCCCCCGCCTGCAGGTGCTCCATCGAGGCGCGCGGCTCCCTTCGCTGGTCCGCTCCCGCGATCAGCGCAGGCCCTGACTCGGGCACGCAACCCCACCACCCACGCTGTGTAGAGGCTGTTCATGCGCGCTCATCTCACCCTCGCCCTCATCGGCGCCGCCCTGCTCCTCCCCGCCTGCACCGAGAGCAAAGATGACTCCGGTGGCGAAGACGACGGCACCGATGGCACCGATGGCACGGACGGGGCCGATGGCACCGATGGCACCGATGGCACCGATGGCACCGACGGGACGGATGGCACCGATGGCACCGATGGCACCGATGGCACCGATGGCACCGACGGGGCGGACGGCGCCGAGGGCTCCGACGGCAGCGGCACCATCGTCGAGTCCTGCACCTTCGACGGCCTCGGGCTCTGCTTCGAGTTCGCCGACGAGGTCGGGGTCGAGGCCTGGTGCACCGAGCTGTCCGTCGTCTCGGAGGTCCCGATGACCTACAGCGCGTCGGGCTGCACGCCGGCCACCCGCGGCGTCTGCTCCGAGGTCACCGGCGGCGACTTCGGCAGCTACACCGCGACGGTCTACTTCTACGACGAGTTCGGCGGCGACCCCGAGAGCGTCTGCACCGACTCGGCGGGCACCTTCACGCCCTGAGGCAGGCTGTCCTCGCGGCGGCGCGCTGACCCGGGCCGCGCGGCGCGGGCCGCCCGTCGCTGATCCTCCGCCCGCGCGGCCGCCCTTCCGCCCCCTTTCACCCGCGCGTCCGATCCGCTGCTGGGGGGACGCGCCCCCGCCCGCGCCGGTTTAGACCGCCGGGAGCACCGACGGCGCAGCCCCGCGCGCCGCTGCCGCCCACCCCGAGGAGGAGACGACCATGACCGCCCGCACGATGACGCTGCCCACCTTGCTCACGCTGGCCCTCGCGGTCGGCGCCACCGCCTGCAACGGCTCGAAGGACTCCGGCGATGACACCGCGGCGCCCGGCTTCGGCGACGGCGGTGACGGCGGCGGGGGCGACGGCGGCGGCGCCGATCAGCTCGAGAGCTGCGAGTGGGACATTGGCATCTGCTACGAGTTCGTCAACGAGAGCGACGTCGCCGGCTGGTGCGCCGACATGCAGAACGAGTACGGCTTCGACACGACCTACTCCGACGGCCCCTGCCCGAGCGGCGACATCGGCACCTGCGACAACCTCAGCGGCGGCGACTTCGGCAGCCGCACCGCGACGGCCTTCTACTACAGCGACTGGTCGAACGACCCGCAGGACTCCTGCGAGTCGGCCGGCGGCGACTACAACGGCTGAGCCGCTGCCCGGCGGCCCGCCGCCAGCGCACGCACAGGCGTGGGGCCAAGGCTCCGCGCCTGTCGCCGTTTTGGGGCGCGCGCCTGAGGCTGGGCAGCGGACCTCGTGCGACCTCAGCGGACCTCAGCCGACCGAGCGGGCGCAGCCGACCTCAGGCGACCTCAGCGGACTTCGCGGGCCAGCGGGCTGTCTTCGGCCAAGGCGGCGAACCAGAGCGTGTCGTCGAGCTCGCCGCAGGGCAGCAGCAGGTCGCGCCGGGTGACGCCTTCGAGCTCCATGCCGACGCGGACGGCGGCCCGCCGGCTGCGCTCGTTGCTGGCCGCGCACTTCCACACGAGGCGCTGCCAGCCCCAGACCTGAAAGCCCCAGCGCAAGAGCCCCTCGAGCACGGAGGCGCCGAGGCCCAGGCCCTGCTGGTCGCCGCGCACCCACATGCCGACCTCGGCCATGCCGGTCTGGCGCGGGCCAAAACGCAGGTGAAAGCCCGTGCCCCCAAGCAGCAGACCCGAGGTGGGGTCGAAGATGCCGAGGGTGAAGTCTTCGTCGAGCAGCCAGCGGCCGCGGAAGCGGCGCACGGTGGCCTCGGCCTCGGCCGCGCTCTGGTGCGGGCGGGCCCAGGGCATAAACGTGCGCAGGGCCTCGAACGAGGCGTTGGTGGCCTCGGCCAGCGCCTCACCATCGCCGGGCATGTAGCTGCGCAGCTGGGCGCGGGGCAGCGCGACGCCCTCTTCGGGGAAGAAGGGCCCGGGGTCGGTCACCCGCCCGAGGCAGGGGCGCGGCGCGGGCGGGACGCTGAGGCGGTCGGGGCGCGGGCTGACCATGGGGACCCCCTTCGGAGCCCGAGCTTGCCACAGTCCCGTCGCCCGGTGTGCACAAATCCGCGGGCGCGGCCCCGGGGCGCGGGCGGGCCTGCGGCAGATCAGGGCGCCCCGCCCGCCGGGGGCGGGCGGCGGCCGTCCGGCCCCGCTCGGCCTGCGGCCTCGGTCGGCAGGGCCGACCGGCGCTGCGCGCCGCGGGCCGGCCTGCCTGGCGCATTTGGTTTTTGGGGGCTGTCCGCTTGGCGGGCGCCGGCCTGCGCTGTCTCGTCAATGATGCCAGGGGCCTCCTTTGTGGGCAGCGTGGCTGCGCGGGCCGACATTTTCGTGGCCTTTGTTGCCGGGGGCCGCCGGCCCCCAGGCCCCCGGCCAAGGGGCCCGCGGGGCCCCTTGGATCCCCCGCCAAAGTGGGGCCAGCGGGCAGGCTTCGCGCGGCGCATGGCAGCGCCGCGCGCCAGCCCGCAAAGGCCCCCCTTTGG
>JAEUKK010000088.1 GCA_016792625.1 Deltaproteobacteria bacterium | reverse complement strand
CGCCGAGCCCAGCGCGATCTGGTACGGCTTCGGGCACACGGTGATGGGTGATGTTGACCTGACCGGGGATGGCTTGGTCGACCTGGTGGTCGGGGCGCCGCTGCGGGAACGGGCATCGGGGGTGCTCACGGACGTGGGCTTTGTCGCGCTCTTTGAGGGGCCCCTGACCGCGGGCACCGGGGGGCTGTTGACACCTGACGACGCGCTGCTCCGCCTTGAGGCTGAGGACAAGGCGTCTGTGGGGGAGTATCGCCGCTTCGGCAGCGAGGTCTCGGCGGGCGACATGAACGGCGATGGCTATGCCGACCTCGCGCTGGGCGACCCGGACTGCTATCGCGACCCTGGTGTGACGGGGGTGGCCTATGTGTTCGCCGGGCCGCTTGAGGCCGGCCTGCGCACCGAGGACGCGGTCTTCAACCTGCTGGGCGAAGGTGGGGGGGACCGTCGATATCTGGGCGGCGAGATCGACCTGCGCCAAGACTTTGACGGTGATGGTCGGGCTGACCTGTTCACGTCGGGCAGCCTCAACATCGGCGAGCTGGGCGGTCCCGGTGGAATGTACGCGGGCTCATCGTATGGCTGGGTGGTACGGGGGCCCCTCGCTGGTAGCCTCCGGGAGCGGTACGCCGACCTCATCTTGCAGGCGCCCGAGATCGCGCGCTGGGGGTACCAATCGATGGCGACCCCCGACATCACCGGTGATGGTCGGCCCGATCTGTTGATTGGGGGCCCATCGAACTCCTACCATTTGTTCGCCTCGCCGTGGTGAGGGTGTGCGGCGCCCCCGCCCGCTGACCCCCACGAACCCCGCCAGCACCCGCCTCGCGCGCGCCAGCCCGGCCGCAGGGCCGACCGCAGGTCGGGCCGCGCCTGCGCGGCCGAGGCCGACCGGCCGAGCCCGCAGGACGGGCGCCGACGGCCGCAGGCCGGCGGGGCGCCCAAGGTTGCGCGGGCCGGCGGGTTAGCCAGATCGCGGAGGTCTGCTTGCCCACGCCCCGCACACCATCGCTGAGGACCAGGGGCGGCTGGGATGCGCGGGGCGCCGCGCTGATTGGTCTGCTCGCCGCGTGCGCAGATCCCGCCGCGCCCGCCGGGCAGCCGCAGGGCACCGCCGGTGAGGCCGACACGGCCATGCCCGCAATCCCGGTCGTCAGCGGCACGACCGCGGGCCTACCCCCCGATGTGGACCACGACGGCTTCGCCGCGCCGGCAGACTGCGACGACCACAACGCCGCCGTCTACCCCGACGCAGTTGAGGTCTGCGGTGACGGTCTGGTCAACAGCTGCGCGCGGGTCGAGGCAGGTTGGACCGACGAGCTCTGCACACGCCCGACCGACCCGATCAAAGAGATCGGCCTGTCGGGCGAAGGCGTCGCTGAGCTGGCCGCCCTCGGCGACCTGCGGGGCGACGGCGGCTTCGCCATCGGGCTTGGCGTGCCCTTGGCCTCGGGCTGCCTTGAGGTGGGGGTAGACGAGGCCGGTGCGCCTCTCGTTGAGTGTGGCCCTTTCGGCACCTTCTATCTGCTCGACCTCGCCGCTATCCCCCGCCGGCAATGGCTAC
>JAEUKK010000074.1 GCA_016792625.1 Deltaproteobacteria bacterium | reverse complement strand
TTTGTCTGGAGCGGAGGCGGACAGCGACCGCGCGCCGGACCGCGCCGAGGGGTCTGCGTCAGCGCCGCTGCAGCCCAGCGGGGCCGGCTTGCGGAGGCCTCAGGGGCTGTAGACCGCGATGTAGGGAAGGTTGCGGTAGCGCTCGCCCAGGTCGAGGCCGTAGCCGACCACAAACTCGTCGGGGATGCTGAAGCCGACGTAGTCGCAGGTGATGTCGACCTCGCGGTGGGCCGGCTTGTCGAGCAGCGAGCAGGTGCGCAGCGACTTGGGGCCGCGGACCGCCAGGATCTTCAGGAGGTAGTCCATGGTCAGGCCGGTGTCGATGATGTCCTCGACCACGAGGCAGTGCTGACCCTCGATGGGGTTGCGCAGGTCGTCGGTGATGCGCACCACGCCGGTGGTGCGGGTGCCGCCGTGGTAGCTCGACACCCCGAGGAACTCGCAGCGCACGTCGCCGCCGATGGCCCGCACGATGTCGGCCATGAAGATGAACGAGCCCTTGAGGACCCCGATGACCGTGAGGGGCTCGTCGCCGTAGTCGGCGCGGATCTTGGCGCCGAGCTCACGGATGCGAGCTTGGAGGCGGTCCTCCGGGATGAGGACCGAGAGTTGTTCACGTGCCATGGCTGCCCCCCTGCGAGGTGTCGGCCTATCCGCGCGCCCTGCGGCGGTGGTCTTGGGCCGCGGGGCGATCCTGTGAACCGAAACGCGCGGCCTGGGCACGGTTTTGACACATTGGGGCCCGGCGGGCCGCAGAGACGGCCAGTCGGCGCGCAGGCGCCCGCTGGCCAAAAGCACGAACGCCCTGCGCGCAGCGAGCGGACAGGGCGGTTCGGGGTGCGAAGCGTCGGCGCGGTCGCTGCCGGAGAGGCAACGCCTAGTCGATCATGTACCGGAAGCCGACCAGCGCCTCGCCGCCCGACTTCAGGGTCTTGCGGAAGCGGGCGTTGTAGTTCACCGAGCCGACCAGCTGGTAGCGCTCGTTGAAGGTGTAGGTCGCGCCAAAACCCGGCTGGAAGATGGCGAACTCGGTGTTGTCGGTGGTGACGAAGCCGGCGCCCATGAGCGTGGTGGCGATGAGCTGGAACTTGCTGGGGTCACCCCAGATCTTCCACTGCAGGCCGACCGTGGCCGAGCCGGTGCGCTTGGTGTCAAGCGCCTCGTAGTCGGGGTGGCTGACCGGGAGGTACTCTTCAGCCACCGAGCTGGTGTCGGGGGTGCTGACCGGCTTGTCGAAGACGCCGAAGGCCCGGATGATGCCCTGGATGTTGTCGTCACGGTCGCCCAGGAGGACCTCGAAGCCCGCGCTATGCGCGCCCTTGATCTGGGCGTCGCGGCCCTGAACGCCGTCGTCTTGGTAGTAGTACGCGATGTCTTGGCGGGCGCCGGCGGCGCCGAACACGCCCAGACCGCCCGCGTGCGCGTCGGCGGAGAACAGGGCGGCGCTGGCCAAGGACGCGGTCACACCGAGGGGGAGCGAGAGGTAGCTGCGCATCAAAGTTCCAAGGGCGGCGGTGAGGGCCGCGCGCGCGAAGGAGCGCGGGGGAGGATCGCGTCAACGCGGAGGGGAGGCCGCGTCGAGGGCGGGCGTACGTGAGGGGGGCAGCGCCCCCAGGTGCTCCTGTCTACCACGCCGCGGGCCATCATGGCGAGCGGCAGGGCGGGATCCGCCCCGTGTGGGCGAGCGCGACCGACGTCCACGGGGGCTTAGCCGGGCATGGGGGGCGCGGCCGAGTCCGCGGCGCTGGTGTCGGCGCCGCCGCTGTCGGGCGCACCGCTGTCGGGGGCGCCCGTGTCGAGGCTGGCGCCCGGCAGCACCGTGAAGCTGAGGCCCGCGCTGCTGCCGTGCCCGTTGATGAGCTGCAGCGCGTGCACGCCAGCGGGGAGCTCGGGGACGATGAAGGTCAGAGCCTCGTCGCACTCGAGCGCGCAGAGAGCGTCGCAGTCATCACAGTCATCGCAGGCGTTGCAGTCGGCCTGCGCCCGGCAGAGGTCGCAGCTGTCGCAGCCGTCTCGCTCGAGGTCGGTGATCACCGCGGAGACGCCGCCGACCAGCACCGAGGTGTCCCAGGACCGGGTGAGCGGCCCGGCGCTGACCTTGACCGCGGCGCCCGGCGCGGCCTCGGCGGGGCTCAGCTCGGCGAGGGAGACATCGCAGCGGTCAGCCAAGTAGGTCGTCGTGGTCGCGCAGCCGGGCCCGCAGAGCAGCAGGAGCGACAGCAAGCGGGAGGAGAGAGGGCTGCGGAGGGGCATGGGGGCCTGGTGCCGGTGTGGCGCGGGAGGGCTCAAAAGTCAGTGGTCAGCAGCTCTTCGGCGGTGGTCTGGCCGACCTCGGCGCCGCTGTCGGCGGGCGCCGTGCCGGGGAGCATGGGGATGGCCCGGCCCCCGGACGCGACCCGGCCCGTGCGCTCGTCGACGGGCACCATCTCGACCCCGGGGATGGGCTTGAAGCTGAGGTTGCGCGAGCGAGGCGCGGCGACCTTCATGAACTCCATCCAGATGGGCAGCGAGGTGTGACCGCCGGTGAACGACTGGCCGATCTTGCGCGGCTGGTCGTAGCCCACCCAAGCGGCGGCGATGAGCGAGGGGTCGTAGCCCACGAACCAGGTGTCGTGCTCGTCGTTGGTGGTCCCGGTCTTGCCGGCCACCTGGATGCCGAGCTTGTTGCTGGCGGCCGCCGTGCCGCCGGTCGCGACCTCGCGGAGCAGGAAGTGCCCGATGCCGGCCACGCCGGGCGGGAGGACCTCGGGGAAGCCGTCAGGCGGCGGGGCCCACTCTTCGATGACCGTGCTGTCGCGGTCGACGACCTTGTTGATCCAGTGCGGCTCGACCAGCCTGCCGTAGGTGGCGAAGGCGCTGTAGGCGCGGGCCAGCTCGACCATGGTCAGACTGCTGGAGCCGAGGCCCATCGACAGGTCACAGGAGCGGCACCACACCTGCCCGTTGCTGTCGCGGCGCGCGTCGACGCAGGGGTCGGTGCTCGGGATCTGCTCGGCTTTGAGCCAATCGCACACCCGCAGGTTGACGTCGCAGGAGTGGCACCACTGCTCGCCGTCAATGGTCTGCGGGTCGTCGAGGCACTGCATCTCTTCACCGACGGGGAGGCTGTTCCCATCGATGCGGATGGACTGCCGGCCGGCCTTGACCAGGGGACAGGAGGTCGGGTCGCAGTGCTCGCACCACTCCATGCCCGAGACCGGCGAGGGGCTGGTCTTGCCCTTGCATTCCGTGCCTTGGCGCTGGTGGGTGCGCGTGCACGCCGGCTCGTCGTAGCCGATGCGCAGCTGGGGGCCGGCCATATGAAAGACCGGCTCAAGGCCGACTTGGTCGAGCACCCGCACCGTGCAGGTGTTGCGCGACATCTGCAGCGCTCGGCGGAGCGTGATGTTGCCGAGGTAGTCCTCGCCGTAGTTGCCGGGCTTCCACAGGCCGCCGATGGTGGCAAAGGCGGTGGGCGCGTCTTGAACCAGCGTGCCTGCGGTGATCTTGCGCGTGGCGATCGCCGCCGCGTAGACGATGGGCTTAAACGTCGAGCCCACCTGGCGCCGGGCTTGGGTGACCCGGTTGAACTCGGACTCGGCGAAGTCCACCCCGCCGACCATCGCGAGCACTGCGCCGTCTTGTTGGCGGTAGGCGAAGAAGGCGCCCTCAAGCTCGGCGCTCTGGTAGAGCCGGGCCGCGGCGCGGCTGGGCTTGGCAGCGGCGTAACCTTTGAGGTTGTCAAACTCGGTCGACTTCAGCCCGGCGACCTCGACCTCAACCACGTCGCCGACCTTCAAGACGTTGGTCATCGCGTCTTGGTTGCGGCTCTTAAACGAGCGGTCTGGGTTGGGTGGGTAGGCCCACTTGGTCCAACTGAGCGGGATGATGGCCTCGTGGGCGCCGATCCCCACGATGGCGTGGCCCTTTTCAACCTCGGTGACCACCGCGCTGTAGCGGCGGTCCACCTCGAGGACGCTGCGGGTGGGCGCCGCGCCGAAGCCGCCGACGCCTTCAGGGCCGACCACGAGCGTGGCCTCGGCCTGTTCTTTGCGGAGCGCCGCCTCTTGTTCATCGAGCCGCGCCTGAATGCCGCTTGGGCCGACGTTCTCGGCAGCCCCACGCCAACCCACGAGGTTGTCGGCGCGGTTGACGCCATCGACCAGCGCGTCTTGCGCGACCTTCTGCAGGTCGAGGTCGCAGGTCGTGTGCACCGAGAGGCCGTCGTTGTAGATCTTGTCAAAACCGTAGGTGTCGACCAAGTAGCGCCGCACATGCTCGGTGAACGACGGCGCGAGGGTCAGGAACTCGTTCGGCGCGCGGTGAATCGACACGGCCTCGGCTTGGGCCTCGTCGTAGGTGCGCTGGTCGATGTAGCCCTTCTCTCGCATCTGCCCGAGCACGTAGAGCTGGCGTGTGCGCGCCTTCTCCCAATGGATGTGGGGGGAGTAGTCGCTGGGGCGCTGGGGAAGGCCGGCAAGGATGGCCGCCTCGGCGAGGGTGATGTCCTCGACGCTCTTCCCGAAGTAGGTGCGCGCGGCCGCCTCAACCCCGTAGGCCCCTGACCCGAGGTAAATCTGGTTGAGGTACAAATAGAGGATGTGCTTCTTGTCGAAGGCCTCTTCGATGCGCCAGCTGAGCAGAATCTCGCGGATCTTTCGCTCGTAGGTCTTCTCGCTCGACAGCAGGAAGTTTCGCGCGACCTGCATGGTGATGGTCGACGCGCCCTGGGCCTTCCGACCTTTGGCCGCGTTCCGGCCAAAAGCCCGGAGGATGCCCTCGTAGTCGACGCCGTCATGGGTCCAAAAGTTGTGATCTTCGGCGGCGAGGAAGGCGTCTTGGACGTGCTTGGGGATCTTGTCGAGCGGCGTTACGTAGCGGCGCTTCTCGTAAATCTCGCCGAGGGTGCGGCCTTTGACGTCGTAGACGACCGTCACGGTCGGCGGGTTGTAGCGGCCGAGCTCGTCGATGGTCGGGAGGTTCGCAGAGAAGGAGTAGTAGGCGGTCGAAGCGACGACGCCACCGGCGACAACCCCGACCACCATCAGGAAGAAGGACAGCGCGGCGAGGCGCAGCCACCAGCTCGAGCGCTTCGGCGGCGGGGCGGCCTGGGTCGAGGTCGCCTCAGCCGCGGGGCTTCGCCGCGCGGTGGAGCGCGGCGGATCACCGACCCTGGCGGCACCCTGGGCGCCATCGGGGGCCCGGGTCTGACCCCGGGGCGACGGATCGCCGGGGCCGCCCGCCCGGGCTGCTGCGCTCGGCCCCGTGGCGGGCAGAGGGGGCGCGGGCCAATCTGCGCGGTTCGCCTCGGGGGCGTTGACGGGCCGGGGAGGGCTGGCGTGGGCGGCGTTCGATGGGCGCTCAGCCGCCACTGCGTCGGGTCGGGCTGGCGGCGGGGTGGGGCGCGCGGCCTGCCCACGTGGTGATGGGGCGGTCGGGCTCGTCCACGTCGGGCCAGAGGGCGGGATGGCGGCAGGCGCGGTACTTGCAGCCGGGCCCGCCGCTGCGGGGACCGTGGGCGGCGTGCGTGGAGGAGTGTGCGGAGGAGCGGGCGGAGGAGCGGGCGGAGGAGCGGCTGCACCGGGCGCAGCTGGGGCGGTCGGGGCGGTCGGCGCGGCGGTCGCACCAGCGCTCGGGCCCCAACCGCGGATGCTGCGCGCGGCCGGCTCGAGCGGCGGTGCGACCGACGGCGGTGCAGCAGGTGCGCGCGGGCGACCCGGGTCGTCAAAGACAACACCCCGCTCAGCGAGGCGCTCGACCATCCCCGGAGGGTAGGTGATGGCCAGCGTATGCCCGCATTGGAGGCAGTGCAGCTCTGCGCCAGGGAGCGGGTAGGGCTGCTCAAGCCGCCGGGGCGTCTGGCAGTGCGGGCACTTGATCTTGAGGGCCATGGCTCTCTGGCGTGGCGGCGAGGTCGCGGTCGAGGGTGCGCTCGACGAGGGGCGGACCTTTGCCCCCCAAGGCCCACAAGCTGCGGACGGCGCGATGGTATGCGTTGGGCCGGAGCGCGTCAACGCTGAACAGCGCGGCCAGCCCAGGGCCAGCAGCTGCGCGGCAGGCTTCACCGTCGGGCGTGGGGCGCCGATGTGGTCGCGGACGCGGTCGGTGGCCCCGCGGGCTCCGCCGCAGGATTGACACACCCGCCCCAGCGCCCTAGCCTGCGCCCTCACCCCCAAGCCCGTCGATGGCGGCCCCATGACCACGCAGCAACCGGTTCAAGCGACGGGCGGCGCCCCCCGCTGGGTGCGGGGCCTGATGCACCTGGGCCTCGCGCTCGCCGGCGCGCCCATCGGCTTGCTCGGCTACCACGCGCTCGGCTCGAACGCGGACCCGCCGCTGCGGGTGCCGGGTGAGAGCACGCTCGAGCAGGCGGTGTCGGCGCTCGGGTTAGGCGGCAGCTACGAGCTGCGCGCCTTGGCCATCCTCGAGCGCGACCTCTACTATGTCGAGCAGCGCTATGTCGAGCCTGAGCGCATTCAGCCCGACGCGATGTTCCAAGCGGCCCTCGACCGCGTCGAGCGGGAGCAGCCCGAGGTGCTCCTCGGGCGTGAGCCGGGCGGCGACCGCCTTCACGTCTCGGTGGGGCCCTGGTCGACCACGCTCGAGCTTGACCCGCTCCGCAACTTAAGAGACGTGGGGGAAGAGCTGCGCCGCGTCGCGGCGGTGCTCGATGAGCGCCTGGATCCCGCGGTTTCGCGCCCCGAGATCGAGTACGCGATGATCAATGGCGCGCTGAGCACCCTCGACCCCCACACCCTGCTCCTCCCGCCGGAGCAGGCCCGCGAGATGGAGATCGACAACCAGGGTGAGTTTGGTGGGCTGGGCATCGAGCTGGAGGCGCGACACGGGACGCTCACCATCCACCAGCCGATCGACGGGACGCCTGCATCCAAAGCAGGCCTTCAAGCGGGGGATCAGATCGTCCGCATCGAGGATGAGTCCACCGTGAACATGGACATCTCCGACGCGGTGACCCGGCTCCGTGGGCAGGTCGGCACGCCGGTCCGTATCCAAATCAAGCGGAAGGGCCGCCCCGACGTCTTCCCGGTCACCATTGTGCGGGATCGGATCAAGCTCAACCCGGTGACCAGCGCCATGCTGCCCGGCGGCGTCGGCTATGTGCGCATCAAGTCCTTCAACAGCAACGTGGCAGTGGACCTGGAGCAGCAGCTCAGCGCGCTGGGGCAGGCGTCTCGCGGCGGGCTGCGAGGGCTTGTGTTGGACCTTCGCGGGAATCCGGGTGGCTACCTGAACCAAGCGGTGGAGGTCGCAGACCGCTTCATCGACGCGGGTGTGTTGGTCGCTACGGTGGAGGGCGCCACCGGCCGCCGCGAGGAGCAGGCTGCGCGGAGCCCCGGCACAGAGGCCACATATCCCATCGCGGTCCTGGTCAACGGCAGCTCTGCGAGCGCGTCGGAGATCGTCGCCGGCGCGATCCGCAACCTAAACCGCGGCGTGATCATTGGGGAGCGGACCTACGGCAAAGGTTCGGTGCAGCACCTCTACGAGAACAAAGACAGCAGCAGCCTCAAGCTCACCGTGGCCCGCTACCTGACGCCGGGCGACCAGAGCATCCAGAGCATCGGCATCCCGCCCGATATCTTGCTCCAACCATCGATTCTCCGGCCCCCGGCTGAAGGTTCGCCTGACAAACTTCCGGTAATTAGCTTGTATTGGCGTGAGTGGGCGGAGCGCGAGGCCGACCTCGACCGCCACCTCGCCGACGAGGCGCAGGCCTTGCCGGCCCCGGCCCTTCGTGTACGCTATCTGCGCGCTGGGAACGATGACGAGCGCGTTGATCTGCGCGCGCAAGACGACTGGGAGGTGATGTTCGCCCGCGAAGTGGTCGCCGCTGCTCCCGCCGCGGACCGGGTCGGCCTGCTCAAAGCGGCGGCCGAGGTGGTGGAGCTTCGCGGCCGCGCCGAAGAGCGCGCGATCCTCGAGGCTTTTGGGCGTGTGGGCGTGGATTGGCGCCCGGGACCGAACCCCGAGGCGCCCGCGGTCGGCATTCGCCTCGATCTCGGCCCCGACGGTCAGCTGGTCGCGGGCGTTGAGGAGGAGATCAGCGTCGAGGTCGTGAACCTCGGCGCCGCGCCCTTGCATCGTGTCTCGGTGTGGACCGAGAGCGCGAACCCGTGGCTCGACGAGCGGGAGCTGTACATCGGCGCCCTCGCCCCCGGGCAGACCCGGACCGTCAAGCAGCGGGTGCGGGTCCATGACGGCTATGGGGAGGAGGTCAGCGAGGTGCTGCTCCACCTCCGCGATCCAGAGGTTGCCCGGCTCTCCACAGCGACCTCAACCGTGCACGTCGCAGCCCAGGCCCTCCCCGCCTTCGCCTACACCCTCCGCCTCATCGACGATGGTACGCAGGGGACCCGCGGTGACGGGGATGGGGAGCCCGCGGTTGGGGAGCGGGTGACCCTCGAGGTCAGCGTCGAGAACATCGGCGAGGGTGAGGCGGTGGACGGCTCGGTGCGCCTCCGGAACCGCGCGGGCCGGGCGGTCGATATTGAAGCAGGATCTGGGCGTTTGGGCCCGCTGCTCGACAAGCGTGGGGCCCCTTGCGCCGACGCAGCGGCCCCAGCGGGCGGCGACTGTGCGCCCCGCCTCGCCCCCGGTCAGGTCGCGGTGGTCCACCTCCCGGTCGAGCTCCGGGCCGCGCCCACCGACGAGGCGTGGCGCTTTGAGCTCCAGGTCGGCGATGGGCAACGTTTTGACTACACCGCTGTGTCAAAGTTGGGGTTCTACGAGTATTTTCAGCTTGAAGAGCTGCTCAGCTTGAAGCCGGGCGCGCCGCTCGATGGGCGCCGGCGGGCCGCGCCCGAGATCGAGCTCAGCCGCCGACCGCCGGTCGAGACGCACGACGAGACCGCGGTGCTGAGCGGGGTGGTGCGCGACGTGGACGCCGTCCGCGACGTGATGGTCTTCGTGGGCCCCGAGAAGATGTTCTACCGCGGAGGCGACGCGCAGATCACCACGGTGCCCTTCACTGTGGACGCCGCGCTCGAGCCCGGGCTGAACCACCTCGTGGTGCTCGCGCGGGACGGCGCTGGCTTGCGCAGCGCGCGCAGCGTCAGCGTGTGGCGGGCGGGCACCAGCCATGCGGGCACGGCGAGCGCCCAGCTGAGCGGGTCGGCGGCCGCGCCGCGCTGAGCTTGGCAGGCGGGGCGGCTGCGATACCCGGCGGGGACGCCTCCAGCGGCGAGCTCGCCCCGCGCCTCTCCGCGGGCGGCCCGGCTGCAATGGGCGACCCTCCCCACCTTGTTGGAGCACCGCATGGGCCTTCGTGATCGCATCAAGCGCGCCCTCCCCATCGTCGGCCTCGGCGGAAACCGGCCGAGCTCGACGCAACCCGCCCCCTCCGCCGGCCCGTCGCCCGCGCCTGTCGCTGCGCCGAGCGCTCCGGCCGCCGATGACCGGGGTGGCCTTAGCGCCGACGACTTCGTCGCCCAGCTGGTCAAAGACAACCCCATCGTCATCTTCATGAAGGGCAGCCCGAGCATGCCGCAGTGCGGCTTCTCGGCCAACGCTTCGGGCATCCTGCGCTCCTATGGGCGGCCCTTCGCGCACTTTGACGTGCTCAGCGATCCCGACGTGCGTCAAGCGGTCAAAGACTTCGGTCAGTGGCCGACCATCCCCCAGATCTACATCGGCGGTGAGTTCATTGGCGGCAGCGACATCCTCGCGCAGATGCACGCGAACGGTGAGCTGAAGGCCGCGATCGACGCGCTGCCCTCCGCCTCCTGAGCGGGGCGAGCTCAGGACTCGACCAGCCGCCCGCCCCGCAGCACCACCCGGTGGTCCGCGGGCGCGGTGAAGGCGCGGCCGGGGTCGGCCACCACGATGGTCAGACCGGCCGCGCGCAGCTCGTCGAGGGTCCAGGCGAGTGCGGACGCATCGGCCTCGTGCAGGCCTGCACCGGGGCTGTCGAGCAGTAAAACGCCCCCGGATGCGGCCCGATCGGCGGTGGTCAGCGCCTGCGCCAGGCTGAGACGCTGCGCCTCCCCGCCGCTGAGCGTATCGGTGCGCTGCCCAAGGCCGAGGTAGCCGAGGCCGGCGCGGCACAGCGCCTTGAGCGGGCCGGCGATGCGCACATTGGTGGAGAAGACGTCCAGCGCGGTCATCACGTCGAGTCGAAGCAGGTCGGCGATGGTGTGCCCTCGCCATCGCAGCGCGTCGAGCTCGGGGGCAAACCGCGCGCCGCCGCAGCTCGGACAGGGGGCGGCGCCGGTGGCCCAGTCGCCGATGTCGGTGCGCTCCTCCCCCGTGCCCTCGCAGGTCTCGCAGCGGCCACCCGCGCGGTTGAAGCTGAAGCGCTCCGGGCCCCAGCCGCGCTCATGCGCCTCTCGGGTGGCGGCCAGCGCGGCGCGCACATGCGACCAGACGCCGATCACGGTGGCGACCACGCTTCGCGGGCCACCTGGCGGCCGCCGGTCATCGACGATCCACGGCGTGAGCGGGCCGCCCCCCGCGCTCAGCAGCCCCTGGCCCTCACGGATGGCTGGGAGCAAAACGTCGTGCAGCAGAGTGCTTTTGCCGGCGCCGTTCTCGCCGAGCACCGCCGTCCAGCGCCCGCGCGGGATGCGCAGCTGGCCGGCCTGAAGGGCCTGGGTCGGGGAGTACTCGACGGTGATCCAGGCCTCGGTCGGAGGTGGTCCGAGAGGTGAGGGGAGTGACGGCTGCGGGATCGCGCGGGGTGGGCCTTGGTAGACCACTTGGCCACCGGCGAGGCCCGCGCCCGGGCCAAAAGCCACCTCCCAGTCCGCACCCAGGCGCAGCGTCGGCGCGTGATCGACGACCAGGACGCCGCAGCCCTCGGCAACGCGCGCGCGGAGCAGGCCGAGCAGCGTTTCGGCCTGCGCTGGGTCGAGGCGCGCGGCCGGCTCGTCGAGGATGAGGAGGCCGCCGGGGAGCTCCTCGCTCAAGGCGGAGATCAGGCGCAGGCGGGCGATCTCGCTCGCGGCACAGCTGCCCAGGGGCCGCAGCAAGGGGAGGGGGCCCAGGCCGAGCGTGAGGTGGAGCTGGAGGATGCGCCCGAGGAGCTTGTGCAGCACGGCGTCTTCGTCGCGGTATGGCGCCGCAGACCACCAGGCCTCAAGCTCAACCAGCGTCCCGCGGAGGAGGAGGTCGAGCCGGCGGCCGCCGATGGCGACGCTGCGAATGGCCTCGGACAGGCCGCTCTCGGCGCAGGTCGCGCAGCCTTGGCCGGCGCAGCCCGCGCAGCGCCCGCGCGACTCTGGGTCCAGCCCGTCGGCGCGGAGGGGGTCGAGGGCGCGGCCGAGCGCCGCCGAGAAGGGGCGGTCGGCGAAGGGGATGACCGTCTGCAGCGCCTCCCCGGCCAGCACATAGGCCTGCCCCGCGCCCGCGCGGAGGGCCTGCTCCGCCGCTTCGCGAAGGCGATCACCTTGATCAGCGCGGAGACGTAGGCGATCGAGCACCAAGCCGATGGTCCCGCGGCTGGGCAGGCGCTCAAGCTCGTCGAGCCGGTGGAGCGACCCGCCGAAGTGGACCCGCAGCACGCCGTTTCGGCGGAGCTCCTCCAACAAGGCCACGCCGCCGTCTGCCGGAGCGGGGCGCGGCGCACAAAAGACCAGGATCTCCCCCTCGGGTCGCTCGAGGAGCGCGCGCACGAGGCCCTCGCGGCCGCCGCTGGCGAGGGGCAGGTCCTCGACCGGGCAGCGCCGCTCGCCCCGCAGCAAGGCGAGCGCGGCCAGCAACCCGCCGAGCTCCGTCGCCCCGCAGACCACCGCCTCTGCGCGGGGGCGGCCGTCAACGATGACCGCCCGGGTCGAGGGCAGGTTGGCGATGAGCGCTGCCGGCGGCCGGGGCAGGCGGGCGCCCCGTGCCGCGCCCAGCGCGTCGAGCATGCGGCGGCGGCTCTCTGCGGCGAGGGTGTCGAGCGCGAGGCTCGACTTGCCCGAGCCCGAGGGGCCGGTCATCACGACGAGCCGATCCAGCGGCAGGTCAAGGTCGACGCCTTGACCGTCGGGGCCGACGAGGCGGTTGGTTCGCACGCCCCGCATCACGACCGGCGGACGAGCCGTCATGGGGTGGCCCAGACGGGGAGGCGCAGCTCACCCTGCCCAATGATCAGCGGATCTGCCCTCTGGAGGAGCATGTCCACCCCCGTCGTCGGTGGCGCGCGGAGGGGGCCGTTGAGCGCAAAAACCTGCATCCACAGCTCGTCATCAGGTGGGGAGGGCGGACGGCAGGGCGCGAGCCAGCCGATGATCCCCGCGTCGTTGATGCCTTGGAGAGGGGGCGCCTGCTCTGCGACGATGCCCTGCGGCAGGCCATCTTGGTCCGCGGTGATCCCCCAAGCGGTCCAATGCAGGGCGCCAGACCGCGCCCGCACCACCACCAAAAGCTCGACCGCGCCCGCGGGGAGCGGGCCCCAGCGCAGGGCCGGCGCCCGACCACCACCCTCGCAGGTCGCCGCGCGCGGGAGGCTTGTGGCCGGAACCCCCTCGACCTCGAGCGTCAACGTGAGGGTCGCTCGGGTTGCGCCTTGGGTCGGGGTCGGTGGGTTCGCGCAGCCGCTGAGCCCAAAGAGGAGGAGGAGGCCAAAGGTCCACATGGGGCGCACATAGCGCGGCGCGCGTTGCCTCGGCGCCCCTCGGTGGAGCGGAGCTGCAGACAGGATCGTTGGCAATCATGGACCGACGACAAAATCGTCTGTCAACCCAAACAGGAGCGGACAAGTCGCGCCATCTCCAACGGTTTTGTCTTCCACGCCCCACCTCGCGCCGCGCGCAGGCGCGGGCAGCGCACGCGCGCTAGTTCTCTGGGGATGTCCATCTCTGCTGACCGACCTGCCGCCGCCTTCGCCCGCCCGCTCGGTGGGCTCATCTCATTGATCGCCGCGGGCCTCGGCGCGCAGGCCGGCTGGGCTTGGCTGATGGCGGGCCAGGCCGCGGCCCTCGCGCTGCCGGTGCCGTGGGGGTGGTGGCCGATCCCCTCCGCGACCGTGGTGGCGGCGATGTCGTGGCTGCCCTCCGCCGACGGGCGCCGGCCGGTCGAGGCGGCCGCAGCGATGTTGTCCGCGCTGAGCGGCGCCCTGGTACTGATCTTGGGAGGTCTCGCCGCGGGGTGGACGGGCGCACTTCACCTCCTCGGCGCGGCGCTGGTCCTCATCGCGTCAGCGCCGCGCGCCCCACGGGGCTGGCTGCGCGTCGAGCCCCTCGCCGCCTTTGGCGCGCTGCTCTGGATGGTCACCGCGCTCACCTCGGTGGTCGAGCTGAGCCGGGTGGCCGCCCGCTGGGTCGAGGTGCAGGCCCACGGCGTGCCGACGCCGGAAGAGGTCTTCCCCGACGGCCGCTCGCTCCCCCAGGCACCCTCCACTGGGCTGCGCCTGCGCTGGGTCGAGAGCGACGTCCTCGTCGAGCTCCCCGAGCGTCGCCGACCGGCACCGGTCGACGATGGCGATGCGGCGCTCGGCCCCGAGCGCGCCCCGGCGAACGTCGTCCTGATCGTCGATCTGGCGGACGCACGTGCCCCAGATTGGTTGGACCTTGTGGACGTGGTGCAGGACGCGCGGCGCACGGCGGCCCGGATCGTGGTCAAGGTGACCGAGGCGCCGGGCTGCGAAGGGGCGAATGGCTGCGGATGGGCCGCGCTGCACTACTGCGCCACAGAGCAGCGCTTGGCGTGGGATCTGCTCGACCTGCGGGCAGCCGACGCGGCGCTCCGCACCCCGCCGGCAGACCTCGCCTCGCGCCTCGGGCTCGACGAAGGGCGCCTGCAGAGCTGCCTCGCCAGCCGGCCGGCGGGCCAGGCCGGCGCCCGCGCGGCGGCGGCGATCCGGGTGATGAAGCGCGAGGGCGGGCCGTGGCTGGACGTCGAGGGCTTTGGTTGGACGGGTGAGCCGCCCGACCCGGGCGACGTGATCAGCGTGATTGACGCGGTGATCGGCGCCTACAGAGGTGGGGCCGCGGTGCAGCCGCGCCGGCTCCGCCCGCGGTGGGAGGGGGAGGTGACGCAGCTGCCGGTCGCCGTTCCCGAGCTGCGCCCCGCGGCCTCGGCGGGAGAGGCTGCCCGTGCCTGCGCTGAGGTGGGCGCCCAGCTCTGCGGGATTGACGCGCTGGTCGGATGGTGTCGCGGCGCGGCGCCGCCTGCGGTCGCGCGGCGGAGCGGGGCCGCCCGCTTCCGTCTGCCATCGGTCTGCGCGGAAGATCCCGCCGCTTGCGTCGCGCTGAGAGGCGCGGCCACCCTGGGCCTCCAGCCGGAGTGGGCGTGGGACGGGGCGGGCGCCGTCGCGGTGGCCGGCGGCCCGGGCTGCCTCGAGGCGGTCGGCGCGTCCTCAGCGGCGCTGCCCTTCCGCTGCTGCCGCGGGGGCGTGACGGCTCCGTGACGGGGGCTGTCATCGCTTGCCACGCCCGGGCCCCCTTCATACGCAGAGACCACGGCGGGGATGACGCTGGTCGCGGAGCCGCGGCCCTCGGCACCCCTCCGCGTACCGGAGGGCGTCTAAGCTCCGGTCGGCCCCGAACCTGGACCGCGGGTTCGTGTGGTGTGCGGGGGCCCTTGCCCCTCGCGGTCCATTGGGTCAGCAGCGGGGAGCTCACTGGGGCGTCGACTAATCGGCAAGTCACCGGACTTTGACTCCGGTTTTGCAGGTTCGAGCCCTGCCGCCCCAACTCCCCGCCTGATTCGCTGCGCATCGCCGCCGCTACCCCCGCCGCCACGACGCTCTCCGCTCCGCCAACGTGGGCCACCAGGGGGGAGAGCATGTCCACCGACATCAAGCTGTTCTCGGGCAACGCGAACCCCGAGCTCGCGCGAAAGATCGCGGACCGCCTGCGCACGCAGGTCGGCCCGGCCAAGGTCGGTCGTTTCAGTGACGGCGAGATCAACGTCGAGATCGGCGACAACGTCCGCGGACGCGACGTGTTCCTGATCCAGCCGACCTGCGCGCCGGCCAATGACCACTTGATGGAGCTGTTGATCATGGGTGACGCGTGCAAACGTGCGTCAGCCGGCCGGATCACTGCGGTCATCCCTTATTATGGCTATGCGCGGCAAGATCGGAAGGCGCGGCCGCGGGTGCCGATCACCGCCAAGCTCGTCGCCGACCTGCTCTCGGCGGCGGGGATGGACCGAATCCTCACGATGGAGCTCCACGCCGGTCAGATCCAGGGCTTTTTCGACATCCCGGTCGACAACCTCTACTCGAACACGCTGCTCTGCGACACCATCAGCCGCACCATGCCCACCGAGAACGCGGTCGTGGTCTCGCCCGACGCTGGGGGCGTCGAGCGCGCCCGGTCCTTCGCGAAGCGGCTGGGCTGCGGCCTCGCCATCATCGATAAGCGCCGTCCCGGTCCAAACGAGGCCGAGATCATGCACATCATTGGTGACGTCAAGGGGCGCACGGCCATCATCGTCGACGACATGATCGACACGGCCGGCACGCTGACCAAGGCCGCCGCCGCGGTGCAGGCGGCCGGGGCGACCGAGGTCCACGCGGCCGCGAGCCACGCGGTGCTCTCGGGTCCAGCCTCGAAGCGGATCGATGAGAGCGTCCTCAAGAGCGTCATTGTCACCGATAGCATCCCGCATGTCAGCCCCGGGCCGAAGGTGCGCGCGGTGACCGTGGCGGAGCTCTTTGCCGAGGCCATCCGTGCCATCCACCACCACGACTCGGTCAGCCGCCTCTTCGACTGAGCCGCTCGGCGCCGCATCCTCCGGGTCGAGCGCGCGGGAAGGTGCCAAGCGCCGCGCTTGACAGGGGAGGGGGGTCGCGGTATCGGGCCGGGCCGTTGAACACCGCGGCCTGAAGACCGCCCTGCCTGGGCCCCAACCCAGGCCATGGGCCCCTCGCCGGGCAGGCGTCCAGCACACACCTGGTCCCCGCCCGGTCCGAGTTCAGCGCCGGTTCAACCCTCTCCGAAGTCTGCCCCCTCCCGCTGGTTCGTCGGTCCCCCCGGGGGCCCGCAGTCCGAGACGAGCCCGCATGATGGTGGTGGTCGCCGATGGCGACCCCGCCCGACGGTGGGGCCAGACCGCACACGGGCTGCGACGCGCCAAAGCCGCCGCAGGTTTGACCTGCCTCCGGCGTGGCCAACTGGTCTTCTAGGAGCTGTTATGGACGCCGTCTCCCTCCCTGTTGAGGCCCGCACCGCCACCGGTAAGGGCTTTGCCCGCAAGCTGCGCCGCGCGGGCTCGATCCCCGCCGTCGTGTACCGCGCTGGCGGCTCGGCTGAGCACATCACCCTCAAGCCCGCCGACATCGAGCTGGTCTTCCGCCAGACCAACAACCGCAACACCCTCCTCAAGCTTGAGGGTGCGGCTGCGGGCAAGGTCTGCTTGGTGCGCGACGTGCAGCGCCACCCGGTCAGCCGCGCCATTCGCCACGTCGATCTGTATGAGGTCGACTCCAACGAAGACGTGCGCGTCACCGTGAACGTGGTGCCCGTCGGTACTTCCATGGGCGTCAAGGCCGGTGGCAAACTTCAGGTGCTGCGCCGTTACCTCGAGGTGGTCTGCAAGCCGCAGAACATCCCCGAGAGCATCGCCGTCGACGTGACCAACCTCGACATCGCCGCCTTTGCCAAGCTGAGCGCGCTGACCGCCCCCGAGGGCTGCGCCTTCCCCTACAAGGGCGACTTCAACCTCGTGACGGTCATCGGCAAGCGCGTCGTCGCCGCCGCCCCGGCCGCTGACGAAGGCAAGAAGAAGAAGAAGTAAGCCTCGCTTGCTCACGCTCGTGGAGGCGTTCGGTCGGTGCACCTCATCGTTGGCTTGGGAAATCCAGGGCGCCGTTATGAGCGCACGCGGCACAACGTGGGCTTCCTCGCGGTCGGCGAGCTCGCGGTGCGGTGGCAGATCGACCCTCGTGGGCGAGACAACTTTGGCGCGCTGCTCGGCGACGGCCTCGTCGCTGGTCAGCGCGCTGTGTTGGTTCAGCCGCAGGGCTTCATGAACGCCTCGGGGCAGCCCGTCGCCACCGCTGCAGGCTTCTACAAGGTCAAGCCTGCAGACATCGTTGTCCTGCACGACGATATGGATCTCCCCTTCGGCGCGCTGCGCTGCAAA
This sequence comes from Deltaproteobacteria bacterium, assembly GCA_016792625.1. Taxonomy (GTDB): domain Bacteria; phylum Myxococcota_A; class UBA796; order UBA796; family UBA2385; genus JAEUKK01. Next base: position 89,722 of record JAEUKK010000074.1, on the reverse strand, counting down.
CGGGGGGGAGGGCACGGCGGCCACAACGGCCTGCGGGATCTCAGCCGGGTCCTCGGGCCCGAGTACACACGGGTTCGTTTCGGGGTGGGCCGCCCGCCCACAGGATGGGACCCGGCGGATTATGTCCTTGGAAAGTGGAGCACAGCCGAGGAGCAGGAGCTTCCTGCGCTCCTGAGCCTCGCGGCGGACGCCATCGAGACCATCCTGCGGGAAGGGATCGACGCGGCCAGCAACCGCTTCAATGCCCGGCCGGACCGGCCGGGTGGTCCCCCTGAAGTCCCCCCTGTGGCGGCCTCCGCTGAGGCCCTGAGGAGCCGTAGATGAACCCAAGTCAACTGGCATACGCCGTGCCAGCCGCTGGGGCGCTCGCGCTGGCCTACGCCTTCTGGAAGGCGAGCTGGGTGCGCGCGCAGCCTGCCGGCAATGAGAAGATGCAAGAGATCGCGCTGCTGATCAAGCAGGGCGCGATGGCCTTCCTCGGCCGTGAGTACAAGGTCCTCGCGATCTTTGTCGCGATCGTCGCGGTCCTCCTTGGCGTGACCAATATGTCGGGCGAGAACCAGAGCCCGCTGATCGCCGCGGCCTTCGTGCTCGGCGCCTTCGCTTCGGGCCTCGCTGGCTACTTCGGCATGCGCATCGCGACCGACGCCAACGTCCGCACCACCCAGGCGGCCACCATCGGCCTGCCCCAAGCCCTCGACGTCGCCTTCTCCGGCGGCGCGGTCATGGGCATGAGCGTGGTCGGCCTCGCGACCATCGGCCTCGGCGGCTGCTACATCGTGTTCTCCTCGGTGTTTGGCAGCGACGTGAACGGCCTCGCGACCAACCTGAGCGTGCTCACCGGCTTCTCGATGGGCGCCTCGAGCATCGCGCTCTTCGCCCGCGTCGGCGGCGGCATCTACACCAAGGCCGCTGACGTCGGCGCTGACCTCGTCGGCAAGGTCGAGAGCGGCCTGCCCGAAGATGACCCCCGCAACCCCGCGGTCATCGCCGACAACGTCGGTGACAACGTCGGCGACGTCGCGGGCATGGGCGCTGACCTCTTCGAGTCCTTCGTGGGCGCGATCGTCGGCGCGATGGTGCTCGCCATCTCCTACGCTGAAGTGGGCAAGGGCAACCTCGGCCCGGTCGTGCTCCCGATGTTGGTCGCCGCGGCGGGCATCCTGTGCTCCATCGTCGGCACCTTCTTCGTGAAGACCCGCGAGGGCGGCAACCCGCAGGTGGCCCTCGACACCGGCGCCTTCGGCGCGGCCGGCGTCATGGCCCTGGCCACCTTCGGCATCGCCAAGTTCCTCTGGCCCGAGGGCGGCGCGCACGTGGTTGACGCCAGCGGCAACCCGGGCGCTGACGCCATCCTCTGGTGGCAGGTCGGCGTGGCGACCGTGGTCGGTCTCGCGACCGGCGTCGCGGTCGGCATGATCACCTCCTACTACTGCTCCATGGGCAAACGCCCGGTGAACAGCATCGTCGAGCAGAGCCGCACCGGCACCGCGACCAACATCATCGCGGGTCTCGCCATCGGCATGAGCTCGACCGCTTGGCCGATCATCGTCATCGCGACCGGTGTGTTGGTCAGCAACGAGGTCGCTGGCTTGTACGGCGTGGCCATCGCCGCGCTGGGCATGCTCTCCACCACCGGCATCCAGCTCGCGGTCGACGCCTACGGCCCGATCGCCGACAACGCCGGCGGCATCGCCGAGATGAGCCACCAGCCCCCGCACGTCCGCGAGCGCACCGACAAGCTCGACGCGGTCGGCAACACCACCGCGGCGATCGGCAAGGGCTTCGCGATCGGCTCGGCGGCCATGACCGCCCTGGCCCTCTTCGCGGCCTTCATGCAGCAGGCGAAGATCACCAGCATCGATCTCGCCAAGCCCGAGGTCATGGCCGGCTGCTTCATCGGCGGCATGCTGCCCTTCCTCTTCTCGTCGATGGCGATGAGCGCTGTCGGCGAGGCGGCGATGGACATGATCGTCGAGGTCCGCCGGCAGTTCCGCGAGATCCCCGGCCTGCTCGAGGGCACCGCCCTTCCCGACACGGCCCGTTGCGTCGACATCTCGACCGCCGCCGCCATCAAGAAGATGGTGGTCCCCGGCGCGATGGCCATCATCAGCCCCGTGGCCTTCGGCATCGTCTTCGGCGCCGAGGCGCTCGGCGGCATGCTCGCTGGCTGCACCGTCTCTGGCGTGCTCCTGGCGATCTTCATGTCCAACGCCGGCGGCGCCTGGGACAACGCAAAGAAGTCCTTCGAAGGTGAGGGCTACAAGATGCCCGACGGCCAGTTCCACAAGAAGGGCTCGCCGACCCACCAGGCCGCCGTCGTCGGCGACACCGTGGGCGACCCCTTCAAGGACACCGCCGGTCCCTCGCTCAACATCCTCGTCAAGCTGATGAGCGTCGTCGCCCTGGTTATCGGGCCGCTGCTCGTCAAGGTTGGCCCGAGCGGCCTCTTCGGCCTGCTCCGCTGACCCTCTTGCCGGGTGGCGGCTTGGCTTCGGCCCGGTCGCCCCTGGCTCCACCCCTGCGCGCCGCGCAACCCGCGCGTCGCGCTGCCTCCGCGGGGGCGCGCCAACCGCGCCCCCCCTTTTGTCCGAGTGGAGGACAATCCCCATGATCCGTCACGAGTACGAGACCACCTTCATCTTCCGGGCGGACCTCCCGGACGAGCAGATCTCCCGCATCCGCGGCCGCTTCGAGTCCACGGTCGCCGAGCGCGGCGGCCAGGTCCTGGTCTATGAAGACTGGGGCCGCCGTCGGCTGGCCTACCCGATCCACAAGCAGGACTTCGGCCGCTACATGTTCTTCGTCTACCTCTCGCCGTCGGACGTCCCGTCCGAGGTCGAGCGCGTGGTCGGCATCGAGGACGGTGTCGTTCGCTTCCTCACCGTGAAGAACGCCGAGAACGTCAGCTTCGAGGAGCGGATGCCGGTGGTGTCGGAGCGCCAGCGCAAGCGCATCGCCCGCGCCGCCAACCAGCAGGTCGTCGAGGAAGAGAAGCGCGAGGTCATCCGCGGCCGCCGCGGCAGCACCGAGGGCATCACCAGCCCCGGCCCCGTCCGCTTCGAGAACGCCGATGGTCAGGTCGGTGACATCAGCTCGTACACGCCCACCGAAGAGGATGAGCGTGAGTACGACGACGACGACGGCGACAACGACTACGACGACTGAGCGCGCCGCGTCCGGTCCCCTCTCAACGAACCTGCTGCGGGCGTCGCCCGACCGGTTAGACGCCCCCGGTCCCGATTTTGGAGTTCACCATGAACCGCAACCGCCGAGTCAGCCGTCGGAAGGTGTGTCGCTTCACCGCCGACAAGAGCCTCGTCATCGACTACAAGGACCCGAAGCTCCTCAAGGGCTTCATCACCGAGCGCGGCAAGATTGTGCCCCGCCGCATCTCGGGCAACTGCGCCAAGAAGCAGCGTGAGCTGGCCCTCGCCATCAAGCGGGCCCGCCACCTGGCCCTGCTGCCCTTCCTCGCTGAGGACTAGGCCGTAGAGGCCCAGGAGCGTTCACCATGAAGGTCATTCTTCAGGACAAGGTCGACCACGTCGGGAACACCGGCGACATCGTCAAGGTGCGTGATGGCTTCGGCCGGAACTACCTGATCCCGCGCGGCCTCGCCGTGCTGGCTGACGAGGGCAACCTCAAGAACCTTGAGCACCAGAAGCGCGTGGTCGCCGCCCGCGCGGCCAAGCTGCTCAAGGAAGCCCAAGAGCTCGCGGGGAAGGTCAACGCCAACGCCATCAACATCAAGATGGAGGCTGGTGAGGACAACAAGCTCTTCGGTGCGGTCACCAACCGCGACATCGCCGAGGCGCTGGCCCGCGACGGCTTCACCGTCGACCGCAAGGCCATCCACATCGACGAGCCGATCAAGCAGCTCGGCATGCGCGTGGTGAAGGTCCGCCTCCACCCCGAGGTCGAGGCGAACCTGACGGTCTACGTCACCAAGGGCTGATGTGCCCGCCGCGGCGGTCCGGGGTGCTCCCCCGGGCCGCCGTCGTCATTTTTCAGGGCGGCTGTTCAGGACCCGCACCCAAAGCGGCGGGCTACCGTGGCCAAGCGCACCCGCGGGGGCGCTGGCGAGGGCAGGGGAGGGCGATGGTGGACAGCGAGAGGCGGCAGCTCCGCAACCTTGACGCCGAGCGGTCGGTCCTCGGCGGGCTGATGCTCGACGATGGGCGCTTCGACGAGGTCGCTGACTTCCTCAAACCCGAGGACTTTCAGCGCGACACCCACGGGCGCCTCTACGCGCTGCTCATCGAGATGCGGCGCACGGGCAAGCCGATCGAGATGTTGTCGGTGGTCAACGAGATCGACCGCACGGGCAGCGCCGAGGACTATGGCGGCCTCGGCTACGTCAGTGACCTGCCCGGCCAGGTCGCGAGCACCCAGAACATCGCGTATTACGCCAAAGTTGTGCGAGACCTCGCCATCGAGCGTCGGCTCGTTGAGGCGGCCCGCGGCATCGAATCGGCCGTCTATGGCGGCGAGCACGCGCTCCACGAGCTGCTCTCGCTGGCGATGCAGAACGTGCAAGAGGTCGAGAACGCGCAAGAGTCAAAGGACTGGCGCCAGATCTCTTCGGTCATTGACACCGAGATCACCCGGCTGCAGAACCTCAAGCCCTCCGATGGCTTCGTCACCGGCATCTCCACCGGCTTCATTGACCTCGACAAGATGTTGTCGGGCTTCCACAAGACCGACCTGCTCATCCTCGCCGCCCGACCGGCCATGGGCAAGACCGCTTTTGCGCTCAACCTCTGCCGCAACGTCGCCCAGCAGGGCCATGGCGTCGGCATTTTCAGCCTCGAGATGGGCGCCGAGCAGCTGGTCACGCGCATGTTGGTGAGCCAAGCGCGGGTGTCGGCGAGCAAGGTGCGCCGCGGTCAACTTGACCTGACCGACTGGGACCGCCTGATTGACGCCAGCAATCAGCTGTACCACCTCCAGGTCCACATCGATGACACGCCGGGCATCAACATCCTGCAGCTCTCGGCCAAGGCGCGGCGCCTCAAAAAGCGCTGCCCCTCGCTCGCCCTGATCGTCGTGGACTACATCGGCCTGATGAACGGCGAGCCCGGGGTGAGCCGCCAAGAGCAGGTGGCCGCCTCGAGCCGCGGCCTCAAGGGCCTCGCGAAAGAGCTCAACATCACGGTGATCGCGCTGTCACAGCTCAACCGCGCGGTCGAGAACCGCACCCCGCAGATCCCGATCATGGCCGACCTGCGCGAGTCGGGGAGCATCGAACAAGATGCTGATATCATTATGTTCATCTACCGTGAGGAGTACTACAACAAGGAGAACCCCTCGCGACCGGGCGAGGCCGACATCATCATCGCCAAGCACCGAAACGGCGAGACCGGCATCGTCCCGCTGTCTTTCCAAGGTGAGCTGACCTTGTTTGGCAACCTCGCGCGCAACACCGAAGGTTACCTGTGATCGCCGCCGCGCTCCTCCTCGCCGGGCAGGCCTGGGCAATCGATGGGAACGACCGTCTAGAGCTGATCCTCACCACCGGTGAGCAGGTCGACGGCTGGTTTTATCGCTACGAGCAGGGTCAGCTGGTGTTGAGCGGCGAGGGGCGCCTGGTCTCGGTGTGGGAGGGCGCGCTGGGCAGCGTCCTGTGCAACGGGGCCGCGCTCAGCCGCGAGGCGCTCCACCTCGAGCTGGTCGAGGCCGAGGCGCGGGCCCACCGGGCCGTCGCCGGGCCGACCCCACACCCGGCCGCGGTCACCGCGGCCAGCGTCGTCTGGGCAGGCGCGGGGCCCGCCCTCCTCGGCGACCGGCGGCAAGCTGTCTGGATGTCGGTGGCCGAGGTCGCGCTGCTCTCTGGCGCGGCATACGGCGCCTTCTCGGCCGAGTCTTGGAATGTGATCGTGCCGATGGTCGGCGTCGACCTGGCGCTCCACGGGTGGGCGGCCCGCGACGCGCGCCGACGCGCGCTGACCCTACGGCGCCGGCAAGCCGGCTTGTCGGCAGATCGGCCCGGCAACGCCCTCCAAATCGTTCACCTGGGCCCGCGCGCCCCCGACAGCGCGCGCGCCGCCGCGCCGGCGCCAGCCGCGCCTGTCGCGCCGGTGCCCGAAGACAAGATCACTCCGTGATCCGCCCGTCGAGAACGGCGCCTTCGGGCTGCGCGGAATAGAGAGGGGGCGGTCCCCCTCCTCGGTCGCCCTCGCCTGCCCCGCGCTGGTGTAGAACGGTCCGGCAATCCAGCGGTCCCCGTCGGGGCCCATGATCCCTCTCCCAGCCGCGTCCGCTTCGGCCGGGCCAGCACAGGAGTCTGCCTCACCATGCAGATGGAAGCGCTGCACAGCACCTTCAGCGGCCTCGTCGGCAAGTACGCGCAGCACCGCGAGTACATCCGCCGCGCCCAGGCCCAGGCCCACAAGTTCACCTCTGGCGTCGTCCAGAAGGTGATCCTTGACCACGAGATCCAGGCGTCCAAGGTGGCAGACGAGCTGCTGCCTCTGGTCCCCTCGCTCGAGGACACCATCGACGACCTCGCCGCCCAGCAGCGGCAGATCACGGCCGACAAGGCGGCGAGCGACGAGCGCTTTCAAGAGCTCGAGCTGCGCCTCGCCATCGCCGAGCTCCCCGAGGACGAGTTCGAGCTCGCCGCGGCCGACCTTCGGGCCGAGCTCGACGGCGCGAACAGCCGCCTCGCCGCCCTCGAGGCCGACCGCGAGCGCTTCTCCAGCCTGTTGACCCAGTGGGTCAGCCTCGCTGGTGAGGGCGGCCAGCGCGACGGCACCCGGGGTACGGCCGGCGCCGAGGCGTCCGCCGCTCCTGCGGTGGTCGACGCCTCCGCTGAGCCCGCTGCGGTTGAAGAGCTCGTCTCCGCGGCGATCACCACGCCGCAGCCCAACGAGGAGGCTGAGGAGGACGTTTCTTTTGACGAGGAGCCCGAGCAGGCGGCCGCCACCCCGGCCGCTGAGGAGCTCTCCGCCGAAGAGCCCGAGCCCGTGGTCTCCGAAGATGATGGTCGGTACAGCTCCACGGGCGCCTTCACCGAGGACGTGAGCGCCGTCTACGGCGGTCAGTCCGAGGCCCCGGCGAGCGAGGAGTCCGAGCCCCTCGAGGCGGCCGACGCCGCCTTCGACGTCGGGTTCGAAGAAGAGCCCTCTCGCCCCGCGCCCCCGGTGGTCGACGACAGCCAGGACGAGATCGGCATCGACCTCGACGTGGCTGAAGAGCCCGCCGCCCCCGCGCCGGTCGCCGACGAGGGCCGTCGCGCCCTGCTGCTGTACCAAGAGGGCACCGCTGAGGAGCAGATCTACCCCTTCACGGGTGAGGTCCTGACCATCGGCCGCGGCCGTGACAACGACATCCAGATCAAGAACGACTCGAAGGTCTCGCGGTTCCACTGCAAGCTCTTCCGGCGGAACGGCAGCTTCTACATCGAGGACAACAAGTCCAGCAACGGCACCTTGGTCAACGGTGAGCTCATCACCGAGCGGCGGCTGTTCGGTGGGGAAGAGGTGATCATCGGCGAGACCTACTTCCGCTTCCGGATCATGTGAGGCCCGCGCGGGCGTGGAGGTGGGGCGGTGAGCGGTACGAGCCGACGCCCCTTCCTGACCACCGCCCGCGCAGGTGAGCTCCTCGGCGTCTCCGCGCCGACGGTGATCGCCTGGATCAACCAAGGGATCCTGCATGCCCACCTGACCCCAGGTGGGCATCGTCGCATCGAGCCCACCGAGCTGCAGCGCTTCGCCGCCCAACGCGGCCTGCTCCTCAAAGAGCTCGCGCCGGCCGCGCCTCCGGCGGGGGCCACGCCCGAGGCGGTCCTCCTATGGGACAGCGAGCGGGACTACGCCGACACCGTGGCCGAGTTCGTGTCGATGGGGCTGGGCCTCTTTCCCGTCGTGGTCGATGATCTCGTCGAGCTCAGCTTCCAGCTCGGGCGCACGCGGCCGCGCGCCGTCGTCATCGAGTGGGGCCTGCTTGAGCCCGCCGGCTTGCAGCGGCTCAAGGCGCTGGTCGGCCCCGGTCCGCGGTGGGTCGCTTGCCTGCCGATGGCTGACGCGGGCGGGTCGCAGCGGGCGGTCGCCTTCGGCTTCCACCTGACCATCCACCGGGGGCAGCCGATGGGCAGCGTGGTCGAAGCACTCCGACCGGGAGACCGCGCGGCGCGCGGCGCCCCCTCAGCCTGAGGTCGCCGGCGGGGGCCCGAAGAGGCGCGCGTCGCGCTCGGCGTCGGCGCGATCCGCGAGCAGGGCCACCGGGCCGACCTTTCCGCGGCGCAGGGCGACCAGCTCGGCGCAGACGCTGAGCGCGATCTCCTCGGGCGTCTCGGCCCCCAGATCGAGCCCGACCGGGGCCCGCAAGCGGCGGAGGGCCTCGGCGCTCACCCCCGCGGCGCGCAGCCGCAGGTGAAAGCGGTTGACCTTGGTCTTGCTGCCGATCATGCCGAGCCAGCGCAGGTCTTCACCGATCAGGGCCTCGACGAGCTCCTGATCGAGGGCGTGGTCATGGGTCACGATGAGGTGGCAGGCCCGTTGCCCGCGGGCGGTGGCGCCGACCGCGCGGCGGGGATCGCGGCCGACGCAGCGCACGCCTTCGGGCAAGCCGGGCGCCTCGAGCCAGTCTGGGCGGTCGTCCACCAAGGTCACCTGGAATCCGAGGGGTGCAGCGAGGCGTGCCACCGCCCGTCCCACGTGCCCCGCTCCGTAGATCACCAGGGGCTCGGCAGGGGTGAGGGGCTCCACAAACGCGTCCATCGCCCCTCCACAGCACATGCCCAGCTCTCGGGTCAGGTGCACCCGCACCCGGCGGGGGTGCCCGTCGGTGATCGCGGCGGCCGCCTCGGCCCGCAGGCGGTGCTCGAAGGCCCCGCCGCCGACAGTGCCCACCAGATCGCCATCCTCGTAGACCACCATGCGCGCACCGGCCGCCCGTGGCGCCGAGCCGTCGACGCCGACCACGGTGACCAGCGCGGCGCGGCGGTCTCCATCGGCGACCGCGGCGGCGGCGGCAAAAACAGGATCCACGCGCGCTCCCCGGCGAGTTTGCAGAGGTGCTCCATATCCCCCGGGCGCGGCGGCCGGGCGCCGGTGCTACGCCGCCCGCCCGGAGGCCCGATGCGCGCTGGACACGACCTGATCCTCATCCTCGATTTCGGCAGCCAGACCACCCAGCTCATCGCCCGTCGTGTGCGCGAGCAGGGCGTCTACTGCGAGATCTGGCCCTGCACCCACGCACCTCCGGCGGCGGGCGCGCTGCCGGCCCTCCGCGGTCTGATCTTGTCCGGCGGCCCCAGCTCGGTGGATGACGCCGAGGCTCCCCCCTTTGACCCAGCGTGGTTGGCGCTCGGGGTGCCGGTGCTGGGCATCTGCTACGGCATGCAGCTGCTGGCGCACCTCCTCGGCGGGCGGGTGCACCGCGCGCCCCACCGCGAGTTCGGCCCCGCTTCCGTCGAGGTCATCGACCACGAGGGCATCTTCGCCGATGTGGCCCCCACCACCCGCGTATGGATGAGCCACGGCGACCAGGTCGAGGCCCTCCCGCCCGGCTGGCGCACCACGGCCCGCACCGCCACCTGCCCGGTGGCCGCGATGTCCGACCCGGGTGGGTCCTTCCAGGGTATCCAGTTCCACCCCGAAGTGACCCACACCGTCGAGGGCGTGGCCCTGCTCCGGTCCTTCGTGTTCGGCGCCTGCGGTGCCCGCGGCGACTGGACCATGGGCAGCTTCATCGACGAGCAGGTCGCCAAAGTGCGCGCCCAGGTCGGCGAGAAGCACGTCATCTGCGCCATGTCGGGCGGGGTGGACTCCGCGGTCACCGCGGCCCTGCTGCACCGGGCCCTGGGCCCCCAGCTCCACTGCGTCTTCGTCGACAATGGTGTGCTGCGCGCTGGTGAGGCCGAGGCGGTCGCCGCCGAGTTCTCCGAGCTCGACCTGACCGTGGTCGACGCGGCGGCGCTGTTTCTCGACAAGCTCGCTGGGGTCACCGATCCCGAGCGCAAGCGTAAGGTCATCGGCCAGACCTTCATCGAGGTCTTCGAAGAGCAGGCCGCGCTGCTTCGCGAGAAGCACGGCAGCATCGACTTTCTGGCCCAGGGCACGCTCTACCCCGACGTCATCGAGTCCGTGTCCTTCCGCGGCCCCAGCGCCACCATCAAGAGCCACCACAACGTCGGCGGCCTGCCGGATCGTATGCGCATGGCCCTGATCGAGCCCCTGCGCGAGCTTTTCAAAGACGAGGTGCGCGCGCTCGGCGCCGCGCTTGGCCTCTCTGCCGCGCGGGTGCACCGCCAGCCCTTCCCGGGCCCCGGCCTCGCCGTGCGTGTGCTGGGCGAGGTGCGGGCCGAGCGGGTCGCCGTGCTCCAGCGGGCCGACGCGATTGTCGCCGAAGAGATCCGCAGGGCCGGCCTCGAGCGCGGCCTTTGGCAGAGCTTCGCAGTGCTGTTGCCGGTGCGCAGCGTCGGCGTGATGGGCGACGCCCGCACCTACGAAGAGACCTGCGCGCTGCGGGCAGTGCACAGCACCGACGGCATGACCGCCCAGGTGGCCCAGCTCCCCTGGGAGCTGCTCGAGCGGGTCTCCAGCCGCATTATCAACGAGGTGCGCGGGATCAACCGGGTGGTCTACGACATCAGCAACAAGCCGCCGGCGACCATCGAGTGGGAGTGAGCTGGGCCAAGCCCGACCTGCTCAGGCCTCGTCTTCGCGGGCGTCGATCACCTCGAGCGCGCGCCGCTGCAAGGCGAGCTCGAGGCGCAAGCTGAGCTCGGCGAGCGAGCACGAGGGGCGGGCGAGGTTGTCGCGGTAGAGCACCACCGCCGCCGGCGAGGCGCGACCGGGCGTTGGGGGCAAGGCGAGCGCGTCGATGAACGGCGAGAGGGGAGGGGAGCTGGACCGCAGCAGCCCCACATCCGGGAAGGACGCCCACCGAAGCGGCACGTCTCGATAAAACTCGCGCACCAGGGGCGTCAGCCCGCCCCGCGCGGCGCTCAGCGCCCGGGTCCACTCCTCGTCCGACCAAGAGACTGGGCGGGCGAAAGTTTTGGGATCGAGGGCCTCTGCTCGAAGCGCGGCGCCGATGGCCTCGGCGGCCCGGCCGGCCCGCTCCAAGGCCACCGCGAGGTGGTGCCAGCCGAGCGGGGCCTCGGGCGAGGTGACGGTGGCGCGCTCCGCGGCCTCGACCGCGCCCTCGGGATCGGCCTCGAGCAGCAGCGCGAGCGAGAGCAGGGCCCAGCACTCTCCCAGCTCGGGGCGGGCGTCGAGCACGCGGCGCAGCGCAGCCGCGGCCATCGCGCCGTCGCCTGTGCGCACCGCCGCGCGGCCAACGACGACCAGCGCGTCAATGTCGTCGGGGGTGCGGTAAAGGAGCTGCTCTGCCTCGGCCAAGGCGCGGTCAGCGTCGCCCTCAGACAAGGCCCCGCTCGCCGCGTCGAGCCGCAGCCCGGCCATGACCGTGGCGTCGATCACCCAAGCCGCCGCGCCGGTCGCGTGCGCTCCGGTGCCCCCGACCTCCGCTGGGCGCCGACCTCGACTATAGGGCATAGTACAGGATGAACGCCAGGATTGCGGCGAGGATCACCAGCACCACAGCGACCGCCCCAGCGACCATCTTGGCCGGGGGCTTCTCGGCCACGGGCTCCGGCGGCGGCAAAGGCGCGGGCGGCGGCGGGGCCGCAGGGCGGGGCGCGGGCGTCGGGCTGGGGCCAGCGACCTTCGGCGGGCTGATCGAAGCGGCGGACCGCGGCGAGAAGGCCCCCGCCCGAAGCGCGTGGGCGAAGGTCGCGAATTCGGCGACATCTCGGCAAAGGTCGAGGTCGCTCAGCAGCCATTGCTCGAAGACCCGCTCCTCTTCGGGGCTCGCCATGCGGGCGGCCTCGTAGAGCGGCATGGGCGCGCGATCCAGGTCGGGGTCGGTGGGCGCGACGCTGAAGTTGACGCCCTCGTTTTGCCGCAGCCGCCGCTTGAGCGCGTAGCGGGCGTCGAGCAAGGCGAGCGGCCAGCCACCGCGGGCCTCGGCGGCGTCGATCAGGCGCTGCAGGTTGACCCGAGGGTCAAAAGCGAGGTGGAGCAGCTCGACCTGCTCGGGTTGAAGCGCGGTGCGGGCGCGCTGCAGCAGCTCGGTGGGGGAGCGGTGGCCGGTGAGCGCGTTGGGGAAGTCGCCCCCCTCGGTGCGCAGGCCCGCGGCCTCGAGCTCACGCTGCACGACGCCGTGGGCCCAGTCGACCAGCTCGCCGGCCCGCGAGACCGAGGTGATCCCGCCCGCGAAGTTGGCGCAGGCGCGCTCCAAAGGCTCGCGGCCCCGCCGGTCGCCGAGCCGCACCGCGGTGATCGCGTAGTACCAGTCGGTCACCATGCTCGCCATGGCCTGCCCGGCCTCGGCGTCGCCGTTTTGCCACTGCTTGAAGAGCTGCTGCGGGCTGTGCGCCTGGCCGTCCGACATCTGCACCCTCACCAAAAGTGGGCGGGGGAGTGGCCCGTGCGGCGCCCAACCCAGCCCTGCGCGCTCAGCCCGTGGCCCGCATGCGCGCGGGCGCGGCGCGCCGACGGGAGCGTAACCGGCAGAGCGCCCCCGCACCCGACCAAAGTGCAGAGCAACGTCAGGTAGGGTGTTCTTGAGCCGGTTCACCGAGCCTCGACCCCCCGTCGCCGGGCGCGGGGAGGGCCCGGTGGGGCGCCCGCGGCCGCCCTCTGCGCTCGCCCGCGGGGCCCGCCCGCGGCCAAGGTCCGCGGGCGCGCGGGCTCGGTCGCTGCGCGACCGCCGCTGCGCGGCGCGCGCCGGTCGACCGGGCGCGTGCCCAGCTCAGCCGCGCTCAGCTGAGGTTGGGCTCACCCCAACGGGCGCGCACGCTGCTCAAGAAGCCGCCGTCGAGCCAGTGGTAGCGCACATCCAGCGAGGTGGGGGGCTCACCCTGGGTCAGGTTGAGCGTGACGCTCGCCGTCCCGTCGAGGCGCAGGCTGACCTCGGCCTCTTCGAAGCCGATGTAGCGCTGCAGACGGGGGGCGAGCGCCTTGTAAATGGCCTCTTTGATCGAGAAGCGCAGCAGGGTCGCGACCCAGCGGCGCTCGGGCGGCAGCCGGCTGATCGCCTCAAGCTCGACCGGGGTCAGCACCACCCGCGCCACGTGGGGGCGGGCGCGGCCCAGCTCTTCGAGATCGACGCCAAGCACGCCAAGATCGGCGCGCGCGGCGATGGCTACCGCGAGGTGCGACTTGTGGCTGATCGACAGAGACACCCCGGGGGGGCCGAGGGGCGCGCCGCGCGCGTCGGTCAACACCGGGCCTTGGGCGAGGCCGAGGCCGTCGAGCGCCGCGTGCGCGGCCAGCCGGCCCCCCACGTAGGCGCACTGCCGAAAGTTGCGGAGCCCTCGGGCGACCTCTTGCTCTTCGGGGGGCAAGCGGGCCAGGGCCCAGGCGGGCACCGGCGCCCCGTCACCGGGGAGCACGACGCCGGCGACAACGCCGTGTACGAGCGCGTCGCGGTACACGACGTCGTAGGGCTTGCCCCAGCCGCTGCCGATGGGCGGGGCCTGCTCTTCACCGGCAGGCGCCGCGTCGACATCACCCGAAGCGCCCGCGGGCACGTCGGGAGTGGCGGGGGGCTGCTCGGGGTCGATGGGCGGTGGGGCGGTCACCGGGCGGGCTTAACCGGCCACGTGCGGCGGCGCGCGTGCCGCTCGTGTCGGTGAGATCATGGGCTTGAGAGGCACACCGGCGAGCCACCGGAGCGTGGGTGCTCGCGCGCGGGGTGGACCGGATATGGGCTGCGCTCCGCAGGGGGACCGATGCGACCCAACGCGCTCGACCGGCGCCTCGACCGGCACCTCGACTTTGGCCCCGCGCGCGCGACCGCGGTCACCCTGCCGTGGTCCCAGGCCTTGCGGGTGGTGGTGCTGAGCGCCGCGTGGCTGGCCGTGCCGCCTGCGGCCTCGGCGGCCGACAAAACGGCAGCCCCCCAGTCCGAAGAAGACAAGCAGCGCCTCGCCGCCGAACGTGACCGCATCTCCGATGAGATCAAACGTTTGATCGAGCGCGGCATCTGGGATGGCGTCGAGCGTAAGTATCGCGACCTCGAGCGCCTCGGCGTCGACCTCACCGAGAAGGACTACCTCAACGGCGCCTACGCCGCGCGCGAGCTCGGCGACGTCGCCTCGACCCACGAGCGGCTGTGGCAGGCGCTCAAGGCCTCGAAGCGAGAGCCGAAAGAGGTGGTTGAGTGGCTGTGGGACATTGACAACCACTACGGGCGGGTCGAGCTGCTCTCGATCCCGCCGCGCGGCTCGGTCCTTGAGGTGGCCGAGATGCCCATGGACCCCTACCAGCGCAAGGCGGTCGAAGAGGCCATCAAAAAGGTGTCCCGAGACGGAATCTTCCGGGGGATGCTCCCGGCGGGTCGCTACACCTTCACCTCGCAAGAGTTCACGGTGCAGGCGGGCATCACGCACCGGATTGAAGTATCAGCGCGCGCACGTCGTCACGGGCTCGTCGAGCCGGTGATCATCCGCCCCGACGACGCCGGCGCGGCCGCGAGCTCCGGCACGACCACCCCACCGAACCCGCCGCCGGCCGACGATGGCTCGGCCCCCAAGGGAGAGTGAATGCTTTCAATCCTTTTCGCCATGGCCCTCACCAGCACCGCCCAGGCGCAGGACCTCACCCCCCCCATGTGGGGCGTCGGCGGCGCGCTCGGCACGATGCTCATCCCCGGCGACTTCCCGCTCACCAACCCCCGCCTCAAGGGCGAGGCCACGGCCCCCGGTGTCCTCCTCGACGAGAACGGCAAGACGCTGAGCGAAGACGTGTTCACCGGCGTGGGCGGTGACGCGTATCTGGGGCTGCGCGGCATGGTCTACATGAACCGCACCTGGCGCGGCTCCGCCGACTTCCAGCTCGGCTTCGGCAAGGACTACACCTCCCGCCAGTTCACCCTCGAGGTCGACAAGACCCTCATCGGCGACGGGCCCATCTCCGCCTTCTTTGGCGCGGGCATCGGCATGGGCGGCATGACCTTCAAGTCCGCCGGCGCGGCCGAAGATGCCTCCGAGATCAACGCCGAGATCGTCGACTCCGCGATGTACAAGGCCCGGACCTTCCCTGTCCGCGCCCGGATCGGCGCCGACTACCGCCTGAACAAGTCGATGTTTGAGCTGTCGCTTTTTGGTCAGCTCCCGCTGCCGAGCCAGCAGACGCTCTACTACGACGACGCCGCGGGCGCCGCGCAAGAGGCCGACGTCGGCGTGGGCTTCAACCCCCTGCAGTACGTCCAGGTCGGCATCGAGCTCAGCGGCTACTACGGTGACTTCAAGACCCGCGAGGGCGGCAAGAACAAGGGCAAGCGCAACAAGGGCGGCAAGAAGTAAAGGCGCGCGGCGCCGCCCCTCCCGTGGTTCGCGGGCAGGGGCCGCCTCGCCCCGCGAAGCGATAGGGCTCCCGGGCAACGCGGGGAGGATGAGCCGATGACGACGCCCGTGGACCAAGTCGCGGCAGCTCTCTGGGCGCGCGCGCAGTCCGAGGCCGCCGCCATCCGGGGCCCCGCCGGGGTCAGCGCGGCCGCGCAGGCCTTGACCAGCGCGCTCTCCGCGGTCGGCGCGCCCAGCGCGGTGATCTGGTGCGAGCCCAGCGGCGGGCAGGTGCTCAGCCAAGCCCTCCTCTCGGTAGAGGTCGACGCCGTGAGCGGCCCGGAGGGCGCCTGGGCCGGTCGGCTCGGCCTGCCTGGCGCGGTGACCTTGCGGGGGCCCGACGGTCGCGCCGCGCTGGTCTGTGCCGCGCTCTCACCGGCCGCGGCCGACGCCGCGAGCCTGCTCCTCAGCGCGCTTGAAGGTGCGTACCGTGCGGCGCGCCCCGACGCGGTCTCGGTGGCACTGTTGGGCTACCAGCGCCAGCACGTCGTCCTCAACGAGACCTCGCGGTTGATCCGCGGGCTCGCGCACGACGTGCGCAACATCCTCAACGTCGTCGGTCCAGCGCTCGAGGTGCCCGCAGAATTCGACAGCTACGGCAAGCGCTTGCCCGCCGAAGACCGGCTCGACGAATTGGTCTCCTCGCTGGCCGAGGCCCGCGCGGCCACGGCGCGGCTCCAGCACGTGCTCGACCGGGTCAGCTACGTCACCAAGGCGGGCTCAGCGACCTTGGGCCCGTTGGACGTCACCGAGGCCCTCCTCGACGTGGAGTACTCGCTCCACCGGGCCGCGGGCCCCCGGCACAGCCTGAGCCTCCAGCTTGACCCCGACCTCCCCGCCGTGCTGGGCGACGAGCACTACCTCTCCCACATGGTCGTCGAGCTGGTCGAGAACGCACGCGACGCCTCCCCTCCCGGCGCGCAGATCGAGGTCCGTGCGCACGCGCTGACCCTCCGCGCGGGGGAGCTCCCGCCCCACCGCCGGCTCGCCCCGGGGCGCTGGGTCCACCTTGAGGTCGCCGACCGCGGCTGCGGGATGACCCCCGAGAACGCCGAGCGGTACGTCCGGGCCTTCGAGTCGGCGGGCAAGGCAAAGGGCCGGGTCGGCCTCGGGCTCACCGAGGCCGCCGTGGTCACCGCGGGCGCGCAAGGCCAGCTCCTCATCGAGAGCGCCATGTTCAGCGGCACGACGGTCCACGTCTTCCTGCCCGCCCACGAGCTGACTCAGGGGGGTGGGCTGCCCAGCCTCGATGTGCAGCTCCGCGTGGCCGGCCTCGAGGTGGTGATCGTCGCGCTGAGCGTGTCGGGTGACGAGGTCATCTTCTCCGCGATGCTCAAGGCCGGCGGCTTTGACGTGCGGGTCACGCCGCCCGCGGGGTCCCTCGCCCCCTCG
Source organism: Deltaproteobacteria bacterium (assembly GCA_016792625.1). Taxonomy (GTDB): domain Bacteria; phylum Myxococcota_A; class UBA796; order UBA796; family UBA2385; genus JAEUKK01. The sequence continues at coordinate 72,966 of JAEUKK010000074.1, read as the reverse complement.
ACCCTCGACGCGCTGGCGGCCCTGCGCCCAGCGGCCGTGCTGGTCGATGATCCCGAGGCGCTGCGGCCGGATGCGCTCGTCGGCCAGCTCCGCGCCCGGTGCCCCGAGCTCAAGGCCGTGCTGCTCGGCTGGTCTGCGGACGGCGCCGACGGCAGCCTGAGCCCGAAGATGAACCAGGCCACGATGATCGCCGAGCTTCGCCGGGTGATCGCCGGCGGTGGCGCACCGGGCGCTCCAGCCTCCTCCCCCTGAGCGGCGCCGCGCCGCGCGCGACGGCCCCCGCACCTCCCAAGGTTTTGACCGATGAGCACGCAGACCCCCGGCCAGCGCGCCGCCCACACCATCCGCGGCCTCGCGATGGACGCCGTCCAGCAGGCCAATTCGGGCCACCCGGGGGCGCCCATGGGCATGGCCGATATGGCCACCGTCCTGTGGACCGAGCACCTCAAGGTCGACCCCGCCGACCCGCGCTGGCCTGATCGCGACCGCGTCGTGCTCAGCAACGGGCACGCGAGCATGCTGCTCTACAGCGTGCTGTTCCTGAGCGGCGCCGCGCTGACCCTCGACGACCTGAAGCGGTTCCGTCAGTGGGGGTCGCCGACCGCGGGCCACCCAGAGCACCACGAGGTCCCAGGGGTCGAGACCACCACCGGTCCGCTGGGGCAGGGCTTCGCCAACGCGGTGGGCATGGCGATGGCCGAGCGCCGCTTGCGCGAGGAGCTCGGCGCCGAGCTCGTCGACCACCACACCTGGGTCTTCGTCGGCGACGGCTGTTTGATGGAGGGCATCTCCTACGAGGCGGCCGCGCTCGCGGGGCATCTCGGCCTCGGCAAGCTGATCGCCCTGTTTGACGACAACGGCATCACCATCGACGGGCGCACCGACATCGCCACCTCTGAGGACACCACCCTCCGCTTTGAGGCGGCGGGCTGGACCGTCCTCTCCGTCGACGGCCACGACCACGAGCAGCTCTCCGCCGCGATGGCCGAGGCGAAGGCCGCGGGGGCCCGCGCTGGGCGGCCGACCTTGATCCGCTGCCGCACGACGATCGCGTTCGGTGCGCCGACGCTCGGCGGCACCTCGAAGTCCCACGGCTCTCCGCTGGGCGCCGCAGAGATCGCCGCGACCAAACGCGCGCTCGGCCTCGATCCCGAGCGCCACTTTGACGTGCCTGACGATGTGCTGGCCTTCTTCCGTGCGAAGAACCCGGCCCGCGCCGCTGCCCGCGCCGCTTGGTCCGCCCGCCTCGAAGTGAGCCCCGCGCGCGCGCGCTTTGACGCCCTGCACGGCGATCTGCCCCTGAGCACAGTGGCTTGGCCGAGTTTTGAGCCGGGCAAGCCCGTCGCGACCCGCAAAGCCGGGCAGATGGCGCTCAACGCCGCGGCCAAGGCCCTGCCGGGCTTGGTGGGCGGCAGCGCCGACCTCGCCGGAAGCAACGGCTCGACCATCAACGGCGAGCCGGCCTGGAGCCGGTCGTCTTTCGCCGGGCGGAACATCCACTTCGGCATTCGTGAGCACGCGATGGCCGCCATCTGCAACGGCCTCGCCCTCCACGGCGGCCTGCGCCCCTACTGCGCGACCTTCCTGGTCTTTTACGACTACCTGCGCCCGGCTGTGCGCCTCGCCGCGCTGATGCACCTGCCCGTGATCTACGTGCTCACCCACGACAGCGTGCACGTCGGCGAAGACGGCCCGACCCACCAGCCGATCGAGCACCTGTGGGCGATGCGCGGCGTCCCGAACCTGCACGTGCTGCGCCCCGCCGACGCGGCCGAGACCGCCGAGGCTTGGCGTTACGCGCTGGCCCGCACCGACGGCCCCACCGTGCTTGCGCTGAGCCGTCAAGACCTGCCCGTCTATGATCGCGCCCGGCTCGGTGATCCGGCGGGGCTGCACCAGGGCGCCTACACGCTCCGCGAGGCGGCCACGGGCACCCCCGACGTGGTGCTCATCGGCACCGGCAGCGAGGTCGAGGTCGCCCTTGACGCGGCCCTGAAGCTCGAGGCTGAGGGTATTTTCGCCCGGGTCGTCTCGATGCCCAGCGTCGAGCGCTTCCGCAGCTTGCCGCGGGCGGCGCAGGCGGCCGTGCTCCCGCCGGGCGTGCCCCGGGTCAGCGTCGAGGCTGGCATCACGCTCGGTTGGCAGGCTATTGTGGGTCTTGACGGGGCAAGTGTGGGCATCGACCGCTTCGGAGCCTCTGCGCCTGGCGTGGTGGTCGCCGAGCAGCTCGGCCTCACGCCCCAGGCCGTCGCCGCCGCCGCCCGCTCGGTGCTCCGGCCGGTCTGACCCCGTCGAGGGGTAGCTTTGGCCGCCGGCAAGGGCAAAAAGCGCAAAGGCAGCGGAAAGGGGGGGCGGTCCGCGCGGCCCGGCCCTGCGCGGGGTGTGCTGGGCGTGCTCTTGCGGCTGGGTCTGACCTCAGCGGTCGCGGCCGCCTGCGCCGGGCTCTTTGTGGGCTACCTGCTCTACTTGCAGGCCGAGCGGGACGTCATGTCCCGCCTCGCAGGCCCGGTCTGGGCGAACAGCGGCAAGGTGTGGAGCGGGCCCATTCGCCTGTGGCGGGGCCTCGCGATGAGCCCCGAAGAGCTCGCCCTCGACCTGCAGGCCGCCGGCTACGCGCGGGTGGACCAGGCGACCGAGCGGGGCGACTTTCAGCTCACCGACAGTGATCTGCTGCTGCTCGTGCCCGCGAGCAAGGGCCCCACCCACAAGACCGCCGCCGAAGATGTGCACATCACGTTTAAGGCCGGGCGGATCAGCGCCATTAGCCCACGGCCCCGGGTCGAGCTCGCTCCGGCCGCGCTGGCCGGCCTACGGGGGGATGACAACGAGGATCGCCAGCCCATCCGGCTGAAGGACCTCCCTCCACATGTCCCTCGCGCCGTCCTCGCGATGGAGGATGCGCGCTTTTACGAGCACACCGGGATCGACCCGATCGGCGTACTCCGGGCGATCATCCACAACCTTGGTGAGGAGGGTGGTCTGCAAGGCGGGAGTACGCTCACCCAGCAGCTCACCAAGAACCTCTTCCTCAGCCAGGAGCGCACCTACGAGCGCAAGGCCCGCGAGGCCCTGCTCGCCTTGGCCATCGAGCGGAACCTCAGCAAGGACCAGATCCTTGAGCTCTACCTCAACGAGATCTACCTCGGAGAGGCGATGGGCGCGTCAATCTGCGGGGTGGAGCAGGCCGCTCGGGTCTACTTTGGCAAACCCGCCGCCCGCCTCAGCCTCAGCGAGGCGGCCACCCTCGGCGGGATCGTGTCGGCGCCGAACCGGTACTCGCCGCTCCGCCACCCGGACCGGGCCCGTGAGCGCCGCGATCTGGCCCTGGATCGGCTGCTCGCGGTGGGTTGGGCCGAAAATGCGGCGGTCGACGAGGCCCGTGCGACCCCCCTGGTCGCCCACCCTCCAGCCAGCCGTCGGCAGGCGCCCTTCCTGATCGACGCCGCGGTCGAGCAGGTGGAGCAGCGCCAAGGGGAGGGGAGCGTGGCCGCGCGCGGGCTCCACATCTTCACCACCCTCCACCCCGGTCTGCAGCGGCGGGCGGAGGAGGCGGTGCGCGAGGGCGGCGCGGAGCTGGACGCGCGCTACCCCAAGGCCGCCGGCGCGGAGATCGCCCTTGTCGCGGTGCGCGTCGAAGATGGCGCTGTGGTCGCGCTTGTCGGCGGGCGTGACTATGGTCAGAGCCAGTTCAACCGGGCGGTGCACGCGCAGCGTCAGGTGGGCAGCGTCACCAAGCCCTTGACCTTCCTCGCCGCCTTCGAAGAGGACCGCGCGCTCTCACCGATGAGCGCCGTGGACGACAGCCCCATTGAGCGGGTTGCCAACGGAAAGACCTGGGCGCCGGCCAACTATGACGGCAAATACAAAGGCCAGGTGACGCTGCGGCAGGCCTTGGCTGAGAGCCGCAACATTCCGGCCGTGCTCATCGCCGAGCGCGTCGGGATGGCCGATCTCGCCAAGCGTAACCAGGCCCTGGGCCTGCTCGAGGCGAACGCCTTCCCCGCCGCGGCGCTCGGCGCCTATGTCGCCAGCCCTTTGCAGGTGGCCGGCGCGTTCACCGTCTTCCCGGGGGGTGGCACCTACGCGCCGCCCCGGGTCATCGAGCACGTGACCACCCCCGATCACAAGACCATCTGGGACGAGCCGGCGATCACCCTCCCTCGCGCGAGCCCGCGGGCCGCCTTCCTCGCCACACGCCTGCTCGAGGCGGTCATCGCCGAGGGCACCGGCGCGGGCGCCAAAAAGCACGGCCTGACCAACGCGGTCGCCGGAAAGACGGGCACGACCGACGAGGCGCGCGACGCGTGGTTCGTGGGCTTCACCCCCGAGCTCGTCGTGGCGGTCTGGGTCGGCTTCGACAAGGGACGCGCGCTCGGCCTGACCGGCGGAGAGGCGGCGCTGCCCACCTGGGCCCGCTTCGTCGCGGCCACGGGGACCGCGCGCGGAAACTTCCGTGTACCCGACGGCGTCGAGGAGCTGAGCTGGTGCACCCGCGACCATCTGCCCGCGGTGGCCGGCGTCGACTGCGGTCCGACCGTCCGCGAGTGGATCAGCGCCGGCGCGGCGCCCAGCGTTGAGCGCCGCGCAGACGGGAGCAGCGTGACTGAGGGTGATCCCGGCCCTATCGCCCAGGCGGTCGAGGCGATGCGCCGCAAGTTGGGCGGCGCTCCTGGGCCGCCCGCCGCCCCACGCGCTCCGGAGGCTCCCCGTGCGCCGGCGCCGGCCAAAGACGCGGGACGGAGGGCGTCCGACAGGCCTGGTCGCGAGGGCCGGGGCAAGGCCAAGGCGGGCGCGGGTCGCTGACCCCCTCGGTTGTGGTCGCGGCAGCCTGGGGGCCGCAGCGGCGTGCTCAGGCCCCGGTCACCTCGACGATACCGGACCGTAGCTGCTCCTCCAGGTGGGTGAAGCATGCGGCGATGGCGGTTGCGTCTCGGCTGTCGAGGGTGATGGTCACGGTCCAGGGCCGCCGATCAAACTGCGGGTAGCTGCCGATGTCGACGCTGGGCCAACGCGCCGCGGCGGCGGTGAGCAGGTCGGCGATCTCCGGCTCCTGTGCGGTGGTGGTGATGCGCCGGCTCAGGACCGGGGCGCCGGTGAGGCCCCCGGCGATGGCCTCGAACTTCAGCTTCAGCAGCTTGGGGACCCCGGGGAAGATGAACACGTTGCGGGCGCGCACCTGGGGGAAGCTGACCGCGCCGCCCCAGATGAGCTCGGCGCCTTCGGGGACCTCGGCCATGCGCGCCGCCGCCGTGTTGTAGGCCTCGCCCATGCGCGCGCGCAGCAGCGCGTCGAGCTCGGGGTGCAGGGCGCAGCGCAGGCCGAAGGCGCGGCTGACGCCCTGCATGGTGAGGTCGTCGTGGGTCGGGCCGACCCCCCCCGTGGTGAAGACGTGGTCCACCGCTGCCGACCAGCGCCGAACCACCTCGGCGATGACCTCGAGCTGGTCGGGGATCACCTCGACCCGGAGCACGTCGATGCCGATCTCACGCAGCCGCCGCAGCAGGTAGGGGCTGTTCTCATCGACGAACTTGCCGCGGAGGATCTCGTCCCCGATGATGATGATCGCCGCGGTCGGGGCCGCGCCCTCCGCCCCTTCCGCCGCGTCGGCGCCGCCCATCTGCACCTCCCGGGCGGAGACTAGCCCCGGGCGTGCCCCGCTGCCGGATCCCTCGACCCTGCGCCCTCGCCGAACGGCAAAGAGACGTGCAGCACGTCGTCGTGGAGGACCTGTCGCCGCATGATGGGCGCCCGGCTCATGCTCCGCGCGGCGCGCGCCGATCCTCCCCTCGAACCGCAGCCCGCGGTGATGGGAATTGACCTCAAATGGCCTCCGTTCGGCGCTACATTGACAGCCCCGGGGAGCTCGTGCCCCCACGACCAGCCGCCGGCGCCGCCGCGCGGTCTTGGCTCGCGGGATGGATCGAGGGAACCGTGCCCGCGCCGCCGTTGTCCGCTCGTCGCCATGGAGGCGGCGTGAGAGCAGCGAGCAGCGTGAGCCGACCTCTCCGGGCGAGGCGAGGGGCCTTGCAGGTTCAAGAGCGCACGGTCGGGTTCGCCCTCCAGGTCACCGCCCGGTTCAACGGGGCGGTGGTGCTGGATCGCACCCTCGACCGTAGCGCGCGACCGGTGCAGGTCGGCGCGGGCGACACCGGCGTCATCCCCACGCCCGACGGCGGTCCGCTGGCCCAGGTGCGCTGGATCAAGCCCGACCGCGTCGAGATCCGCTCGGCCTTCGTGCCCGACGGCGAGCAGCAGCTCGGGCCCGGTCAGCTCTGGACCTGGGGCGACGGCGCGGTGAAGGTCGAGCTCAGCCTGGTGCCCCGCGCTGCGCTCCGCCTGCCCGCGGCGCTGCCCACCGCCGACCTCTCCTTGCTCGCCTTCGTCCTGACCGTGTTCGTGTTCTTGGGCCAGACCAAGCTGCTCTTTCAGCAGATGTCCCACGAGGCCCCCGAGGTCCGCGCCCCCGAGCCGAGCCCTGAGCTCATCGCCCGCCTGCTGCAGAAGGCCACCGACGGCGCCGACGAGGGCCTCGAAGAGCGGGTCGACCGCCCCGAGATGCCCGTCGAGAAAGACGACATCTACCTGCCGGTGGGCAACGACGGCCCGATGGACAAGGCCGAGGGTGGCGCGACCGCAGGCGACGAAGCCCAGCGGGTCGAGCCCGAAGAAGAGCCCCTCGACGACGCGGTGGCCGCGGCCGAGCCCGCGCCCCTCACCACGACCGCGCCCCTGCCGCCGCCGCTCGACCTCCCGCCTGCTGCGCCCGCCCCCGACCCTTTCTACCGGGGCCCCGTTCCCGAAGAAGACCCCCTCCCTCCGCTGGAGACTACGCCCGAGGCCGTCTCCCCCGAGGTGGAGCGCTTCGTCGGCTGGGGCTTCAAGGACTGGCTCCGGGTCAAAGAGGCCCGCTCGCAGGACCACCGTGCCTGGTCCCGCGAGCTCGATGTGGCCCGTCGGCGGCTGAAGATCGACCCCGACGACCCCTGGTCGCTCAACACCGTCGGCCTCTACGCCTACCTGAGCGAGAAGCACGAGCTGGCCGACGCGACCTACCAGCGCATGCTCCAGCTCTACCCTGAAGAGCCGGCGGCCTACAACAACTACGCGCTTGTTTTCAAGCGTTTGGGCGAGTACGTCAAAGAAGAGAGCCTCTACCGCAAGGCGCTGCAGCTCGACCCGGGCGACACCAACGTGTTGAACAACCTCGCGGTCTGTCTGGCCCACCAGGGCCGCTATGACGAGGCCCTCCGCATTATGAGCGAGCTGGAGCGGCTCGAGCCCGACAACGCCTACGCCTCGCTGCACCGCGCCAAGATCTACGCCGACATGGGCAAAGACCGCCGCGCGCTCCGCCACCTCGAGCTCGCGCTCAAGCAGAGCGAGGGCCTGAGCACGATGCACCACATCGAGTTCCGCCAAGACATCCGCTTGGACCCGAGCTTTGACGGCCTTCGCGCGGATCGTCGCTTCCGCGAGCTGCTCGAGGGGGCCTACGGCGCCGACGCCGCCTACCTCATCACCGGCTCGCGCAAGGCCCGGCCGCGCCTCTTCCGCCGGGGCGCCGACGCAGAGGTGGACGATGGGTAACCTCTCGGTCACCGTTCGCCTCAATGGCGTGCAGGTCGATGATCGCGTCGTCAGGGTCGACCGCTTGACCCGGCTCGGCGAGGCCGAAGACGCCGCGGTCGCCTTTCCGGGGGCCGACTTGAAGGTCGTGCGGGTCGGCGCCCGCCTCAACGTGCGGGGGCGCAGCCTCGAAGAGGGTGATGAGGCCCGCATCTCGCTGGGCCCGGTCGAGGTGCACCTCGAGCACACGGTGACCGCGCGCCTGCCCAGCGAGTGGTCCAACGTGGTCGACCCGCGCTTCGTGGCGACCCTCCTCGTCGTTGTCGCGGGGGCCGCCTACCACGACGCCTCCCTGTCCTGGTGGCAGGAGCAGGGTGGGAGCGCTGGTCCGGTGGGGGAGAGGTTGGCGAGGCTCCTCCGTGGCCCGAGCGAGGGTGTGGGTCCGCGCCGCGCGGCCAGCCTCCAGTCCACCGAGCTGCCCACGGCGGGCCTGCCTGCCCTCGAGCTCTTCGCGGTGGACGGCCCCCGTCACAGCCCCGACGATCGCCCCGGCGGCATCGGCTGGAGCCGCTGGTACCGGTCCGCGGTGCCCGCCGACAGCGCGCGGGTGCTCGCCGCCCTCGACCGCCTCGCCGCCGACGAAGCCGACCCGGTCGCCCGGCGGATCATCGCGAACGCCGCCTACAACCATGACAACTACGATCAGGCCATCGACCACTACAGTTGGATCGTGCAGCGCTGGCCCTCGGACCGCGACGCGCTGCTGCGCCTGGCCCAAGCTTGGCAGCGCACGGGCCGTCACCGCGCCGAGATCACCGCCTACCGGCAGATCTTGCGCATGGAGCCGCAGAGCGTGCCCGCGCTCGCTGGCCTCGCCGTCGCCCACGCCCGCATGAACCAGCTCGACGCCTGCGCCCACGCCCTCGAAGAGCTGGTCGCGGTGGCCCCCGACAGCCCGACCACAGCGCTGGCTCAGGCCAAGGTTGACGCGCTGCAGGGCCGAGACGACGAGGCCCTCGACCATCTCGAGCGCGCGCTGGCCGGTCGCGCCGGGCTGAGCGCCGAGGCCCAGGTCGACCTCCGGCGTGATCTTGCGCTCGATCCGGCCTTCGCGGCCGCGCGCGCCGACCGCCGCCTGCTCAGCCTGCTGCACCGCCAGCTCGGCGCAGCGGCGCCCCGACCCGTCCGCCGCTGAGCGCAGGCCCCGCGGCGGCGCTGGCCTCGCGGTCGCCCACCGCGGCGCGATAGTCCCCGGGCGGAGGTCGGCCATGGGAGCACCATCGGGGGCAGCGGCAGAGGGCGCGGGGGAGCAGCGGCCACGGCGCCGGATCGCCGTCTACGCCGGCTCGTTTGACCCCGTGACCAACGGCCACGTCGACATTTTGGGTCGCGGCGCCCCGCTTTTTGATGAGGTCGTGCTCGCGGTCGGCCACAACCCGGCCAAGCGCGGGCTGCTCAGCCTCGAGCAGCGGCTCGACATCCTCCGCGCGGTGGCGGCGCCCCTCCCCAACGTGCGGGTCGATGTCTTCGAGGGGCTGCTGGTCGACTACTGCCGCCGCATCGGCGCCATGGCCATCCTGCGCGGCCTGCGCACGGTCACCGACTTCGAGTTCGAGTTCAAGATCGGCCTCGCCAACCGCGACATGGCGCCCCAGGTCGAGACGGTCTTCCTGTTCACCGACCCCAACCTGCTCTTCGTGAGCAGCTCGCTGGTCCGCGAGATCGCCAGCTACGGCGGTGATGTGAGCCGCTATGTGCCCGAGGCGGCGCTTCGGCCGCTGCTCGGCGCCCTCGGCCGCGGGTGAGCCCATCGCCCGGGGGCGTCGCCGGCGCGCTCAGCCCAGCGCGGCCGCCGCGCGGGCGAGGGCCTCGCGGTGCCAGCCAACAAAACCGCCCACCACCCGCGGGTTGATGAGCTCGATGACCGCCTGGGCGGGCAGGCTGTCGCCGATGGGCGCGGCGAGCAAGGCGCGGGTGCGGTAGCCGGTGCGCTCATCGAGGTCGCGCAGGTGGTTGGGGTCGTGGCGGGCGTGGCGCAGCAGCAGGGGGGCGCCGGTGCGGGCGACCAGGCCGGCGATGCCCTGGTGAAGGTTGATCTCGACGCCCAGCACCGCGGTCGCCTTGGGCCCCGTCGCGGCCACGAAGCGCAGGCGCTCGCCGGTGCGCCAGAGCACCGCGCCGCTCTCGGCGGGGACAACGGCGTGCAGGGCGTTGAGCGCAGCCTGGGCGCGCTCGGCCCCCGCGGCCGGGAGGGCGGCGAGCAGGGCGTCGAGCTGCGCGAGCGCGGCGGCGCCGTCGCCCTGCGGGAAGAGCGTTGGGGGCGCTTGCGCCGCGGGCAGCGGCTCGGCCTCTTCGGCGAGGACCTCGAGCAGCTCGCTGAGATCGACGGGATCGCCGACCACGTCGTCGCCTTCGTCGCCGTCTTCGGCGGGCAGGCTCTGCATGCGCAGCCGGCCCACCGCGAGGTCGACCTGCACCTCGCCGCTGGGCCGCAGCTCGCAGACCACCTCGCGCACCGCGCCGCGGCCGCAGCCGAGGCCGTCGAGCACCTCGCCGAGAACCGCGTGCCAGTCGCGGCCACGCACCACGCCGTCGAGCAGCCGCACCTCGTCGGTGCTCATCTCGTCGAGCTCTTTGCGCCGGACCTTGCCTGCAATTGAAGACAAAGACGGAGGGGCGTCGACCGGAATGGTGTGAAGTACGGTGTTGTCGCCGAGCTCCCACATGAGCGCGAAGCGGGTCATCTATCCTCCAGACGCCCGCGAGGATAGCCCGGCGGGCGCGCAGGGACCGCTGCGGCCGCGGGATCCAGCCGCCGAGGCCCAAGGCCGCGGCCCGGGGCGGGTCGTCGCTGGCCCCATCCTCCCTCGCGCGCCGGCCCGTTGTGTCACAGCTGCGCGACACCGGGCGCCATTTGTGGGGTTTTGCCCCCAAAACAGAGCAGGGGCGAGAGCATGTGCGGAATCATCGCGTACACCGGTCCGAGGCAGGCGCTGAACCTCCTGGTCGACGGCCTCCATCGCCTCGAGTACCGCGGCTACGACTCGGCGGGCATCGCGGTGCAGAGCCCCAAGGGCCAGCTACACGTCGAGAAGCAGGTGGGCCGCGTCACAGAGCTCGCCCGTAAGCTGCCGGCCAAGGTGCCGGGCACCTGCGGCATCGCCCACACCCGCTGGGCCACCCACGGCGGGGTGACCACCGAGAACTGCCACCCGCACCTTGACGCGCTGGAGCGGATCGCGGTGGTGCACAACGGCATCATCGAGAACATGGGGCCGCTCAAGGCGCGCTTGGTGGCTGAGGGCGTGCGCTTCCGCTCTGAGACTGACACCGAGGTCATTGTCCACCTGATCGCCCACTTTTACGACGGCATGGGCGCGCTCGGCGACAGCGTCTCACCCGACGCTGCGGGCGATCCGGTGGTGGCGCTGCGCTCGGCCCTGGCCCGCCTGCGCGGCACCTGGGGCCTCGCGGTCATCTTCGCCGACCACCCGGGCGTGGTCTTCGCCGCCCGCAACGGCTCGCCGCTGGTCGTCGGCCTGGGCGAGGGCGAGACCTTCCTCGCCAGCGACCCCCACGCGCTCACGCCCCACACCCGCCGGGTGGTCTTCCTCCATGATGGTGAGCTGGCGCGGATCGACACCAGCGGCGTGCAGACCTACCGCCTCGACGGCGCGAGCAAGTCCCACACCGTCGATACGCTCGAGCAGGAGTGGGGCGACAGCTCTCTCGGAGAGTTCCCGCACTACATGCTCAAGGAGATCCACGAGCAGCCCGAGGCCCTGCGCCAGTGCTTGAGCGGCCGCCTCGTGGTCGAAGAGGGCACGGCCCGGCTCGGCGGCCTCGACCTGGGCCCGCGTGAGCTGGTGCGGCTGCCCCACGTCACCTTGCTCGGCTGCGGCACCGCCTTTCACGCCTGCTTGGTCGGCGCCGGCGCGATCGAGCAGCTCGCCCGCATCCCCGCGCGGGCCGAGATCGCCAGCGAGCACCGTCTGCGCAACCCCGTGATTGACCCCGAGGCGCTGTTTTTCGCGGTCAGCCAGTCGGGTGAGACCGCCGACACCCTCGGCGCGGTCAAAGAGGTCCAGGTCAAGGGCGGCCAGGTGATGGGCGTGGTCAACGTCGTCGGCAGCTCGATCGCCCGGGCCTGCGGGCGCGGCGTCTACATCCACAGCGGCCCCGAGATGGCGGTGGCGTCCACCAAGGCCTTCTCGAACATGGTCACCGCGCTGCTCCTGTTCGCGCTGCAGCTCGGCCGCACCCGCGCGCTGTCGCCGCTCCAGGGCCGCGAGCTCGCCGTGGCGCTGCAAGACGCGCCGAGCCTGCTCCGCGCCTACCTCGCCCAGCCGGGCCCCATCGAAGACGCCGTGCGCGCGGTCATCGGCGCGAAGATGGTGCTGTTCTTGGGCCGCGGCGCTTCGGCGGCAGTGGCCGCCGAGGGCGCCCTCAAGTTGATGGAGGTCGCCTACATCCCCTGCGTGGCCTACCCCTCGGGCGAGATGAAGCACGGCCCCATCGCTCTTTTGGAGCCGGGGAGCCCCGTGGTCGTCATCGCGCCCGACGACGGCCTCAAAGACAAGACCCTGTCGAACCTGCAGGAGTGCCGGGCCCGCGGCGCCCGCATCATCTTGATCTACACCGAAGGTGATCATGAGGCCGCCGCCTTGGCCGACGTGGCCATCGCCGTGCCGCGCAGCCATCCGCTCCTGAGCCCGCTGGTCACGGTGCTGCCGCTCCAGCTGCTGGCCTACCGCGCCGGTCTGGCCCTAGGCCGCGACATCGACCGGCCGCGCAACCTGGCCAAGTCGGTCACCGTGGAGTGAGGGCAGGCGCAGGCGGTGGGGCCTGCGCCTAAGGCCTCGCCCTCTGCCTTTCCGTCAGAAGATCAATGCGATGGCCTCATCTTCTTCTGGGGAGCGCGGGCCATCCGCGTGCACGGCGAGGCCGCTGGCTGTCCACCAGGCTGCCGGGCCCTCCGCCTGACCCCCGGGGTCTGGGGTGGTCCAGCGCCCGCTGCGGCTCCGACCCTGCTCCATGCCATCGAAGGCCGCCGTGGGGCCGCCGGTCTGCACCACCCCGTCCAGAGTGACCTGCAGCACGTCGCGGTCGCAGAGCACCGCCACCCGGTCGGGCAAGCCGGCGAGAGCGAGGGGAGCCCCGGCCCGTCGCGGGAGGGGGAGGGGAGGGCCGAGCCGCCCGCCCGGATGGAGGCGCCGCAGCCCGTCGCGCAGGAGGAGCAGCAGATCTGGGCCGAGGGGGGCCGCGTCCTCGATCTGGTCGAGGGCGAGCCCGCCGTCGAGCTCGACGAGGGCCTGGGTGGGCGCCCCGCGCGTGAGGTCCCAGGTGAAGCCGCCCGGCCCGAAGAGGCGCTGGCCCCAGATCCGGGGCGGCGCGGCGCCAAAACCCAGGGCGAGCGCGGGGCCGCCCATCGCGGCGAGGGCGCCGGTCCGCGGCTCCCAGGCCAGGGGGGTGCTGCCGCGCCAGCCCGCCGGGCGCCAGCCCTCCGCTGGGTCGCCGGCCGGCTCTCCATCGACGAGGTTGATGTCCACCAGGTTGTCTTCGTCGAGGCAGAGCGCGCGCTGCCCGTCGGGCGAGAAGCGCAGCTCGCCCAGATCGAGCCCGTCGGGGAGCGCGATCAGCGCGCCGCCCGCCGCCGCCCCGAGGCAGGCGCCGCCGACCAGGACGACCAGCGCGCCGCCCGGGCCGACCGCTTGCCAGCTGGGGGCCGCGGGCAGCTCGGCGAGCACCCGCGTGGGCCCGCCGATCCGCCGCCGCAGCACCGTCTGCTCGTGGATCACCGTGTGCCCGCCGCCGCAGGGCCAGGGCAGGCAGCGCCCCTCCCAGGCCACCTCGGGGGCCGAGCGGCGCAGCGCGTCACGGTCGGCCTCCGCGCCAGGCCAAGGCAGCAGCCGCGCGGAGAAGGCGCCGGGCGCGGCGATCCCGAAGGGGGCTGGCCAGCTCGGGCCGTGGGGCCGGGGCCAGCGCAGCGCCCGGAGACCGCCGTCGGGATTGACGTGCAGCGCTTCGTCCCCGGCGTCGCTGACCCAGGCGAGGCCCGCGCCGACCCGCGTGAGGGCGCCGGGTGGGAGCGCGCCGAGCAGGAAGCGGGGGGCCTCGGGAGTCCAGCCGCCGATCCAGCCGAGGACGCCGCCGGCCAGCCAGCCGACGCCGTGATCATCGGCCCACAGGGTGTCTGGCTCGCCGGGGCAGAGCAGGCGCAGGCCAGGGCGGGCGCGGAGGGGCGTGCGCGCGCTCACCCTCCGCTGCCCACCGCGACGAGGTTGCCGTCCATCAGGCCCACCACGACGAGATCACCCACGATGATCGGCCCAGACGAGATGGTAGCGCCGAGCGGCAGGGTCCAGCTCTCTCCGCCGTCGTCGGGGTCGAAGCGATGCAGCCGCCCGTCGGCGTTCCCGACGTAGAGGCCGTAGCTGCCCAGGGCCGGCGCGGTGCTGACCGCCCCGTCGATCGGCGCGGTCCACCGGATGGTCCCGCGCGCGGGGTCGACGCCGACCAGCGCGCCGTCGGTGTCGCCAACCACCAGCGCCGAACCGAGGGCGAGGCCACCGGTGGGGCCGCCATCGAGCTGCATGCGCCAGATCTCCAGGCCCGTGTCGGGGCTCAGCGCGATGAGGCCGCCCGGGCCCCCCTGGGTTCCCGCGTAGGTGGAGAGGACATGACCCTCGGCGACCACGGGGGAGCTCAGCGCAGGCCCTGGGAGGACCGCCCGCCACCGGACCCGATCTGCCTGACCGCTGATCAGCTCGGCCGTCGCGGTCGGGTAGAAGTACGACCAGCCGTCCGACACCGGCCCGTGGGAGATGGAGTCGCTCGCCTGGAGCGACCAGCCCTTCAGCCCGCGCAGCGCCCCGCCCGTGGTCGCCCAGGCCACGCCGCCGTCGACTGGGAACATGGCCCCGACCACCGCTCCGCCGGCCTCGATCTCCTGCTGGATCAGGCCGTCCTCCCGCCCGATCACGATGATCTTGCCGTTGGGGCCGGGCACGAGCAGGCGGGCGCCGTCGACCGTGGGCGCGCCGGTTGCGCCGACCGCCGAGCGCCAGCGCTCCACGCCCTTGCGGTCAAAACTGTGGACCCGACCCGCGGCGACGACGAAGATCTGCGTGCCGTCGGTCACGAGCTCTTCGGTCACCGGGCCATCGAGGCGGTGAGACCAAGCGACGGCAGGGGTGCCCGCGGGCCCGGGGGCTGGGAACCGGCGCCAGCCCGCTGGACCGGGGGCGATGGCTGCGCCGGCGGGGCGGACCATGGGGGTCGGTGCGGCGGCGGGCGGGGCGGTCGGCGTGAGCACGCGGCGGGGCGCCGCCGGGGCGCAGGCGACCGACATCGAGAGGAGGAGCGCAGGTGCGGGCTTCATCCAGCCCACGTAGCCCCTCGGCAGGCCGGGGTCAGGCGGGCCGCCGGCCCCCACCCGCGTGGACAGCGGCCCCGCCCCTGGTGAGGAGGAGGCGCGGGCGCCCAGAGCCGCGCCGCGGAGGGTCGTATGGGGAGCAGCGCGTGGGGTCGGTGGGCCGCGGGTGTGGCGGCCTGCCTCGTGGTCTTGGGGGTCGACGCAGGGTCCCAGGCTGACGACAAGGCCCCCAAGCACAGCATCTTCGCCGACGACGGCGCCAAGCTCGAGCTGGCTGCGCCGCTGCGCCTCGCGCTGGTGGGCAACACCCGCGGGGTGGTGGCGACCGCCGATGGCGCCCGGGCGGCCAAGGTCAAAGCGGGCAGCACCAAGCTGATCATCGCCGATATCGCTGCGGCGATGGCGGCTGAGGGCGGCCCCCAAGCCCTGGTGCACCTCGGCGACGGGGTGGAGTCGGGCGCGGCGGGGGATTGGCGGCAGCTCGACAAGCGGTGGATCGAGGTGTTGGCCAGCTCGACCCCGCACCCCCAGGGCAAGCCGCGCCTCAAGGCGATCTGGGTGGCCGGTGACCGCGAGGCCGCCGGTGACGAGCGCTACGTGGGCTTGGGCGAGGCCTTCCCCGAGATCGGCGCCGACATCGGCTACCAGCGGGTGGCGACCTGGAGCGCCTTCGACCTAAGCCAGGGCGGCGCGACCTGGCGGTTTTTGGTGCTCGACCCCGCCAAAGACCGCCTCGGCAGCCGGTGGACCGAGCAGCTCGGCTGGATCAAGCGCACCCTCGACCCCAAGACGGGCGGGAAGTACGACGGCCTCGTCATCTTGATGCACGACCCGGTGCTCGACTTGGGTGGCAAGACGCCGGCGATGAACGTCGGCGGCGGGCCTGCTGAGCTGGTCGATCTGGTCGAGGGCACCATCGGCGTCTCGCGGCTGCGCGCCGTGATCAGCGCTGGGCACCACACCCACCAGGTGCTCCTGCCCGATGGCCCGCTGGGGACGCTCCACCTCGGGGTGGGCGGCGGCGGTGCGCCGGCGGATGACCTCTCCCGATGGGCGGCCGCCGACGCGGCCGGGCGGGCGGTGGATGTGCCCCTGGAGCCCATCTTCGACCTCGCCCTGATGGAGCAGCTCGACCGCGCAAACCGCGCCGAGGGTCTGCCGCCCAACGTGGTCGACCAAGCCAAGGCGCGCGGCGCGTTCGAGGGCTTCACCGCCGGCTATGCAGGGGGCGCCTTCCCGATCCAAGGCTGGTGGAGCGCGACCCTCGCCGGAAACTCCCTGGAGCTGCGCTTTCACTACCTCAAGCTCGACGGCAGCTTGGAGCCCATTTACCAAGTGACCTACACACCGCAGCGCGGTTGGGCGCCCACCAAGCTGGGCGCGAAGACCACCCGCTCCGCCGCCGAGCTGGTCGAGTAGGGCTCAGGCCCGCCTGCCGAGCCGGCTCTGGACTGCGGCCCCGAGCCCCGCGAGGCCGATGCCCAGGACGGCGAGGACGCCGAGGTAGGGCAGCTGCCAGAGGGTGAGCAGCAGCAGGCCCCCCAAGAGGGCCGCCGACCAAGGGCTGAGCGCGGGGTGCAGGCGCTGGCCCACCGCGGCCGCCGCAGCCACCCCACCGAGGCCCACCGCTGCGGCCAGTGCGGCGAAAATAACGACCGCGAGGGGCACGCCGACGAGGGTGAGCGCGAGGGCGATCGCGAGGCCGGGGCCGGCGATGACGGCGAGCAGGCCCACCGCGGCCGAGCGCCACGGGGCGGCCCGCACCCGCGCCGCGGCCACGTCGACCCGGCCCGGCCACAGCCCCGC
Organism: Deltaproteobacteria bacterium; assembly: GCA_016792625.1. GTDB lineage: Bacteria > Myxococcota_A > UBA796 > UBA796 > UBA2385 > JAEUKK01. The sequence continues at coordinate 56,219 of JAEUKK010000074.1, read as the reverse complement.
GGCGAGCACCCCGGCGGCCCCGGCGCTGAGGCCGAGCCCGATCGCGCGGGTCGGGGCGCGCTCCGGCGGGGCGGCCGCGGCGGTGAGGGCCAGCGGCTGGCCGCCGATGCGCCCGCCGTCCAAGACACGCACCTGGCCGCCGAGCGAGACGGCGTCGCCGTTCACCCGCGCGCCAGGGTGCACCCGCACATCGGCGCCCACGGCGACCGCGTCGCCAGAGACCTCGCCGAAGACATCGACAGGCACGCCAAAGCCGACAGCCTGCTCCACCACCTCACCGCGGCTGACCACCCGCGGGCGGCGGTCCAGCCCGAGGCGGGGGGCCGGCGAGGGCTCGATCATCGTGACCGCGCGGCCGCGCTCCATCTCGGCGAGGCGCCGCTCCAGCGTGGTGATCCGCTCCCGCAGGCGCTGATGCGAGGCCGCGCAGTCGGGCTCCGCGGTGTCCTGCGCGGCCGCCGCGCTGGCGAGCGCACAGAGCAGCGCGCAGGCCGTGGCGCGGGCGGCGGTGGGCGCAGCGCGGCGACGGGTGAGCAGCACAGCGGGCTCCACGGAGGGGGTGAACGCGGGGCACGGGGCCTTCGGGGGCGCGCCCCGGGCCGGTGCATTGGAGGGCGCGCCCGGGGACGGCGTTAGGACCGCCGCAAGGCGGAGGAGGGGGGGCCCTTGCGCAGCCACCACCAAGCCGCCCCGCCGACCACGGGGAGCTCGACGAGCATCACCCAGACCGACTCGCTGAGGCTGCCCGCGGCGGCCCGGGCAATGGCCACCGCCGCGACGCCGCTGACCAAGATGACGTGCAGGAGCTGCTCCAGCTCGCCTGTGCTGCGCAGCGCGAAGGCCCCAGCGAGCCCGAGCGCGGCAGCGGCGGCCAGCGGAGCCCACGGGCGCCCGCCTGCCTTGGACGAGGCGCTGCGCGTGGGGCCCAGCGCGCTGGTCAGGGGGGCTGCGGGCAGCGATCCCCGCCCAGACGTGCCCGGAGCGGCCAGACCGCGCGCGGGACCCGGGCCGACCAGGGGTGCAGCGGCGACCTCGACCGCCTCGGGGTTCGCGCAGAGCGCGGCGCTCTGGCTGATCAGCGCGGCGAGCAGGTCGGCGGGTGGGGCGGCGTCGGGCGCGGCGAGCAGCGCCGGGCGGAGGGGGTCGGCGGCCGCCGCGCGGGCCGCGCAGCGCGGGCACTCGTCGAGGTGCAGGGCCAGCACCTCGGCCTCGGCATCGCTGAGGGCGCCCTCGACCAGGGCGCGCACCTGCGCCTCGCTCAGGTGCGTCCAGTCCGCGGCGCCGCTCATCCCGCCTGCTCCGCGCGGGCGAGGGTGTGGGGGACATGCACGTCCTCCAGCCCGACCAGCTTGTCCTTCAGCCGCTGGCGCGCGCGGAAGAGGCGGTTCATCACGGTGCCCAGCGGGAGGTCGAGCAGCTCGGCGATCTCGCGGTAGAGCAGGTGCTCGTAGTGATAGAGGCTGATGATCTCGCGGTAGATGTCGGGGAGGGTGGCCAGGGCTTCACGCACCCGCTCGCTGCGCAGCTGCTCGTCGCAGAGCTCGGCCGGGCCCTTCTCGTCGCTGGCGACCTCGACCTCTTCGCAGACGGGCCGGCGGCGGCGGCGTCGGTACTCGTCCATGCAGGTGTTGCGCGCGATGCTCAGCACCCAGGTGCCAAAACGCCACTGGGCGTCGTAGCGCCCAAGGTTGCGCAGGACCTTGACCATCGTGTCTTGCGCGGCGTCGCGGGCGTCCTGTTCGTCGCCCATCAGCCTGAGGCAGAAGCCATAGGCCACGGGCGTAAAGGTCTCGACGAGCCAGGTTTGGGCGGCGCGGTCGCCCTCGAGGGCGCGGGCGACCCGATCCCGCTCGTCGACGGGCTGGGGGAGGACGCGAAGGCTGGTCATGGGATCCTCGGGTGCGCGGGCTGTACGCCGGGCGCGGGGCCAGTCTTGCCGACCCGCGGCGCGCCGACACGCGACAGGTGGGCCGACCTGCCCTGCAGCCGCGCGCCCTGGGGTGCTACCATCCTGCCCGGAGGACCATGATCGAGCGCAGCCGCAAATCCGCGCGGGAGTCAAACAAAGACTACGACGCGCTGGTGGACTTTCCGGTCGAGATCGTCGGCCGGGATGGCAGTGTGCGGCGCTATTCTTTTGAGGAGTCGGTGCGCCTCTACCAGCGCCGGGTGGCCAGCGCGGCGACCCGCATGGACAGCCCCGAGGGCGCCCGCCGCGAGATCGACCACTGCCGCAGCCGCATCGCCCAGCTCCGCCGCAGCTACCTGGTCCGCTACGGCTGGACCGCGATCCGCGCCGCCGACACGCCCGGGCTCCTGGCCGGCGACTTCGCAGGGGAGATCGCGGCGTTTCTGCGCAAGGCGGTGGGCCGCGAAGAGCTCGAGCCCGAGGAGCTTGAGGTCGCCCTGCTCGACGAGGATGAGCACCACGACCTCTACTACGCCCGCCACCGCAGCCCCGCTGCGGTTGACGCCGCCGACCTCTGGCGGGTCTACGTCTTCCGCTTCCGCGAGCGGGGCAGCTGCCTCTCGCGCGAGCGCTTCTTCCAGGTGATCAAGACCTTCCAGTCGGCCGCGACCGATGAGGTCGACGCGGAGCGCCTCGTCGCCTTCCACCACACCGTCGACTGCGGGATCATCCTGACCACCGCGGGCGCGCCGCAAGAGCCGCCCCTTCGCGCGCTGGACTGGCTCGAGCTGGGCGCCAGCCGCGACGACACGCTGCGGGCGGGCATCGCCGCGCTGCGCCAAGGCAGCCCCGAAGAGGCGCTGCGCCTGTTCATCGCCACCTACGAGGCCGAGCACTTCCGCCGCTCGGCCTACGTGGGCGCCCTCGTGGTCGCCGATCACGTCGGCGCCTGGGATCAGGCGGGGGCCACGGCCGCGATGGCCGCCGCTTACTTCCCGGTCGACCCGGTGATCCGCTGGCACCTCGCCCTCTGCGCGCTGCGCGCGGGTCGCTCTGCGACCGCTGAGATCAATGTGCTGCGCGGGATTGTCGGGCCGCGCCCCCCGGTACAGCTGCTCGCGGGCATCGACGCGCTCTCCCGCGGGCAGGTGCGCGAGGCCCGGCGCTTGATCACGGGCGTGGCTCCGGCGCTCTCGGCTCAGGAGCCCGACCTCGCCCCGGTCGCGGGTCAGCTCCGCGGGCTGATGGTCCAGCGAGACGTCATCTTCGCGTTGGGCACCGGGATTGGCCTGCTGGGGCTCTTGCTCGGCCTCCTGCTTGGCCCATGGATGCTGCTGCTCACCGTGATCGGCGCATGCACCATTCTTTTGGCGCAGACGCAGCTTCATCATCGCTTGCGCCGCGCGCTGCTGCGGCCTGGGGTCCGCGGGCTGCGCCTCGGGAACCCCGTCGGGCTGCGGGTCATCGCCCCACGGCGGGTCAGCGCCGCCGGCTGAGGGCGAGGCTCAGGGCGCAGCGGCCCCGCTCGGCGCCAAGGCGGCCTCTAGCGCGGCCAAGGTCGCCGCGCTGACCACAAAGGGCGCGCCGAGGCCGGGCTCACGCGCCGAGCGCTCACCCTCGAGGGTCTGCCCGAGCAGCTCGACCTGCTCGACGTGGCCACCGGCCTCGGTGAGGCGCACCCGTCCGCTGACCTCGGCCTCGGCCGCCGCGCCGCCGCCCCGCCCGCGGTCAACCTTGGCTTGGTCGAGGGCGCGCAGCAGCGCCTCGGCGCGCGGGTCGTCCCAACCCTCGGCGGTCCGGCGCGCGTCGAGCTTCAGCCCACCCAGCTCCGCTTCGACGCGTTCGAGGCGCAAGGGGCGGACCGGCAGCAGCGCCGGCTCGAACCACTGGGGCGGACCTTTGACCAAGATCTCGGCCAGAGCGGCGCCATCGAGCTGCACGGGGCTCGGGTGCAGCGGGCTTAGGGCCAGCCAGGTCTCGTCCTCGTCCGGCGCAAAAGTCAGGGCGGTACTGGACTCTCCCTCAAAGAGCCGCGCGGTCAGCGGCGCGACCCCAGGCAGATCGGCGGGGCCCTCCAAGAACGCGCCGACCTGCAGGTTCACCAAGGTGTTGATCATGGCGTCGACGGAGCCGCCGGCGGCCCGGATGCGGGGGAAGGGGCCCTCGGCGGTGGTCGGCTCGACCCACCAGCCGTGGTCATCTTTGACGAAGCGCAGACCTTGGCTGGGGCCGCCCAGCTCGACCTGTGTGACGCCGCTGACGCTGAGATCGACGAGCCGCCGGTCGCGCAGGTCGAGGGCCTCGGGGGTGAGGAGCACGCTGAGCCGGCTCTGGGTGGCCTGGGGCGCGCCTTCGCCCAGGCGTACATAGGTCGAGGAGCCGACGGGCGCGTCGGCGCCGACGGTGATGGTGTGGGCCACCCCGTCGGCTTGCACGAGGCGGACCTGGGTCGTGCCGGCGTCCAAGCCGTAATCGGTCAGCGCGCCGGGCAGGGGCGCGCTCAGCTCGATGCGGAGCAGCCCGCGCACGAGCTCCTCGACCGCGCGGGCGTCGACGCGGGCCGGGCGCGGCTCGACCTGCTCCCACGCGCCGCCGGTGCCCCGCCGCAGCCGCAGCGGCCCGCCCACCCCTTGCGCGGTGATCGACAGTTCGTTGATTTGAGAGGGTTCGATACCCTCATAGGCGGCGGTGAACTTGGACGCGCCCTCCTCAGGGGCGGGCGGCGGCGCCTCGATGAAGGTGATCAGGCCGACCAGCGCGGCCAGGATGACCGCCATCCACATCAACAGCTTGTTTTGTTTCTCGGGCATCGGCTCTCCCTCGGGGCGGGGCAGGGCCCAGCGGGGGCCGCACCTTGTCCACCAGCGGGGAGAAGGCAAGGGCGGCCGATGCGGACCGGGCGCCCGTTGACGCGCGCGGGTCGGTGGTTACCCCGCCGGCCGACTCTTCGAGGGAGCCCCCATGAGCAGCACCGCAGAAGCCGAGCACATCGACACCGAATTCGACGCGTCCGAGGCCGACGGCGGCGGGGGGGATGAGGGCGGCGGCGCCCAGGTCGACCCCCAAGCGGTCGACGCTGAGCTGGTCGACGCCGTCGGCGAGGCCGCGCCTGAGGCCGAGGTCATTGAGCTCGACCCGCCCGCCGTCCTTGAGCTGCGCGCCCTGCTCGCCAAGGCCGACAGCGACAACGCCGCGCTGGCCCAAGAGCGCAACGAGCTCAAAGAGCGCCTGCGGGCGGTGAGCCAAGCCTACCAAAAGCAGCAAGAAGAGGTTGAGGCCACCAAAGAACGGCTCAAACGCCAAGCGGTGGTGCAAGAAGAGCTGCGGCGCGGTGAGGTGGTCGCGAGCATCTTCGAGCCGGTCGAGAACCTGCGCCGCTCGCTCGACGCGGCCAAGCGGGGCGCGAGCGCCGAGGACACCGTGGTGGGGCTCGATCTGGTCCTCAAAGAGTTTATGACCGCCTTCGCTTCGCTGGGCCTTGAAGAGGTGCCCGGCAAGGGCGCAAAGTTCGACCCGAACATCCACGAGGCGCTGACCACCTGCCCGGTGCCCGACGAGGCGCTGCACGACGCCGTCGTCGACGTCTTCGCCGCGGGCTACCGCATCGGCAACCGTCTGATCCGCCCCGCGAAGGTCATCGTGGGCGCCTGGACCGCGCCGATCGGCGAGGCCTGAGCGTGGCCGAGCCGCGCCTCCACGTCGCGCTCATCCAGCCAGAGATCGGCCAGAACGCCGGGAACGCGGGCCGCCTCTGTCTGGGGGTCGGCGCGCGGCTCCACCTCGTGCACCCGCTCGGCTTTCAGACCGATGAGAAGGCCGTCCGCCGCGCGGGGCTCGACTATTGGCGCTCGGTCGATGTCGTCGAGCACAACGACATGGACGCCTTTTTCCGCTGGGCGGAGGGGCGGCCGACCTTTCTGTACTCGGCTTTGGGTGGGGCGCCCTACACCCAGGCGCCGTACGCTCCGGGCTGTGTCCTGGTTTTTGGCCGGGAGTCGGTTGGATTGCCCGCTGACTTGGTGCGGGCCCGCGGCGGCTACCAAATCCCCATGCCCGGCCCCATCCGCTCCCTCAACCTGAGCAACGCGGTGGCGGTGGCGGCCTACGCCGCGCTCCAGCACATCGAGCCCGGGCTCTTTTAGCCACCCGGGGGGAGCGCCCGTGCGCGGGCCGCGGAGGTGCCATGACCGTGCACGGCTTGATCATGGCGGGCGGCTCGGGGACGCGCTTCTGGCCGCTGTCTCGGCGGCGCGTGCCCAAACAGTGCCTCTCGCTGGACGGGGGCCCGAGCCTGCTCCGCGCCACCATCGACCGCCTGCTCCCGCTGATCAGCCCTGCCCACCTTCGGGTGGTGACGGGGGAGGAGATGCGAGACGCGGTCGTGGAGGAGGTCGGGCCGCTGCCAAAGGCGGCGATCATGGTTGAACCCTCCGCTCGAAACACGCTGCCCTGCATCGCCTGGGCGGCGAGCGTGATCGAGGCGGAGGGGGCCGCTGATGACGTGCTGGTCGTTCTCCCCGCTGATCACCACGTCGCCGACCCCGTAGGCTTTCGCGCCGCGCTCTCTGGCGGGATCGAGGCGGCGCAGCGCCTCGAAGGGCTGATCACCCTGGGCCTCGCGCCGGATCGGCCCGAGACCGGCTTTGGCTACATTGAGCTGGGCCCAGACGTCGGCGTCTTCGCTGGGCAGCCGCTCAAGCGGGCCGCCGCTTTTCGCGAGAAGCCCGGCCGCACGACCGCGGAGGCCTGGGTCGCCGGCGGAAACCATCGCTGGAACGCGGGGATCTTCGTGTTTCGCCCCTCGGTCTTCCTCGATGAGCTGGAGCGCCACCAGCCCCGCACCCGGGCCGCGCTGCGGGGGGCCGCCGCCGGGGCTCCGCCGCCGCGCTGGCTCGAGGCCGAGGCCACCAGCGTCGACTACGGGCTGATGGAGCGCAGCGACCGCGTATATTGTCTGCCGTCCGCCTTCGGGTGGAGCGATGTGGGCAGCTGGACGGGTGCCGTCGACCTGCTCCCTTCCATCGAAGGGGGGCGCGGGCGGGTCGCCCAGTCCATCGCGCTGGACGCCACAGACAACCTGCTGTGGGCCCCCGGCAAGCTGGTGGCGACGGTGGGGGTGAGCGGTGTGGTCCTGGTCGACACCCCCGACGCGCTGCTGCTGCTCGACGCGCGCCGCGCGCAGGAGCTCCGTGCCCTGATTGAGCGGCTCCGCGCGGAGTTCCCCGACCGAACCTGAGGCGTGCCGCTGCTTTCCCCCGGCTGTGGCAGCATGCCCTCCCGACCTTGGAGGCCCCGTGCCCAGCCACCGCTCCTGCCGCGCGCCGCGCGCCGCCCTCGCCACCGCGCTCGCCCTCAGCGCCTGCCAAGGTGAGCTCGACGTGAGCTGGGACGCCCCTGGCTGCACCAACGTCGACTTCGACGAAGAGCTGGTGAGCGCGCTGGAGGTCGAGATCATCGACGCCGACATCGTGGCGCGCCGCACCGGCGTCGAGCAGCCCTGTGACGCCGTCTTCGACCCGAGCGTCTCGGTCAAAGGCACCGAGATCGTCATTGAAGAGATCTGGATCGAAGGGGAGCCCGGCGCTTGCGGCGACGTCTGCTTCGACCCGACCGTGACCATCGCCGACCCGAAGCGCGGCAGCTGGACGGTGCTTTGGTTCGTCGAGGGGGAGTCGGCCGCCTTCGACAACGCGCAGATCACCGTGGACTGATCGGGCGCCTCGCCGGGCCCTCGTCAGCGGTGGTCGAAGGCGGAGGGCCGACGGGGCGCCTCGGGGCCCCGCGCTGCCTTGTGTGGGTCAGGTTGGATCGTGTGTGGGGTCGCTGTGGAGAGAGCGAGATGAGCCGAGCGTTGATCACCGGGATCACCGGCCAGGACGGCAGCTTTTTGGCTGAGCAGCTCCTCGCCGCAGGGTGGGAGGTCATCGGCTTGCACCGCCGCAGCGCAAGCCCCAATCACTGGCGGCTCGCCCACTTGCGGGGCCTCGTGCTCGACAGCGCTGACCTGCTCGACCAAGGCAGCCTGATCGACGCGCTTCGGCGCCACCGCCCCGACCACGTCTACAACCTCGCCGCCCAGTCCTTCGTGCCGACGAGCTGGCGTCAGCCCGTCCTGACCGGCGAAGTGACCGCGCTGGGCTGCGCCCGCATGCTCGAGGCGATCCGGCTGGTCAACCCAGAGATCCGCTTCTACCAGGCGGGCAGCAGCGAGATGTTCGGCCTGAGCGGCGCCGACGGGCAGGGTGAGGGCGCCCCCTTTCATCCGCGCTCGCCTTATGGGGTCGCCAAGGTCTACGCGCACCACCTCACGGTCAACTACCGTGAGAGCTACGGTATTTTCGCCGTGGGCGGCATTTTGTTCAACCACGAGTCCGAGCGGCGAGGGGAAGAGTTCGTGACCCGCAAGCTCGCGATCGCCGCCGCCGAAGCCAAGCTTGGACGGCGCGACGGGGTCGGCCTCGGGCGCCTCGACGTGCGCCGCGACTGGGGTTTTGCGGGCGACTACACCCGCGCAATGCACCTCATGCTCTGCCAAGATGACGCGCAGGACTTTGTTGTCGCGACCGGCGAGGCCTGGTCGGTGCAAGACTTCGCCGAGCGCGCCTTCGGTTGTGTGGGCCTCGACTGGCGGGATCATGTCCGGCACGACCCCGACCAGCTCCGCCCCGCAGAGATCCCCTGCCTGCGCGGCGACGCGACGCGGGCGCGCCATGCGCTCGGCTGGGCCCCGGCGCTCAGCTTCGATCAGCTGGTCGAGCGCATGGTGCGGGCCGAGGTCGACCGAGTCTCTGCGGGGCGACAAGGCCACTGAGCCCCAAAACGGCGACAGGGCGGGCGATTTGCCCACCCTGCGCGAGGCGTCGATTTGGCTTCGCCTACTCGTCGCGCTCGTCCATCACGCCGTCGCCGTCGACGTCGCGGCCGGTCTTCACGACCTTGCCGGTCTCGTCGAGGTACTCCCAAAAGTCGATCTGCTCGTCGGCGTTGGTGTCGCGCTCTTTGCGCCGCACCCGACCGCTCTCGTAGCTGCGGAACTCGTCGAACTTTCCGTCGTTGTTCGTGTCCCACTCGCTGAGCACGCGCACGCCGCCCTGGTAGTGGTCGACCCAGTCGACGCGCCCGTCGAAGTCGCCGTCCCACTCCTGTTTCTCAAGCACGCCGGCGTCATCGAACCACGCGCGCACGTCGACGCGCCCGTCGAAGTTGAGGTCGCTCTCTTTGCGGAGAACGACCTTCGGCGCGTTCGCCCGGTCACGCAGGAAGTTCCACACCTCGGTGCGCCCGTCGCCGTTCAGATCGATCTGCTGCTCGGTGAGCCCGTCGGCGGAGGGGCGCTCGCTGAGCACACCCGCCTCGAAGACCTGCTTGGTCTTGGGGGCGCAGGCCGGCAGCCCGAAGGCCAGCAGCCCGAGGGGGAGGATGCAGTGGGCGGCGCGCATGGTGGCTCCATCGGTGCGGCGGCGGGGACCTGGGCCCCGCCCGGACAGCTTCGGCCCGGGGGCGGCCCAGCTTAGTGTGCGCGGGTGGATAGTCAATCGAGGGCGGCGGTGTGGGCAAGCTGGTGCGAGGCGCGGTGGTAGGCTGGGCCCCCGGCGCGCCGGATCGCGCCGCTCCTGGCCCCGCATGGGCCGAGCCCTGAGGCCCCCATGAGCGCGCGCCCGCCCCACTTGCTCCTCGTCGACGATGAGCCGGTCATTTTGCAGATTTTGCGCGCGGTCTTCGCCGGCGAGGCGGTCCGGCTCAGCGCTTGCGCCGATGGCGCGACGGCCGCGGCCCTCATCGAGAGCGACCCGGTCGACCTGCTGATCACCGACAAGAACCTGCCCGACATCTCGGGAATCGAGCTGATGCGCCGCCTCAAGCAGCGGGATCCGCTCGCCGAAGCCATTCTCATCACTGGCTACGCCTCGGTCGACACCGCGGTCGATGCGCTCGCTCTGGGCGCCTTCGACTACCTGCGCAAGCCGCTCGACGATGTTTTCGACGTGCGCCGCAAGGCCTGGCGCGCGCTCGAGCGGTTGCGGATGGCCCGCGAGAACCGGCAGCTGCTCGCTGACCTGCAGCGCAAGAACGCCGAGCTGGAGGCCGCGCTCGCCGAGACGCGCGCCCTGCAGTCCGAGCTCATCCAGTCCGAGAAGCTCGCCGGGATCGGCACGCTCGCCGCCGGCATCGCGCACGAGGTGTCGAGCCCGCTGTTCGGCGTCTTGGGCCTCGCTGAGGCCATCCTCGAGGAAGATGAGCTGCCGGTCGTGCGCTCACACGCTCGCGAGATCGTCGAGTATAGCGAGAATATCCGGCATATCGTGCAGGAGCTGACCAGCTACGCCAGGGCCTCCGACGTGGACGACGAGGAGCAGACCGCGGATGTCGCGCTCGCCCTCGACGACGCCCAGCGGCTGCTCGCCCGCACGGCGGCGCTGGCCGGGGTCGAGCTCCGCCTGCAGGTCGAGCCTGGCCTCCGCGCCCGCATCCGGGGGACCGAGCTGCAGCAGGTGCTCCTCAACCTGATCAAGAACGCCGCTGAGGCCGTGATCGAGCACCGGCCTGAAGGTGAGCGGTGGGTCGCGGTCGAGGCGTGGAGCGAGGGCGGGCTCGCCCTCCTGCGCGTGCACGACAACGGCCCGGGCATCGCGCCGGCCCGGCTCCGCCAGGTCTTCGATCCCTTCTTCACCACCAAGCCGCCCGGCCGCGGCACCGGGCTCGGCCTCAACGTGGTCTACCGGATCGTCACCCGGAACAGCGGCCAGGTCGATGTAGACAGCCCGCCCGGCGAGGGCGCGCGCTTCCGCGTGCGCCTCCCGCGGGCCTGAGGGCGCGGTGGGGCTGCGCGCGAGGCTTCTCCTCTTCGTCGTGCTGGTCGCCGTTCTGCCCTTGGGATTGCTGGGCGGCGCGGCCATTGACGTCTCGACTGACCGCCTCGCCGCGAGCCTCGAAGACCAGCAGTCCACGGTCGCCGAGGCGCTGGCCCGCACGCTGGACACGTGGTTGGACCTGCAGCTCCGCCTTCAAGCCCAGCAGGCCCAGACCTTCCCCGTCGCCCGCCTGTCCGCGCCCGCCATGGCCGGGGTGACCCAGGTGGTCGCTGGGCAGGTCCCCGAGGCGAACCTGGTGACGCTCTTTGATGAGGGGAGGGGACAGGTGGTCGCTCCGGCCTTGCGCGTCGGACGAGGGGGGCTGGCGGAGGTCATCCCCGAGGTGCTCGAACACCTACCCCCGGCTGTGCCGGGCGAGACGGCGGTCGGCTCACCCTACACGCCTGCGGCCGGCGGCGGGCCGGTCGTCGTCACCCGCAGCCCCATCCCTCAGAGTGACCTGCAGCTCGTCGTAGAGCTCGCGCTGGAGCCGAGCGTGCGCGCGCTTGAGGCGCAGGCGGGCGCGGCGAGCGTGGTCTTGCTCATCGACGCCGACGGGGTGGTGTTCTGGGGCGACCCGGCGCTGCTCCCCCCGGCCTCTGCGCTCGAGACCCTCCGGGGCCTCGCCGGCGTGATCCACATGCGCGGCGCCGAGGGATCCAGGCTGGTCGCGCTCGCCCCGGTGTCCCGTTTGGGCTGGACGCTGGTGGTCGTGCGCTCGGCTGGGCCCGTCGAGGACGCGGTCCGCGACATCAGCCTGCGCATGGCCTGGTTCGCCTTTGTCGCGATCGCCGCGGCGGTCGTGGTTGGCGTCTGGTTTGCCCGCCAGCTCACCAAGCCGATCGACGGGCTCAGCGCGGCGGCGCGGGCGGTCGGGGCGGGGCACCTCGGCGCACAGGCCCCCGCCGCCGGCCCGGCCGAGCTCGTCCAGCTCTCGCACACCTTCAATGACATGAGCAACAAGTTGCAAGATGACGCGCAGCGCATTCAGCAGCAGAACCAAGCGCTTATCGACGCGGCCGAGCGCCTGCGGGCCGCCAACAGCGAGATCGAGCGCTTCAACCATGAGCTGCAGGATCGAGTCGAGGAGCGCACGGCCGAGCTTCGGGCGGCGCAGGCCCGGCTCGTCGACGCGGCGCGCTTCGCCGCGGTGGGTGAGCTTGGCGCCGGGCTCGCACATGAGCTGAACAACCCGCTGGCCGGCATCTTGGGGCTCAGCCAGCTCATGCTCGCCCAGTCAACGGGGGACCATCCGCTGCGGCCGCTGCTGGAGAGCATGCAGACCGAGGGCCGTCGGTGCGCGCGGATCGTGCAGTCGCTCGGGCGCCTGTCGGAGGCCGGCGAGCGGGCGGACGGGGCGGTCGGCGGTCCACGTGAAGCCGATGTTGACGACGTTCTTGACGATATTCTGCCGCTGCTTCGCGGCGGCTTCACCCACCGTGGGGTCAGCCTAGAACGGGGCCCCCGCCGGCCGTGGACGGTGCGGGTGGACCCCGCTGCGCTCGGCCAAGCCCTCGCCCAGCTCCTCGCCGCGCTGCGGGCCCGGGTCGCCGCGGGCGGCCGCGTCCAGGTGCAGGTCGAGGCGGATCTGCATGGCGGGAAGGCCATCTGCGTGCGGATCGACGGGCCGGCCCCTCCCGCTGACGCCGACGATTGGCGGGCGCAAGGCATGGCGATCTGGGCGGCCCGAAGCGGACTGTCGGCGCTCGGGGGGCGGTTAGAGGAGCCGGACGCCAGCGCGCCCGCCCTTTGGCGCGTCCTCCTCCCCGTCGCCTGAGCGCCCGATGCGCGAGAACCTCGGCCTCCTGCTCGCGCTGCTCGTCATCCTGCTGGTCGGGGTGGTCGGCTATCGGGCGCTGTTCGGGCCCCAAGGCCCCGAGCTGGTCGTGCTCGACGCGGTGGGCCAAGCCGTGCGCGTGCGGGCCGCTGAGGGCGCGGTGCCGCTGCGGGTCGGCGATGCGCTCGCCGTCGACGATCAGCTGATGGTGGGCGAGACCGGCGTGCTGCGGGTCGGCATCGGCGAGGGCAGCGAGCTGAGCTTGCAGGCCAACAGCGCGCTCCGCCTGACCGCGGTGACCGACGATGGCGTCCGGGTCGAGCTTGAGGGCGGCGCGGTCTCGGCCCGGGTCCGGGCGGGCGCCCCCTCCCTCGGGCTGCGGGCCCGCGGCCGTGAACTGCAGCTGGCCTCGGGTGAGGTGAACGCTGGTCTCGCCGACGATGGGCGACTCACGGTTGAGGTTCTGGCGGGCGAGCTCGCGCTGAGCGGGGTGGACGGCCAGGCCACCTTGGCCGCGGGGCGCCGGCTCGATCTCGCCGACGGTCAGGCGCCGGTCGCAGCGCCGATCACTGAGGCCTTGCAGATCCAGGTTCGCGGGCCGTCGACTATCGGCGAAGATGGCGCGGTATCGGTCATCGCGCAGACCCAACCCTATGCATTGGTCGAGCTCTCCGGCGCGGGTGCGACGGTCCAGGTGGTGGCCGGCCCAGACGGCATCGCCCGCCTCCCTGCGGTGATCGTGCCGCGCGGGGGCGCGACGGTGGCGCTGCGCGCGCGTGACGCGCTCGGGCGAGAGGCCTCGGTCACCCATCGGTTTGAGGCGCCCGCAGGGCCGAGGTTGATGGGCACCGCGGTGCAGTGGGCGCCTTGAAGCGGGCCAAACCCCTGCTGACCCCCTGGGTGCAGGCTGGTGCGCTTGGGGGCGCCCTCGCTTGGGCCGCATGTCCCGCATTCGCCGCGCCCACCCTGACCGTGGACACGCCACAAGCCCCCGTGGTGGTGGACCGCGAGCACACTGTGCACCTGCTGCTCTTCGACGAGGGGCGCCCGCTGGGCCAGCTCCCGGGACCGGTGTGGTTCAGCGCCGGCGAGCTCCGGGGGCCTCCGCTCCCTCTCGGGCAGGGGCGCTGGGCGGTGCGCTGGCTGCCGCCCACGACATCGGGCCCCGTCGTGGTGGAGGTCGGGCCCACGCGCGCCGAGCTGGAGGTGGTCCTCCATGCTCCGCCCGCCGCGCGGCTCGCCGTGCGGGGCGCGTACACCGCGTTGAGCCGCGAGCCGCTCGAGGTCCTCGTCGAGCTCGGCCCGGGTGGTCGGCCGGAGGACCTCGTGCTCGCGGTGAGTGAAGGGCAGCTCAGCCCGGCTGCGCCCAGCGGCGAAGGGGAGGGCCTTCGCGTGCTGTGGACGCCCGACCCGACGCCCTTCGCGCGCCCGGCGGTCATCGCCGCGGTGGATCGCCGCGCCCCGGGCGCCGCGCCGGCGGTCGCGGTGGTCTCGGTGCGGGCACGGCCATCGGTGCCGGTCCAAACCGAGCCCGGCGTGCAGGTGGAGCTGGAGGTGGGGCGTCGCAAGTACGGCCCCGTGGTCGCGGGACCGGATGGGATCGCCCGCGCGCAGGTCGAGGTGCGCCCTGGGGAGACCGTCGCCACCGTCACCCTCCGCGACCCAGAGGGCCGGAGCGCCACCAGCGCGCTGCCTTTGGCCGGGGATCAACGCCCGGTCGCCGTCGCCCTGGCCGGCGGGCTGCACGCCCGGGACGAGACCGCGCCCCTGGGCTGGCTCGCTGCGGTGGGCCCCGACGGCGCGCCCTGGTCCGGTGAGCTGCCCTCGTGCGCGCGCTCGGATCGGGCGCAGCTCGCGGTCCGCCCCGTCAGCGCGGGCCTGTGGGCGGTGACCGGCCCCACGCCCGCTCCGGAAGATCCGGGTGACCTGCGCATCGACTGCGGGCTCGGCGTGCGCGCCCGGGCGAGCGCGCTGATCCCCCGGGTGACCGACCTCCCCGCTCGCGTACTCTTACGGATGAACCCGAGCGAGCTCGAGGCCGACGCGCCCTTCGGTCTGGTTGTGGCCACGGTTGAGACCGCCGCCGGCGACCGCCTCCCGGTGGACCCCCTCAAGCTGTCGGCCGCCTATGGCGTGCTGGAGCCGCGGATCGAGGGGCTCGCCCTGCGTGCCGCCTACGATGGGCGCGCGGCCCTGGCCCAGGGCGGCGACGAGCTGCGGGCGACCCTCACGGGAGGCGTCGGTCAAGGTAGCGTTGCCCACGTCGATCTCGACGTCGGCCTGGATGCGACGGGCGTGCTCTACCTCCGGGTGCGGCCCCGGGCCTGGTCGGGCGCTCGGTTGGCGGGCGTGCGCTTGGAGCTCACCCTCCCGGGCGGGCTACGCCAGACAGGCCAGTCTTCCGAGGACGGGGAGTGGGCGATCCCTTTGATTGCGGGAGCCGTCCCCCCGATGACCATCACCGTGGGGGCCCCTGGGCTGCAGCAGTCGCGGATGCTCGCCTGGGATCCGGCGGCACCGCTCACGTTGGCGGCAGGGGAGCTGAGCGCTGTGCTCCCGGTGCCCGTCTTCTCGGGGCGGGTGCGGAGCGTATTCATCAGCTCCGAGCCGCGGACCGTGGAGCTGGGTCCTAACGCACAGGCGGAGGTCCGCGTGCGGCTGGTCGACGCCGCAGGCAACCCGGTGGACGCGCCGGTCGAGCTGCGGGCCAGCCACGGGCGGATCGGCGAGGCTCGCCGCCGCGTCGATGGCAGCTACGAGGCGATCTTTTCGCCGGGGGAGGAGTTCGTCAGCCCGGTGGTCCAGATCACCGCTGCGTCACCCACCGGCGCCTTCGCCGAGACCAGCACCGAGATCGCGCTCACCCCCCGGGTTCTGCGCCTCGCGCCCGGTGTGCAGGGCGGTTGGATGGTCGGCGCGCGGGGCCTCTCGGGGCCCTACGGCGCGTTGACCGCGGACGTGCAGCTGCCGCAGCTCTCGCCGGACCTGTACCTGCGCCTCGGGGCGGGCCTGTACAGCACCACCGCCGGTGAAGATGACGTTCAGATCGACCTTTCTGTGCTGCCGCTCGCGGTGGGCGCCAGCGTCCGAGGTGCCCGCGGCCGCACATCCGGGTGGGTCGGCGGCGCTGGTGTGCTCGCGCCCTACCGAATCGCTGCCCGTACGGCCGAGCAAGACGTGGGGGGCGGCATCGGCCTGTCCAGTCCAGGCGTTCAGGTCTTCACCGGCGCGGCCGTTCGCCGCCGGACGGCCGAGCTCGGCGCGGAGCTGAGCTGGCTGTTCCTCACCCTGCCGGATGGTGATCTGACCTGGCAGGGCTCGGTCGGTGGCCTCGGCGCTGGCCTCAGCTATCGGCTGATGTACTGAACACGAGCTGCACGGTTTGCCCTGCCAGGCCGGCTTGCACTCCTGTTGGGGACAACTTCTGACGAGTTGGCGCGCGGATTTTGCTCGCCGCGGCGCTCCGCCTGGGGCATACTCGGGGTGATGCTGCGCTGTCTGACCCAGCCCCCCGATCTCCATGTTGGGCCCTGGCTCGGCCCGGTGGGCTGCGCACATGCGCTCGCCGGCGCTGTTGCCGGCTGGGTGCGGCGAGCTGGGCGGGCGCTGGCCACGGGCGCGGTCATCTGCGCGAGCGTGGGCGGCGCAGGCTGCGCGCCCGCGGTGCTCGACCCACAACTGCGCACGCTGAGCCCCGACTTCGGCTACAACGGCGCCGAGACTGCGGTGCAAGTTGAGGGCGCCGACCTCGGCCCCTCGTTGCGGGTCTTGGCAGGTGACGAGATCGACGAAGACAGCGATCTTGAGCTATGGCTCCGTGGCCCGGGGGGCGCCCTGCGCCTGCGCGGGGTCGAGAGCGTCGACGACCAGACCCTGCGCGGCCGCGTGCCGGCCGGGGCCGAGCCGGGGGTCTACGCGCTTGAGCTGCGCGACGAGCAAGGCCGCCTCGACCTGCTGCCCGACGCCTTTCGCGTCACCGACACCCGCGCTGATCGCATCCAGGTCCAGACCTCGGGCCTCAACTTCGAGGTCCGCCAGTCTGCCCGCATCGACCTTCAGCTGCTCGATCCGGCGGGCGCCGAGGTGGGCCTCCCCGTCGAGGTTGAGCTCCGTGCGACGCGGGGTGCTGGTGGGGCGGCGGGCATCAGCTTTGAGGCGGGCCTCGTCGACCAAGTGCAGGTCGACGAGGGCGTGGTGCGTGGGCGACTCGAGGCCGGCGGCGGCGCGACCCTGCGCTTGTCAAGTGAGGTCGTCGACCGCGTGCGGGTCCAAGTGCAGGGCCTCGGCGACAGCGCCTTTTTGGCGGGTGAGAGCGATTGGATGTACTTCGAGGCTGGCACCCTCTCGGGGGTGGTGGTCGAGCCGCTGTTCGTGGGTGGGGGTGTGACCGCTGGCCAGAGCTTTCCGCTGCGGTTGACCCTGGTCGACCGCTACGGCAACCCCACGAAGGGTGAGAGCGCCTGGCTCACGGTGCACGAGACCTGCGCCCCGAGCGGCCCTGGCTTCGAGGTGCTGGTGCGGGTGACCGACACGGCGACCTTGTCGTCCGCCTTCGTCACCGGGGCCAGCGGTACGGCCAGCTGTCCGGGCAACCAGCTCCGGGCCTTCGGCAGCGCTGAGGGCGCAGCGGTGGTCGGGATCTCGGCGCCCTTCGACGTGCAGGCCGGCCCGCTGCAGCGGCTCTCGGTCGAGGTGGCCAAGCCCGAGGTCAGCGCGGGCGACGAGGATCAGCCGACCTGGATTGAGGCGCTCGACGGCTTCGGCAACCGGGCTGACGATCCGGTCGGCGCCCTTGAGCTGCGCGACAACGCGGGCGGGCTCGACACCACCGCCGGCGTCGGCGGGGCGCGGTGCACCAGCTTCAGCGGCGGCCTCGCTGCCTGCGATCTGCGCCTGCTGCGCGCCGATCCGGCCGTTGTGGTCAGCGCACGGGTCGATGGCGCCGAGGGCAGCTCGGCCCCCTTCGCGGTGGTGCCCTCTGAGGTCAACGCGCTGCGGGTCATCGGCCCGCCAGCGGCCACCGCCGGCGAGCCCTTCGCCCTCAACCTGCGCCTCGAAGACACCTGGGGGAACGCACGCGCCCTTCGCGAGGACGAAGCGAGCACCGCCGCTTGGTCCGATGGCACTGAGGGCTTGAGCTGCGCACCCGACAGCGAGGTCGATCCTGGCGCGCTGCGCTGCACGACCACCCTCGCACGCGCCGCGGCCCGGGTCGGGGTGAGCTTGCTCAGCCCGCCGCTCTCCGCGACCACCGACACCTTTGACGTGGTCAACGGCCCTCTCGCCCACGTTGTGATCGATGCGGCGGCGCTTGACCCGATGACCGCGGGGGACCGGCGCAGCTTCTCCCTCCAGGGCGCAGACGCCTGGGGCAACCCCTTCATCGTGGGCGCGCCGCTGACCGTCGATCTTGCCGAGGCTGCGGGGGGCGCAGGCCTGGGCACGGCGACCCTCGATCTCAGCGGCGCCGCTGAGGTCTCGCCCCGCTTCGTGGTGGCCGCCGAAAACAACGCGCTGACCGTCAGCTTCGACGGTGTCGAGCTCGGGCGCTCGGCTCCTTTTGTGGTTGAGCCGAGCGGTTGGGCGCGGGTCGAGCTCACCGGGCCGTCACCCTGGGTCGAGCGGGGCGTGGCCGTCACACTCGAGGTGCGGGCGACCGATGTCTTCGGCAACATCACACCGAGCGCCGAGGGCTCGGTCCTCCTTCGCTCGACGCTGGGGCTCGGCGCCGACGTGGGCGGCGCGCTCGACGCGGGCCGAGCGACGCTGCCCTTCGTCTGGGGCAGCCCCGGCGTCCAAGATCAGCTCCGTCTGACCGCTGGGCCGTACACCACGCTGAGCGGTGGCGTCGATGTGGTCGACCTCTCCTGCGACAGCCCACCCGAGGTGAGCGTGCAGCTTGATGGCAGCGACGAGCTCCGCCTGTGCCGGGTTGGGGGCAGCACCCCGATGGTCGCGGTCAACGCGACGGGGGCGGGCGTCGTGGCCTGGCACATCGACGACGGCACCGGCACATCGAGCCGCAGCTTGACCGGCTCCAGCACCGCGCGGTGGTCCCAGCCTGGGGCCTACGCGGTCCAAGCGCTCGGTGTCCGCGCGGACGGCTGCGCGACCGCGGCCCGGGCGATGGCCTGGGTGGGCGACGCGGACGGTGGCCCGGTCGGTCCGGTCGCGCTCGCCGCGGTGGCGACCGAGCTCTCCGCCGATGACCCGAGCCAGAGCGACACCATCGTCGAGATCAGCGCGCTGGACTGTTTGGGTGATCCGGCGGCCGGCGCAGCCCTGGGCGTCCGCGCTGAGCTTGGCGTGCTCTTCGACGCAGGCTCGGCCCTCGCCTCGGCCGACGGCCTTCAGGTCACCCTCGACCGCAACGGCACGGCCGAGCTCTTGTGGGATGTGGTCGACGCGCCCCTGCCGACCGACGGGCGCGTGCTCGCGGGCGTGCCGAGCGGTGCCGCCTGGGGTGAGCTCTCCGTTCCGGTGCGAGGTGACACGACCGCGCCTGAGGTGGTCGACCTGCGACCCGCGGGCGGCTGGTCCGCCCCGGTCGAGGTCCTGACGGTGCGCTTCTCCGAGCCGATGTGGGCCGCGTCGGTCAGCGCGGCGCGGGTCGCCATCGAAGATCCCAGCGGCGCACCCGCCGACCTGGCGGGGTGGGCCTGGAGTGCCGGCGGGCGCGAGCTGAGCCTGCGGGCCGTCAGCCCCTTGGACCCAGCCTTGGGTGCGTATCGGGTGTGGATTAGCCGTGATCTTCGCGACGAATCCGGGCTGCGCCTGGACGGCGCTGGCATTGGGGCCCGCAGCGACTTTGCGTTGCTGGTCGGCGGGGTCGTCGCGAGCGCCCCCGCGCTGCGGGGGTGCTCGGTGGGCGCGGCGCGCTTCTCACCCGATGGGGCAGACGGCGTCGACGACGCGGCCGACACGGTCTGGATCGAGGCTGAGGTCGAGGCCGCGCCCTCGGCCTGGCGCTTCCGGGTCTTTGACGCCAACGGGGCCGAGCGGCGCACGCAGCTGCTCCGCGGGGCCGGGGCCACGCTGAACTTTGCGTGGGATGGTCGGGGCGATGATGGCCGGGTCCTCCCGGCGGGCAGCTACCTGATCGAGCTGCGGGCGCTCGACGCCGCCTGGGCCGAGGGGGCCGCCTGCGAGGCCTTGGTCGACCTCAGCCAGCGCTTTCCGGTGCCGCCGGGGTGGGAGTGAGCGCGCCTCGCCCGACGACCCCGCAGGACGAGCTCGCCCGCCTCGCCGAGCTGGGCTTGCGGGCGGCCGAGCTGGTGCACGAGCTGCGCCAGCCAATTTTCGCCGCGAAGGCTCAGGTCCAGCTGCTGCTCGCCGAGGGGCTGCCAGCGGGCGCCGAGGAGCTCACTCGGCTGCTCCAGCAGGTCCAGCAGCTCGAGCGGCTGGTCGCGCAGGTCGCCTTGGCGGGTCGGCGGCCCGAGCTGCAGGGCCAGCCCATGGTGCTCCAGCCCGTCGTTCAGGTCGTCTTGGATGGGCTGCAGGCGCGGGCGCGGGGCTTGGGCAAGGCGCTGGTCCTTCGGGCCGATGAGCCAGAGATCTGCTTTGCAGACCCCACCGTCGTCTTTCAGGCCACCCAGAACTTGGTCATGAACGCGCTGCACGCGGCGCGCGCGCTGGTCGTGGTCGAGGTGCGGCCTGGGTTGGTCATCGTCGAAGATGACGGCGCAGGCGTCGCTCCCGAGGTCGCCGCGCGCCTTTTTGAGCCCTTTGTCACCACGAAGGCCCCCGGCGAGGGCACGGGTTTGGGCCTCTCGCTCAGCCGCCGTCAGGTCGAGGCGATCGGCGGCGCGCTCGACTGGTCCGCGGGAGCAGTGGGCGCGCGCTTCGTCATCCGCTTGCCGCGGGCTTCGGGCCCGCCCTCGGTTTAGCCCCCAGCGCCTGCCCCGCCGGGCCCGTCCGACGCCCTCGCTCCTCCGCCTCGCGGGCCACCAGAGGACCTATGTCTGGATCTGATCAAGATGACGTGCTGACCGGCGGTCCGCTGCCGCTCAGCCCCGCCGGGCTCAAAGAAGAGACCCACCTCGAGGGCCTCGCCGACCGCTTCGACGAGGCCATGGCCGCCCGCCGCGCGGCCGACGCTGACCGCGCGATTGACCTGCTGCGCGGCATCCTGCGCGATGAGCCCCGGCTCGCCGAGCCCCACCTTGAGCTCGCGGGCATCCTGCTCGACCTCGAGCAACCCGAAGAGGCGCTCGAGCACGCCCGCGAGGCGGTGCGCCTGCTCAGCCACGGCGCCATCTGGACCGAGGCGGTGCCCGCTAAGGTGCTCGGGAGCTTGGCTTGGGACACCCTCGGCGAGTGCCTCAAGCAGACCGCCGATCAAGACAGCGTCGTCTTCGGCCCCGAGGAGCGCTGGCGCGCCCTGATGGAGGAGGCCCGCTTCGCCTTCGCCCGGGCGACCGAGCTCGACCCCGACAATGAGCACGCCTCGTGGGGCGCCTTCGGCATGGGTGTGAGCGCGCCAGCGGCCGAGGGCGGCGCCCGGTGGGTCCGCCGGGCCCCCGAGCAAGACCAACCTGAAGGTGAAGAGGACGAGGACCTCGACCTCGAGGAAGGCGACGAGGACGAAGATCTCGCCGCGCTCCTCGCGGGTGTCCTGCCCGACGCCGACCTCGTCGAGCTGATCCGTCGCCAGAGCGCTCCGCCCGAGCCCGAGCTGGTCACCGAAGACGACGACCAGGACGACGATCCCGCCTGAGTGGCCGGAGCGCGGCGCCCCGCGGCGCCTTCAGCGCGGGGCCTTCTGGATGCCCGGGAATTGTGTCCCCGCCCGGGGGTCGACCCCCATGAAGACCGGCCGTGCCCGCCCGAGCTCGACCGTGAAGCTCATCGTCGGCAGGTAGATCTTCCCGTCGGCCTCGATCAGCTGCCGGGGCGGGTTGGGGAAGGGGCCGGCCAAGCGAAAAGCTTGGAGCACCGCCTCATCCAGCTCGGGCGAGCCGCAGGGTTGGGTGAGGTTCATCGCGCTCACCGCGCCGTTGGTGTCCAAAATGACGTCCACCACGGTGGTGTAGCTGGGGCGCGCCAACAGCACCGAGGAGGGCAGGTTGTCGAGGTTCTGCGACCAGTAGAAGTTGACCAGCCGGCGGATGTGGTTGAGGTAGGTCGCGCCGACCAGCTCGCGGGTGTTGAGCTGGGTGGCCTTGCCGATCTTCTCGCGCAGCAGGTCGTTGTTGGGGGCGCCCGACAAGGCGGCCGAACGGCTCGAGGCCATGACCGGCGCTTGCATGCCGTCGCGGTTGGTCAGGCGAAACTGGCTCGGCAGCGCGGCCATCGGGCCGTCTTTGTCGGGGTCGAAGCGCTCGTTTCCGACCTGCGCCCCGGTCGACTGCTCGGTCACGTTGAGATCGATGGCCTCCTCAACCTTGACCTCATCCGCCTCGGAGAATTCCGGCGCCAGCACCTCGGGGTTCACGCGGTAGCGCTCCGTCCGGGTCTCCTCCTCGACCTTGTTGTCGTGCTCGGCGAGGTACTCGCTGTCCTCGGGGCGCTCCTCCTCCACCGGCGGGGGCGTATCCACCAGCTGGCCGTCAAGCTCGGGCTCGGGGCGGGTCAGCTCCTCGGGTGGAACGGGCTCCTCGGGGGGCGTCACGATGAACTGCACGGGGCGGGTCTTGAGCCGGTCCGGCTCGGGGAGCAGGGCGGGGAAGACGAGGCCGAGCGCCACGGTCAGCAGCCCGAGCAGGAAGCCCGCGGCGATCAGCCACAGCAGGTGATTCCGGGGCCGCTCCCAAGGCGGCGCCGGCCGGACCCACGCGCGTGCGCGCGCCCGACCCGAAGGCGGGGGTGTCGGCGTGGGGCTCGGCGGGGGCGCGGCCAGGGGGGCCTCCGTGTCGGTGGGCGTCCGGTGGGGCTCAGCCGCGCGCGGGGGTCGCGCTCCCGCGGGCCCCCTCGTCGGCCAGGGCGTCGAGGACGGCGCGCGCGAGGTCGGCGCGCTGGGTCTCGCTCAGCGGCTCCTCCATCGACCGCCGGACGAGATCCCGCACCCCTTGAAAGGAGCTCTTCATCGCCGCGCAGCAAGGGCAGCGCCGGATGTGCTCTGCGGCGCGCTGGTGCTCCGCGGCGGGCAGCTCTCCCTCGAGCAGATCGATGAGCCGCTCGGCCATCTCCTCACAGTCGACGCCGCTGGTGTCTGCCGCCATCAGGACCGCCCCTCCACATAGTCGATGAGGGCCTGCCGGAGCGCGAGCCGCGCCCGGTGCAGCCTGGTCTTCACGTTGGGCACGCTGATCTCGAGGATCTCGGCGATCTCGCGCATGCTCAGCTCTTCGTAGTCGGCGAGGAGCACGACCAGCCGGTAGCTCTCGGGCAGGCGGTCGACTGCGGCGCGGATCTGTTGACCGAGCTCGGCGTCCTCGTGCAGCTTGTCGGCGATCGGCGCCCAGTCGCGCACCGGGTGCTCGGGGCGCTCGGGGCCGGGCCAGAGCTCGTCGAGCGGGGCCTCGGGCTTGCGGCGCCGCGTCCGCAGCTTCATCAGCGCGTTGTTGGTCGCGATGCGGTTGATCCAGCCGCTGAGGCTGGCCTCGCCGCGGAAGCTGCCGATGGCCCGCCACACGTTGAGGAAGGTCTGCTGCACGACGTCGAGCGCGTCTTGTTCGTCGCGCAGCATGCGCAGCGCGATGCTGTAGACCCGCGGCGAGCTCTGGCGCACGAGCTGGGCGAAGGCGCCCTGGTCGCCCGACGCGAGGCGCTCCGCGAGGGCCTCGTCGGCCGCGCGCTCCGCTTCGCGCCGGGCCGCGCGGTGCTCATCTTCGCCGTTGACCACGCCCACCCCCGCGCCACTTCCGCACATCTGCGGGCCGGCCGCCCGCCACCGGAGCCGGACGCGCCGGCCGGCGCGCTGGGATGCGACCCCCCGCTCCGTTATTCCGACCGCCGGGGGAGGGCAGCCGATGGCCGACCGAGACTGGCGTGGGCGGGCCGCAGCGCCGGGCGCTCCCGATGCGCCCCGGCGGCGCGACCGCCTGTTCGGGGCCCTCCAACAGCTTTTTGGGCGACCGGCTGCACCACCCGCTCCGCCGTGCTTGGAGATCGAGGGCGCGTCCGCTGGCCCGGTCGACCCGGGCACCACCGCGCTGCGGGCGGCCCTGGAGCTCGGCGTCGACGTGGATCACTTCTGCGGCGGCAAGGCGAGCTGCTCCTCCTGCCGGGTCGAGGTGCTCGAGGGCGCCGACCACCTCTCGCCGATGAGCCCGCGCGAGCGCATGGTGCTGGGCCCGGCGCGCGCCGGGGCGGGTGACCGGCTCGCCTGCCAGGCCCAAATTCGCGGGCCGGTCCGGCTGCGGGTCCCTGCGCGCTTTTGACCGCGGGCGCGGGCCCCGGGCCGGCAATAGGTGCGGCGCGCCCCGCTGGAGCCCAACATGCCCACCCCGCAGCCCCTGCACCCGGATCGCGCACACCTGCGCTTCGCTCTCCTCCAGGTCCGCAACGCCGGTGATCCGGCCAAGGCCGACGAGCACAAGGCATTCGCCGACCGCCTCGGCGTGCGCGAAGACCAGCTCCGCTCGGTCGACGCCCTCAGCGAGGTGCTCGATGAGGGCAGCACCGATGGGGTCGACGCGCTGCTGGTCGGCGGCTCTGGTCAATACAGCGTGCTGGACGATGATCCCCGCATCCACGCCTTCGTCGACTACCTCGCGCGGGTCAGCCACAGCGGGTTGCCTGTCTTCGCGTCCTGTTTTGGGTTCCAGGGCCTCGTCCTTGGCTTGGGTGGTGAGGTCGTCTCTGACGAAGACAACGCAGAGGTCGGCACCTACGACCTCTGGTTGACCCCCGATGGTGCCGCCGACCCGCTCTTTTCGCCGCTGGGCGCCGCGTTCACCGCCCAGCTGGGCCACAAAGACCAAGCCCGGCGGATGCCCGCGGGCATGCGCAACCTCGCCAGCAGCACGCGCACGGCCATGCAGGCCCTCCGCCTCGACGGCTGGCCGGTCTACGGCACGCAGTTCCACCCTGAGCTGACCTGGCAAGAGAACCGCGGGCGGTTCCTCCGCTACATGGCCGAGTATGGCAAGCTGTTCGGCGACGAGGCGGCCCAGCGTCAGCTCGACAGCCACCGGCCGTCGGACGCGGCGAACGCGCTGCTGGGCGCCTTTGTCGATCAGATCGTGGCGCCCCGGGCGGCGGGCCGCGCATGAGCGTCGGCGGCGGCAGCTTGGGGGTGGTCGCCGCGGGCAGCCCGTGGACGGTCGAGGCGGGGCTCCGCGCCCTTCGACGGGGTGGGAACGCTGTCGACGCCGCCGTCTCGGCCTCGTTGATGGCCGGGGTCGCTGAGCCCTTGTTGACCGGGCTCGGCGGCGGCGGCGTCGCGACGGTGCGGGTCCGCGGAGAGGTGGAGGTCTGCGACATGTTCGGCGCGGTCCCCGGCGCGGGCAGCCCCGCCGGAGATCCCCCGCCGATGGAGGAGCTGGTCGTCGACTTCGGCGCCACCCGACAGACTTTTCAGGTGGGGCCGGCCTCGGTCGCGGTGCCCGGCATGCCCGCGGGCCTGTGGGCCCTGCACCAGCGCCACGGCCGCTTGCCCATGGCCGAGCTCGCGGCCTTCCCGGCCGAGGTGGCCGACAAAGGTGTGCCGGTCACGCCGATCTTCCACCAGATCCTCGGAATGCTCTGGGGGGTGCAGCGGCGCGATCTTGCGTCGAGGGCGCTGTTCTCGACCGACGGCCAGAACATGCTGCGGGTGGGCGACACCTTCCGCAATCCTGACCTGGCCCGCACGCTGCGGCGCTACGGGCAGGACGGCCCTGAGGCGATCACCCAAGGCGACGTCGCTGAGGCCATCCTCGCCACGCTGGGCCGCACGGGCCGGCTGACCCGCGCCGATCTCGCCCACACCAGCGCCCGCTTCTCCGCCCCCGTTCGTTACGCCTACCGTGACGCGATGGTGCACCTCCCCGGGCCTCCGAGCATCGCGGGCCTGCTGGTCGCCCAGGCCCTGCGCGCGCTCGAGGATCACGGGCCCATGCCCGACCTGCTCTCGGTGCGCCAGCTCTGCTTCCTCGCGCACGCGCTCGACCGGGCCGACCAGACCCGCAAGGGCCGGCTGCGGCACCACCTCTTCCACCCGGCCTTCGTCTCGGGCTTCCTGCAGGCGCTGGCCCCCGAAGAGCAGGGTGAAGAGGCGGCGCACCGCGGCGGCCGCGGCCCGCGGATGCCGGGCAACACCACCCACATCAGCGTGGTGGACGCCAATGGCGACGCGGTGGCCATCACGCACAGCCTGGGCGAGACGGCCGGGCGGCTGGTGCCCGGCACCGGCCTGCTGCTGAACAACTTCCTCGGCGAGCCCGACGTGAACCCGCCCGACGTCGGCCTTCCGGTGGGCAGCCGGCTGATGACCATGTGCTGCCCCACGCTGATCGAGGTCGGTGGTGCGGTGCACGCGCTGGGATCGGCGGGCAGCAGCCGCATCCGCTCGGCCATCCTGCACGGCATCGTGCTGCTCACCGACTTCGGCCTGCCCGCCGACGAGGTGGTCAACACCCCCCGCTGCCACGTCGAGGACGGCACCCTCTTCCTCGAGGCCGAGGGCACCCCGCCGCGGGTGGTCGAGGCGATGAACACGCTTCAGTGGCGCCTGCGCACCTTTGACAGCTTCAACCTGTTCTTTGGTGGCCTGAACGTCGCCACTGGTGAGGGCCGGAGCTTCTCGGGCGGCGGCGACCCCCGCCGGAGCGGGGCCGTCGGGGTGGCTTAGGTCCGCCGACTGTTTAGGGGCAGGCGGGGTTCTCTGCGCCGGGGCTGCCGCCGGACGGCCCGCTGCACCAGCCCTCCACCGCGTCGTTCTCCGCCTCGTCGGCGCCGCTGAGCGCCACCGCCGGCGAGAGCTGTAGGCTGTGGCCCGCGGCCCGCGGCCAGGTCGGCCCCCAGCGCAGGGCGTCGACCCGCAGGCTGCCCGCGCTCAGGCTGAGGCCGTCCGAGGCCGGCAGCCAGGCTGGCCAGGGGCTCAGGCCGAGATCGCAGTCCACGCCGCCATTGCTGAGCGGGTCGGCGTCGGCGCAGAGCACGAACAAGGCGTCGGCGGGCACCGTGGCGGCGCCCAGCTCAAGCTCCGCCCGGTCGGCGCGCAGGGTCCAGGCGTCGAGGGCGAGCGCGCGGCCAGAGAGGTTCCGCAGCTCCACCCAGGGGGTCACGCCCAGATCGGGCTCGAGCATGAGTTCAGTGACCATGAGATCACCGCCCACCAGCAGATCTTCGTCAATGAGCAGGTCGCAGTCCTCGTCGCGGCCGTCGGCCTCGGCGCCGTCGGCGGGGTCCCCGGCGCCCGGGCGCACGGTGGGGTCGGCGTCGTCGCAGTCGGGGCCGTCGATGACGCGGCCGGCGTAGCCATCGCCGTCTGCGTCGCTGTCATTGCCGTCGCAGTCGGCGTCGACGCCGTCGTACCAGACCTCGGCGTTCCCGGGCGCGCGGGCGGGGTCGGCGTCGTCGCAGTCGACCGCGCGGCCCGCCCCGTCGCCGTCGGCGTCGTCGTCATTGCCGTCACAGTCGGCGTCCAGGCCGTCGTACCAGACCTCTGCCGCCCCAGGCGAGACGGCCGGGTCGGCGTCGTCGCAGTCCGCGCCGCCGGCCTTGGCGTGATCGGCGCCGTCTTGGTCAAAGTCGGCGACGGCCTCGAGCTCCAGCGCCACCACCAGCTCAGCGCCGCCCTCAGCGGTCAGGCGCAGGGTGCCCGTGGCCTCGCCCGGCCCGCGCGGCTCGACGGCGACCCGCACGGTCTGCTCGGCGCCCGGATCGACCCGCAGCGCGTCAGCCTCGACCTGCAGCAGCAGGGGGGCCGACGTGTCGATCCCCTCCAGCGCGGCCCGCACCTCGACCGGGCGCTGCCCCACGTTGGCGAAGATGACCTCCAGCGGGCTGTCATCGTCGAGTGAGCGCCCGCGGGAGGCAGCGATCTCGCCGCGCAGCTCAAGCTGGGCCACGCCGGAGAGATCGGCCCGGGACCAGGGGGCGCAGCCGACCGCGCAGAGCGGGAGGAGCAGGAGGAGCGTGCGCATCGGGGCACCGCCCGGCGCGGCCGGGGCGAAGAGGGTCAGTGGGAGCAGGGCCGGGGCCGGAGGGCCGGGTCGGCGCTACCAAGCCCACCAGAGGTTGAGATCGAGCTTGGGCAGCACGTCGGGGAAGGGGATCGGGTCTTGTTTGGCCGTGATCAGCAAGGCGTTGAACTGGTCGCCGAAGGTCGGGGCGTAGCGCAGGCCGCCGCCGGCGCTGATGCGGAACTTCTCGAAGCCGTAGGTCCAAAGGTAGCCGAGCTCAGCCTCTGGGTTGCCGCCCAGCAGCGCGGGCCCGCCGTCGACCTCGAGCGCGTAGCGGCGGATGCGGCGGTCGGACACCACGTGGTCGAAGCTGGCGCTCGCCGGGAGGGTGCGCCATGCGGCGATCTCAGTCCCGTTCTGCGCTGCGTTCGGCACCGAGATTTTGCCGCCCCCAAAGCCCAAGCCAAAATTGATGCGGTTGTATTCGCCCGAGCCGAGGGTGTATTGGGCCAGGGCTGTGCCGGTGCGCTGCTTGAAGGTCCAGGTCGAGTTGGTCGCGACCGTGATCGACGCCGCGCTGTTCCCCTCGGCCCACACTGTGTACTCGAGGCCGGCCACCGGCCCGCCGAGGCTCTGCAGGATGGCCACATCGAGCTGCAGCTTGTCGGTGAGCCCGAAGTGGGACTGGGTCGAGAGCCGGATCTGCTTGCGGCCGTCGGGGAGCACGTGCGCGGTGCCGAAGAGCTCGCCGCTCTGGACCGGCGTGTAGGGATCGGCGGGGCCGGTCGGGCCGGTCTGGGCCCAGGCGGCGCCGATGAACAAGACGAGGGAGGGGGTCATGGGCGCTCCGGCGGGCTTCGGGCCCCTAGGGACCCTGGGTTTGCACTGGTCGTTCGATGGGGAGGGCGGCGCGGTGACCTCAGAAGCTCCAGCCGAGGCCGATCCCGCTGGCGACCCAAGGTAAGGCGAAGGCCTTCTCGAGCTGCGCCTCGGCGCTGCCCACCTCGGCCCCGTCCACGGTCGCGGTGGTCGTGCCGCTTGCCTGCGCTTGGGTGAAGAAGGGGCCGGCGCCGAGCCGAAGATCGAGGGTAAAGCCCGATCTCCAGCTGTATTTGTACCCCGTCATCAGCAGCGGCGTGACGCCGATGAGCAGCGCGTCGGCCTCGGTGCGCACCTCGGCGCTGGACTGCACGGCCACCGTGGTCGCCATGCGCACACCTTTGACGTCCAAACCCAGGCGAAAACCTTTGTAGAAGCGCTGGTTCGGGTGCCAAGCAGCCCCAAGCTCGCCAGACAGAAAGCCGATCGGCGCGGTGAGCTGGGCCTCGTCGACGCGATCGCTCACCACCTTGAGGAAGAGGGGGCTGTAGCGACCGGCGGTGAAGCCCGCGTCCAGCGACCAGGCCGGAGAGAGCTTCTTTTGGTAGGCGAGGTCAGCGGCGGGCCAGACCAAGCGCACGGGCCGCACCAGCACGCTGTGCTCGAAGCGCCGCGCCTTGTGCCCGGGGCCCGGCTTCCTGGTGGGGGCCTTTGCCCCGCTCGGCTTGGCTGCGCTTGGCTTGGCTGCGCTTGGCTTGGCTGCGCTTGGCTTGGGGCCGACGCTGGCCTCGCCCACACCGCCCACCTGCAGGGGGGACAGCCCATCGTGGACCGTCGGCGCCGCGCCGGCGGCGGACGGTCTGGCCACCACGACACCGCCGAAGATGACGCACAGCGGGCCAAGCTGGCGAAGGTTTCGGGCGAGGGCCGGGCTCACATGTTCCTCCGGTATTGGCCGCCGACCGCGTAGAGCGCGCGGCTGACCTGGCCCAGCGTGGCGACCTTGGTCACCTCCATCAGGGCGGCGAAGGTGTTCCCGCCGGACAGCGCGGTCTGCTGCAGCGCGGCGAGGCGGCGCTCCACCTCGGCCGCCGCGGCCGCTTGGCGTGCGTCGCGGTTGGTGATGGCGCGCTCCCGCTCCTCGATGGTGGAGCGGATGACCTCGGCGGGGGTAATGGTGGGCGATCCTTTGGGATCGAGGAAGGTGTTCACGCCGATGATCGGCAGCTCGCCGGTGTGTTTTTGGGTCTCGTAGAGCAGAGATTCGTCTTGGATCTTGCCGCGCTGGTACATTCGCTCCATCGCACCCAAAACACCGCCCCGGTCGCTGATCCGGCGGAACTCGGCCAGCACCGCCGCCTCGACCAGCTCGGTGAGCTCTTCGATGATGAAGCTGCCCTGCAGCGGGTTCTCGTTCTTGTTGAGCCCCAGCTCTTTGTTGATGATGAGCTGGATGGCGAGGGCCCGGCGCACGCTCTCTTCGGTCGGCGTGGTGATGGCCTCGTCGTAGGCGTTGGTGTGCAGCGAGTTGCAGGTGTCGTAGAGGGCGTAGAGGGCCTGCAAGGTCGTGCGAATGTCGTTGAACGCGATCTCTTGGGCGTGCAACGAGCGCCCGCTGGTTTGGATGTGGTATTTGAGCTTCTGGCTGCGCTCGTCGCCGCCGTAGCGGTGCTTGATGGCCTTGGCCCAGATCTTCCGCGCCACACGACCGATGACCGCGTACTCTGGGTCCATCCCGTTGCTGAAGAAGAAGCTGAGGTTGGGGGCGAAGTCGTCGATCTTGAGCCCCCGGCTCAGGTAGTACTCGACGAAGGTGAAGCCGTTCGCCAGGGTGAAGGCCAGCTGGGTGATCGGGTTCGCGCCCGCCTCGGCGATGTGGTAGCCGCTGATGCTCACCGAGTAGAAGTTGTTGACGTCATTCTCGACGAACCACGCCTGGATATCGCCCATCATGCGCAGGGCGAACTCGGTCGAGAAGATGCAGGTGTTCTGCGCCTGGTCCTCTTTCAGAATGTCGGCCTGCACGGTGCCCCGCACCGCCCGCAGGGTCTCGGCCCGCAGGCGCGCGTAGACCTCGGGCGGCACCACCTCGTCGCCGCTCACCCCGAGCAGGCGCAGACCGAGGCCGTCGTTGCCCTCGGGCAGGGCGCCCGCGTAGGTCGGGCGGGGAAGGCCCAGCGCGGCGTACTTGGCGGCGATCTGCGCATCGACGGTCTCAGCGAGGCCATTCTCGACGACCCACCGCTCACAGGCTTGGTCGATCGCGGCGTTGAGGTAAAATCCCAACACAATCGGCGCGGGGCCGTTGATGGTCATCGAGACGCTGGTCGCCGGGTGGGCGAGGTCAAAGCCCGAGTACAGGCGCTTCGCGTCGTCGAGGTTGGCGACGCTGACGCCGCTGTTGCCGATCTTGCCGAAGATGTCGGGGCGGTGGTCAGGGTCCTCTCCGTAGAGGGTGACCGAGTCAAATGCGGTCGACAGGCGGCGCGCCGGCATCCCCCGAGAGAGGAAGTGGAAGCGGCGGTTTGTGCGCTCAGGGCCGCCCTCGCCGGCGAACATACGCGCGGGGTCTTCGCCGGCCCGGCGCAGCGGGAAGACGCCGGCCGCGTAGGGGAAGCTGCCCGGCAGGTTCTCTTGGCCCAACCAGACCAACAGATCGCCCCAATCATGGAAACGGGGCAGGCTGACCTTCGGGATCGCTGAGCCTGAGAGGCTTTGGGTGGTCAGCGGCTGCTCAATGCGCTTGCCGCGCACGGTGTAGGCCAAGACGCCGCTGCGGTAGGCCGCGGCCAAGTTGGGCCAGGCGGCGAGCGCCTTCTTGTGCGCGGGGTGGAGTTGTTCGCGCAGCGCGTCAAAACGCGCGATCAAGGCGGCGGAGGCTGGGTCGTCGGCCGTTGGCAGGGCCTCGGTGAGCAGGGCAGGGGAGGTGGGGCCCGCCTCGCCGCGCAGCAGCCGGACCACGCCGGCGAGCTGGTAGAGGCCGCGGGCGATCTCGGCTTGGGCGAGCAGCTCGCGGTTGTAATTGCCGATGCTGTCGGCGATGTCAGCGAGGTAGCGCACCCGCGCCCCGGGGATGATCGGCGCCCGGTCGCGCGCGGCCCCAGGCACCAGCCCCGAGCGCAGCGGCGCGCCGGTCTTGTCGACCAGCAGGTCCATCAGGCGGCGGTAGAGCGCGTCGGTGCCCGGGTCGGCGAACTGGCTGGCCACCGTGCCGAGCACGGGCAGGGCCTCGTCGCTCAGCTCCCAGGCGTTGCGGTTGCGGCGCACCTGCTTGCGCACGTCGCGCAGGGCGTCTTCGCTGCCTGGCTTGTCGAATTTGTTGATGGCGACCAAGTCGGCGAAGTCGAGCATGTCGATCTTTTCGAGCTGGGTCGCCGCGCCGTACTCACAGGTCATCACATAGAGCGAAGCGTCGCTGTGCTCAATGATCTCGGTGTCGGACTGGCCAATGCCGCTGGTCTCGACGATGACCAAATCAAAGCCGGCCGCCTTACATAGGTCGATTGCGTCTTGCACATGCGCGCTGAGCGCGAGGTTGGCCTGCCGGGTGGCGAGGCTGCGCATGTAGATCCGCGCGTCGCCGACGGTGTTCATGCGGATGCGGTCGCCCAACAGCGCGCCGCCCGTGCGCTTGCGGCTGGGGTCGACGCTGAGCACCGCCACGGTCTTGTTGGGCTGGTCGCGCAGGTAGCGGCGCAGCAGCTCGTCGACGAGCGAACTTTTGCCCGCGCCGCCGGTGCCGGTGATGCCCAACACAGGGATGGTGCGCCCGTGCGCCGCCCGGAGCGCGCCGACCCGCTCACGCACGCTGACCCGGGCCTCGGGGTGGGTCTCGACGACGGTGATCAGCGCGGCCAGCGCCCGGGGGTCGCGGGTGACCAGCCCATCCCAAATGCCGGGGTTGACCTCTGCGCCGCGCTTCTCGACGTCGCAGCGGCGGAGCAGGTCGAGGATCATGCCCTGCAGGCCCATCGCCCGGCCGTCGTCGGGGCTGTAGAGCCGGTCGACGCCATAGGCGTGCAGCTCGTCAATCTCGCTGGGGAGGATGGTGCCGCCGCCGCCACCAAAAACCTTGATGTCTTCGCCGCTCGCGCGGATGAGGTCGACCATGTACTTGAAGTACTCGACGTGGCCGCCCTGGTAGCTGGTGATGGCGACCGCGTGCGCGTCTTCTTGAATGGCGCAGTCGACGATCTCGCGCACCGAGCGGTTGTGGCCGAGGTGGATGACCTCAGCGCCCGCCTGCTGAAGGATGCGCCGCATGATGTTGATCGCCGCGTCGTGGCCGTCGAAGAGGCTGGCGGCGGTGACGATGCGGACGGGGTGGCGCAGGGCGCGGCCGGACGGCGCGTCGGCCGTGGCGTCGGGCTTGGGCGACAAAGCGGGCTCCTCGGGCGGGGCCCAGGCCCCAGCGGAGGGGCCCGCAGCCCCGCGGCGGGCGGGGAGCGCGAGCCTATCGCGGGCGGGCCGCCGCTGCCCGAGTCAGCGCGGAATGACGCCAATCACGCGAAAGTCGCAGTCGATGGGGCCAAGGTGACCCGGCTTGGACTGGAAGTGCAGCGCCACGATGTCGTCGAGGCGCAGGGCGGGCGGCTTGCCCCAGGTCGCGATGAGCTTGTCAAAGCGCAGCTCTTGGCGGCGCCACTGGCCGCTGCCGTCGCAGCGCACCCCGCCGCCGAAGTGGGCGGCGCGCTCATCGCCGCACTGCAGCAGCTCTTGCTCGCGCATCACCAGCTCGGCGCGCAGGTCAACGGCCTTGCCGCTCGACCGGGTCTCGAGGATGAGCCCGGCGCTGTCGGCGAAGTTGCCGTCGCGCAGGCGCACGCCCATGCCGGCGAAGGGGTAGGCGGCGCCGGGGACGAGGTTGGCCTCCCACCCGATGGCGCAGCGGCTGATGTCGGTCTCGTCGAAGGCCAACACCTCAAGGATGCTGTCGCTGGCGCCGATCTCGCAGCCCTTGGTGACCGAGCCCGGGTTGTCTTTGTCGCTGTAGGTGTACCAAGCGGCCATGAACCGGGGGCTGAGCTCAGGCGGCGCGGCTTGGCAGCGCACGGTGGCCCCGCGGGTGCCCGGCGGATCGTTGGCGTACTGGGCCAGCTCTTCTTCGGGGTCGGGCGGGGCGGTGGGCCCGCTCGGACGGCCGCTCGCGGCGGCGGGGGCCGCTGTCGCCTCGGCTGCTTCGGCTTCTTTGGCCGGCGCGGGCGCTGCCCCGGGGCTCGCGGCGGCGGCGGCGGCCCGTCGGCCCCGCGCGCCCCCCTGCGGCTTGTCGGCGCCGCCCGGCTCACAGCCGACGAGCGCGAGCGCGGTGATGACGAGCCCGAGGCCCAGCACCGCGGGCGAGGGGAGGGAGGCTGAGGGGATGTGGGGCATCTCTGAACTCCGGCGCGGGGAGGCTAACACCCACGCGGTCGGCGCGCGGAGAGCCCTGCGGGTCATCCGGTTGATCTCGTGCGCCGAAGCGGACGGAGCCGACATTGACCGTCGGCCGTGGCCACGGCGAACCCGTCGGCTTGCCGCAGCAGCGCGACGTTCCCGGCCTCGCTCAGCGGGCCGACCGGCTGCGCCGCCCAGCCGAGCGGGTCGCGGCAGAGCAGGGACGCGCTGTGGCTGGCGTGCACGAGCAGGCAAGCTTCGGGGCCCGCTCCGACGGGCGTGACGTCCAAGACAGCGTAGCTGCCGTCGATCACGGCGATGGTGCGCCCCTCGCTCAGGTCGGGGCCGTCGAGCAGGCGCAGGCGGGCGAGGGCCCGCTGGCCGTACTCGGCGTGCCAGCCATCGCCGACAATGACCTCCTCAGCGTCGTCTTCGTCAAGGTTGGCCACGGCGAGCGCGCGCACCCCGCGCAGCGAGGGCAGGCGCGCCTCGGCGCCGTCGGGGCTGAGCAGGCGCAGATCACCGTCACTGCGGGGCTCCTCGCCGTAGAGCCTGCCGATGACTCGCCGGCCGTCGGCGAGGGGCGCCTGGCGCATCCCCATGTGCGCGCGCTGGGGGGCGCGCAGGCCGTCCGGTGACCAAAATCCGCCGACCACGGCGCGCTCATCGTCAAAGTGGGCGAGGAAGACCTCGCCGCCGACGGCCCGCAGCTCGGTGGCCTGGCCGCGCGGGCCCGGGTGCCGCCAGCGCTCGACTAGCCCGGCGGGACCAAGCTCGAGCAGCTGCAGGGGGGCCCCCGCCGCGCCGGGGCCTGCGCCGACCGCGAGCAGCAGGCTCTGGCGGCCGTCCCCGTCGAGATCGACGGCCAGGGCGCGCTGGGGGTGCGCGGGCAGCGGGGCCGCGCCGCCCGACCACACGAGCCGCGTGCCTTCGCGAAGCTCACCCTCGACCCGCACCAGCTCGTCAATCCCGTCGCCGTCGGGGTCGTAGGCGTAGACCAGGGCCGCCGCGCCGCAGGCCTCGGCCGGGCCGAGCGACCAGGCCGGGCCGCCGCGCGGGCCATCGCCGCAGGACAGCGCGCCGACGAGGCCGACGAGGAGGGCGGGGAGCCGGGCCTTCGCGCGGGGCGGGCTCATTGCGCGGCGGGGGCCCGGACCGGCTTGAGATCGGCCGGCTCGTGGCCGGTCACCACCCGCAGGCCCGGGCACTGCGCCTTCATCGCCCGCGCCCAGGCCAAGCTCTCGCGGTGGTCGGCCTTTCGAGCGTCGATGAACAGCGACACCGCCCATGGGCGCATGCTGTCGGCGAGGTGCTTGTCGACCCAGCCCGTGTCGCCAATAAAGAGCACGGGGCCGCTCTCGCCACGGGCCAGGACCGCGGCCGAGCCTGGGGTGTGGCCGGGCAGCGAGAGGTACCAGATCGAGGCGTCGCCGAGCACATCCTGGGCCGGCCGGCCGAGGATCTGGGCGGAGCCGGGGCCCTCGAAGTCCTGCGGCTCCCACTGGATCGTGTCGCGGAAGAGCCGGGGAGGGAAGCCGAGGTTGCCGCCGCCGTAGGTCCACCAGTCGGCGTCGCCGGTCCACGCGCGCACGCCGGGCATGTCGAGCAGGCCGCCGATGTGGTCGTAGTGCATGTGGGTCAGCAGCACGAGATCGGGCACCCGGCCGAGCTGCTCGACCACCGTGGCGCCGGCGGGCACGTCCATGTCGGCGCGGGCCCAGCGCATGGGGAAGCCCGGCTGCGCTTTTTCGCGGTTCTTCTGCCCGAGGCCGGCGTCGACGGTGATCAGGGCCTTGGGGTGGCGCAGCACGCCGACGGTCGCGGGCAGGGTGACCGGGCCGGTGGTGCCGTCGTTGACCACCAGCTTCCAGTCGTTGGTGATCTGGCCGGCGGTGATGAGCTCGACGGCGACGGGGCCGGGATCGGTGGGCGGGCAGGCCAGGTCGACGGGAAGGGGCAGCATCGGTCCTCCGGGTCGGGCGCGCGTAGCACGGCCGGCGGTCGCCCGGCCGCTTGGTGGAGCCCGTCGGGCCGGGGTAGGAGCGGCTCCTCCGGGTGGCGCAGCCCGCCGCTCCCCATGTTGGAGCGAAGCCGCTCCTCCTGACCCTCCCCGATCTCTGTCGCCGGCCGGCCCACGCGGCCGGGAGCGAGGCCCTCCGCATGTTTCGGCGCGTCCTCATCGCCAACCGCGGGGAGGTCGCCGCCCGCGTCCTCCGCACGCTGCGGCGCCTCGGCGTCCAGGCCGTGGCCATCGCCAGCGAGGCCGACCGCGCGCTCGGCTACCTCGAAGACGCCGACGAGGTCGTCACTCTGGGCGGGCTCAGGCCCTACCTCGACCAAGACGCCATCCTCGACGCGGCCCTGCGCACCCGCTGCGCGGCGGTGCATCCGGGGTGGGGCTTCCTCTCTGAGAACGCCGTCTTCGCGGCCCGTTGTGAGGCGGCCCGGGTGAGCTTCATCGGTCCGCGGCCGCTCTCGATGCGCCTGATGGGCGACAAGGCGCTGGCCCGCGACACGATGCGGCGTTTTGGCCTGCACCCCATCCCCGGCGGCGAAGGTGTGCTCAGCGACGTTGATCACGCGCAGCGTGAGGCCGAGCGCCTCGGCTACCCGGTGCTGCTCAAGGCCCTGGCCGGCGGCGGTGGGCGGGGCATGCGCATCGTGCGTGCGCCCG
Source organism: Deltaproteobacteria bacterium (assembly GCA_016792625.1). Lineage (GTDB taxonomy): Bacteria > Myxococcota_A > UBA796 > UBA796 > UBA2385 > JAEUKK01. Next base: position 19,825 of record JAEUKK010000074.1, on the reverse strand, counting down.
AGGCCCTCGCCAGTGCCTACCTCGAGGCCAGCGCCGAAGCGGCCGGCGCTTTTGGCGACGCCGGTCTCTACATCGAGCGCTACGTCGAGCGCGGGCGGCACATCGAGCTGCAGCTGATGGGCGACGGGCGCGGCCAAGTCAAGGTGCTCGGCGCGCGCGAGTGCTCGGTGCAGCGCCGCCACCAGAAGCTCATCGAAGAGACGCCGGCCCCCCAGCTCGCGCCCCAGACCCTGGCCGCGGCGATCGCCCAGGTCGAGGCCGCCTGCGGGCAGCTGCGCTACCGCGGCGCCGGCACGGTCGAGATGCTCCAAGACGACGCTGGATCCGTATGGTTTATGGAGATGAACACACGTCTGCAGGTCGAGCACACGATCACCGAGGCGGTCACCGGCTTAGATTTGGTCGAGTGGCAGCTGCGGGTGGCGGCCAACGAGGGCATCGCCGGCCTGTCGGTGGCCGGGGCCCCGGGCGGCGCGGCCATCGAGTGCCGGATCAACGCCGAGGACGTCGGGGCCAACTTCCGGCCCACGCCGGGCATGGTCTCGCGCCTGCGCTTGCCCACCGGCGAGGGCGTGCGCGTCGACACGCACCTGCGCGAGGGTGATCGCATCTCGCCCCACTACGACAGCATGATCGCCAAGCTCATCGCCTGGGGGCCCGACCGGCCGACCGCGATCACCCGCATGCTCGGCGCGCTCGACGGCCTCGAGGTCGAGGGCGTGCCCACGACCGCCGCGCTCCACGCGCGCATCCTTCGGCACCCGACCTTCGCGTCGGGCGCCTACGACACCCGCTTCCTCGAGCGGGAGCTGGAGCGCCTGCTCGCATGAAACTGACCCTCTCCTCCATCGGCGGGGCGCTGCCCTCTTCTGCCGCTGAGCAGCGCGAAGCATCCGCGCACATCGCCCGCCTGCACGCTGATCTCGACGAGAAGCGCGCGGTGGTCAAGGCGGGCTGGGGCCCCGAGAAGGTGCACCGCAAGGGCAAGCTCACCACCTGGGAGCGCATTGAGCGCCTGGTCGACCCGGGCAGCCAGACCTTCACCGTCGGCACCCTGGTCAACTGGGGGCGCAGCTTCCCCGGGTCGGAGAAAGAGGCCCCCGGTGCGGGCGTGGTCACCTGTTTTGGCCTCGTCTGCGGCCGCTGGTGCGTGATCATCGCCAACGACAACACCGTCGCCAGCGGCGCGTGGTGGCCGCTGTCGCCCGAGAAGATCCAGCGGGCGCAGCAGATGGCCCTGCGGCTGCGGCTCCCCGTTGTGTATTTGGTCGACTGCTCGGGCCTCTTTTTGCCCGAGCAAGCCAAGTCTTTCCCCGGGCGCACCGGCGCGGGCCACATCTTCAAGAAGAACGCCGAGCTTAGCGCGGCGGGCGTGCCCCAGGTCGCCGGTGTGTTTGGCGACTGCATCGCCGGCGGCGGCTACATGCCGATCATCAGCGACCGGGTCTATATGACCGAGGCCGCCTACATGGTCATCGCCGGCGCCGCGCTGATCAAGGGCGCCAAGAGCCTGAAGTTGACCAGCCTCGACATCGGCGGGCCCGAGGTGCACGTGCACCAGAGCGCCTGCGCCGACGAGCGGGTGCCCGACGATCTCGCCGCGCTGAGCGCCATTCGCGGCGAGGTCGCCAAGCTGGCCAGCTCGGCCGCCGACTACTACCGCCACGGGGCCGAGGCCGCGCCGCCCGCGCTCGACGAGGCCGAGCTGCTGCAGCTCTTCCCCGCCGACCACCGGCAGGTCTACGACGTGCGGCAGGTCATCGCCCGCCTCGTCGATCACAGCCTGTTCCACGAGTTTTTGCCCGACACCGGCCCCGAGATCTGCACCGGCGTGGCCCGGGTTGGCGGGCTCTGGGTGGGCTTTGCCGCCAACGTGCTCGCGCCGCAGCCGCACCCCGAGGGCCAAGGTATGCGCCCCGGCGGCATTTTGTACCGCGAGGGCATCGCCAAGCTCTCAGCCTTCTCGCGGGCTTGTAATGACGACGGCATCCCGCTGGTCTGGTTGCAAGACATCGCTGGCTTCGACATCGGCGTCGAGGCCGAGGCGCTGGGTCTGTTGGGCTATGGCAGCAGCCTCATCTACGCCAACAGCACCAATACGACGCCCATGTTCACGGTGCTGCTGCGCAAAGCATCGGGTGCTGGCTACTATGCGATGGCCGGGCTGCCGTACGAGCCGGTCGTGCAGCTCGCGACGCCGATCAGTCGCCTCGCCGTGATGGAGGGTCGCACCCTGGCCATCGCCGCCTACAACACCAAGTTGGACGATGACTTCAACATCGATCCACGCTTCGCCGACGACGAGCGGGCCAAGATCCAGCGGGGGATGGATCAGACCGCCGCCCGCATCGAGGGCGACATGGACCCGGTCGCCGCCGCGGCGCGGATGGACACCGACGAGCTCATCCGGATGGACGAGCTGCGGCCCTATCTGGTGGCCCTCGCCGAGATGGCCTACCAGAGCAGCGGCCACCGGCGGATCAAGAACCCCCGCATCTGGAGCCTCTTCGACCTCGAGGTGCTCGCCGCCGGCCGGGTCCGCCGGGCGGAGTCGGTCGCCCAGGCGCCCGCCGCGGTCGCTGAGGCCCCCGAGCCCGGCTTGGTCGCCGTCCCCAGCCCGATGGAGGGCAGCGTGTGGAGCCGCCCCAACCCCGGCGCCGCTGCGCTCGCCGCGGTTGGCTCGCGGGTCGAGGCCGGCGAGACCATCGCGCTGGTCGAGGTGATGAAGACTTTTACGCCGGTGCGCGCCCCGCAGGCCGGCGTGCTCGTGGCCTTCACCTGCGCCGACGGCGACCCGGTCAGCGCGGGCGCGCCCGTGGCCTGGCTGCGCCCCTGAGCCCGCACATCAACGGGGATGGCGTGCTTGGCGCTGTCCCCGAAGAAGGCTTGAGAACGCGGGCCCTCCCGCCTGCTACCCTGCAGAGGTCGGCGCGCTGCGCCGCGCGCCCCGCCGAGAGGATGGCCCCCGTGAACCTCCGCCCGACCCTGATGACCGCCCTGCCTGTGTCGCGAACGCTGGGCCGCTTGCGCACGCTGGCCGTTGCCGCCCTGCCGCTGCTCCCGCTCGCGGCCGGGCTCGCGCTGGCCCCCGCCGAGGCCCGCGCCGAGTGCGCCCGCGCCTACACCGGGCCCGAGCTGATCAACGATCTGAGCGTCATGAACGCCGCGCTACGGCGGCTGGATGAAGACGCCTTCAAGATCGCCGGCCAGAACCTCGAGAAGAACCTGCCCTGCATCCGCACGCCGGTGCAGCCCCAGGTCTTCGCCAGCGCCTACCGCATGGTCGGCGCCTACCAGTTCCTCGCCGGTGATCGCGCCGTGGCCGCCAAGTGGTTCCGCGTCGCCCTCGAGCTCAACCCCGCCTACGAGTGGGACGTGACCGAGTTCCCCGCCGACCACCCCATCCGCGAGGCCTTCCTCGCCGAGCGCTACCGGGCGGGCGAGGCCAAGGTGGCCCTCGCCGGCAAGGTGCTCAACGAGCCCGCGGGCAGCAAGCTCTTCCTCGACGGCAAGCCGCTGACCAAGCCCGCCGCGACCACCGACCGGCCCCACTTGCTGCAGGTGGTCGGCGCCGACAACACCGTGCGGCAGGTCTATCTCATCGACGGCAACGCCATCCCCGAGCAGTACCTGCGCGCCGAAGACAGCGCGGTCGCGGTCGCGCCCACAGGCAAGAAGGGCGACAAGAACACCCCTGTGCGCGCCGATCCCAGCGATCCCTACGCCGTCCAGAAGATCCAGCGGGTGCGCCCCAAGGCCAAGACCCCGCTGATGATCGCCGGCGGGGCCATCGCGCTGGGCAGCGCTGGCATCTACGGGGCCAGCTTCGCGACTCGCAGCAGCTTCGACGAGGCGAGCACGACCAAAGACCTCGAGCACTACCGCTCGTTGACCAACACCTTGGTCATCGCCGCGGGCGCCACCTTCGCCGTCGGGATCGGCGTCGAGTACGCCGCCATCATCATCGACAGCAACGGGCCCGCGCTGGGGCTGCGCGGGCGCTTCTGAGCCGTGGCGGGTCCCGCGGCCACGCTTGAGCTTTGGTGGGCCGCCCGGTGGTCCGAGCGCGAGGGCCTCGCCGCGCTGCTCGAGGCCTTCGTCGCCCTCGCTGAGGGCCTCGGCGCGCTGCCGCCGGGTCAGCTGGTCGACCTGCGCCCGCGCGCGCTGTCCGCCCCGCCCCTGCTGCCGCTCACCGCCTTCGCCGACCCCTGGGGTGAGGGGAAACCCGTACCGCCCGACGACGAGCGCGCGCCGGGCTTGGCCCCCGAGCTGCTGTTCGGCTGCCGCCGCGAGGCGCCCGAGGCCGCGCACCTCTGGGGCCTCGGGCTCTGCTTGCTCGGCCTGCTGCGCTTGGCCGAGGTGGGCCGCGGCGCCCCGCTGCCCCCGCTCGGGGTCGACACGCCGAGCCTGCGCCCGCTGCGGGTCACGCTGATCACCGATGTGCACCGCAAAAAGCCCGGGGTCTTCGCCGGCCGCAAGCTGCCGCCGAACGACTTTTTGTACCCCGAGGCCCTGCCCGAGGGCGATCAGGCGGCGGTCGAGCGCGCCCTCGGCCTGCTGCGCGAGGGTGGCGTGGCGGTCGATCCCGCGCCAGTGATCGAGCTGTTGGGCAGCTTGCTCAAGGTGGCCCCGGCCGCGCGCGGCCCTTCGCTGGGCGCCTTGCCCGCGGCCCTCCGCGCCGCTGCTGCCGCCTGTCGCCGGGCGGGCCCCGCCGAGGCCTCGGGCGCCCGCGCGCCGGGGCCCCCGGGCTTGCCGGTGGCGGGGGGCGCCGAGCTGGCCCGGGTGGGCGAGCGCCTGCGCGCGCTCGAGGCCGAGGTCGGGGCGCTGGCGACCCGCGGGCCCGACGCTGCGGCTCCCCAGACCCCAGACCCCCGGATTGACGCGCTGGCCGCTGATCTGCGCGCGCTGCAGGCCAGGGTGGCCGCATCGGTGGATCGTGGGCCGGCTCCTGTGGCCCTGTCGCCTGCCCCAGCCCGCGCGGGCGCCGACCGGGTCGCCCGCGGCGGCCTGGCCCTGCTGCTGGTCCTTCAGCTCGGCGTCGGCGCTGCGCTGCTGCGGCGCGATCCTGCGCCGGCGGCGGTTCCGGTGCGTGTCGAGGCCAGCCCGCCGGCCGCGCCCGTCAGCGGCGTCGGGCGGGTCGATCCGAGCCCTGCGCCCGCCGCGCGCCCCGCTCCTCCACCTGCGCCCGCGAGCGCGCCCGCCGATCCGCCGGCGGCGCCCGATCCCTCCGCCGAGCCGTCCACCGAGCCCCGCAGGGCAGGGGCCGAGCGCCGCCCCGAGCCCAAGCCGGTCGAGGTGGAGCCCGCCCCCGCGCCAGCGCCCTCCGCCGCCCCGGGTCGGCTGCGCGTGCGCGGCGGCACCGCGACCTTGAGCGGCCCAGGGGGCCCCGTCGACCCCGGGGCCGTGCCGCCGGGCAGCTACAGCCTGCGCGCCCGCACCAGCGACGGCAAAGACTTCGACCTCGGTACGGTCACAATGGCGCCAGGTGGGTTGATCTCAGTGGCATGCGGTTTTGGGCGCTGCGCCCGGGACTGAGGCGGGCCGCGGCGCCTCAGGGCGCTTGGCCGAGATCAGCGCGCTCCAGGCTTCTCCCAGTAGTGCTCGGGCTCGCCCAGCGCCTTGGCTGCCCAGCGACCCGCGACGAAGAGGTAGTCGCTCAGCCGGTTGAGGTAGCGCATCACGCCGTCGCCCACGTCGGGATCAGCGTCCATCAGGGCCAAGACGAGGCGCTCGGCCCGCCGACAGACGGTCCGCGCCTGGTGGAAGCTCGCGCCCACCGGCCCGCCGCCAGGCAGGATGAACTCTTTGAGCGGGGGCAGCTCGTCATTGAGCTGGTCGATCCAGCCTTCGAGCCGGGTGACCTCTTCGTCGCCCACCCGCTGCATCCCGGGCCAGCGGCTCTCGGCCGGCGTCGCGAGGTCAGCGCCGACGTCAAAGAGGTCGTTCTGCACCCGTCGCAGGTGCTGGTCGATGAGGGCGACCTTCTCGGGATCAGCGCCGGAGCGCTGGTTCTCGGCGCGGACGATGCCGACGATCGCGTTGAGCTCATCGACCGTACCGTAGGCCTCAATGCGGCCATGGGACTTTTTGACCGACTGACCGCCGACGAGGCGGGTGAAGCCCTTGTCGCCAGTGCGGGTGTAGACCTTGGTGATGCGCACGCGGGCTCCAGACGGGCGGCGTCCGGGCGGTCCCGGGCCGACGGCCGCCGTGCTAATAGCCCAGGTCCGGCCGCCGTCGCGTCCAGGGCCCCGCGTCGCCCCGCGACAGATCGGGTGCCCTCGTGCACAACTCCCACCAGATCGTCAATCTCGGCAGACTCGTCGATCTCGGCACCTTCGTCGATCTCGATTGGCTCGTTGATGTCGACCAAGGGGTGGGGTGAGCTCCGGGCCCGCGCCGCAGGGCCGGGGCCCGCGCGCCCGGCCATCGTGACCGTCCGCCCTGCGCGAGCGGCGCCCCCGTTGACCCGTTTGACCCGCCCCGGCGGACAGTGGAGCAAATCGTGGAGATCCCCAAGCGGCGCCTCGGCGCGGCCAAACTCCGGTCTTCGGACCCCGTGACCCTGCAAGTGCTGACCCAAGAGCTGGTCCGCCGGCCGCTCGGCCAGGTCGAGCCCTCGACGGTCCTCGACCTGCTGGCCCTCTCGGAGCTCGAGGCCGAGCTGCCCGCCCAGCTCGCCCGCGACCTGCTGACCTTCCGCGATCAGGTCCTCCGCGAGATCAACGATCTGCCCGATGGTCCGCCCCTCGCTGATCTGATCCGCGAGCTGCGGCCGCTCAACCCGAGCCACGCGCCGGCCTGCCTGCGGGCCCACCTCAGCGCCCTGCAGGGCAAGCGCACCCACGACGACGTGGTGCCCGCCCTCGCCGAGCTGCTCGGCCGCTGGTCTGAAGAGCCCCCCGAGGTGATCCACCTGCCCGCGCCCCGGGTGGTGACCAAGGTGGTCGCCGAGCCCGCCGCGCCGCGCGGCGCCAAGCCCGCGGTCGCCAAAGCCGAGCGCTCCGCCACGGCCCGCCACGAGGTGGTCAAAGCCGGCCCCCGGCCCACCAAAAAAGAGAAGTCCCCCGCGACCCCGGCGGCCCAGGTCGACACCCGCCGCGCCGAGTGGATCGAAGAAGACACGCTGTCCCGCCTCGCCAACTACAGCTCCGGCGGCATCAAAGAGAGCGTGCTGGTCGGTGGTGCGGTGCACCGCTCGCCCTTCTCCGACATGACCGAGGCCGAGGTCCTGACCACGCTCCGCCGCATGAAGCGCGAGGGCAAGGTCAACAACTCGGCCGGCCGCTGGTCGAAGCGCTGAGCTTCGGCCGCCCTGGCCAGCTCTCCACGGCTGGGGTCAGCGCGCGCGCACGGTCGCGGAAACGTCACCCCCCAGCCGCGGGCGTCGCATAGGATTGGCGCCCACCTTGGAGGACTGACCATGACGCTCTCTGCCCGTGCCCTGCGCGCCCTGCTGCTTCTCGCCGGCGTCGGCCTGCTGCCCGCCTGCGACGAAGAGGTCGACTACACCGAGAAAGACGGCGCCGGTGACGACGGCAGCGCCGACGACGGCACCGCTGACGACGGCACCGCCGACGACGGCACCGCTGACGACGGCACCGCTGACGACGGCACCACCGACGGCACGGATGGGACGGACGGCACCGACGGAACGGATGGGACCGACGGGACGGACGGCTCGGATGGAACCGACGGCACCGACGGCACGGATGGGACCGATGGCACCGACGGGACGGACGGGACGGACGGCACCGACGGGACCGATGGCACGGACGGGGCGGACGGCACCGATGGTTCAGACGGCGCCGACGGTACGGACGGCGGAACCGATGGGACTGTGCCCACCATCACGCCGATCTCCGACATTCAGAGCGGGGCAGCCGGCTTGCTCGCGGGCAACGGCAACGACACCTTCGGCGACGCGGTCACCGTGCGCGGGGTCGTGGCGCACACGGCGCTGGAGTCCGGCTTTTACCTGCTGGACGGCAACGGCGGCGAGTACAGCGGCGTGTGGGTCTACACCCCCAACCGCGCCGCCACCACGGGCGACACCTTCGACCTTCTGGGCCTCGTCGAGGGCAGCCAGATCGAGCTGATGGCCACCGTCGAGGAGTACGCCGCCAGCTCGGACGCCTCGGGTCAGACCCTCACCGAGCTCTATGTCACCAGCCCGGCGGGCATGGTGACCATCGGCGACTGGGGTCTCAGCATGCCGACCCCCGACCTGGTCACCACCGCTGATCTCGCGATCGGCGCCGAGGCCTGGGAGGGCGTGCTCATCACCATCGAAGACGTCAACGTCGTCGCGGGCCCCAACTCCTTCGGCGAGTTCGAGATCGACGATGGCCTGCTGGTCGATGATCAGCTCTATTCCTGGCCCGACGTGCTCGAGGTCACCGGCACCTTTACGTCGATCACCGGCGTGCTGACCTACACCTTCGGCGCCTGGAAGCTCGAGCCCCGCTCCGCCGCCGACTTCGGCGCCTACAGCGGCCCGCCCTGCGCGGCCGACCTGTGCATGGGCGACGTCCTGCCCGGCGACCTCATCGTCAGCGAGCTCCAAAACGACGTCGCTGACTCTGAAGACCACTGCGAGTGGGTCGAGATCTTCAACAACACCAGCAGCTCGATCGACCTCAACGGCCTCGTGCTCGACGACGGCGAGGGCACGGGCTCGGTGAGCAGCAGCGTCATCGCCCCGGCCGGCGCGCTCTTCGTGCTCGGCAAGGCCAGCGCGGCCGACTGGGCGACCCTCTGCCCGACCACCTCGGCCTACGTGACCCCTTTGGGCTACTACGGCGGCGACCCCGACTTCAGCAACAGCGGCGACAACCTCGACCTGTACCTGCCCGACGGCGTCACCCTCATCGACGGCACCCCGGGCCCGCTCGACGCGAGCTCGACCCAGACCAACAGCTTCAGCGGCGACCTGCTGGTGCTCGGCGTCGACAACACCGTCAACGACAGCATCAGCGACTGGTGCGACCTCGCGCCCTCGCCGGGCGTGGCCAACGCCGACTGCACGCCCTGAGCTGCGCCGGAACACCCCGCCGCCTAGGCTCCCTCGCGTAGGGTGGTCTGGGCGGCGTCGTTCGTGGCGAGGTTTTGTTGGGCGCCTTCGCGCCTCGCCCTGGGCTCGCGGGGGCCCACCCGCCCGCGCCGAGGTCGCGGGCGGCCCCGCTCGGTCGCCGGGGGGCCCGGCGACCCGCGCTGCGCGCGGCCCTGGCGCCGCGCGGGCGCGGTCCACGGCAGCGCTGGCCCCCCCTGAGGTAGCCTCCCGCCGATGGAGCCCGCGCCGACCCTCCGCTTCGTCGCCCGCGCCGGGGCCGCGCTGGGCCCGGCCCTCGCCCCGATCATCCGCTCGATTTGGGCCAGCGCCGGCCCAGCGCCGGTGCCCGAGGAGCGGGTGCTGCCCGATGGGGGCGGTGCGCTGCTGCTCAACCTCGGGCCCGCGCTCCGCACCGGGGTCGGCCCATCCGATGAGGCCTGGGGCACGGGCGCGGCCTTGATCAGCGGCGCCCAGCGCACCTGGGCGGCGGTGCGGTACCCAATGGGCGCGCGCCACGAGCAGGTGGGCGTGCTGTTTTGGGCCGGTGGCCTCGCCGCGCTGTGCCCGGAGGCCGAGGGCCTGACCGAGGCGGCGCGGCTGGGCCCGCTCGTGGGCATGGGGCCGGCCCAGCCGCTGATGGACGGCCTCGCCGAGCGCCTCGCCGACCTGCCCGGGCTCGGGGCGCGGGTCGAGCTCATGGCCCAGGTCCTCACCGCCGCCCTGGTCACCAACGGGACGGCCGGCCGCGCCCCGCTCGGCGCCCAGGTGATGGCCCTCTGCGCGGCGGCGCCCGGGGCCAGCGCGGGAGAGCTGGCCGCCCGCAGCGGCTGGAGCGCGCAGCACCTCAACCGGCGCCTGCGCGCCGAGGGCGGGCTCAGCGTGAAGGGCCTGCAGCGCGTTGTTCGCATGCAGGCGGCGCTGCGGGCCCTGCGCGGGGCAGAGACGGTGGGCGCCGTCGGGAGCGCCCTCCGCTACGCCGATCAGGCCCACTTCGCCCACGAGCTGCGCGAGATGACCGGGCTGAGCGCGGGCGCGCTGCAGCGGCTCGCCGCCCCGGCGGCCGACCGGGTGCTCAGCCTGCACGCCGAGGTTCAAATTCTCCAAGGCCAGGGCGGGCTCGGGCCCTAAGTCGCGGGCGCACCTTGGAGGCCACTCATGCCCCGCGCCTTGCGCACCGCCGCCCTCGCCGCCGCCGCCCTGCTCCTCCTGACCTTCGGCCTCGACCGGGCCTTGCCACCGACGGCGCCGCCACCGCTCGCCCTCGGCGACCGCCTGATCAGCGGCGCGGAGGGAATGTCGCACGAGGTGCTCGAGGTGGTGGACGGCGGGCCCCGCCTGCGCACCCGCCTCGAGCCGGGCGCCGCGGGGCCGCCCTTGCACCTGCACCTCGGCTTTGACGAGACCTTCGTGGTCAAAGAGGGCGAGCTGATCCTACGGATGGGCGAGGAGGACCGCCGGGTGGGCCCCGGCGGGCGGGTGACCGTCCCCGCGGGCACGCCCCATGCGCCTCGAAACCCCGGCGCTCGGCCGGTGATTATTGAGCACGATCCAGGCATGCCCAGCATGTCGGCTGACTTTGGCGCGCATCTGCCCGGCCTGTACAGGGCCATGGACGCGGCGGGCGCCGCTGACCACCCGCTGGTGCTGCTGCACCTCGCCGCGCAGCCCGAGCCCGTCGACACCTGGCTGGTCGGCCCGCCGCTGCCGGCCCAACGGGCGCTGCGGGCGCTGCTGCGGCCGCTCGGGCGGATCCTCGATCCGGCCCGCTGAGCCGCGCGCTCAGCCCCCCGCGGCCTCGCCCGGGGTGAGGCAGGTCAGCACGTCGACCGCGTGGATGGGCGCCATGTCGCCGGCCATCAGCGGCTGGATGGCGGCGTAGACCGCGCGCTGGCGGGGCATCGTGCGCTTGCCCTCAAAGCTGGCCGAGACCACGCGGATCACGAAGTGGCCCCCGCCGCCGCTGACCTCGACGGTCGCGTCGGGGAGGGCGGCGAGGATGCGGTCACGGGCGTCAGAGACAACGTCGCCAGCGTAATTGTGGTCGTGCATGAACGGCTCAGGGCTCGGGTTGCGGCGGTGGATAACGCGGGCCAGGGGGCGGGCACGCCCGCCCAGGGGCTGTCGGCCCGGTGTCAGCGGCGGCCCGAAGACCCGCGCCTGTGGCAGACTCTCCGCGACCCTCTCGCCCCCGGTGCCCCCGATGATCCCCCTTGACCGGCCCGCGCGTGTGCCCGCGTCCGCGCTCGCGCTGCTGTTGTTGTGGGGCTGCTCCAGCCCCTTCCCGTCGGCGGGCGGCCCGCTCGGCAAAGCGCCGGGCGCCGACGACGGCGCAGAGGGCGAGGGCGGCGGCGATGCCGGTGACGGGGCGGATGGCGGCGGCGGGGCCTCTGCCTCGCTCACCTTCGCGCCGGCGGCCTTCTCGCGGCTGACCGCGCGCCAGGTCCAAAACGTCCTCGACGACCTGTTCCCCGACACGCGGGCCGTGGCGCTTGAGGCCGACACCAACCCCTACCTGTTCACCAGCATCGGGGCGGCGACCACCAACCTCAGCGAGCAGGGCGTCGAGCTGCTCGAACAAGCCGGCTGGCAGGTGGCCAGCGAGGTCTTCGCCGACCCCGTGCGGCGGGCCGAGGTGGTCGGCTGCGCACCCACCAGCCCCGGCGACGCCTGCGTCGCGGCCTACATCGAACGTTTTGGGCGGCGTGCCTGGCGGCGGCCGATGACCGAGCCCGAGCGGGCGCGTTGGCTCGGCGTCAGCGTCGATCTCGCCGAAGGTGACCCCTGGGTCGGCCTGCAGTTCGCCGTCGCCGGCATGCTGCAGTCGCCCAACCTGCTGTACCGGCCCGAGCTGGGCGCGCCCGACCCCGAAGACCCGAGCCGCCTGCTGCTCACCGACTGGGAGATCGCGACCCGCCTGAGCTTCTTGCTCTGGAACACCGGCCCCGACGAGCAGCTGCTCGACGCCGCGGCCGCCGGGCGCCTGCGCAGCCCCGAGGGGCGCGCCGCTGAGGTCGAGCGCCTGCTCGCCGACCCGCGCGCTGACGAGGCGATCGCGGTCTTCCTCGCCGAGTACCTCGATCTCGCCCGCCTCGACCGCGCCGAAAAAGACCCGGTCGCCTACCCGGGCTTCACGCCCAGCCTCAAGGCGGCGATGCGCGCCGAGGTGCTGCTGCTCGCCGACGAGGTGGTCAACCGCCGCGACGCCGACCTGCGGCTGCTGTTCTCGCAACCCCGGGCCTACGTGAACAGTGAGCTGGCGGCCCACTACGGCATCGAGGCCGAGGGCGCGGGCCCGATCACCTTCGTGCCGGTTGACCTGCCCCCCGAGAGCGGCCGGGCCGGCTTCTTGAGCCTCGGCGCCTTCCTGAGCATGAACGCCCACCCCGTCGACAATTCGCCGACCCTGCGCGGCAAGTATGTGGTCGAACGCCTGCTCTGCCTGACTGTGCCGCCGCCGCCCGCCGACGTCGACACGGCCATCGAGCCGGCGACCGAAGAGGCCCGCACGCTGCGCGAGCGCCTCGACCAGCACCGCGAAGACCCGGCCTGCGCGGCCTGCCACGACCTGATTGACCCGCCCGGCTTCCTTTTCGAGAACTTCGACGCCACCGGCCGCTGGCGCGAGCTCGACAACGGCTACCCCATCGACAGCAGCGGCGCGCTGCTCGGCGTCTCGCTCAGCGGCGCGGCCGACCTGGGCGCGCTGCTCGGCAGCCACGAGCAGGTCGCGCCCTGCGTGGTCAAGCAGCTCTACCGGCACGCGCACGGGCGCCTCGACGTGCCCGCCGATCAGCCCAGCCTCGCCGAGCTCTCGGCCGGTTTTGTGGCCGACGGGCACCGGCTGCGCGGGCTCTTCCGCGATCTGGCGCTCCATCCCTCCTTCACCACCATCGCCCCCCCGGAGGCCCCATGAGCGGCCCCCGCTCGCTGCTCCGGCAGCCCCTCTCCCGTCGCGCGGTCCTGCGCGGCGCGCTCGGCGGCGCCGCGGTCGGCCTCGCCCTCCCGCCCCTCGAGGCCATGTTCTCGGCCCGCGCCCACGGCGACACCAGCGATCTGGGGCCGATCTTCGGCGTGTTCTTCTGGGCCAATGGCCTGCCCTGGCACGCCGGCCACGGCAGCCTGCAGGCGGCGGTGAGCAGCGGCGACCGGTGGACCCCCGCCACCACCGGCGCGGGCTACGCGCCCTCTGAGCTGCTCAGCCCGCTCAGCCGGCATCAAGTCAACGTGATCACGGGCTTAGAGCCCAAGACCGAGATCCCGACCGTGCCCGATGGCCAGAGCGACGGCCATATGCGCGGCTTCATGGTCGCGCTCACCGGGGATCGGCCGAGACCCGAGGGTTTCGACCACCCGAGCCACACGCTCACCGCGCTGCGGCCGAGCATCGATCAGGTCGTTGCGCGAGACAGCCGCTTTTACGCGCGCTTCCCCTCGGCCTACCGCAGCTTGGAGCTCGGCGTCTCCACCGCCCGGTTCCATGAGTACGGGCACTGGAACAACGTCTCCTACAACGGCCCCGACGCGATCAACCCGGCGACCCTGGATCCAGGCCGGCTCTACGACCTGCTGTTCGGCCGAGAGGTCGGCGACCCCACGCTCGGCAAGCGCGGCCTGCTGCTCGACGCGGTGCTCGCCGACGCCGCCGAGCTGCGCGGGCGGCTCGGGGCGTCTGACCAGGTTCGCCTCGACAACCACATGGAGCACCTCTTCGAGGTCCAGCGCCGGCTCTCGCTCAGCGACCTGCGCTGCGATCCGGGCGGCGGCGCGCCGGGCAGCAGCGACGACCTCTTGGCCCAGACCCGCACCATGTCCGAGCTGCTGGCGATTGGGCTCTCGTGCAACGTGACGCGGGTGTTCAGCTTTATGCTGAGCTCTCCGGCGAGCACGCATGTGTTCACCAACTTGGGCGTGCGCTCCGACATGCACAGCGTCTGCCACGCCGGCGACTACGAGGCCGTGCGCTCCATCACCGCCTACCAAATGGAGGCCTTCGCCCTGCTGCTCGACGCGCTGGCCGCCGAGGTCGACCCCACCGGCGCAAACCTGCTCGACCGGGCGCTGGTCTACGGCACCAGCGAGTACGGCGAGGGCTACCAGCACGACGTCAAAGAATTCCCGATGGTGCTCGCCGGCGGCGCCAACGGCGGCCTCGTGCGGGGCGTGCACGTGCGCGCGCCCGGCGCGGGCATCAGCGAGGCCCAGGTCACCGCCCTGCGCGCCATCGGCCTCGAGACGCCCTCCTTCGGCTGGAACGGCGGCGAGGCCACCGCCGGCTTCCCCGAGCTGCTCGCGTGAGCGGGCTCGTGGGTGGTGCGTGGCTGAGAGTGCTGGTGGCGGCGCTGCTTTGGATGGGCTGCGGCGGCGGCACCTTGGCCATCGCGCCCGGCCCGACCAAAGACAGCGGCGGCGCATCGGCGGCCGACGGCGGGCGCCCCGACACGGGCCTCGGCGGGCGCCCCGACAGCGGCGCGGGCGCCGACGGTGGGGCCGAGGGCGGCACCTCACTCGACTGCCCCGACGCCGAGTGTGACGGCGAGTGCGTCAACCTCAGCAGCGACGCCCGCCATTGTGGCGGCTGCGGCCGCACCTGCTGGGCGGGCGAGGCCGAGGCGGCCTGCGTCGACGGGCTCTGCGTGCTGGTCGAGTGCGCGCCGGGCACCGGCGACTGCGACGGCGACAGCCTCAACGGCTGCGAGACGGCGGTCGACTGCACCGATGGCGGCGCCTGCGCGACCACCTGCGGCAGCACCGGCACCCAGGGCTGCGCCGACGTCTGCGCGCCCACCTGTGCCCCGCCGGTCGAGGCCTGCAACGCGCAAGATGACGACTGCGACGGTGCTTGCGACGAAGACGCCCTGCCCGGCTGCCGCGCCAGCCTGTACCGCAGCAGCGGCGCGACCGGGCACAACTACGGCCGCGACCTCGCCGAGGTGGCCGCCTTCGGTCATAGCGTCGAGAGCAGCGTCTACTTCTACCTCTACGCGGCCGAGGCCCCGGGGCTGGTGCCGCTCTACCGCTGCGACAAGGGCGGCGGCCGGCGCTTCCTCACCGCGAGCAGCTCCTGTGAGATCGGCCTGCCCATCGACCAGATCCTCGGCTGGATGGCGCCGGGGCCCACCTGCGGGGCCGTGCCGCTGCACCGCCTCTACAGCGGCGCGGCCAACGACCACTTCTACACGCTGAGCGCCGGCGAGCGCGACAACGCCGTCGCTGTCTATGGGTACGTCAGCGAGGGCATCGCCGGCTACGTCTGGACCGGCCCTTGAGGCGCTGATCCGGCGCAGGTGGGCGACCGCGGGGCCTCGCCAGCGGGCCGGCGGCCGGGCACGAGGGGGATGGAGGTGGTCCATGCGCCCGTTCCCCGCGACGCTCCCCGTGCTCTTCGGCTTGGCCTGCGGTGGGGCGGGCAAGGGTGAGGTCGACGACGGCCACAACGGCCCGGCCGAGGCCCCGGCTTGGTCGGGTGAGGCCGACGCGCCCGGCGCCGACAGCTGGCCGCAGTACCGGCGCGAGATCCAGCACCTGGGCCAGGCCCACCCCGAGGCGGTCTTTGACGCGCCCGACGGCCTTGAGGCGGCCATGACCTGGAGCTCAGACGCCTTCGCGATCGGCGACTACAGCGCCTCAAAGTCCAGCCCCACCGTCGCAGGCGACGCCGTCTACATTGGCGTCGACGACGGCACCTTGCGCTGCCTCGACCGCGCGACCGGCGCGCTGCGGTGGACCTTCCGCACCCACCGGGCCGACATCGAGGACGCGCAGGAGAGCAGCGACCACCACGGCGTACACGGCACGGCGGCGGTCGATGAGGAGGGGAGGGTCTTCATCGGCGACTACAGCGGCTGGCTCTACGCGATCGACGCGCAGGACGGCAGCCTGCTCTGGGAGGAGGACCTGGGCGGCTCGATCGGCGCGAGCCCCGTGCTGCACGACGGCATGGTGTTCATGGCCGTGGAATTCCCCGACCCGGATGGCAAAATCTTCGTGGTCGACGCGGCCACCGGCGCGCTCTGGTACGAGACGCCCCCGCTCGGCAACCACCCGCACAGCTCGGTCAGCCTCGACCCGGGGCGTCGGCTGATGACCGTCGGCAGCAACAACGGCCTGCTCAGCGCCTTCGACTACGAGGCGCGGGCGCCCCTCTGGGTTGCGCCGATGCGGGCCGAGGCCGAGGCCCGCGACATCAAGTCGACCGCGGCCATGCACGAGGGCCTCGCCTACATCACCAGCTGGGATCACCACCTGCACGTCATTGACGTCGAGGACGGCAGCGAGCGCGCCCAATTCGCCGCCACCAACCTGTCGATGTCGAGCCCGACCCTGGCCGGCGAGCTCGTGCTGTTTGGCGCCCACGACAGCCTGCTCTACGCGGTCGAGGGCGCCGCCGCGGGCGACCCACAGCTCGTGTGGTCGGCTGACCTCGTGGGCTCGTTGACCAGCTCGCCGACCGTGGTGCCGGCCAGCGGCCGGGTGCTCATCGGCGAGAACGGCACCGGCGGCGATGGCGCCATCGTGCTGCTCGACCTCGAGAGCGGCGCTGTGCTCGACAAGATGACCCTGGGCGGCCGGGTGAGCAGCGTGCCGGTCGTGGTCGACGGCGAGCTCTACGTCGGCGACGGCGAGGGCCGGGTCTGGCGCTTCGACGCCCCCTGAGGCCGAGGGGCCGCCCTCAGTTGCCCTGCACGGCGTGGTCGCGCTGATCGACGACCTCGGCGTCTTTGTTGAGGATGGTCACCCGGTCGCGCTGGTTGTCGAAGACCGGGGTCTCGCTGCCCAGGTAGACCTTGAGCTGCTGGCCTGGGTCGCTCTGGTGCTTGCCTTTGCCGCTGTGGATCTGCACCGTGTGCCCGGCGGGGATGCTCACCTCGGGCAGGTCGAAGCGCTTGTTGTTGATGTTCAGCACGCTGTAGCCAGCGAGGTTGACCGGCCCGTCGGTGATGTTGGCCACCCGGAAGTACTCGCCGTTGACGAAGCGCGCGTCCTCGCCGCGGCCGTTGGCGTGAAAGCTCGTGATGTGCAGGGTGCCTTGGTAGCGCGGGTCGCTCCAGATGCCCTTCTTGGCCACGCGGGCCGCCGTCTGCTTCTCGAGCAGCGGGGCGATGTCGAGGTTGTCGGGCGGGATCTGAAAGATGTGCCCGAGGCCGTTCTCGACGAGCATCGTCGCGAGGTCGACGCCGTCGCAGCGCACACTGGCCACGAGGCGGCCGTAGCCGTCGCGCTTCTCACCAGGCCCGTAGCTCAGCGTGATCTCCTGGCCCATCAACAACTTGGCAGCGGCGTCGCGTGCCTCTTTGCCGTAGGCCTCGGCCGGGCGCAGCTCGGGTGTGTTGACCCCGCGCAGGCGCACCTTGTCACCGGACGCCAGCGTGATGGTGTCGCCGTCGTAGACCTTGACCACCTTGCCGCCCGCGGGCACCTCGGCTTTGACCGGCGCCTCGGGCGCGCCCTCAGGCGGGTCTTCAGCGTGGGCAGGGGAGGGGAGGAGGAGGACCAGGGCCAAGCCCAGCGCCGAGAGGGTGAGGGAGGAGTGGCGGATCATGGGCGCTCCAAGGGCGAGGGGAGGGGAGGTGTGGGGGGCGCGCCCGCGGCCAACGTCGGCGCGGTTCGGCAGGCCTGGGCCCGGCGCCAAGCCTGCCACAGCAGGTACAGGTCGTCGGGGTCGGTGCGGGCAGCGGCCAGCGCGGCGGCGCAAGCGAGCTGGGGCTCGCCGCGGGCCTCGGCGACCGTGGCGCGGGTGTCGAGGTAGGCCCCGCGCCGGGGGTGGTGGGCCAGGGCCTCGTCGCTGAGGCCGCGGGCCCGGTCGAGCTCGGCCCGGGCGAGGGCGAGGTACCAAGCCTCGCAGTTCGCCCGGCTGTGGCGGGGGCGGGCCGGATCGGCGCAGTCACGGGCGATACCGGCCGTCGCGAGGGCGGCGGCCCCGTCGGCGTCGCCCGAGACCGCCAGCGCGGCCGCGTGGTAGTCGAGCGGGCCTTCGCCGAGGTGCAGGCGGGCGCGCGCCGCGGCGAGCTGCTCGTCGAGGACGACCTCAGCGGCGCTGCCCTCGGCGATCATCGCCAGGTAGAGCGCGCTCGGGCCGCTGTGGGGGTGCAGCTGCAGCAGCCGGCTCAGGTGCGCGCTGGCCGCCCACAGATCACCCTCCAGCTCGCTGATCCAGGCGCGGCGGAGCAGATGCCCATCGGGGGCTTGGTCGAGGCGGTTGGCTTCGCGCAGGGCCGACCGCGCCTCGGGGTAGGCGCCGCGCCAGCGCTCGGCGTCGGAGAGAGCGACCCAGGCGTGGGCTGAGGTGGGGCGGGCGCGCACGCCCTCGTGGGCCAAGCGCGCGGCCCCGGCGAGGTCGCCCTCAAGCACGGCCGCGTTGACCACCGCGACCAGCTCGCCGTGATCGACGAGGCGGGCCGGGCTCAGCGGGCGCAGGACCTCGTCAGCGGCCTCAGGCGCCCCTTGGTGGCGCCGCAGCCGCGCGGAGAGCACGCGCAGCGCGTCATCTTCGGGGTCCTTGCGCAGCGCACGCCGCAGCACCCGGCGGGCGGCGGCCGGGCGGTCTGCGGCCTGCAGCCAGAGCGCGCGCTCGGCGGCGACCTCGTTGGCCGGGCCGGTCGGGCTGTGGTGGCGCAGGGCCCAGGTGGTGACCAGGCGCTCGGCGGGCGGCCGGGTCGAGGGCAGCAGGGCGAAGCGCTGGCCGGGGAAGTCGAAGACCACCCGGTGGTCGTCGAGGGCCTCGTGGCCGAGCAGGCCGGGCATGCGGGCCGGGCCCAGATCCCGCATGGCGACGTCAAAGTTGAACCAGGTGACGTAGCCGAGGTCGGTGACCCGCACGCCGCCGATCTCGACCGCGGCGATGGGCGCCCGCCGGGTGCTGCGCAGGAAGTTGTGGGCGGGCAGCTCGTCGCCCGCGCCGACGCCGAAGATGAGCTCCTCGCCCTGACGCGCGAGGCCGTCCCAAGGGCCGGGGACCGCGCCGTTGAGCAGCAGGCCCCGCCCGCCGGTGTCGACGTCGACCGGGACGGTCTGGCGCAGCTCTTCGCCGCCCAGGTCGACGATCACGGTGACCGAGGTGCTGGCGTGCTGGCCATCGAAGGCCATCGGCACCGCGTCGGGCGGCAGGCGCAGGGTGTTGGGTCGGTGCAGCTCGAGCAGGTTCGCCGGGTAGTCGACCACGAACTGAAACTCGCCCCAGACGTTGTTCCCGATGATGCCGTCGATGGGCACGAGGCCCGCGCGCCGCGGCAGGCCCGAGTGGCCGACCGCGAAGTCGACCCCGTCTAAGGAGAAGGGGCCGAGGTGCAGGGTGGGGACCTGCGCGAGCCGGTAGCGGGCGCGGCCGCCCAGCCCGACCAGCTCACCGGTGGTCGGCCCGCCATCGATACCCAGCGCGGCGGCCACCTCGGGGTTGAGCACCGAGATGCTGGCGCCCGTGTCGACGAGGAAGAGCCGGGGCACGCCATCGCCGAGCTCAGCCTCGACGAAGAGCTTGGTGCCGGTGGGCTCGGTGCGCCAGACGGGGAGGGTGCCGCTGCGCGGGCCTCGCGGCTCGGCCGCCGCCGCCGGCTCGCCCAAGATCAGCGCGAGGGCGAGCGCCGCGAGGGCCGAGCAGCGGGCGGGTCGGGCCATCGGCGCTCCGGGGCGGAGAGAGGGGCACCCCCAAGGTAGCCCAGGCCCAGCGGACGCGAGCCGCCTGGGCTGCGCTCACCACCACGGCGCAGCCGGTGGAGTCTCCGTCGTCACACATGGAGAGTGATGCGCAGCAAATCGTAGGCAATGCGCATCAAGTAG
>JAEUKK010000001.1 GCA_016792625.1 Deltaproteobacteria bacterium | reverse complement strand
CCAGCGGGCCCAGCGTGGTCAAGGCCCAGCCCGTAGCGCCACGGGCCCAGAGCTGCGCGGGCGCGCCACCCGCCGCCGGCTTGAGGCTGAGCACGCCCCGGCGACCATCGAGCTCCTGCACCTGCAGGCGGACAGGCGCCTGGCCACGCGGGAGCACACGCAGCAGCCCTTCGAGATCAGCGGTGGGCTGGTCATTCACCGCGAGGACCCGCAGGCCCGCGCGGAGCTTGTAGCGGCTGGCCGGCGAGCCCGGCGTGACCTCGGCCACCCACACCCCGCCCGGGCGCAGCCCCAAGTGGTCAAAGACCTCGACCGGGATGTCTTGGAGGACGGCGCCCTCCCAGCTGAGGGCCCGGACAGTCCCGAGCGCGCTGCGCCGCTGGGGCTGCAGGACCAAGTCGAGCTCCGCCCGGTCGCGCAGCACTCGCAGGTGGATCGGCCGCCCCGCGGCCGCCGCCGCGTCGAGCTGCGAGACCGAGGAGAGCGGCGCGTGATCAGCGTCGAGCAGCACATCCCCAGCCCGGAGCAGCCCATCGGCGGGCCCGGTGCTGGGCACCCGCACCACCGAGAGCACGGCGGCGTGGGGCCACTGGGCGACCACCGCGGCGCGGGCATCGGACAAGCCGAGGGCCCGTGCCCCCCGCAGGGGCAGCGGCTCGACGCGCAGGCCCGGGACGGCGAGGCTCTCAGCGCCCGCTCGCAGCTGTGCGACCACAGCGGCGAGCTCGGCGGCCGGGACCCCCGCGAACCAGCTGTCGGGGTCTGCGCCCGCACGATCCACGAAGGAGGCCCAGAGCGCGCCGACCCGCCCGCGCCGATCCAGCAGCACGCCGCCGGCGCTGCTGATCGCCTCGTCGACCCGGATGATCTCAAAGTTGGTGGGGACCCAAACCGGAGGGCTCGGCGCGGCCAGCGTCCACGGGCGAAGCTCGGTGACCCGCGCGCGGTGCACCACGGGCTGGTGATCCCGGTCGAGGCCGACCTGCAGCACGGCGTCGCCGCGCTCGAGCGGGCGCGCCGACAGTCGGAGCGCCGCGGGCGGCTCGCCCTGGATGCGTGCGGGGTTGTAGCGCACCACAGCGATATTTTCGGTCGGATGAAGCCAGAGCACTTCGGCGGGGAGCACCGCCCCGCCCGCGAGCACCACGCGCACGTCGCCGATCGACGAGGGCACCGTGTCGCGGTCGGTCAGCACCCAGCCCGCCTCGGCGTCGATCACAACACCAGCCCCACGGAAGCTGCGGCCCAGCACCCCCTCGAGGCCCATGGGCAGGGTGTGCTCGACCATGACCAGGGCGTTCAGCGCGCGACGGGCGCGGCGGTCGGGGGAGGCCAAGGGCGCCGTGGTGACCGGGGCAGGCTCGAGCGCCGCGGGCGGCGCCGCCGCGTCCATACAGGGCCAGCCCAACGCCGCCTGCGACCAGACGCAGCGCCGCAGCTGCGACCACCGCCGATCCATCCACACTTGGGCCAAGCGCTCGCGCCCGGGGTCGCTCAGAAGGGTGTACCGGACGATGAAGGGCTGGCGGTCGGGCAGCCGCCCGAGGGCGGCCCACAAGCCGTCGAGATCGGTGACTGGCGCGCCATCCACGGCGCGGAGGACCGCGCCCGCCGGCACATCGGTGCCCTCAAAAAGGTAGCCCCGGTCGGCCAAGAACAGGCCCTCGACGGGGTGCGAGAACCCCAGGGCCTTTTGGTAGGAGAGCGGGTGGAGCACCGCGCCCCCCACCTCGACCCAGGACTCGGGCGTGATGGCGTGCAGGTCGCCGGTCGGCACGCGCACCCGCCGCTCGAGCCCGTCGCGCAGGGCGAGGACCTCGAGGGGCTGGCCGACATGGTCGTCGAGGATGCCCTCCCACCGGTTGTAGTCGGAGATGGGCTGGCCCTCGACCTGGACCAGGATGTCGCCCGCGGCGAGCAGGCCTTCCGCCTCGGCGCCGGGGAGGACCTCATCGACGACCAGCAGGCCGTTCGCAGCGGGGTGCGCAGCCCGCAGGCTGGCCTCTTGGGCCGCGCTCAGGCCAAGGCGGCGCAGCTCGTCCCAGCTGCGTTGGGCGAGGGTCAACCGCCAGGTGCCGCGCGGCGGCCGCTCGCCCCGCTGGACGTAGCCCAGCGCCCGCACGACCCGATCGAGCGGCAGGAAGAAGCTCGCCGCCGAGCTGCGGTTTGCCCCCGCGTTGAGCGCGACCACCGCGCCGGTCGGCCCAATTACCGGAGAGCCCGAGGAGCCCCCCGAGGTGCCGCTCGCGGCTTGGATGTAGAAGGTGTTGAAATCATTGTACCGCCCTCTGCCATAGACCGGAGCGGGCCGGTCGAGGCGGGCGATCGTGCCGCTGAGGATGCTGATCTTCTCGCCGGCATCGTTGCCGATGACGCGGACCTCGAGGCCGACCTTGGCCGCGGCCGGATCGAGGGGCAGCGCGACCCGGGCCTGGTAGCGCAGCGCGGCCGGATCGAAGCGGTAGAAGCCGAAGTCGTGGACCGGGTCGCGGTACAGCGGCTGCAGCGGGACCTCTTCATTGTTGAGGAAGACCGCCTCGGCCCGGGCCGGGCCGGCGCCGACCACGTGCCGGTTGGTGAGGAGGATGCCCCGCTCGGCGTCGACTACGAAGCCCGTCGCGTAGGAGTTGCCCGCGGCGTCGGTGTCAAAAGCGATGGGACGGTCCATGCGCACGCTGACCACGGCGGGGCTGACCGCAGCGATGACCTGGGCCCAGTCTGCCCCGCCCACCGCAGCGGCGCCGGAGGCGGGAGGCGCAGGGGACGCGGCCGAGGCGCGCCCCGCCCCAAAGGCGCCCCACACCCAGCAGAGCAGCGCGGCGCAGAGGACGAGGTGAGGGGCTGACATCGGGGGCTCCGGTGCGGGGAACTGAACATAAACCCAG
Source organism: Deltaproteobacteria bacterium (assembly GCA_016792625.1). Lineage (GTDB taxonomy): Bacteria > Myxococcota_A > UBA796 > UBA796 > UBA2385 > JAEUKK01. The sequence continues at coordinate 95,366 of JAEUKK010000001.1, read as the reverse complement.
GACCCAAACCACGCCACCCTGAACACACCCACAATCTGACACATCAGCGGGAGCCATGGGCAGTTCCCTCGGCTTTGTTCAGCGCCACACGGGCGGACGGGCCCTACACTGCCTCTTCCACGCGGACGATGTCGAGCGCACGGAGCGCCTCGGCATAGGCGCGCACAGCGGCGCTCACCCAGGCCGCGCTCACCACCACCCGATGGCGGAGCAGCGCCGCGCGAACGTCGTCAACCAGAGCGACCTCGGCGTCGCGCCCCTCGCTGTGGAGCGCCCGGGTGAGCTGCAGCGTCGCCTTGAGCAGCGCCGGGTCGGTCTCGCCCAGATCGGGCGACAGACGCCAGAGCGCGGCGGTGACCACCGTGTCGAACAAGTACATACGACCATCGCCCCCCCAAAGCGTCGGCTCGGGGGCGTCGATCAACGAGGTGATCCGCACGCGCGCGTCAGATCCGCAGCTGGAACCACAGCCGGGCGCTGTCGTTGTCGATCTGGGTGGCGCCTTCGCCGGCGGAGAGCTCGAGGCGGCTCACGTAGACCGCGCCGGCCCGCACGACATCTTTGGGCCCGTGCCAAGTGACGCCACCCTCGATGATGCCGACGTCACCGTTGTCGTTCAGCTCTTTGTGATCATCAAAAGAGCTCCACCGGACGGCGGGCTCGAGGCGCCAGACGCTGTAGCCAACCTGTGCGATGGTCCCGACCCGAGGGGTGTCTTCGAGCACGCCGGGGGGCGCGATGTCGGAGTCGGTGGGCTTGATGGTCGAGCTGATGAACTCGCCGAGGACCGCGAGGCCGGCAACCCGGATCATCACGTCGCCGCTGAACGCGGTCTCATCGGTAGACAGGTTGGCGTTGTGCCAAAAGCTGCCGGCGGCGCCCATCGTGAAGCCGTCGACCTTGCCCCAGGTCTGGTAGGTGTCGCCGGGGCCGACCATGCCCTCGGCGCGCACCGACACGAGCTTTCCGGCGTTGTCGTCGCCGGTCAGGCGCTGGTTGCCGTTGAACGCGCCGGCCCGAAGCCGCCCACGAAAGCCGTCTTTGCCCTCGCCGAGCCGGCCGTCGATCATCACGCCCATGTCGCGCTGCGGGATCATCCACTGCGAGCCCACCGCGCGCTCACCGAGCACCAAGTCGCCCGCGCCCATCAAGAAGTCGCGTGAGACCGGGACCACCGTGTAGCCGCCGGTGACCCACAAGCCCTTGACCGGCCGGTAGGCCACATCACCTTGGATGAGCTGGATGCTGGAGCTGCTCGGCGGCCGAACCTGGTCGAAGCCAGCGGTGTAGCCGAACTGCAGGTCGTACCGGATGGTGTCGGACTTGCCGCCCATGCCGATGCGCGCGCGGCGGAGCTTGAACCCGACGTCGTCTTCAGGATCGCCGTAGCCGGCCGGATCAAGCAGCGGATCGACGTCCTGGTCCATCACCGTCGCCCAGCCCTGCACCAGCACCGAGGGCTCTGGCTTGGGAAACATCACGCTGGCGTCGTCGGCTTCGGGCTTGGCCTCGCCCCGCTTCGCGTGCCCGACCGCGGGCACCGCGAGCAGCCCGCCGAGCGCGGCGATCAAGGGGAGGGCGCGCGGCGCGCGGCGAACACTGACGGAGCGGAGAGTGAGCGTCATGGCAGCGTGGACCTCTTGCTCCGCCCACATTATTGTCAACGGGCCATGTCTGTCCAATCCGAGCGCACGACCACCCGCCCCTCCATCACCGCTGTCCGGGGCGCCGCGCGCGCACGTGGCCAGCTGATCGCGCTGCTCGGCGCGAGCGCGAGCATGGGCGTGGGCTGCCAACAGCCCACCGACCCGTGGGCAAAGGCCTCGCGCATCCAGGCCCTTGACCAAGCCATCGGCGGGCCCAAGGCGATGGCCCGTGAGGGCGACTATCTCCTCGAAAACGACCAGATCCGGCTCGCCATCCTCGACGCGCGGCCGAGCATGGGGCCGCACACCTCGGGTGGCAGCCTCATCGACGCCGATCTGCAGCGCAACGACCCCCGGTTCAGCCGTGGTCAAGGCCTCGACCAGCTCGCCGAGGTCTTCCCGACGGTCAACCTCAACGTCCAAACCGCCGATGACACCGCCGGTCTCGTCGAGATCGTCAACGATGGCAGCAACGGCGAGGCGGCGGTCATTTGCACCGTCGGCCCCGAGCAGAGCTTCATCACGCTGCTCGACGCCCTGTGGTCCTTGCAGTGGCCCGGCGAGCGCCCGCACTTCTTCATGCGCACCGACTACATCCTCGAGCCGGGCCAAGCTGCGGTGAAGATGCGCACCACAGCCATCTTTAGCGACGAGGCCAACTGCGACGCCGACCTTGAGGCCGAGGTCATCCAAGGCAACTCCGACGGCCTCGCCCTCATCCAGCTCGCGCTTGATCGCGAGCGCGGCGGCGTGGTCTTCGGCGACTTTTACCTGCAGGGCGGCAGCACCGATGTCTTCACCCCCGGGGTCGGCTTCGACGAAGAGACCTACGTAAACAGCCTGCTCCAAGCCGGCGAGAACACCTTTGAAGAGCCCATCGTCGTCGATTTCCTGGCGGGCACCGCGAACCGTGTGTCCTATGCCCTGATGAACGACACCGGGCCCCTCTACGTGCCGATGTTCACCAGCAGCCAGACCGTCGCGGTGGGCGTGGGGCGTGAGGGCAACGGCACGAGCGGTCGCTTCCCCGACGGCACCCCTCCCCTCGCCTACGAGCGCTGGTTCGGCGTCGGCCGCGGCGACGTCGGCAGCGCCATGGACGCCATCTGGGCCGCCAAGGGCACCGCCGTGGGCCGGATCAACGGCTACGTCGTCGAGCACGCGACCAACATGCCGCTGTCCAACGTGCGGGTGTTGGTGTTCCGCGACGGGGAAGACGCGCCCTACACCGAATGGCGCACCGATGTGGGCATCGACAGCCAGCTCGATGGCTCATTTTCGGGCACGCTGCCCCCAGGCCGCTACGAGATGCTCGTGCACGCCACGGGTCGACCCGACAGCCCGCGGGTCCCCTTCTCCATCCAAGCCAAACAAGAGAAGACGGTGGTGCTCGAGTCGCCGCGCCCGGGCGGCGTGCGCTTCCGGGTGGTCGACGAGTCCGGCCTCGCCCTGCCCGCAAAAGTGAGCTTCTTCCCCGCAGGCGGCGAGGCGAGCCCCCTCAACCCGGTGTTCGGCGATGGCTTCATCGGCGGCGACCCCGCCGGCGTGGTCTTCACCGCCAACGGCACGGGCAGCATCATCCTGCCGCCCGGTCGCTACTACGCGGTCGCCAGCCGAGGCCCCGAGTACGAGCTGGACCGCAGCGAGCCGTTCACCCTTGAGACCAACAACTACGCCGACCTTGAGCTGCAGGTCGTGCGCTCGGTCGACACCCAGGGCTGGGTGAGCGCCGACTTCCACGTGCACGCCTTCCGCTCGCATGACTCCGGGGTCAGCCTCACGGACCGCGCCATGACCATGGCGGCCGAGGGGGTCGAGTTCCTCGCCAGCACCGACCACGACGCCATCACCGACTATGAGCCGGCGATCCTCTCGTTGGGTATCCAACACTGGCTGGCCAGCACCGTGGGCCTCGAGGTCACGACCATCGAGGTCGGCCACTTCTTGGGCTTCCCCCTGCGAATCGACCACCTCAAAGACCAGGGTGGCGCCCTCGACTGGTTCGGCCTGACCCCGCAGCAGATGATCGACGGCCTGCGTGATCTCAGCGTGCCGGGCGGCGAAGAGCCCGTGGTCTTCGTTGGACACCCCCGTGACGGGATCCTTGGGTACTTCGACCAATACGAGGTCAACACCTACCGGGACGAGGCCGGCAAAATCGCGATGGACGCGAGCCTGCTGACCACACTGAGCGGCAACACGCTGCTTGAGCCACAGAACTTCTCTGACGACTTTGACGCGATCGAGGTCCTCAACGGCAAGCGCTTCGAGCTCATCCGCACCCCGACCCAGCCCGAGCTTGATGAGTTCGCCGAGACCGAGAGCCCGCAGCAGCACCGAGACTACATCGTCGACATGCTCAGCCGCACGATGGCCGAGCAGAAAGACCTGAAAGATGGCGTCTACAAGCTTGGTCTCACCCGCCAAGGTGTGTTGGACGACTGGTTTAGCCTCAACAACCTCGGGTATCGGTACACTGCATTGGGCAACTCCGACACGCACGGCTTCACCAGCATCGAGTCCGGCTGCCCGCGGAACTGGGTCCAATCTGATACGGATGATCCAGCCTTCTTGGACGAGGGCGCTGTGGCCCGCGCGGTAAAGGAAGGTCGGGTCGTCGCCAGCTTTGGCCCCTTCATCCGGTTCTTTGCCGGCGAAGAGCGGTTCGGCCCGGGCTCCGACGTGCAGGCGCTCGGCGGTAAAGTTGAGCTGAACATCGAGGTGCAAGCGCCCCGTTGGTTCAACATCGACCGGGTGGAGCTCTACGAGAACGGCGAGCTCATCCAAGAGTGGACCGGTGAGGACATCAACAACGACGACGTGCTGCGCTTCCTGGAGACGGTTGAGGTCAGCCCGAGCAAGGACTCCTGGTACGCCGTGGTCGCGTTGGGCGCCGACGACCTGAGCCCGCTCTACACGCCCGTCGAGTTCCCGCCGATCCAGCTCGAAGACGTCGTGACCAGCGCGCTCGCGGGCGTCGGCCTCGACAGCTTCCTCAGCGCGCCCGTGCCGTTCCCCCGGTACTTCCCGGTCCGGCCCTATGCAGTGACCAACCCCATCTGGGTCGACGCCGATGGCGACGGCGAATTTACGCCGCCGGGGATCCCCACCTGGATGAAGGCGCAGGTCGCCGATTGAGCGAGAACGACGTCGACGCCGCCAATTTGACAGAAGCGCTCCTCGACCTCCCGGTGGACCAGGCCCCGACCGCCTCTCTCGACCTCGAGACCACCGGCCTCTCCGCCGCCTCGGGCGACCGCATCTGTGAGCTCGCGGTCTACCGATGGCGCCCCGACGGCGGGGGCAAGCGCAAGTCGCTGCGCTCGCTCATCGACCCGGGGGTGCCCATGCCACCCGAAGCAGAGGCGATCCACCAAATCCGTGACGCTGACCTCGTGGGCGCGCCCCACTTCCAGGAGCGCTACCAGGAGCTGTCCACGGCGCTCGCCGGCGCGGTGATCGTCGCTCACAACGCCCGCTTCGACGTCGGCTTCCTGGCCGCTGAGAGCCACCGCCTTGGGCTGGCGATGCCGCCCCTCGGGCCGATCATCTGCACCCTCGACCTCGCGCGAAACTACTTTGGGTTCACCAAGTGCAGCCTTGAAGCTGTCGCATGGCGCACGAACACACCACAACCCAAGGCTCATCGCGCATTGGATGACGCACGCGTGACCTTCCAGGTCTACGCCGCCATGCTCAAGGGCATCGCCGCGGGCTTCGGTCGGATGCCCACGGTCCGCGAGCTCATCGAGACCACCGAGCAGCTCGGCAAAGATGGCCAGGAGCGGCGGCGCATCCTCAGCATGTTGGCCGAGGCGGCGCGGGTCGGCGGCACCCTGACCGTCGACTACACCGCGCGGCACGGCCAAGGCCCCCTCACCTGCAGGCGCACCCTCACCGCGCGGAGCTGGGATCCGCCGCACCTCGAGGCTTGGTGCCACCTACGCGGAGAGGTCCGGGTGTTCAACGCCCGGCGCGTGCAGCGGATCCTGCAGACCTGAGGCGGGGGCCCGCGCGCGGCCCGCCGCAAGCGGGGTCAGGCCTCAGTGCCCGCCCTGGGACTCGAGCCAGCGCTCCACGTCGATCGCGGCCATGCAGCCCGAACCTGCAGCGGTAATGGCCTGGCGGTACACCTTGTCTTGGATGTCACCCGCGACAAAGACGCCGGGGATCTGCGTGCGCGCGCTGCCCGCCTCGCCGAGCAGGTAGCCGACCTCGTCATGGGGCAGCCACTGCACGAAAGGCGCCGAGTTGGGCTGGTGGCCGATGGCCAAAAAGAGCCCCTTGACGTTGGACCAGGCGGTCTCGGCGCCGGTGCGCGTGTCGCGCACCCGCAGGCCTTCGACCTCCTTCTCGCCCAAGACCTCGGCCACCTCGGTGAACCAGTGGACCTTGATCTTTGGGTTCTGCAGCGCACGCTGCTGCATGATCTTGGACGCGCGCAGGCTGTCGCGGCGCACCAGCAGATGCACCGTGCTGGCGAACTTGGTGAGGAAGTTCGCCTCTTCGCAGGCGGAGTCCCCGCCGCCGACGACGGCGATCTCGACCCCACGGAAAAAGAAGCCATCGCAGGTGGCGCAGGCGCTCACGCCATGGCCCCGAAGCCGCGTCTCTGACGGAAGACCCAGGTACTTCGCGCTCGCACCGGTCGCGATGACCAAGGTGCGGGTGTAGATGGTGTTGCCGTTGGACGTGTGCAACACAAACGGCGAGGCGTCGAGCTCACAGCGCACCACCTCGTCGAGCTCGAGCCGCGTACCGAAGCGGCTCACTTGGGCGCGCATGGTCTCCATCAGCTCGGGGCCCATGATCCCGTGGGCGAAGCCGGGGAAGTTCTCCACATCGGTCGTGATGGTGAGCTGACCGCCCGGCTGCATGCCCTCGAGGACCAAGGGCCCGAGGTTGGCCCGGGCGGTGTACAGGGCGGCGGTCAACCCAGCGGGGCCGGAGCCACAGATGACGACGTTCTCGACGACAGCGCCGGCGGGGAGGGTGCGGGAGGTCATGGAGCCTCGAGGGAGGGGCGGTGGGGCGGATCCACGACCTCGGTGCTGGCGCAGGGGGTGTAGATCGGCGAGGTAGGGGCGCGGGCTGCGCCACGCGCGCTGGACCAGGGAGCTTTACCGAGATGCCGGACCTCGCGCACCAGCTACGCGCCCTCTGCCATCAGCTTGGGTTTCAGCACGTGCGCTTCACCGATGGCGATGGCGCACCCGGGATTGACGCCTACGACCTCATGTTGAGTGAGGGCCGGCACGCCGACATGACCTGGATGGTGAGAGCGCGGGACGCGCGGGCCGACCCCCGGCAGGTCTTCCGACGCACGGAGTCCGTCATCGTCCTCGGGATGGAGTACGGCGGCCAGCGCCCCCCCGATCCGGGCGGCCTGACCGGCCGCGTGGCCACCTACGCCTGGGGGCGGGACTACCACAACCTGATCGGCAAGCGCATCCGCAAGATCGAGCGTTGGCTTCGTGAGCGCGATGTCCCTTGTTTTGGGGGCGTCGACAGCCGACCTTGGATTGAGCGCGCCTGGGCCGAGCGCGCGGGCATCGGGTTCGCCGCGAAGAATTGCTGCACGATCCGGCCCGGAAGGGGGAGCACCTTCTTCCTCGCGGTGATCGCTGTGGGAGCGCGGCTCCCCGTCGACGCGCCCCTCCCGGCCGGGAAGGAGCGCTTTTGCGGATCCTGCGCCCGCTGTCACCTCGCCTGCCCCACACGCGCCTTTGTGGGCGACGGTCAGTTGGATGCCGCGCGCTGCATCTCCTACCTGACCATCGAGAATGATGGCCCAATCCCAGCGGAGCTGCGCGCCCCCCTTGGACGTTGGGTGTTCGGCTGCGACGACTGCCAAGATGTCTGCCCGCACAACCACGCGGCTCCCATCAGCCCCGAGGAGGACCTCGGCCCCGTGAACGCCTGGCTTGACCTTCGCTGGATCATGCTTGCTGACGATGATCTCGTCGAGCGGCAGTTTGAGGGCTCACCGCTCCGACGCCCCGGGGCCATCGGGCTCAAACGAAACGCAGCCGTGGTCCTGGGGAACCTCGGCGACGAGGCCGCGGGGCCGTGCCTGGAGCAGGCCCTCGGCCACCCGAGCGCCCTCATCCAAGAGCACGCCGCCTGGGCATTGCGCCGGATTGAGGCGGCGAGCCACGCGCGCCACGACCACGCCGGGCCCAAGTGGGTGGCGCCCGTCGCCGCCATCAGCGGTCGATGAAGCTGGCCTCGAAGGCCAAGAGCCGCGCCCGCTCGGACTCTGCCTCGGTGAGGATCTCTGCCTCTTCCAACAAACGAAATTCGCGCTGCAAGCTGGTGCTGCAGAGGTAGGTCCCGTCCGTGTTGATGGTGAACCGGACGCCGGCCTCGCTGAGCACGCCGATGATGAACTTGAACTCCTCGAGGTGCCGCACCGCGCGGGTGTGGAGGTTGCTCGTCGGGCAGAGCTCCAGCACGGTCCCCGTCTCGGCCAACCGTTTCAGCGCGGTCTCCGAGTAGGCGGCGCGGATGCCGTGGCCGATGCGGTCGGGGCGCAAGCGCTCCACCACGGCGATCACGCCCTCGGCTGAGGTGCTCGCCGTCTCGCCGGTGTGGATGGTCGTCCCCAGACCGGCCTCGCGCGCCCGGGCGAACAGGCTGGCGTACTTGTCCACGCTGGAATTCAGCTCGATCGCGTTCTTCTCGGTGCCAGCGAGGTCAATGCCGATCACGCCGCGGTTCTGGTACTTGATGGCCTTCTGAAGGATGATCTCGTTGATCTCCGGCGTAAACTCGCGGGCCAAGCAGAAGATCAGCCCCGCCCGCACGCCATACTCCAAGCAGGCGAGGTCCATCCCGCGGATGGCCGCGTGGATGATGTGGTCCAGGTCGCGCTCGCCGCCCAAGTTCCGCTTCATCGGGTTGAAGCGCAGCTCGATCTGCTGCACCCGCGAGCCCCGGTACTCTTTGCCGATGATCTCGTAGACGCTGCGCTCCACCGCGGCGGGGCTGGACTGGATTTTTTCGGTCCACTCGTGGAGAATCTTCAGATAATCATCGAGCGTCCGGACTTTTCGTGGGTTGACCGTGATGAGGTCGACAAACTCCCAGTAGTCTTTCACCGGCAGCTTGAACCCCTGCTGGTGCGCGATGGACCAGAGGATGTGCGGGGCGACCGAGGCGCCCATGTGGATGTGCAAGTCACAAAACGGCTTCGTTTCCATTCCCACTCCAACAACCAAAACACTTGTGTACAGCGAAAAACGCGAGAGGGGAGGTCGCCCTCCCCTCCCCTGCGCCCCCTCAGGAGCCGCTCGGGTCGCCCCGGATCGAGTCGTAGTCGAAGAGCTCGCTGACGCGAACCCGCGCGCCGTCGCCGACCACCTTGGCATAGCAGGCGAGCCGGGCGTCGGGCGTGACTGGGGGCCCCGGGCGCCGGACGCGGCCCTCGTGGGGCTCACCTCGGGCCGCCGCGTCGAGGCTGCGCCGCTCCGCGTCGGTCATCGGTGAGAGCCCGGTCGCATCCAAGATCTGCACCCGGCACTCTGCGCAGCCGCCATCGGGGCAGGTGCCACCGGCCCGGCGCCCGGTGCCGATCGGCGAAGCCAACGCTTGGCTCGCCATCAGCACCGAGTAGCGCTCTTCGGCTTCGACCACCTGCTCGGTACCATCGGGCAGGACATAGGTGACGCGGTAGCGCACGATCTCGCGGGGTGGGCGCCCCATCCCGAGCGCGGCCTTCAGCCGCTTGCGGATCCCGAAAATCGACATGGGGCCCCCTCTGGCTCAGCGGCCGTCGCGCTCGTTCTGCTCGATCGCGTCGACCAGGAAGGCGAAGGCATCTTCGACGGTGTCGCTGCGGTGGAAGAGCAGCAGGTCTTTCTCGGAGATGGTGCCCCACTCCAACATCGCGTCGACGTTGAGCACCCGGTCCCAGTACTCGGTGCCGAAGAGGACGATGGGGAGGTTCTTCTTGATCTTGCCGGTCTGACGAAGGGTCAGCGTCTCGAAGAACTCGTCCATCGTCCCAAAGCCGCCGGGGGTCAGGATGAGGGCCTTGGCGAGGTAGAGGAACCAATACTTCCGCATAAAGAAGTAATGGAATTCAAAGCCGAGCTCGGGGGTGACGTAGGGGTTCAGCTTCTCCTCAAAAGGCAGGGAGATGCCCAAACCTACGCTGCGGCCCCCTTCGACCGCAGCCGCGCCGCGGTTGGCGGCCTCCATCATGCCCGGACCACCGCCCGTGCACACGTAGTAGCGGCGGGGCCCCTGACGGGCCATGTCCCACTCGGTGAGGCGCCGCGCCAGCTCGACGGTCTCATCGTACCAGTGCGCCATCTTCTGCCGTGCGCGGGCGACCTTGAGCTTCTTCTCAAGCTCGTGATGCACGTGGGGCTCACCGTTCCGCGCGATCTCGCGCTCGAGGTGCGCGACCTCGTCTTTGCAGACGGCGACCGAGCGCGCCCGGGCCGAGCCGAAGAACACGATCGTGTCGCGAACGTTGTGTTCGCGGAAGCGCTCGCCCGGCTCCTCGTACTCGCACAAGATGCGGATGTGCCTCGCAGCCGGGCTGTTGAGGAAAGAAAGGTTCTTGTAGGCCTTTTCTAGACCGTTGCTCATCGTTCTGACTCCATCAGCGGCGCGTTGGGCGCCAACCCATCACTGCGCCCCCACGCTCAATCCAGGGGGCGGACGCACATCGGGATCGCGCTCCCGACACTTTGCCACCACATGAGCCGCGTCGCGCTCAGGGTGACGTGGTAGACGTAAAAGGTGACAACCGCCCCGCGGCGGTGCCGCGGCGCGCGGGCTCAGCGGCGCTCCGCCGCCGCAGCCGCCCCGCGGAGGGCCAACGCGTCGTCGTCGACCAGCTGCACGGCCAGGTCGCGGAGGCGCCAAGCCAGGGGCCCCTCCCCCTCCAACCGGTGCTTGAAGGCCGAGAAATCTGCCGAAGGCAACAATCGGGGCGCGAGGCCCCCAACGACAAACAGGCCACGCGCCGGCAAGGTGCGGAGCGCCACGTTGCGCAGCTCTCCGGCCAGCAGCGACCAGAAGGTGGCCGCTGCCGCACGGGCGACCGGGTGTTGGCCCTGCTCCGCGACGACCCAACGCCCGAGCCCGGTGCGATCAGCGACGGGCAAGGCCTCGCCACCACCTTCAGCCGCGATCCAAGCCGCGATCCGGCCGATCCCGGTGCCGGAGAGCACGTCCTCGACCTCGACGGGGCGCCCGAGCTCGGCCTCGATGAAGGCGGCGAGCCGGCGCTCGGCCGCGTCACGGGCCGCAAAGTAGGCATGCCCACCCTCCCCCGGGATCGCCCGCCCCTCGCCGATCCACAAGGCCTGCCCGAGGCCGGTGCCGACGCCCACCACGACCGCGTCGCCCTGCCGACCGGGGTCCTCCCCGGTGAGCAGCCGCAGGTCCTCGGGCTGCCCCGCCCCGCAGCCCCAGGCCGCCGCCTCGAGATCATTGATCAGGAGGCCTTCCTCATCCAACTCGTCGAGGTCAGCGACCCAGCCCGCGTTGGTCAGCGCGGCCCGGCGCCCCACCACCGGCCCGGCGACAGCCACCGAGACGCGCGCAAACCGCCATCCAGCCCGGAGCCGCTCCACGCACCCGGTCAGGGTCGGCAGGGCGGACGTTGGCCATGCGGCGCGATCAACAAGCGCGCCCCCGCGCCAAAGGCCGAAGCGGGCGTGGGTCCCACCCACATCACCGACCAAGACGGCGTCATCAGCGACAATCACACCCGCCCCCGCAAGACGCCGACGGCGGCCTCCACCTCGTGCACGGCTTTGGGGATCGCCGCGGTGAGGACCAGCGGACCGTCATCGGTGACGACCACGTCGTCTTCGATGCGGATGCCCAGCCCACGCAAGGCGGCCGGCGCGTCTTCGTCGTCCACGGCGATGTAGAGCCCGGGCTCGACGGTCAGCACCATGCCTGCGGCGAGCCGCCGCGAGCCGCCGTCCATGTTGTAGACGCCCGCGTCGTGCACATCCAAGCCAAGCCAATGCGAGGTGCCGTGCATATAGTAGCGCTTGCTGCGGCCGTCTGCGATGATCTGCTCGACCGCGCCATCGTCTTCGGGATCACCTTCGAAGAGGCCCAGCTCGAGCATCCCGCGCGCGAGCCTGCGCGTGGCGGCCTCGTGCACGTCGAGGAACCGCGCCCCCACCTGACAGCGGCTGATCGCGAGGAGCTGCGCCTCGAGCACGATCTGGTAGGCCTTGCGTTGGAGGTCCGAGAACTGGCCGTTGACCGGCCACGTCCGGGTCACGTCTGCGGTGTAGCCGTCGAACTCGCCCCCAGCGTCGACGCACACCAGATCACCGTCCTGAAGGACATCTTGGTTCGTGTGATAGTGCAAGATCGTCGCGTTCTCGCCACCCCCGACGATAGAGGTATAGCCTGCACCAGAGCCGCCGAGGCGGCGAAACGCACCCTCAATCGCCGCTTCCAGCTCGAACTCAAAAACACCCGGTGCGGTGATGCCCATGGCCTCGCGGTGCGCGGCCTCAGTGATCCGGGCGGCCTCGCGCAGGATGTCGAGCTCGCCGTCGCTCTTGATGAGCCGGAGCTCATGCAACACCCGAGCCGGGTCGACGAATGCGTCAGGCACGTCGAGGCCCGACTTGCGGCTGAGCTTGCGGGCACCTGCGATCGCTTGGACCAACGCGCGGTCTCGCTCTGCGTCTTCCGCGAAGCGGTAGTGGAGGGTGCGGTGACCTTGCAGGAGCTCGGGCAACATCGACCACAGCTGCTCGATGGGAAAGGCCGCGTCGGCGCCATAGAGCGCGGTCGCCCCCTCTGGGCCGGGCCGCCGGCCGGTCCAGGTCTCGCGCTCGGGATCCCGCGCTTGCACGAAGAGGATGAACGGGCGGTCTGCGCCAGGCCGAAGCAGGGCGACCGCCTCGGGGTCACGCCAGCCGGTGAGGTAGAGCAGGTCGCTGCTCTGGCGGTAGCGGTGGTCGGCGTCGCCGTTCCGCGGCCGGGTGGGCGCGGCGAAGATCAGCGCTGCGTCAGCGCCAAGCGCGCGGAGGAAGGCGGCCCGGTGCGCGGCGTGCAGGGCGGCGTGGACCGGTGGCGCGCCGTCGGCGCGGGCGGGCTTGGGGCAGCGGGAGGGGCGGTTCATCGGGCTCCTTGCGCGCGGTCTGGCACAACGCACGCTCCACGCGCCGCGGCCTAACGCGCTGACGCCGCCGGCCGAGGCGTGCGCCAGCGGCTCTGCGCGCGCAGAGTCGGCACGGCCTTCGGACGGTGGTAGGACGGGCCTTGCTCTCGCCCGCGGCGCCGCCGCGACGACGCCCTGGAGGCGCCTGTGTCCGGAACCGCCCCGCCCTCCGTGTTCTCCGCGCCTGTGGTCGTCGTCGGCGCTGGCGTGGCCGGCCTCGTGACCGCGCACCTGCTCGCCGAGGCGGGCGCCGAGGTGGTCGTGGTCGAAAAGCTGCCCCAAGTGGGCGGCTTGGCGCGCTCCTTCGTCTACGACGACAAGTATGTCTTTGACTGCGGGCCCCATCGCTTCGACACAGCCAACCCCAACGTCAAGGCCTACCTTGACCGGGTCCTCACCCACGGCGGCACCACCTTCCCCCGCAAGTCTGAGGTCTTCTTCGAGGGCAGCTACTATTCCTGGCCCATCAAGCCGCAGAACCTCGTGCAGCTGCCCGTTCGCACCGCAGGCCGTGCCTTCGTCGACCTCGCCGTCAACGGGATGCGAACCTACGGCGAAGACAATTTCCAAAACTACATCCTGCGCCAGTACGGCCCAACCTTGTACAAGGAGTTCTTCGAGGGCTACAGCGTCAAGTTCTTGGGCATCCACCCAAGAGATACACACTCCGACTGGGCAAAGGTGGGGATCAACCGCGCGATCATTGACGACAACGCGCAGATGCAGAACCTCTTCCAGCTGCTGAAGTCGACCTTGATGCAGGTGAACAAGCAGCCCCAGCCCTTCCTGTACCCCACGAACGGGATGCACGAGGCTTGGGCAGAGGTCTCTGCCCACCTGCGGGCCAAAGGCGGGCGCATCCTCACCGGGGTCGGCGCCGAGCTGCGCGGGAGCAACGGCCAGGTCGTCGAAGTGCGCGCCGGCTCCGAGACCATCCGCCCCTCTCAGGTGGTCTGGACCGCGCCGATCACGCTGGCCTGCAGCCAGCTGCAGCAGCCGGTGCCCGACCTGAAGTACCTCGACTTGTTGCTCTACAACGTCATTGTGCGCGAAGAGAGCCCCCGCGACTACCAGTGGTGCTACTACGGCCAGACCGACCTGCTGATCAACCGGGTGAGCATCCCGCGCTACTTCTCGCCGAAGACCGCGCCGCCGGGGGTCACCGGCTTCTGTTGTGAAGTGACCTGCATGCGCGGCGACCAACGTTGGCGCCATGCCGAGCGCCTGACCGACTGGGTCGTCGACGACCTCGTTCGTGTCGGGCTAATCAAAGAGCGCAACAACGTCATCGACGTACGTGTCGAGCGGGTGCCCGACAGCTACCCCATCTACCACAAAGACTACCCACGCGAGCTGGACAAGGCACGCACCGCGCTGGGGCAGTTCTCGAACCTGCGCCTCGCTGGCCGGACCGGGCTGTTTTGGTACAACAACATGGACCACAGCATGGAGAACGCTTTCCAGCTCACACGGCGCATGCTCCGCGACTCGGGGCGCCCCGACGTCGAAGAGCTCAAGTTGGCCAGCGGCAAAGCTTGAGGTGAGTCGCTCGGCCGGGGGTCAAAAAAAGAGCCGCAGGCTGATCCCATGCCAGCTCGCGACGCCCTCATCGGGCCGGTCGGCGCCCACCCAAAAGCGCGCCCCGTAGTCGAGCGCGCCGCGGTCACCTTCGACGCCGATGCCCCCGCTCACCCGCTCGGTGGCGGTCTCGGGGTCGCGCTCGAAGCCGACCCGCAGCGGGACGACCTGGGCGGCGACCACCTGCGCGCCGATGTTGAAGCCCAGCACGTGATCCGTCTCGCCGAAGGGCGCCACCACGTTCGCCTCGAGGGCGGCGACCTCCTTCGCTTGCAAGCGGAGCCCGGCCGAGATGTCGAGGGGCGCGTAATACAGCCGCCAAGGCAGGAGATTGGACGACTGCAGGGAGAGGACCACGACGTCTTGGGCGAGCTTGGTGGCCACCGAGGCCGTGACGTTGCCGCCCGGGTCGGCCTCGCCGTCTGGGGTCGCCCGGTGGTCGTACCAGCCAGCCACGCCAAAGGCGAGCTGACGGTTCAACAATGGCAGGGCGACGCCCGCCCCGACCCGGTGCCGCACCTCCTTCTCTTCGATCACCGCGTCTGGCAGCACCCATCCAGGCAGATCAGCCGTCTGCAGGCCGTTCTCGTGCGCCATCCGGGTCCAGGTCACGCCCGCGCTCACCCGCGAGGTCCGCGAGTCGAGGGCGGCAACCTGCAGCGCGCGCTGCTTGTCCGGACCGATGCGAAAACCGGCACCCAGGTCGTAGCGCTCGGCGAGACCCAGGGTCGCCGGCGCGTCGAGCATGGTCGCGAGGCTGTAGGGGTTGGCGCGGTGCGCCCCGCCCATCGCGAGATCATTGGCCATGAGCGGATCGGCCTGCGCCACCGCTGGAGCCGCCAGCAAGAGCGCTCCCCCCAGCACCGCTGACGTCCCGCGACCGGCCCTGCGCGTGACCCTGAGCATCGGCCCTCCGTGTGGACAGCTTCTGTCCGCAAAATCATTGCCCGCCCCACGAGGACCGGGTATCCATGTAGGGCCGGGCCGACGGAGCCGCCGCGCGCAAGCGCCCACGCGGCCCCACTATGCCGACCTCGGGGCCCCGGCCCGACCCCCACCGCCGCTGGAGGCCCCATGCCCGCCGTTCGCACCGCCGTGATGCCCGTCGCCGGCCTCGGCACACGCTTCTTGCCCGTCACCAAGGCCGTCCCCAAAGAGATGTTGCCGATCGGCGACCGGCCTTGCATCGAGTACGTGGTGGCCGAGGCGGTCGCGGCGGGCATCGAGCGCATCGTCTTCGTCTCCTCGCGTGGGAAAGACGCACTGGTCGACTACTTCGACCGCAGCCCAGCGCTTGAAGCCCACCTCCGTGAGGCCGGCAAAGTAGACCTGCTCGCCGAGGTGCTGCGGGTCGCGAAGATGGCCGAGGTCGTCTCGGTCCGCCAAGGCGAGGCGCTCGGGCTCGGCCACGCCGTGCTCACCGCGGCCCCGGCCGTGGGGAACGAGCCCTTCGCCGTACTGCTCGGTGATGACGTGGTGGACGCCCAAGTGCCCGCCATCGGCCAGCTCATCGCCGCCGGGGCCGCCTCGGGGGCCGAGGCGGTTGTCGCCTTGATGGAGGTCCCCCGCGCCGATACCCGCCGCTATGGCGTCTGCGCGGGCACCTTCGAGCAGCCGGGGCGCATGCGTGTGCGGGCGATGGTCGAGAAGCCCGAGCCTGAGGTCGCGCCGAGCAACTTCGCCATCGTCGGCCGCTATGTCCTCCCCGCGCGGATCTTCGAAGTGCTGCGCCACACACCCCGCGGCCGCGGCGGCGAGATCCAGCTCACCGACGCCATCGCGGTGCTCGCCGCCGAGGGCGCGGTCATCGGCGAGGTCTTCGCCGGCCAGCGTTTTGACACCGGTGACCTGCTCGGCCTGCTGCGGGCCTCGCTGCACTTCTCGGCGAAGCGGCCCGAGCTCCGCGCGGGCGTCGACGCGATGGTGCAAGAGCTCCTGCGCGGGGACATTGGCAGATGAGCGCGCCGCGCCCGGTCCGCGGGCAGCCGCCTGCGGTTCAGGCGCTGCTGCCGCTCAGCGGGGAGCGCGCCGCCGCGCCGCCCACCGGTGCCCCGAGCCCCTCCGCTCCAGACCGGCCCGAGGGCCTCGCGCCGGGCGAGGTGCTGGTCGAGGTGGCTGTGCCCCTGCCGGTCGACGGCACCTTCACCTACGCCGCAGCTCAGACGCTCGGGCTGAACGTGGGGCACGCTGTTTTGGTGCCCTTCGGCGCGCGCAAGGTCAGCGCCTATGTGGTCGGTCCGGGCACCCTCCCGCCGGGGGCGCGCCACAAGGTGCGCCGCGTCGAGCGCCTGCTCGACCCAGAGCCGGTCTTCGACGCCCGCCAGCTTGAGCTGTGCCGCTGGGCGGCCGACTATTACCTGTCCAGCCTCGGCGAGGCGCTGGCCACCGCGCTGCCCGGCTCCTACAAAGGCACGAGCAAGCGGGTTTTTCGGGCCACGGCCCAGGGCATCGACGCGCTTGGCCGCGATCTGGTGCCCGAGCCCGACCGGCTCGCGGTGCTGCGCGAGGTGGTGGCCCACCCTGGCCGCAGCCGTGGCGGCCTCGACCGCGCGCTCCATGGCGAGCTCGACCCCGAGCTGATCGGCCGGGCGCTCGACGCGCTGGTGCGCGTGGGGCACGTCGAAGACGAGCAGGTTGAGCCCCAGGCCCCCGGCCACCAGATCAAGGTCGTCCGCTTGCGGGTCGACCCCGAGACCGCGCTGGTGACCCTGGGCAGCCGCATGCGGAGCATCGTCGCGGCCCTCCAAGACGCGGGGGGAGAGCTGCCGCTCCGCGCGCTGCTGGAGCTTGAGGGCCAGTCCGCCGCGGCCAGCGTCGACCGGCTCGTCGAGAAGGGCTTGGTCGAGAAGATCGAGCGAGAGGACCGGGCGGCGAGCGCCCTCACCGAAGAGCTCGGCGGCCAGGGCGGCGCGGCCCCGCCACCGAACGCCGCCCAGCAGACCGCGCTGGACGCGATCGCCGCTGCGGGCAGCCGCCCGCTCCTGCTGCACGGCGTGACCGGCTCGGGCAAAACCGAGGTCTACCTCCAAGCGGCGGCCCGTGTCCTGGGCGAAGGCAAGCAGGTCCTCGTGCTGGTGCCCGAGATCTCGCTCACCCCGCAGCTCTTGGCCCGTTTTCGGGGCCGCTTCGGCGGGGCGGTCGCCGTGCTGCACAGCGGGCTGAGCGCGGGCGACCGGCTGCGTGAATGGCGCCGGATCCGCGCCGGCGAGGCCCAGGTCGCGGTCGGCGCGCGCTCCGCCCTCTTTGCTCCTTTTACCGATCTGGGGCTGATCCTCGTCGATGAAGAGCACGACGACTCCTACAAACAAGACGACGGCGTGCGCTACCACGCCCGCGACCTCGCGGTGGTCCGGGCCCGGATGGCCGGCTGCCCAGTGGTGCTCGGCTCGGCGACCCCCAGCCTCGAGACCTGGTTCAACGCCCACGAGGGCCGCTACGCCCTGGTCAAGATGCCCCGCCGCGCGACGCCTCGGGCGGTGCCCCGCATCGAGATCGTCGACATGCGCGGCCTCCCCGGCGACGCGCTGATCAGCCCGGCCCTAGAAGACGCCCTGCGCACGACCGCTGCCAACGGCGGCAAGGCCATCGTGCTGTTCAACCGGCGGGGCTTCGCGCCGGTCGTCGAGTGCAGCGGCTGCGGCGCTGAATTCGCCTGCCCCTCCTGCTGCATCTCGCTGGTGCTCCACCGCCGGCAGCAGCGCCTGAGCTGCCACCACTGCGGCTTTTTCGTCCCCTACCAGCCCGATTGCGGGATCTGCGGCACCGCGCTCAGCGAGGTCGGGCACGGCACCGAGCGCGTTGAAGAGGTGCTGGCCGAGCGCTTCCCCGACCTGCGCCTGAGCCGCATGGACGCCGACACCACGCGGGCCCGCGGCGCACACGGCCGCATCCTCGAGGGTTTTCGCCGCGGCGACGCCGACCTGCTCGTCGGTACCCAGCTCGTCGCCAAGGGCCACGACTTCCCCGACGTGCACCTCGCCGCCGTGGTGGGGGTCGACAGCCTGCTCAGCCTGCCCGACCTGCGCAGCGCCGAGCGCACCTGGGCCCTGGTCACCCAGCTCGCCGGGCGCGCGGGCCGCGGCGAGGTGCCCGGCACGGTGCTGGTCCAGACCCGGCACCCCGAGCACTTCGTGTTCCGCCAGCTCGGGCAAGGCGACGAAGGTGGCGTCACAGACGACGATCTCGACGCGTTCTACCTCAAAGAGCTCCACCACCGCCGCGCCCTGGCCTACCCGCCGGTCGCCCGGCTGGTGATGCTCCGGGTCGAAGGCGCCGACCGGGAGCTGACCTTCAACCGCGCGCAGGCCCTCGCGGCCGCGCTCCGCAGCCCTGGCGGCGAGCCCCAAGTGCTCGGCCCGGTGCCCGCGCCGATGAGCAAGCTCGTCGGTCGTTGGCGTTTCCAGCTGATCTTGCGCGCCCGCCGCGATCCGGCGGCCCTCCGGCGCCTGCTGCGCGCCCACCGGTCGAGCCTGATCGAGGGCAGCAAGGGCGGCGTGCGGCTCATCGTCGACGTCGACCCGCGCAACCTGCTCTGAGCGGCGCACGGCTCAGGGCTCCTCTTCGGGCACCGCCAGGGTCGCGCAGGCCACGCCCACCGTGCAGTGGCCGACCTCGGGCAGGGCGACCACCCAGCCCTCCGAAGGTGCGCGCAGCAGCTCCCGCCGCTCGCCGAGCAGGCCGCGCACCTCGCTGATCGCCTGGCCGCGGCCAAACGCCTCTCCCGGGCGCAGCAGGGGGACGAGCACGCCCGCCCGGGTGCTCCGGGGCCCGGTCTCCCTCCGCCAGAGCCGGTCGGTGCGCCGGCTGCGGTGCACGATCGGGGGCGCGTCGATGAGCCCGAGCGCGCCCAAGACCCCGCGGACCGCGCCCAGCGCGAGCTCGACGGCGTCGGGGTCTAACCAGCGCCGGGGGCCCACCTCCAACGTGAAAGCGGCGATCCCGGCGGTGTTCACGAGCGCACCGGTGAGGCTGCGGTCGAGCTCGAAGCGCTGGTAGCGCGACA
Organism: Deltaproteobacteria bacterium; assembly: GCA_016792625.1. Lineage (GTDB taxonomy): Bacteria > Myxococcota_A > UBA796 > UBA796 > UBA2385 > JAEUKK01. The sequence goes on along the minus strand of JAEUKK010000001.1, from coordinate 75,988 downwards.
GCGGGTACTCCCGAAGCACGGTGAAGCCCGTGGCCTCGGCGATCTGGACCACACGCGACCCGAGGGGGAGCGGGCCGCTTCGCCGCCCGATGCGCAGCATCTCGGCCAGGGAGGGGCCGCGGTCAGCCTCAGCGATCACCCGATCCACGATGGCGTAGGGTACGGCACCCCCTGCGTCCGTGTGCAGGTCGACGTAGAGATCGAGACGACGCCCCACCAAGTCCTGCCAGATTCGCGCCGCGTGCCGCTCGGCGCCCGTCCCCCGCAGCGTACCGGGAAAGGCCCGGTTGGGGTCGAGGGGGTCGCCGGGCAGGCGCCGCGTCCCCTCCTCCAGCCCCTTGGGGTTCAGGCTCGGGTACAGCACCACCGCGCCGCGCCGCAACCGCTGCGGGAGCTCGGCGATCAGCGCGTGCACCACGCCAATCCCGGTGCACTCGTCCCCGTGAAGGTTGGCGCCGAAGGCCACCGTCGGGCCGGGCTCGCGGGCGGTCAGGCTCAGCACCGGCACAGCGACGCCCGGGCCCGCGACCATGCCCTGCTGGACGATGATCGCAGACGCGCCGACGCCGCCGCTCACGGCGGACCGCCCAGCGGCGCGGCCCCGGCCCTCACGCCTGCAAGATCCAGCACTTGAGGTAGCGGGACTCGGGGAAGTCCAGCGAGGCCAAAAAATCCATCGGCTGGCTGCCCTGGTGGATGAGACGCAAGGGCCGCCCGAGCTTTTGGGCACCTGCCTGGACTTGCTTCTGAAAGTCCTTGGGCGAGACCTTACCTTGGTTGCTCGCGATCAACATCCACCCGCCCGGCTCCAGCACACGAACGCAGGCGGCGACGAGGCGGGGGAGATCCTTCTTGCTCGACCACATCCCCTCAGGGCCGTGCGAAAAGCTGGGAGGATCCGCGATGATGAAGTCAAAGCGGTCTCCGCGCCGGCGGAAGAGGTCGAGGGCCTTAAAGGTGTCGCGGGCCTCGAAGTTGTGGGCGTCAGGATCCAGGCCGTTGAGGCGGAAGTTTTGCTTCGCCCGGTCGAGGTACTTGTCGGAGAGGTCGACGCTGGTCACCGAAGACGCGCCGCCGCGGGCCGCGGCGAGCGAGAACATGCCCGTGTACGCGAAGGTGTTGAGCACCGTCCGCCCGCGCCAATGGGGCGCCAGCCAGGCCCGCACGTCGCGCATGTCGCAGTAGAGGCCGGCGTCGTGGCCCTCCCAGGGGCGCACGGCCACCTTGACCCCCGCCTCGGTGACAATGACGTCGTCACGGCGATTTTCGCCCCAAACCAGCCCCTGGGGCAGGTTCGAGCCGACCGCCGCCGGCTCATCGTCGTCTTCGTCGCGCTGGCGCCAGTTCAGCCAGATCGAGCGCAGCTCCATCTCGTCGGTGAGCACCGAGATCAGGGGCTTGAGCAAGCCGCGGAGGGCGGGGCTGTCGAGCACCACGCTGAGGTGGTCGCCCCACACGTCGACGCGAACGCCCGGCAGATCGTCGTTCTCGCCGTGCACCCAGCGCCACGCGGTCGTATCTGGGGCCATCGACCGCCGAACCCGCGCCGCCCGCACCCGCTCTCGGAGCAGATCGACGTCAATCGGGCCATCGTCGAGCCGAAAGCGCCGCACCTCGACCTTCCCCTCATCCCAAACGCCGACGCCGAGGTGCTCGCCGCTGCGCGAGCGGATGCTCACGACCTGGCCGGGCACGATCGACGCGGTGCGGGCGACCACCTCCTCGTGGTAGACCCAAGGGAAGCCCCGCTTCAGCCACCCCTCGCTGTAGGCGTTGACCACCACGCCGTCCACCGCGCGGGTGGCCTCGGGGAGCCGCCCACGCGGCCGCGGCGCCTGCCGCTCCCCCCGGGGGGTCTCTGACCGATCTCTTCCGCTGCTCATCCGCACCCCTTGGGACCCTCGAGACCGCGCCGCGCGGGCCTCGCACCCTTAAGCTGACCCCTCGGCGAGGCCGCGCCGATGCCGGACGCCCCGCCCACCGCCGACCTGCTGCGCGTCGCACGCCGGCCGCCCCGCCGCGCGGCGCTGACCGCAGCCCCGACGGGCGCCGCGTCTATCGCGCCGCACCCGATTGACCCGCCCCGCGCACCACGCAAGGCACGCCATGCCCACGACCTCCGCCGCCCCCCTCCGCGGGCTGACCGCGGGGCCCCGCACCCCGGGCCTCCACACTGAGCTTTACCAGATCATGCAGGTGGCGGCCTACCACGCGGACGGCCTCTGGGGCGAGGCGACCTTCGATCTGGTGCTCCGCGGCGGGCCAGACGGCCAAGATCGCGCCCTCATCGTCGGGATCGAAGAGGCGGTCCGCGCCATCCTCGATCTCGGCTTCTCCGAAGAAGAGGTGCGCTGGCTCGAGGGCCACGCCGCGCTGCAGCAGCTCCCCGGCGCCTTTTTCCAGCTGCTGCGCAAGCTGCGGTTCACCGGCGAGGTGCTCGCGGTCCCCGACGGCACCGTGATCAGCGCCGGCGCGCCGATCCTGCGGGTCACCGCCCCGCTCAGCCAGGCGGGCCTGCTCGAGACCCGCGTGCACGCAGCGGTCGCGCTGAGCAGCGCGGTGGCCACGCGGGCCGCGGCGATCGTGCAGGCGGCGGCGGGCCGGCCGGTGGTCGACTTCGGCGCGCGCCGCTGCCCCGACGCCGAGAGCTCGGTGGCGGCGAGCCGGGCCGCGCGGGTGGCCGGCTTCGCGGGCACCACCAACGCCCTCGCCGCCCAGCGCCTGGGCATCCCGCCCTGGGCGGTCGGCTCTGAGGCCATGCTGGCGGTCTGGGGCGACGCCGAGGCGGCGAGCATGGCCTGCAAGCAGGTCTTTGGCGACCGGCTCCTGCTCGACCTGCCGGCGGGCCCGGTCGACGAGGCGGTCGCCCGCCTCGCCCCGCTCGGCCGCGCGCTCACCTGCGTGCGCGTGGACCGCCCCCAGCTCGCGGCGATCCTCCCGGGGCTTCGTCGCGCCCTCGACCGCCACGGCCTCCCCTTCGTGCGCGTGATGGCGAGCGGGGGCTTGGGCGCCGACGAGGTGGGGGTGCTACGCGAGAGCAACGCGCCTGTCGATGTCTTCGCGGTCGGTGGCGCCTTGTTCGATGGCAGCCCGCCGCGCCTCGCCTACAAGGTGGTCGAGCTGGTGCGCGGCACCGAGCCGACGCCCGCGCCCACCGGCCCCGGCGCTTGGCCGGGGCGCAAGCAGCTCCTGCGCCGCCGCGACCACGACCTGCTCTGCCTTGAGGTCGAGACGCTCGGCGGGCGCGCCGAGGGCCTGCCCCTGCTCGAGTGCTTCGTCCGTCGCGGCGAGCGCGTGCGGTCGGCCGAGGCGGTCGACGTCAGCGCGGAGCGCGCGCGCGCCGGTGCGGAGCGCCTGCTGCGGTCGGCGCCGTGGCCGGTGCGGGTCTCGCCGGCCCTCGAGGCCCTGGCCAGCCGGAGCAGCGCAGAGCGCTGAGCTGGACGTCGCCCTGGCCGAGCGACCACCGCGCACCGCCACGCCCGCCGAAGGCCCCTACTTCAGGGGCGCGAGGGCGCCGCCGATCGAGACCATCGACACCTCTTGGCTCGGCAACGAGGCCAGCTCGGCGAGCCGCAGGTTGGCGGCGCGGATGTCCTTCACAAGCTCTTGGCAGACCGCGACCTGGAAGCGGAGCGCGGTGGCGCCGCGGCCGTCCATCAGCTCAGAGAAGGCCGCGAAGCTGAGCTCTGCGACCTCGACCTCACCGCGGGCCGCGCCGCTGGCCGCGCGGGGCAGACCGTCGAGAACGGTGAGCAGGCCGAACAGCGCGCCCGGCCCGAGGGTCACCAGATCGACCGCGCTGCCGTCGGGCGTGGTGCGGAAGAGGCGCACTTGGCCGCGCAGCACGATGTAGCAGCCGCCCTCGCGGGAGCCTTGCTCGACCACGAGGTCGCCGTCATCGAAGCGGAGCACCTGGATGAAGCTGGCGATCCCGGCGAGCGCGCGCTCATCGAAGCCTCGAAAGAGCGGGATCGCGGAGAGCCGCGCGGGGTCGATCACCGGTCACCTCCGACGAGCGCGTGCCAAAGGGCGCGGAGCGGCGAGCGGAAGCCCGGCTCAGGTTCCGGCGCGGCCGGCGCGGCGCCCAGATCGACCTCAGCTTCGAAAAGGGCGTCCAGTCGAGCGTTGACCGCGCGCAGGCGGCTGACCAAGGTGCGCCGGAGCTCGGCGAGGATGCGCCCCGCGGCGGGGTGCCCATCGTCGATGAGCTGGGCGAAGGTCGCGCTGTCGAGGCGCAGCGCGGTGACCGGCACCGTCGCCGTCGCGGTGGCCGAGCGCAAAGAGCCCTCCAACACGGCCATCTCACCCAGGACGGAGCCCGGGCCTGCCCGACCAACCACCACCGCGTCACCCGTGGGCGCCTGGCAGGAGATGGCGATCTCACCGACCACGACGATGAACAGCCAGGTCGCGGGCTCACCCTCGTGGAACAGGTCTTCGCCGGTGGAGAAGACGGCCGGCGTGCAGTGGCGGGCGAACTCGGTCGCCTCGTCCACGCTCAGGCCCGAGAACATCGCCGTGCGGCGAACCACCTGCACGAGATCCATCAGCTCACCCCTCGGGCGCGCGCAGGGCCACCACGGTGGTGCCCGCGACGATCAGCGCGCCTTCGTCGACCGGGTGCCGGTCGGCCACGTTCACCAGCTGGCCCGCCTCGAGCACCCAGGTCTTGCAGCGGTCGTGAATGGACACGAGCATCAAGCCCAGATCACTGTGCTCCACGGCGCATTGGCGACGGCCGGCGAGCGCGCGGTCGAGCGTAAAGCCGCCGGCGCGGGCCCGGGCAGCCCGCGGGCCTGGGCACCAGCGGATGTTCTCTTGGCCGCGGCGGTCGAGCAAGGCGAGGCCCGGGAGGCCCGGCTCTCGCCCCAGCTCGGTGCGCTGGCCCGGCGCGACCCCGACCCGGATGGTCGAGTCGGCGAGCAGCAGCCCCTGATAGGACTCGTTCTGCAAGGCGATGAACTGCACCGGGCCCGAGGGCCCGATGACCGTGTCAGCGGTGGCCAGCTCGACCACCTCGCCGGTGGGGAGCTGCCGGCCCCGGTACAGCAAGCCCGGCTTGAGGGCCTCGAGGCGCACCGCCCCGCTGGTGACCTCGACGCGGGCCACGGCTTGCTCGCTGCGGTTCACCCAGCGCCCGTCGGACAGCAGGTCGTAGGTGTAGGAGCTGACGACCTCGCTCATCGGGACCAGGGGCAGCGCGAGGCCGCCCACCACCAGATCCATGACCGAGACGCCGTTGAGGTCGATGATCATGGTGTCGGAGGTCGACTGGCGGGCCGGCACCGCGCCGGAGAGCGCCCGCGAGAGGGCCGCCGGCTGGCCGACGATCACGCCGTGCCCTTGGCCCAGCCACTGGTGGCGGTCGCTCGGGGCGACGTTGTACCAGAGCGCCCAGATGTGGCTCGGGGGGATGGCCGGCATGCGATCAACGACGCCGTCGAGCTCTTCGCTGCCAGCGCGGAAGCCCTCAAGCAGGACCACCGCCCCGTCGGGCAGCGCAGGGATGGGCGCCCCGCGGCCCAGCCGGACAAGGCGCTGGCCCATGGCGGCCTCGCGCACCAGCTCGGGCAGGAAGACGCGGTCAGGCGGAACCGCCCGGAAAACCTCGACCTCGCCAGTGATGCCTTTCAACCCGCCGAGGCGGCCCACGGGCTCCCACGGGATCTCGGCTTGGTTCATGCACAAGAGCGTCGAGTGCGAGAACCAGACCTCACCTTCGGGCGTGCGGCTGAGGATGCGGCTCGCGAGGTTGACGTTCTCGCCAAAGGCGTCGCCGTCGATGACCTCGACGTCGCCGGTGGCCATGGCCACGCGCAGGTTCAGCCCGCCCGCGGCCCGCAGGCTGATGAGCTCAAGCGCAGCCCGGACCGCGTCGGTGGCGGACTCGAACATCACCATAAAGGAGTCGCCGAGGTTCTTGACGACCTGACCGCCGTTGCGCGCGAGCGGGGGGAGGACCTGCTGCTCGTGGTCGCTCAGCAGCTGGCGCAGCATGGAGCGGTCGGATCGACCCACCGACGCGGTGTAGTTGGCGAGGTCGGTGAACACGACCGTGCGCAGGCGGGTGGGCAAAGGGGGGCGCCTCCAGGGCGCCGCAGCCTATCAAGCGCGGCAGTGCCCGTCGACCGCCGGGCGGACGAGAGGACAATATCTGACCGGCGACAGGATGGACCGCCCTGACAGATTGTCCGTGAAGGAGGCGGAGGCGCCCCCGCCGCTGACAGCTTGTCGCGGTCGGCCTCACCTGACCAAGAGGGACGCGCCGGAGCGGGCGCTTCTTCGGCCTCCAACGCTGGCACGATTCCTGCACACGCCGGGGCGGTCCGCCGCAAGCCGGCGCGTGAGGTCCCGCCTCGTTAGCTCCCCCGGCCGTGCTCCCTGCCCGGCGCCCGCTCCGCCGCCCGCTGCCCCCCTCCGCTGAGGCTCGCATGGTCGACCCTGCCACCCAACTCCGCTGGAAGATCGCCGGCTCCCTCGTGGGGAGCGGGCTGGTCTCCTGGCTGTCCGCGCTCGCGCTGACGCGGGTCGGCGCCGAGGCGCTGCGGCTGCCTGAGGGCGCCGAGATCGCCGCGGTGGAGACCGTCGCCGCCGAGGCGCCGTCCGATCCGGCCGCGCCAGCCGACCCGGGGGCAGCCGCGGCTGAGCCCGGCGCGGTCGCCCCCCGCGCGGGCGCCGCGCGGTCCCTCGAGCAGCTCAGCGATCCCATCGTCCACCGCAGCATCTTCGACTCGTCCAAGGCCGGCGGCGGGGCCAAGGCAGCCGAGGCGACCTCTGAGGTCACCGGCGAAGAACGCAAGAGTGACCTGCCCGTCGTCCTCCTCGCGACCATCGTCGCCGAGCCTGAGGTGCACTCCTCGGCCCTCATCGCCGAAGAGAAGGGCTCGGGCGCGATCGGCTACGGCATCGGCGACCAGCTGATGGGCGAGGCCAAGATCATCCGCATCGAGCAGCGCAAGGTCTACGTCCAGCGCGACTCGGGCGCCGTCGAGTACATCGCGATGGAGGGCGGCACATACACCAAAGAGGGCGCCAAAGACGCTGGCGAGAAGAAGGGCCCCAAAGAAGAAGAGGCCGACGGGGTCACCAAAGAGGGGCCCAACAAGTTTGTGGTTGACCGGGCCCTCGTCGAAAAGATCATGGCCAACCCCGAAGAGCTCTACTCGCAGGTGCGGGCCGTGCCCCACAAGGGCCCCAACGGCGAGGTCGACGGCTACCGCCTCTCCGGCATCCGTCGCCGCTCGGTGTTCAACCAGCTCGGCATCAAGAACGGCGACGTGATCCACTCGGTCAACGGTCGCCCCCTGTCGAGCATGAACGCGGCGATGGAGGCCTACAACACCCTGGGCGCCCAGAGCAACTTCACCTTCGAGGTCTCGCGCAAGAACGAGCGCCAGAACTTCGACTACGAGATTCGTTGACCTCCCCCTTGTCGGACCAGGGCGTGGCCCGCTGACCCGCTTTGTCGGCCACCGTCAGCCACCGTCGCCCCCCCTGCACCGCCGCAGCACCACGAGGACCCGCACCGATGCACTTCCGCCAGCTCCGCTCCACCGTGCTGTTCGCCGCCCTCGCGACCTCGGCTTGGTCCAGCGCCGCGCTCGCCGCGCCAGAGTCCACGCCCGGCGACACCTCTGTCGACACGTCCGGCGACGCGGACGGCGACGGGTACGCGCAAGATGATGAGGCGAAGCCCGAGGACGCCCCCGGTGGCGCGCCTGGTGGTGACGCGGCGCCCGCCGCTGCCCCTCCCGAGCGCCAGAAGCCCCCGCCGGTCGGCGGCGCCGCCAAGGTGACCATCGACTTCGTCGACATCCAGATGTCCGACCTCGTGAAGTACATGGCCGAGATCACCGGCCGGAACTTCATCCTCACCGAGGAGATCAAGGGCACTGCGACCATCATCAGCCACGAGCCGGTCACGGTGGCCGAGGCCTACGAGGCCTTCCTCTCGGTGCTCGAGGTCAACGGGCTGACCACGGTGACCGTCGGGGGCATCACCAAGGTGGTGTCGACCTCGAACGCCGCGAACAACCCGCTGCGGGTGTACGAGGGTGGCAACATCCCCTACACCGACAACTACGTCACGCAGATCATCCAGCTCGACAACGTCAGCGTCAGCGACGTCTCCTCGGTGGTCAAAGAGCTGTCGGGCAAGGGCGCCAAGATCATCGCCTATGCGCCCACCAACACGCTGATCATCACCGACGCGGCGGTCAACATCCGGCGGGTCTACAAGATCATCAGCCAGCTCGATGTGGCCTCGCCCAAGGCCAAGCTCGAGATCATCCCGCTCCGCCACGCGACCGCCGCCGAGCTCGAGAAGGTCGTCGAGGAGCTCTATGGCGGCCAGGGCGGCACCTCCGCCAGCCAGCCCGCCGGCGCCGACAGCAAGGCGAGCAGCAAGAAGCGCCGCAGCACCCCCACGCCTGACGCCGGCGGCTCGGCGAGCGCGAGCGCGGTGGGCGCCGAGGGCAAGTACATCGAGAAGATCATCAGCGACGAGCGCACCAACTCGCTGCTCATCCTCGCCAACGAAGAGGCCATCGAAGCGGTCAAGCGCCTCATCGAGAAGCTCGACGTTGACGTTGATCCGGCATCTCGCGCCCAGATCCACGTGGTCTACCTCGAGAACGCCAAGGCCGAAGACGTGAGCCAGGTGCTGTCGAGCTTGGCCAACAACACCTCCAGCGGCTCGACCTCGCGCAACGGGCAGAACAGCAGCCGAAACCGCCGCAACGGGCAGAGCTCGATGCCCCAGGCGGGCGGCGGCAAGCCCAACACCGCCGCCGAGGGTGAGCCTGGCGAGGGTGGGGCCGTGGCTGCCTTTGACTCGGGCCTGCGCATCGCGGCGGACGAGAACACCAACTCGCTGGTCATCATCGCCACCAAAGACCAGTTCGAGATCATCAAGCAGGTCATCACGAACCTCGACATTCGCCGCAAGCAGGTCTTCGTCGAGGCGGTCATCCTCGAGCTGAGCACCGACGACGCGGGCAGCTTCGGGATGGGCATCCACGCCGGCAACCCCAACGGCGAGACCACCAACATCTACAGCGCCCAGCTCGGCGCGAGCTCGCTGGGTCTGTCCTCTGACCTGCTGTCTGGCGCGGCGATCGGCGCCTTCGGCCCGAGCATCAGCGTCCCGCTCGGCGGTCTCGGCAGCACCAGCACCTCGACCACGGGCACCGACTCGGGCGCGGCCGCTTCCTCGATCGACATCCCGGCCTTCGGCGTGGTGCTCAACGCGCTGCAGACCAGCTCTTCGGTGAACATCGTCAGCACCCCCTCGGTGACGACGCTCGACAATGAAGAAGCCAAGATTATCGTCGGCCGAAACGTCCCCTTCCCGGTCGGCCAGAGCCAGACCAGCTTTGGCGTGCCGATCATCAACTTCCAGCGCGAAGACGTCGCCATCACGCTCAAGGTCACGCCCCAGATCAACGAGTCGAACTTCGTCACCCTCGAGGTCTTCTTGGAGGTGCAGGACATCGAAGGCGACATCGCAGCGGCGGGCGCGGGCGGGCCGACCACCTCGAAGCGCAGCGTCGAGAACGTCGTGCTGGTCAAAGACAACCAGACCATCGTCATCGGCGGCCTCATCTCGACCACCCAGACCGAGACCGAGACGAAGATCCCGATCCTGGGCGACATCCCCGTGCTGGGCGTGCTCTTCCGCGGCAAGTCCAAGCAGGCGCGGAAGACCAACATGTTGGTCTTCCTCACGCCGCACATCATCGACGGCCCAGCCGACTACGAGGAGATCTACCGGGTCAAGATCGCGCAGCGGCAGGAGTTCATCCGGCGCTTCTACGGCAAGAGCCGCGAAAACCAAGAGCAGGAGCTGATGGAGCTCCTCTCCTACTCGATGAACCAGATCGACCAGCCCAGCCAGTACCGCGGCAGCACCGACAGCGCGAGCCAGTACCAGGTCATCGGCGAGCAGGCCCCGGCCACCCCGGCGCCGCCCCCCGAGCAGCCCGCCCCGGCGCCGGCCCCCTAATCCCTGGACCGTTCCCCTCCCTCGCGCGCTCGGCCTCTCCGGAGCCCCTATGCCCATCCGTCGAGATCCCATCGCCTCCCTCCTGCGCAACCATGGCGTCCCGCCGACGGTCATCGCCGCCGCGCAGGAGCAGGCGCAGCGCGGCGACACCGACCTCGTCGACGGCCTCGCCGCCATGCCCGGCGTGGATCGCGCCGCCCTCTCCCGGGCGGTGGCCGACCAGCACGGCCTCGAGTTCCTCGAGAGCATCGATCTGGAGCGCGTAAACGTCGATCTGGTGCGGCGCATCAGCCTGGGCCTCGCCCGCGACCAGGGTGTGCTCCCCCTCTGGATCGAAGACGAGGTGCTGCACGTCGCGATCGGCGGCCCGCGCTCCCTGCCCGGCCTCGATGACCTGCGTGTGCTCTTCGGCCGCCCGGTCCATGGGTGGATGGTCAACGCCGAGACCCTCAAGGACGTGACCAACAAGGCCTTCGACAAGGCCACCCGCTCGGCCAGCGAGGTCATGGAGGAGATCAACGAGGACGTCGGCGCCCAAGAGAGCCCCAGCGATCTGAAGCTCGCCGAGGACCTGATCGACGACCCCAACCAGGCGCCGATCATCCGCTTCGTGAACTCGTTGTTCTCCGAGTCGATCAAGAAGCGGGCGAGCGACATCCACATCGAGCCCTTCGAGAAAGAGCTCTCCGTCCGCTTCCGCATCGACGGCGTGCTCTACGAAGAGGTCAAGCCGCCCGCCCGCCTGCAGGCCTCGATCGTCAGCCGCATCAAGATCATGGCCGGCTTGAACATCGCCGAGAAGCGCATCCCCCAAGACGGCCGCATCCGCACCCGCATGGCCGGCCGCGAGATTGACGTGCGCGTCAGCTCAATGCCCGTGCGCCACGGCGAGCGGGTGGTCATGCGCTTGCTCGAGAAGGGCAACGTCTTCGACCTCACCCGCGTGGGCATGAACGACGACATCACCACGCGCTTCCGCAAGCTCATCCACATGCCGCACGGCATCATCCTGGTCTGCGGCCCGACCGGCTCGGGCAAGACCACCACGCTGTACTCGGCCCTCGCCGAGATCAACTCGCCCGACAAGAACATCCTCACCATCGAGGATCCCATCGAGTACGAGATGCGGGGCATCGGGCAGACCCAGGTCAACCCGAAGATTGATCTGACCTTCGCCAGCGTGCTCCGCGCCCACCTGCGCCAAGACCCCGACGTCATCCTCGTCGGCGAGACCCGCGACCGCGAGACCGCGGCCAACGCGATCCAGGCCTCGCTGACCGGTCACTTGGTGTTCTCGACCATCCACACCAATGACTCGCCGACGGCGTTTACCCGCCTCATCGACATGGGCATCGAGCCCTTCCTCGTGTCGAGTTCGCTGGTCGCCATCCTCGCCCAGCGCCTCGCCCGCCGGCTCTGCCCCGACTGCAAAGAGGCCTACACCCCCACCGACGAAGAGCTGCGCGAGGTGGGCATCCCCCGCCACCGGCTCACCAACGGGGTGCTCTGGCGGGCCAAGGGCTGCGCCAACTGCAACAGCAAGGGCTACCGGGGCCGCTCGGGTATCTACGAGCTGCTCATCGTCAGCGACGCCATTCGCAACAAGGTCAACGCGGGCGCCGACGCCGGCGCGATCAAGAAGTTGGCCATCGCCGAGGGCATGCGGACCTTGCGTGAGGACGGCATCGACAAGGCCATCGCCGGACAGACCAGCCTCGACGAGGTTTTGCGGGTGACGAAGGAAGAGTCTGTCTGAGGGCGTAAGCGGGGCAGCGGAGAGACCCGGGGCGCGGCCCAGGGAGAGAGGGGAGCAGGCACATGGCGGTCTATGAGTACAAAGGCATCGACGGCGCGGGCAAGGCGGTCAAAGGTGTCATCGACGCCGAGTCGCCCAAGTCCGCGCGCGCGAAGCTCCGCCGGCAGTCGCTGTTCCCGACCGAGATCTGGGAGCAGGTGCAGGGCAAGGCCACCCAGGGCAGCGGCCTCAACGTCCAGATCGACTTCTCCAAATACTTCCAATCGGTCAGCCCCCAGGACATCGCCACCCTCACCAGCCAGCTCTCCACCCTGGTCGGCGCGGGCATCCCCATGGTCGAGGCGCTCTCGGCGCTCATCGAGCAAGTTGAGAACCCCGCGCTCAAGCCCGTCCTCGTCAAGATCCGCGAAGACGTCAACCAAGGCGACGCGCTGGCCGTCGCGATGCGCAAGCACCCCACCGTCTTCAATAACCTGTTCGTGAGCATGATCGGCGCCGGCGAGGCCTCGGGCGCGCTCGAGACCGTGCTCAAGCGCCTCACCTCGTACACCGAGGCCACCGTGCGGCTGCGCGACAAGCTGCGCAGCGCGATGATGTACCCGGCCCTGATGGGCCTGGTCTCCGCCGGCATCGTGGTCGGGCTCTTCGTCGGGGTCATCCCGAAGATCCGCCGCATCTTCGAGAGTTTTGACTCGGCGCTGCCCCTGCCCACCCGCGTCGTGCTGGGCATCTCGGACGGCCTGCAGGCCTACTGGCTGCCCCTCCTGCTGCTCATCGGCGGCGGGGTCTACGGCGCGCGCCGCTACCTCGCGACCCCCAAGGGCCGCCGCAAGTGGCACGAGTGGCAGCTGCGCCTGCCGATCTTCGGCAAGATCAGCCGGATGGTCGCGGTCTCGCGCTTCTGCCGCACCATGTCCACGCTGCTCGACTCGGGCGTGCCCATCCTCACCGCGGTGTCGATCGTCAAAGCGGTCGTCGACAACGACATCATCGCCGAGGCGGTCGAGAACGCGGGCAAGAACATCCGCGAGGGGCAGAGCATCGCCATCCCGCTCAAAGAATCCGGCCAGTTCCCGCCGCTGGTCACCCACATGATCGCGATCGGCGAGAAGACCGGCGACCTCGAGCCCATGCTCAGCAAGGTGGCCGACGCCTACGATGAGCAGGTCGAGAACATGGTGGGCGCGCTCACCAGCCTGCTCGAGCCGCTCATGATCCTCACGATGGGCGGCGTCGTGACCCTCGTCGCCCTCTCCATCCTCCTGCCCATGATGGAGATGTCGTCGATGGCCCGCTGAGGCCCGGCGCTCCCCTCCCCTCTTCACTCGTTCACCCAAGGAGAAGCCCCATGACCCGTGCAACGCTGCTCGCCCGTCACGCCGCCGCCCGCCGCCTGCGCGCGGAGCGCGGCCTCACCCTCGTCGAGATCATGGTCGTCATCGCCATCCTCGGCACCTTGATGACCATCGTGACGGTCAACGTCTTCGGCCAGCTCAGCTCGGCCAACGTCGACAACACCGTGCTGCAGATGAAGAAGGTCGGCTCTGACCTCGACATGTACGCGGCCAAGCACAAGGGCAAGTACCCGAGCACCGCCGAGGGCCTGTCCGCGGCGAGCAAGTACTTCGCCGACAACAAGGTCCCCACCGACGCTTGGGGCAACGACTTCCAGTACTTCGCCCCGGCCACCAACTGCCAGAAGGCCTACGAGCTGGTCAGCTACGGCGCCGACGGCCAGCAGGGCGGTGAGGACTACGACGCTGACATCTCGAGCTGCAACCCCGAAGGCAACGCCGAGTAGACGATGACCCGTGGGGGCAAGATCGTTCGGGTCGTGCTTTTCGTGCTTGCCGCAGCAGCGCTCGCCTGCGGTGCGCTGCTGACATGGTACATGACGAAACTTGGCTCACTCGGTCCTCACTACGTCGACGATACCGTGCTGCAGATGAAGAAGGTCGGCTCTGACCTCGACATGTACGCGGCCAAGCACAAGGGCCAGTACCCCAGCACCGCCGAGGGCCTGGCCGCGGCGCGCACGTACTTCGCCGACAACAAGGTCCCCACCGACGTTTGGGGCAATGACTTCCAGTACTTCGCCCCGGCCACCAACTGCCCGAAGGCCTACGAGCTGGTCAGCTACGGCGCTGACGGCGAGCCGGGCGGTGAGGACTTGGACGCCGACCTCTCCACCTGCGCCCCCCCTGGACTCTAGTCCGCCGCCCCCTGCAGCTCCAAGAACGCGCTCCCTCTGACCCTGGCCACCGCACACCGACCCCCGAGGCCCCCTTTGCCCCTCCCCTCCCGCAGCCGCCGCTCCGGCATGACCCTCATCGAGATCTTGGCGGCCATCGCCTTGATGTCGGTGGTCATGGCCATGGCGGTGCCCACGCTGCAGGGGCTGCTCGACCTGCAGCAGCGGGGCGCGGCCAAGGACCTCGCGCAGACCTGGTCGTGGCTGCGCGACGAGGCGACCCTCCGCAATGTGAGCTTCCGCATCGCGTTCAACCTCGACCGCGGCACCTGGCGGGTCGAGGTGGGTGACCCCGCTGCGAACGTCTATGGCTCCCCCGAGGAGCGAGAGCAGGCCGAAGAGGAGCGCGAGGAGCAGCTCAAGCGCTTCACCAAGAAGGAGATTGAGGCCGGCGCCGCCGAAGAGCTCGATGAGGAGGGGGCTTCCGTCGACCCGTCCTCCAGCTTCACCGGGCTCGAGTCGACCATGGTCGCGACCGAGCAGACCCTGCCCGGCGGCTGCAAGTTCCTCTACGTCTACACGCCCCAGTACGGCGAAGACGGCATGCGCGCCTCAGAGGACGGCCCGCCCGAAGACACCGAGCAGGACCAGATCGCCTACGCCTACATCTTCCCCGACGGCAGCATGGAGCAGGCCATCGTGCGCATCGTCGACGACGATGACGAGGAGGACGGCTGGACGGTCTACACCGAGCCGCTCAACGGGAAGGTGCTGATGGACAGTGATCAGCTCGATCCCAAGGCGCTCAACGCGTGGCTGCCCACGGAAGGGCCGCAGATCCAATGAGCCCCATGCCCCTCCGCCCCCGCATGCGAGACCTTGCGTTGACCCCCTTTGGCGCTGTCGCGCAGCGCGTGCGCGCCGGCTTCACCCTGCTCGAGGTGATGGTCGCGCTGGGCATCCTCTCCCTCTCCCTCATCGTCATGCTCGAGACCCAGGCCAGCTCGGTGGTGTTGACCGCCGAGGCGCGCAAGATCAGCGTGGCCACGCAGCTCGCCGACGAGAAGCTCATGGAGGTCATGCTCACGCTCGAGCGTGAGGGCTGGACCAGCCAAGACATCGAGGAGGAGGGCCACTTCGACGACTTCGGCAGCGAAGAGTTCCGCGGCGAGTCGCTCAACCTCGATCTGGAGGACGAGTACAAGGACTTCCACTTCGCCTATACGGTCCGCCGCATCGAGATGACGCTGCCCGGCGACGTCATGGGCACGGCGGGGGAGCTCGCTCAGGGCGGCTACTGGGGCGAGCAGTCCGACGAGGCGCAGGAGCAGCAGGCCAGCCAGTCGGCGGGTTTTGATCTCTCCGACATCCCCGGCTTCAACCCCGAGCAGATCACCGAGTACCTCAGCAATTACATCCGCGAGGTGCGGGTGGTGGTCTGGTGGGGCGAGAACGAGGACGAGACCGACCAGGTCGAGATCACGACCCACGCCATCAACCCGAGCGGCATCGTCGCCACGCCGGATCAACCCCAGTGAGCGCCCGCCTGCCTGCCCATCGCCGCGGCTTTACGCTGCTGGAGGTCGTGATCGCCATCGCGGTCCTGACCATCATGGCGGCGCTCGCCTGGGAGACCATCGGCGGGGCCATGCGCGCGCGCGACTACCTCGCCTTCGAAGAGGAGCTCGACCGCAGCGGCCGCATCGCCATGGCGCGGGTGCACCGCGAGCTCTCGCTGGCCTTCCTCACCAAGAACACCGCGGCGGTCAACACCTACCGCACGGTCTTCGTGGGCAAGGACGACAACGACACCGACCAGATCTGGTTCGCCAGCCGCAGCCACCGGCCCAGCGTGGCCGGCGCGCGGGAGAGTGACCAGACCGAGATCACCATCTGGTGTGAGCCCGACCCCGAGAACCGCAACCGCATGATGTTGTTGCACCGCGAGGCCCAGCGGGTCGACCACGAGCCCGACAAGGACGGCGTCATCCTTCCCCTCGCCCGCGACGTCAGCCGCTTTGACCTGCGCTACCTCGACCCGCTCGACGGCGAGTGGCAGGACAGCTGGGACACCAACGGCGCGGACACCCCCGGGCGTCTGCCCCGCGCGGTCCAGATCGTGCTGACCATCGCCAAGACCGACCCTGAAGACGAGGATGATGTCGTCGAGCGCACCTTCGTCTCGACCGTCATGATCGAGGGCGCGAGCCGGCTCGCCCGCTCGGCCACCGCCAGCGACGGCGGGGCGGGCCGCGGGCGCCTGTCGGGCGGTGGTGGCGGCGGCGGTGGGAACGGCGGTGGCGGCGGTGGGAACGGCGGCGGCGGTGGGAGCGGCGGCGGCAAGGGTGGCGGCGGCGGTAAGGGTGGGGGTAAGAAGTGAGCGCCCCCACCACCACCACCCGGCTGGTCCGCCTGTGGCGGGCGCTGACCACCCCCCGCAGCCTGCGGGGTCGGGCGTCGGCGCGCCGGCGCCAGTCGGGCGTCGCCATCCTCGTGGTCGTGACCACCTTGATGTTCCTGACCATCGTGGTGACCGAACTCGCCTATGGCGCGCGGGTGCGCTTTTTGGTCGCCGCGCACCAAGCCGAGCGCACCCAGGCGCAGTGGCTGGCCCGCACCGGGCTCAACTTCTACCGGCTCGTGCTGGTCGCCAACCACGAGCTTGAAAACAACCCGCAGATCAAGAACATGGCCGAGAACTTCGGCATGCCCATCGACAACCTCTGGCAGATGGTGCCGATGCTCAACACCGGCCTCCTGCGCATGTTGATGGGCAACGGCGGCGACGCCACCGACCTGTCCGAAGAGACGCTGGAGAGCCTGCGCACCACCGGCAAGATCGCCGAGACCGACCAGGCCGAGATCGAAGAGGAGCAGGCGACCAGCCGCTTCGCGGACCGCGACTGGCTCAGCTTTGACGGCGACTTCATGGCCGAGGTCAAGGACCACGAGAGCCGCATCAACGTCAACGCCTTCGCCAACGAGGGCGCGGTGACGGTCATCCAAGAGTCGCCCACCGGCCAGCTGCTCGCCGCGGTCATGGGCGGGGAAGAGAACGAGACTTGGCTGCGGCAGCGCAACCTCGACAAGTGGGAGCTGATCGGCAACCTCAAAGACTGGGTCGATCAGGACAACATGCGCGCCGGCGGCATGGGCGGCTATGAAGACAACCTCTACAACACGCTGGACCCGCCCTACTTGACCAAGAACGCGCCCTTCGACAGCGTCGACGAGATCCGGGTGGTCTCGGGCTGGGAGGGCGCCGTCTTCGACCGCTTCAAGACCCACCTCACCGTCTTTGGCGACCCCGCCGGCAAGGTGAACATCAACACCATCGACGACGGCATGATGATGGGCCTCATCCGCGCCTGCGTGGTCCCCATGCCAGTCGACGCCCAGATCATGCGGACGCTCGAGATGATGGCCCAGAACGACCCCTTCCTGACCTACCTGCAAGACGGGAAGAAGCTGGCCTCTGCCTTGACCGCCGCGGGCATGCCCGCCGACGAGGCCTGCATCACCAACAAGGTCACCAAGACCTCTCAGACCTTCACCATCACGTCCACCGGACTCGTCGGCGAGTCCTCCGCTACAATCACCGCAGTCCTCGACTTCTCCGGCAGCTCGTCCGAGGGCAAGCTCGTGTACTGGCGGATGGACTGAGCCGCGCCGGGAGCACCCATGGCACGCATCATCGGCATCGACCTTGGCCACCACGCGGTCCGCCTCGCGGTCCTCGAGGGCAATTTTGGCCGCTACCAATTCTCCCGCTTCGTCGAGGTGCCCGTCGCCCCGGGCCCGGTGACCGCGGGCCTCGAGGCCCGCCTCGCCGCGCTGACCGCGGCCAAAGAGCAGCTCGGCGCGGGCGGCCCCGACACCTTCGCGGCGACCTTCCCGGCTGATCGGGCGAGCGTGCGCACGGTGAGCCTGCCGTTCACTGATCGGGCGCAGATCGACAAGACGCTGCGCTTCGAGGTCGAGGGGTTGGTCCCCTTTGACCTCGACGACATGGTCCTCGCGGACCGCGTCATGGTCGGAAAACCGACCGAAGGCAAAGCCGACAACAAGGCCGACAACAAGGCCGACAACAAGGGCGCCGAGACCCTGGTCTTCTGCGCCCTGGCCCCGAAGGTCGAGGTCGCGGCGCTGCTCGCCGGCCTGCACAGCGCGGGCGCCGACCCCCGCATGCTGATGCTCGACACCGATCTGTACGACACCTTCGCGTCAGATGGCGTGCAGGCGGTCGTCGACATCGGCTACACCCGCACCTTGGTCAGCGTCTGCCGCGACGGGCACGTCATCGCCTCGCGCGGCATCGACCGGGGCACCCGCGATCTCGTCTGGGCCGTGGCCCACCAGCTCGGCGTCGACGAGGCCACCGCCGAGCGCGCGGTGCGGCAGACCGGCCTGCGCGAAGGCAGCGCAGCCGCAGGCTGGGCCGGCGCGCTGGATCCCACCGCTGACGCTGATCTCGTCGAGGTCGACGGCTGGACGGATGAGGAGCCCACCGGCCCCTCCATGCGCCCACCAACCGAGGTGCCCAACCTGCACCGCCCGGGCCAGCCCCCGGTGGCCGACGTCGTGCGCGACACGATCGCACCCCTGCTCACCGAGCTGCGCGCCTCGCTGATCAGCGTCGAAGACAGCCTCGGGCTCAGCATTGACGAGGTGCTGGTCGCCGGCGCGGGCTCGGCCCTGCCCGGCCTGCGCGAGCTGCTGGTCACCGTGCTGGGCGTCGCGGTGAACCCCGTGCGGGTCACCGAAGCCGAAGGCCAGCCGGTGCCCGAGCGCTTCGCCCTGGCCGCCGCCGTCGCCCGCCGCCTGGCCACGGGCAAAGGCCGCCATATCGACCTGCGGCAGGCCGAGTTCACCTTCAAGGGTGATCTCAACGCCTTGGGCAACATCCTGCGCTATGGCGCGCTGGCCGCCGCCGCCCTGCTGCTCGCCGGCGTGGGCTTCTTCGGCTGGCGCACCGTCCAGCTCCGCGGCGAGATCGCCGACGCTGAGGCCAAGCTCGGCGAGGTGGTGCTCGCGGCCGTGCCCGACGCCGACCCCGAGCGCCTCAAAGACCCCAGCGTCGCGACGGCGATCATGACCGAGCGCGCCGCCGAGGCCGCGGCCCAGGTCGAGGCGCTCGGCGGCTTGATCAGCACCGAACCGCCGACGCTGACGCTGCTCTCGGACATCGCGTCCAGCGTGCCGCCCCACACCGAGACCAAGCTCGACGTCACCGAGCTCAGCTTGGCCAAGTCGACCATCTCCTTGAAGATCGACACGACAGGTTTTGAGGCGGCGGCGAACATCGAGACCGCGCTCAAGCGCAACGTGCGCTTCAAGACCGCGACAAAGAGCGACGAGAAGAAGTACAAGGACGGCGTGCGCTTCTCCATCACCATCCCGCTCGACAGCGACGAGGCTCAGGAGGGCTGATGTCTGCGCTCAACGCCAAGCTGGCCGCGGCCAGCGACCGGGTCCAAGACGGGCTCGCCGACATGACCCCGCGCGACCGGGCCCTGCTGCTCGGGACCGTCGCCTTCTTCGCCGTGGCCCTCGTCGGCGGCTCCGTGTGGTGGATGCGCAGCTCGCTCAGCGCGCTCGAAGGGCGGCTCGAAGACCGGCAAGAGGCCCTGCGCCGCGTGCAGATCCTCGCCGCAGACTTCGAAGAGACCCGCAGCCAGACCGCCACCATCGAGGCGGCCATCCAAAAGCACGGCGCGACCAGCCTCTCGACCTTCTTGGAGCAGGCCGCCCAGCGCGCCAAGGTCGCCGACAAGCTCGACCAGGTCAAAGAGCGGTCGACCACCGTGACCGGCACCCTCGAAGAGAAGACCTTCGCGGTCAAGCTCACCAAGCTCGATCAGACGCAGCTGAACGCTTTTCTGTACCACACCGAGACCCAGGGCTACCCCCTGCAGGTCCAGGGCATGAAGGTCAAGACCCGCAAAAGCGGCGAAGACACCCTGCTGGACGTCGAGATCGACATCGCTGCCTATAAGGTCGTCGCCGCGACCGGGGAGCCCGGATGATGCGCAACCTCGCCATCGCGGGGGCCTCGGCCCTCGTGGGCACGGTCTCCTTCTTCGCCGCCCTCGTGGTGCACTTCCCCGAAGAGGCGCTGATCGAGCGCCTGCAGTACGAGCTGCAGGAGCGCGGCGGCGGCGGCTGGGCGCTGCAGGCCAGCGGGGCCCGGCCCTGGCTCCCCCTCGGGATCACCCTCACCGACGTCATCTTGCTCGAGGTCGACAAGCCGCGGGCCAAGCCCAAGCGCCGCAAGCGCAAAGACGCCGAGGACGAGGCCGCCGAAGACGCCAGCGCCGCGATCAAGGCCGTGCCCTTCCTGCGGGCCAGCGCCGCCTCGATCCGCCTCGCGCTGCTGCCCAACCTGCTGGGCAAGCAGCAGTTCGACTTCTCCGCCGACGTCTACGGCGGCGAGCTGAGCGGCAGCTACACGGTGGCCTCCGAGCGGCGCCAGATCGAGGTCGACGGCGAGGAGCTCGATCTGAGCCTCGTGCCCATCGGCGGCGAGGACTGGACCATCGACGCCACGGGCCAGATGAACATCGACATGGACGTCGATCTCAGCGACAAGAAGGGCCGAAACGCTGACCACAGCGGCACGATCAAGATTGGTTTTGACCAGCTCGCCTTCCCGCGCATCTCGGCCTCGGGCATGGACTTGATGCCGGTGAGCTTCTCCGCCGCCGGGCTTGAGCTCGAGCTGAAGGGCGACAAGGCCGAGATCACCAAGGGCCGCTTCGAAGGTGACGTGATGGACGCCACCTTCAGCGGGAACCTGACCGTGAGCGGCCAGGAGCTGAGCCGCTGGCGGATGCGGGTCGAGATCGCGCTGGAGCTCGACGAGAAGCTCGGCCAGATGGCCAATATGCTCCCCACCCTGCGCGCCGCGAAGGACGAGCAGGGCGTCTACCACTTCCTCTGCACCGGCAGTCTGGGCAACCCCGTCTGCCGCGAGGACCGCAGCAAGGCCCGCGGCGGCGGCGCCCCGAGCCCCAGCCCCATCCGGCGCCCCGGCGGCGGAAACATCGACGACGGGCCCACCTTCGGCAAGGACGGCCCGCCGGGCTTCCTCGGCCCTGAGGACGGCGCGCCGAACATGGAGCTCGACCCCGACGCCGAGGCCCGGCGCCAAGCCCGGAAGGACCGCATCAAAGAGCGCCGCGAGCGCCTGCGCAAGCAGCGCGAGCAGCAGGGCGGCGACCCCGACGTGCGGGAGTTTGACGAGGGCGACGGCCCGGTCGGCCCGCCCAACGGCCCCGAGCCGATCGAGTTTGACGACGGCGGCCCCAACGGCGGAGAGCCCGAGGGCCCGCCCGAGGATGAAGGCCAGGGCGACGAAGAGGAGTAGCGGAGGGGCCGGCGGGCCGGCGTGGGGGCGGCGATGTCGGGTGGAGAGGCCGACGGCGCGGCCGGGCTCGCTGGCGCGGATCTGCGGGCCGCGCTGGACGTGGTCGACGCCGCGCACCGGCACCTGTTGAGCGCGGGTGAGCTGATCGTGCTGCGGCGCCTGCGGGCCCTGGCCGGGCCGGCGCTGAGCTTGGTGGCCCGGCTGCTCGCCCGGCGCGACCGCCTTCTGCCCACCCAGAGCATCCGATACGCTGAGATTGATGACCTGGACGCCGTGATCGACGAGCTCCATCGCCAGGGCTTGGTGATGAGCAGCGCCGACCCGCTGCCGGTCGGTGCCCTGCTCGAGCTCCACGACGTGCCCGGGCTCAAAGAGGCCTGCGCCGCCCTCGGCCTGCCCCGCGGCGGCGACCGGGCCACCCTCACCCAACGCCTGCGCGCCACCGGGGAGCGCGCCCGCCCCGCGCTTTGGCGCCCCGCGGTGCGGCTGCGGCACCGCGGCCTGCTGCGGCGGTGGTGCGCCTGGTACCTGCTTGACCACGAGGGCGATCTGAGCCGCCTGGTCATCGAGCGCCTCGGCGTCACTCGCGCCCCTTCCTACACCCCCACCGGCGGCCCGGGCCTGCACCCCTGCCGACGGGCGGTGGCCTCCGCCGACCGGGCCCGCGCCGAGCTCACCGCGCTGATGGCCGCTCTGGGCGAGCTCGGCCCCGCGCTGGCCACGCCGCTCGGCGCCGATGAGCTGCGCGCGGCCGCCGACCGGGCCCGCCCCTTGCTGCGCCCACCCTGGCGCCTGCTCCCCACCCAAGACCGCTGGTCCGCCGCCCGCTGGGCCCGCCGCAGCCTGACCCGCGTCGCCGCCGTGCACGAGAAGCGGGGGGAGCAGGCCGAGGCGCTCGCCATCTATGACCTGCTGCACGCCAACCTCGCCGCGCGCCCCGACGAGCGGGCCGAGCACGCCCAGCGCGCCGCGCTGTGTTTGGAGCGCCTCGGCCGCCCGGCGGAGGGGGCCCGCACCTGCGCCGCGCTGCTGCCCATCGCGCCCCGGGCCGCGCAGCTCGCCCTCGAGCGCACCGGCGCCCGGCTGGCCCGCGCCTCGCGCACGCCGTGGATCCCCTGCAGGCCGCTGCTCCCGATTCGTGAGCGCCGCCTGCGCCTGGCGCTCCAGCCGGCCCCTGCCGAAGCCGGGCGCCCGCGCTGGTGGCTCGGGGTCGACGGCGGCGCATCCCGCCCCGCCCTCATCGAAGAGGTGGTCGCGGCCGCGCTCACCGCGCAGGGCCGCAGCGTCTTCTTCGCCGAGAATGGCCCCTGGACGACCATCTTCGCGCTGCTGTTCCGCGAGGCTCTTTTCGCGCCGGTCTGGGGTGCGCTGCCCGGGCCGCTGCTCAGCGCGCCCCTCGATCTGGACAGCCCGGGCTTCTTCGCCGCGCGCGCCGATCTCCTCGAGGAGCGCCTCGCCCAATTGGAGGCGGGCGCCGGCCCGGCCCTGCTCGCCGCAGCCTGGGAGCGCCACGCGGGGGAGCAGCTGCGCGGGGCCTCGTGGACGGCCTGGGGCCTGCCCCGCCTGCTGACCCTCTGCGCGGGGCTCGGCGGCCCGGCCCTCGCGGCGATCACGCGGGCCTACGCCGAAGATCACCGGGGCGCGGGCCGCGGCATGCCCGACTTGGTGATCGAGCCCGGGCCCGCCGCGCGGGTGCCCGGCCTCTTCCCGGGGGGCGTGCAGAGCGGCGTGCAGCTCATCGAGGTCAAGGGCCCAAATGACGCGCTGCGCGATGATCAGCGCGTCTGGCTCGACCGCCTCGAGCGCGCCGGCGCGCCGGCCGAGGTGTGGTGGGTCGAGCCGGTCGCCCTCCCCGAGGCGGCGGCTCCACGCTAAGCGCAGCTTGATCCACCCGACCCGACCGCTGCTCACACGACGCCGACCCCGCCACCGGAGGCCCCATGCGCCGCACCACCCCCGTCCTGCTCGTTGCCCTCCTGCCCGGCTGCTTTGACGGCGGCGATGAAGGCAAGCTCGCCGACTGCGCCGGGGGCTACGAGGGCGTGATCGACGGCGACGCCACCGGCACCATTGACGCCCAGCTCGACGCGGACGGCGCCTTCTCGGCGGTGGTCTACACCGTCGAGACCGGGGTGACGACCTCGTCCTCAGGTATGGTCGCCGAAGACGGCAGCCTGACGGGGGAGGAGCAGGATGTCTCCTTCGCGGGCACCTTTGACTTCGACGACTGCACCGCCGAAGGGACCTGGGCGAGCTCCCTCGGCGTCGGCACCTGGGACCTGACCTTCATCGACTGAGCCTGCGCAGGGCGGCCCGATGCCCACGCTGGGGTCGCGGGGCCGCGCAGGAGCACAGCGGCGCTCAGCCCTCGGCGCGGATGCCGCCCTTGCGCGGCGGGGCGAGCAGGCGGAGAGGGAAGCTGATCGCACGCCCGGGGAGATCGAGGCTTGCCGCCTCATCCGCCGCCACCAGCCGACGGAGCAAGGTGGCCACGGCCTCTTCGCCCCCGCGCACGGCAGCGGTCGCGTCTTTGCGGCGCCCTTGGACCTCGGCGGTGCGCTGGCGGGCCCGCGCCAAGCCCCGCCCGAGCTGCTGGCCCTCGTCGAGGAAGGCCTGATCGACGCCGTGGGGCAGCAGGCGGGGGAGCAGCGCCTCGACCTCGGGCAGCACGCGCTGCAGCTCGGCCTCGACGCCGGCGCCGCGCGCCCGGGGCAGGCTGCGGTAGCCGAGGCGCGCAGGCAGCTCACCCTCGGGGTCAGCGCCGCCAGCGGCCGCATAGCGCCCGCGGGCGTGCAGGCGCTGCAGCCAGCGGAAGCCCTCCTCAGCGAGGATGCGGTCCTGCTCGCGCTCCTCCTCCAAGGCCTCGCTCAGGCGCAGCTGCTCGGCGCGGGCCGCCTCGAGGCCGGCCAGCGCGTCCTCGAGCGCGAAGGTGAAGCGCGCGCCCTCGAGCCCGACCACGGCGAGCTCAGCGCGCCGGGGGGCGTTTTCGGGGTCGCGCAGCAGGCTGAGGCTCAGCTTCCCCTGCTCGATCAGCCGCTCGGGGGCGACCTTGAACCACGCGGCGGCGGCTGGCATCTCCCCTCCCCTCGACCGGTCCCCGACCGGCTTGAACAAGCGAACGGGGCCCCATCGCGTGCCCCATACGGTGCCCCAGACCGCGCCGCGCCTCAGCCCAGGAGGAGCTGACAGACCCGCCGCATCAGCGGGCGCAGGCTGCGGTGGGTCACCAGGCGCGCGGCGAGCTCGGGCGCGAACCAGCCGACCTCCATCACACCCTCGCGGGCGGGCGGGGCCCAGTCCATCAAGCGCTCGGGCGTGGCGAAGAGGTACATGTGCAGGGTCTTGAGCCGCGGCTGGCCGTCGGGGGTCTGAAAACCATAGCGGATATATCCGAGGGTCTCGATGGGGCGGAGGGAGAGCTCGCGCCCCATCTCCTCCTGGATCTCGCGGGCGGCGGCGACGACGGGGCTCTCGCCCTGCTCGAGCTTGCCCTTGGCGACCTCCCAGGTGATCCCGCTGCGGCGCTGCACCTTGATCAGCGCCAGCTCGGGGCCCTCGGGCCCAAAGTACACGGGGATGCCCCCGGCGCTCACCTGCTCGGCGAAGCCCGGCCGCAGGTTGAGCACGTGGCGCAGGGGCACCGCCTCGGTCTGCCAGAGCCCCTGGCCGTTGCGCTCAAAACGGCAGCCATCGCGCTGGGCGCGGCTCACGTCAACATAGAGCACCAGCGGATCTTCGACCTGCCGGTGGGCCACATGCCAAGCTTGGCCTTCGTGCCGGCTCAGGTAAACCGGGCGGCCGCCGCGCACCTCAAGCGCCCCGCGGGCCTGCAGCTTGCGCACCCGGCGCTCCGAGGTCGCATGGTAGAGGATGTCGGGGGGCGTCCCGCCGCGGGGCGGGCCACGGCGGGCCCAGCTCCGGCTGTCCTCCTCTTCGGGGGCAGCGGCGGGGCGCTCGGCGGCGGGTCGCGATCGGGCGTCGGCCGGGGCCACATCCACTCCACGGACAGCGGGGTCACCCCGCTCAGGGGCAGGGTCGAGCAGCCGCGCCGCGATGTCAAGGCGGGCCGCGCCTGCGCGCTGTTGTGGGCGCGCGCGGGGGCGCCGCCGGTGGCGCGCGCCGGCGCTCAGGACTCCGGATCGATGACCCGCCGCCACAGCCGGTCGGCCTCGGTCGCCGCAGCCTTGGCCTGCGCGGCGAACCAGGCCCAGCGCTCCACCGGGTCAGCGGGCGGGGGTTGACCTTCGAGATCAACGGCGCCGCGGGCATCCTCGACGAAGCGCCCCCCAAAGAGCCGAAAGGTCGACAGCAGACCCTCGTGCGCCGGCGCCGGCTCACCGGTCGCGCCGAGGGCCGCCGACAGCCCCCGGGCCACCGCGTCGGCCCCGGCGCCCAGGGCGGGCAGCGGCACGCCGCTGGGCAGCGCGGAGAGCGGGCCGAGCAGCTCGATGAGGGCGACGGCGAGCACCACCAAAGGATCGGCGGGGTCGGCGGAGGCCACGGCGAGGGCGCGCTGCACCCAGGCCTGTGCCGGCGTGCGTGCCGTCGGCCGAAGGCGCTGGAGAATGGCGTCGAGCGCGCCATCTTGCGCGGCGCGCCGCAGGGCCGCAAGATCGAGCGGGCCGGCGAGCGGATCGGGCGGGTCGAGGGCGGGCTGGAGCAGGCCCAGCGCGTGGGGCTCGCGGCTGCGGCCGGTCAGCCCAGCCGCGGCGCGCTGGGCGAGGGCGACCCGCTCCAAGGCCGAGGTCGGCGCGCCAAACAGCAGGTCCAAAGCCGAGGCTTCGACGGGCAGGCCGAGCCCCGTCAGCGCCCGCAGCGCCGCCTCGCCCAAGGCCCGCCGCTCGCCCGAGGGGTCCCTCCGCAGGGCGAGCAGGGCCCGGGTGGCCGCGGCCTCGCCCCGCCCGGCCCGGTCCACGGTGAACCAGGGGCCGCAGCCGTCGACCTCGAGGCAGGTCATCAGCGGCTGGTCGGCCGGACCGGGGACGAGGATGAGGCCGCTGCCCCCGTGGCGCCGCCCGACCCCACAGGAGGCGAGCACCGGGCTCATCACCACCGCCGGCCCGCAGACCGGGCTGATGTCGCGCGGGTCACCGACGATGTGCACCTCAAGGCGCTGCCCGAACTGGCGGGCCCTCGACATGAGCAGCACCCCGGCGACCAGGGCGCGGGGGCTGCTGCCGCGCAGCGAGACGATCATCGGGGCTCCTTGGGGCCCGAGGCGCGGCCCGCCGACAGGTGGTGGAGGGCCGCGGCCGGCAGGCTGAGCCAGGCGAGCGCGCCCCCGAGGGTGAGCAGCGCCAGATCGGGCGACCAGACCGCGCCGAGCACGGCCAGCCCGAGCACATGGGCGACCAGCAGCACGAGGCCGACGTCGCGGGCGCGGAGGGGCGCGAGGCCGGCGTCGAGCAGCGGCGCCGCGAGGCTGTGGGGCGCCCGGCCCGCCGCGGCGCTCGCGTAAACTATGGCCTGCTGGACGTTCTTTCCGCCGATCGCCCCCGCGGCACCGGTCAGCACCGCCGCGGCGAGCGCGAAGGGCCGCCCCGGAAACTCCGCCCCTTGCACGCCGAGCCAGATGAAGGCGACCAGCGCGCTCACCGCGGCGCCCACCCCGCCGAGGCCCGCGAGGCCGACCCGCAGCCAGCGCACCGCGGCGAGCCCCCGCCGGGGCGGCGGCGCGCCAGGCACCGGGCCAAAGAAGCGCTGGCGCGCCTCGCCCGCGCCGAGGCTCATCTCGATGTGATCGACGTAGTAGTCGGTGCAGATGAGGGCGTGGCCGCCGCCGCCCTCGGGCAGCCAGGGCTCCAGCGCGCTGCGGTTGGGCGCGCGGGCCACCGAGACCGTCGGCCAAGCGCGGCCGAGCAGCCGCAGGCTGTAGCTGCCGGCGGGGTCGCGGGCCTGCAGCTCGAGCGCGCTGTCGCGGGCGAGGCCGGCGAGCACCGGGCCGCCCGGGCGCAAAAAGAGCACCAGCCGGTCGTCAAAAGGCGCGAGCTGGGCGCGCTCAAAGGCCGGCGCCGCGGCGTCGAGGCCCGCGCGCAGCTCGACCGCCCCGTGAAAAGACAGGGTGCGGATGAGCTCGCCGGGCAGCGCCGCGGGCACCGGCTCAGGCCTTCTCGACGGTCAACGCGAAGGGGTGCCCGTCGAGATCAGCGGGCGCTTGCTCATCTTCGACGAAGTCCAGCGCCACCGCCAGGGTCTCGGAGCGCAGGCGGGCCTCAAAGCGGCGGGCGGCGGCGAGCACCGCGGCGCCGCCGCGCAAGCCGACCCGGATCCGGTCGGTGTAGCCGAGGTCGAGGTCCTTGCGCGCGCCGGCGATGCGGTTCACCAGCTCGCGGGACAGGCCCTCTTCGCGCAGATCATCGTCCACGTCGGCGTGCAGCGCGACCACAGCCGCAGCCGAGCCGGCGGCCTTGAACCCCGCGCGCGGCGCGACCTCGACCACCACGTCCTCTTCGCTGAGCGTGACCGGGCCGCTGTCGAGGGTCAGGGTGTAGCCCCCCGACAGCAGGCCGGCGCGCACCGTCGCCGGCGCGGCGGCCGAGAGCGCGGCGGCGCAGGCCTTCATCTCTTTGCCCAGGCGCTTGCCGAGGTTCGGGTAGTTCGGCTTGACCTTGAAGTCGACGAAGCGGGCGGCCTCGGCGCCGAAGTGGACCTCACGCACGTTGAGCTCGTCGACCAGCAGCGGCACGAGCGCGGCGAGGCGCTCGGCGCGGGCCGGGTCGGCGAGCATCACCTCAGCGGCCCGCAGCGGCTGGCGCACCTTCACGCCCACCGTGGCGCGGGCCGACAGGCCGAGGCTGGCCAGCTCGCGGATGAGCGCCATGTCTTCGCTGAGCGCTGCGTCGGCGGCGCCGCTTGGGTTGGGCCAGGCCTCCATGTGCACAGAGGGCTGGCCACCGGCGGCCTCGGCCCCGCCGAGGCGCAGGTAGAGCCCCTCGGCCATGAACGGCACAAAAGGCGCAGCCAGCTTCGAGAGCTCGAGCAGCACGCCATAGAGCGTAGAGAGGGCGTCGAGCGCGGCCTCGCCGTCGCCCCAAAAGCGGTCGCGGGAGCGGCGCACGTACCAGTTGCTCAGGCCGTCGACGAAGGCCGAGAGCGCGCGGGCCGCCTCGTAGATGCGGTAGCCGTCGAGGTGCTCGGTCATCGAAACGATGAGCTGGTCGAGCTCGCCGCGGATCCACCGGTCGAGCACATGCGCGCTGCTGCGACCCGCGTGCACCGCCGGGTCAAAGCCGGCGATGTTCGCGTAGATCGAGAAGAAGCTGTACACGTTGCCCAGCCGGATGTGGAACTCGCGCTGGCCCTCGCGGATGGCCCGCAGGCTGAGGCGCGTGTTGGTCCAGGGCGCGTTGGCCGCGTAGAACAACCAACGGAAGGCGTCGGCGCCCGGCGGCTCAAAGGGCGCGTGCAACCAGACCTCTTTGGGGCCACCGATGGCCGCCAGCGTGTCGGGGTGCAGGGCCACGGTCTCTTTGCCCCGATGCGGCCCCTCTTTGAGGGTGACGTGCAGGCCGCCCTCTTCGAGCTCGCCGACCGTCATGCGCATGCGCTCTTTGGCGCCCAGATCGATGCTGCGGACGGCGGCCTTGCCCATGCCCAGCTCGTCGGGCTTGAGCGCGGGATCAGCGACCACGCGCATCTTCATGCGGCCGCGCAGCACGAGGTCGGGGCTGGTGTAGTTGCCGGAGGACTTGCTCTCCTTCTTGCCCTCCATGTCGCAGACGTGGCCGAGCACCACGCAATTGCGGTAGGGGCGCGGCAGGCCACGGGCCTCGGGATCATAGGGCAGGCCGTACTTTTGGCAGGTCTGCTCATCAAAGACCATCGTCGAGATCATGAGCAGGCTGTAGAACCAGCCGCGGGTCTGATCGACCGCCTCAGAGATAAAATCGGCCGGGAAGCTCTGTTGGAAGCGCTCGACCCCCTGGTGCGGGAAGCCAAACTGCGCAAATGGCATGCAACCCGAGTCGAACCAACAGTCGATGACCTCGCTCACCCGCTCCATGACGCCGCCGCAGGCAGCGCAGGGCACGGTGACCTTGTCGACCCAGGGCTTGTGCACCGCGAGGTGCTCATCGACCGTGGGGTCAAAACCGGTCGCGCCGGCGGCCTTGAGCGCGGCCACGCCAGGGAAGGACTGGCGCTGCCCGCAGCCCGCGCAGGTCCAGATCGGGAGCGGGGTGCCCCAGAAGCGCTCGCGCGACAGCGCCCAGTCGACGTTGTTGCGCAGGAAGTCGCCGAAGCGGCCGTCGCGGATGTGCTCGGGCAGCCATTGGACCGCCGCGTTGTTGGCCAAGGCTTCGTCTTTGAACGCGGTGGTCTTGATGAACCAGCCCGGTCGGGCGAGCTGCATCAAGGGATCATCCTTGGATCGCGGCGAGAAGGGGTAGCTGTGGCGGATGGTCTCTTGTTTGAACAGCAGGCCCCGCTCGCGCAGGTCGCGGATGATGTGCTTGTCAGCCTCTTTGAAGTGCAGGCCGCGCACCCACTCTGGCGCCTCGGCGCCAAAACGCCCGTCGGGGCCGACTAGCTGGAGCAAGCCGATGCCCTTGTCGAGCGCGAGGCGGTGGTCGTCCTCGCCGTAGGCCGGGGCGGTGTGCACCACGCCGGTCTGGTCGAGGGCGACGTGGGGCCCGCAGACCACCTTGTGGGCATCGCCGCCCTCGGCGGTCGCCCACGAGAACGGCGCGGTGTAGCGCCATCCCTCAAGTTCGAGGCCCGTGTGGCGCTCGAGCAGCTCGGCGCCCGGCGGCAGCAGCGCCTCGGCCATGAGCACCAGCTCGGTCTCGCCCTCGGCCCCACCCGGGCGAGCGACGCGGGCGATGGCGTAGGTGTGCTTGGGGTTGACGGCCAGCGCGGTGTTGCTGGGCAACGTCCAGGGCGTGGTCGTCCAGGCGAGCACGGTGACCTCGGGCCGGTCGACCAGCGGGAAGCGCACGGTGACGCTGGGATCATCGACGTCGCGGTAGCCCTCGCCGACCTCACCCGAGCTGAGCGCGGTGCCGCCCTCGGGCCACCACCAGACCACCTTCTTGCCCTGATAGAGCAGGCCCCGCTCGAAAAGAACGTGCAGCGCCCACCACACGCTCTCAACATAGGACCGATGGTAGGTCACGTAGGCGTCGTCGAGGTCAACCCAGAAGCCGACCCGCTTGGTCAGGGTCTCCCACTCGTTGGTGTATTTGAAGACCGACTCGATGCAACGTTGGGCAAACTTATCGAGCCCATAGGCGAGCACCGCCTCGCGCGCGTTGGCGAAGGGGCTGTTCGCGCCGCCGCGCATGCCCAGCTCTTTCTCGACCTCGATCTCGACGGGCAGGCCGTGCGTGTCCCACCCGGCTTTGCGGTCGACGAGGTAGCCGCGCATCGCCTTGTAGCGGGGCAGCAGGTCTTTGATCACGCGGGTGAGCACATGCCCGTTGTGCGGCGTGCCGTTCGCGGTGGGCGGCCCTTCGTAGAAGACGAAGCGCGGGCGGCCGGCGGCCGCCTGCAGGCTCTTTTGGAAGATGCCCTGCGCGTCCCAGAAGCGGAGGACCTCATCTTCAAGGGGCACGGCACCGGGCAGCTCGCGGAACATGGGATCTCCAATGCGGGTGGGCGGAGGCGCCCGATGGCGGCGGACTAACCCGGGGGGAGCGCTCCGGCCCGGATGTGGAGAAGGGTCTGCTGCACGCCAAAGCCGGCGGTTTCTTCCCCGCTGGGCTGCAGGTCGCGCGCGGAGCTCCGCGCCCAAAACAGCGACCGCCCCGAAGGG
This sequence comes from Deltaproteobacteria bacterium, assembly GCA_016792625.1. Taxonomy (GTDB): domain Bacteria; phylum Myxococcota_A; class UBA796; order UBA796; family UBA2385; genus JAEUKK01. The sequence continues at coordinate 44,921 of JAEUKK010000001.1, read as the reverse complement.
AGATCCCCCCGGGGCGGCGCTGGCGACCGGGCCGAAGCCCGAGGTGCTTACTCGTCGCGGTTGCCGCGGCCGATGCCAGCCTGGGCCAGCTTGCGGCCGAGGTCACCCATCACGTCGCCCAGGCGGCTGCTGCCGTCGCCCTGGTTGGCCATGTAGGCCTGGACGCTGCCCTCGGTCTCGCCGCGCTCGGCGGCGCCGCGCTCGGACAGGCTGATCTTGTGATCGTGGGGGTCGATGCGCCGCACCTCGACGATGACCTCCTTGCCGTCCGGGTAGTTGTTCGCCCAGTCGCCCTCGGTCTGGGTGAGCTCGGACATGTGCACGAGGCCCTCGACGCCCTCCTCGATCTCGACAAAGACGCCGAAGTCGGTGCGGGAGACGACCTTGCCCTTGACGACCTGGCCCAGGAAGTAGCGGGCCTGGACGCTGTACCAGGGGTCATCGCGCAGCTGCTTGATGCCGAGGCTGAAGCGCTCGTTGATCTTGTCGATGTTGAGCACGCGGGCCTCGACGTCATCCCCCTTCTTGTAGATCTCGGAGGGGTGCTTGACGCGCTGCGACCAGGACATGTCGGAGATGTGCACGAGGCCGTCGATGCCCTCCTCGATGCCGACGAACAGGCCGAAGTCGGTGATGTTCCGGACCTTGCCCTGGACGATCGAGCCGATGGGGTAGCGCTCCTCGACGAGCTCCCAGGGGTTCTGCTCGAGCTCGCGCATGCTGAGGCTGATGCGCTTGTTCTCGACGTCCACGCCGATGACCTTGGCCTCGACGAGATCGTTGAGGTTGACGAGCTTGCTGGGGTGCTTGACCCGCTTGTTCCAGGTCATCTCGGAGATGTGGACGAGGCCCTCGATGCCGTCCTCGAGCTCCACGAAGATGCCGTAGTCGGGCATCGAGACGACCTTGCCGCGGACGATGGCGCCGACGGGGTACTTGAGGTCGACCTCCTCCCACGGATCGGGGCGGATCTGCTTGTAGCCGAGGCTGACGCGCTGGGTGTCGGGGTCGAACTTGAGGATCTTGACCTCGAGGGCCTGGCCCACCTCGACCATCTCGGAGGGGTGGTTGATGCGCCCGTAGGTCATGTCGGTGATGTGGAGCAGGCCGTCGATGCCGCCCAGATCGATGAAGGCGCCGTAGTCGGTGATGTTCTTCACCACGCCCTTCATCACGACGCCAACCTGGAGATCCTTGAGGGTCTCCTTCCGCTGGCGGAGGCGCTCCTCCTCGAGGAGGACGCGGCGGCTCAGCACGATGTTGCCGCGGCGCTTGTTGAACTTGATGATCTTGAAGTCGAGGGTCTCACCGATGAGCTTCTCGAGGTTCTTGACCGGGCGCAGGTCGACCTGGCTGCCGGGGAGGAAGGCCTTGACGCCGATGTCGACGTTCAGGCCGCCCTTGACGCGGCTCGTGACCTGACCGCGCACGGTCTGGTCGGCCTCGTAGGCCTTCGAGATCTCTTCCCAAGCCTTCATCTCGTCGGCGCGGCGCTTGGAGAGGGTCAGCTGGCCCTCCTCCTCGCTCATCGCGCCGAGGTAGACGTCCACCGTGTCGCCGACGGCGATGGTCAGGTTGCCGTCCTCGTCGCGGAACTCAGCGGCGGCGATGACGCCCTCGGCCTTGTAGCCGACGTCGACGATGACGCGGTCACCCTCGATGTTGATGACCCGGCCGCTGACCACGCTCTGCTCGCGGATGCTCTCGCGCTCGAGGTACTGGTCGAAGAAGCCGGCAAAGTCCTCACCGCCGATGGTGGCGAGGTCGGCGTCGAGGGTCACGTTGGACTTGGACATGAAGTGAATGCCTCGGGTCGGGGCCTTGGGCCCGCGACGGGTGGAAACCGGGTGGGAGAACAGACCGCGGCGCTCGAGCCCACCTCGACGCCGACTCAGTGGCCGCGTCCCATCGCGGTCGCACCGGGGCCCCTGCGTGCACCCCACACGCGGCCCGCGAACTTGCGGGCGCTCCGGCCGGAGCGACGGTGTGGTCACCCCCAAGGGGGCGAGGATGCGGGACCCGCGCTCTTAGTCGGTGGATCGCGGCGGGGCAAGCGCGCAGGGCCGCGCAGCCAAGGCGCGCGGACGCTCACATGCGCGCGCGGGCGAGCGCGACCAGCTCGGCCAGCACCGCGGCGGGGGTGCGGCCGGTGCTGTCGACCCGAACGGCGTCAGCGGCTTGGCAGAGCGGCGCGTGGGCGCGCCCGGCATCTTGGGCGTCGCGGGCGACGAGCTCGTCGAAGATCGCCTGCTCGTCAGCATCCTGACCCTTCGCCCGCAGCTCAGTCGCCCGACGGCGGGCCCGCTCGGCCGGATCGGCGTCGAGGTAGACCTTCAGCGCGGCGTCGGGGAGGACCACGGTGCCGATGTCGCGCCCGTCGACCACCACGCCGCCTGCGGCCCCGAGCGCGCGCTGCAAGCCCAACAGCGCCGCCCGGACCGCGGGCAGGACCGCGACGTCCGAGGCTGCGCGCCCCACCCTCTCGTTGCGAATGGCGTCGCTGAGGTCATCTTCGCCCTCGAAGACCCGCAGCCCCCGCTCGCTCCACCCAAAGTGCAGGCGCAGGGCGCGGGCCAGCGCGCCGACCGACTCACCGTCCCCGAGATCGAGGCCGGCGCCCAGCGCCCGTAGCCCGACCACGCGGTACAGCGCGCCTGTGTCGACATAAGAATAGCCCAGCTCCTGGGCCAAGAGTCGCGCCATCGTCCCCTTCCCGCTTGAGGCGGGGCCGTCGATGGCGATGGCGATGCGGCGGGGGGTCGCGGGGCTGCTCATGAGGCACTCGGGTGGTCCGCGGCGCCCTGGACGGCGGCCAGGTCGGACCAGAAGCTCGGATAAGAGACGGAGGCAACGTCAGGGTCAGTGATCACGATCTCACCCTCGGCCGCGCAGGCGGCGACCGCGGCGGAGAGCGCGAGGCGGTGGTCACCGCGCGGATCAACCTCGCCGCCGCGCAGGCGTGCGCCCCCCGGGACCACGAGGCCATCGGGCAGCTCTGCCGCCGCGACCCCCAAGGTACGAAGCAGGGCCAGGGTCGAGCTCACCCGGTCGGACTCTTTGTGGCGCAGCTCGGCGGCGTCCCGGAAGGTGGTCGGCCCCGCGGCGACCGCCGCGGCCACGGCCAGCACGGGGATCTCGTCGATGAGCCGCGGGATCTCCGCGCCGCCCACCTCGACCCCGCGCAGCGGCGCGGACCGCACGACGAGGTCGCCCACCGGCTCTCCGGCCACCTCGCGCGCGTTGAGCACGTCAATGTCGGCGCCCATCCGCCGCAGGAGGTCGAGCGCGCCGCACCGAGAGGGGTTCAGCCCGCAGCCGCGCAGCAGCAGGTCGCTGCCGGGGGTGATGCTCGCCGCGACCAGCCAGAAGGTGGCGGAAGAGACGTCACCAGGCACCACCACGTCGATCGCGCGCAGCGACTGCCCGCCGACCAAGCTGAGGCGCCCGGGCACCGCCTCGAGCTCCACCCCCATCGCGCGGAGCATGCGCTCGGAGTGGTCGCGACTGTCGGGGATGCTGAGCCTCAGGCGCCCCTCGCCCTGCAGACCGGCGAGCAGCAGCGCGGTCTTGACCTGGGCGCTGGCCACGTCGCTCTCGATCTGCCGGTTGTGCACCACGCCGCCGCGGATGGAGAGCGGCGCCCGCTCCCCCGCACCTGCGCCGTCGATCTGCGCGCCCAGCCCGCGCAGGGGGCGGGTCACCCTGCCCATCGGGCGTCGACGAAGGCTCGCGTCCCCCGTCAGGCAGGCGTGGAGGGGCTGCCCCGCCAGCAGCCCGAGCAGCGTGCGCATGGTCGTGCCCGAGTTGCCGCAGTCGAGCACGTCTTCGGGCTCTTGCAGCGCCCCCGCGCGGCCCTGCACCCGAAAGCGCCCCGGCCCGCGCTCTTCGATGATGACGCCCAGCGCCCGCAAGCAGCGCAGCGTGCTGCGGGTGTCGCCGGCGTCGAGCACCCCGCTCAGCTCGGCCGTGCCCGTCGCCAGCGCGTTGAACAACAGCGCCCGGTGGCTGATCGACTTGTCACCCGGCAGCTCGACCACGCCGCGCAGCGCGCCGGTCGCGCCGAGCCGGCGGGGCGCCGCGCTCATGCCGACGGCGGCTCGGCCGCGCCCTCGAGCAGGGGCATCGTGAGCGGTGGCGGCTCGGTGACCGCGCCGAGGCCGCGGAAGCGGTCGTAGCGGTCATCTTGGAGCGCCTCGGGGCTGAGCCCGGCCAGCGCGCCGAGGTGGTGGCGCAGCGCCGCGCCGACCGCCGCGATGACCCCGGGGTGATCGCGGTGCGCGCCGCCCGTCGGCTCGGGGATGACCTCGTCGACGACCCGCAGGCGCAGGCAGTCCCCGGCGGTGATGCGGAGGGCCTCGGCGGCGCGCGGGCCCTCAGCCCGGTCACGCCAGAGGATGGCGGCGCAGCCCTCGGGCGAGATCACGCTGTAGGTGCTGTTCTCGAGCATCAGCACGCGGTTGGCCACGCCGAGCGCCAAGGCGCCGCCGCTGCCGCCTTCGCCGATCACGACCGCCACCACCGGCACGCGGAGGTAGGACATGTCCATGATGTTTTTGGCGATAGCCTCAGCCTGGCCGCGCTCCTCGGCGTCGATGCCCGGGTAGGCCCCCGGGGTGTCGATGAAGGTGATGATCGGGCGGCCAAAACGCTCGGCCAGCCTCATCAAGCGCAGCGCCTTGCGGTAGCCGTCGGGGCGTGGCATCCCGAAGTTCCGCTTAAGGTTCTCGCGGGTGTTCCGGCCCTTTTGGTGGCCGATGACCACAACCGGCCGCCCATCGAGGCGGCACAGGCCGCCGACGATGGCCTGATCATCGTGCCCTGCGCGATCCCCGTGCAGCTCCATCCAGTCGGTGAACAGGCCGTCGACGTAGTCGAGGGTGTAGGGCCGGCTGGGGTGGCGGCTCAGCTGCGTGCGCTGCCAGGGGGTCAGCTGGTCGAAGATGCTGCGCTGCAGCTGATCGGCTTGGCGGCCGAGCTGCTCGATGCTGGCAGAGAGGTCGGCGCCCGTCTCTCGCTCGATCTCGCGGAGGGACTCGACCCGCTTCTTGAGCTCGATGATGGGGCGCTCGAACTCGAGCACGGTGTCCATGCGGAGTCCTCCGTAGGAGCGGCGTAGGAGCGGCGAGGGGCGCGGCGAAGCCGCTACCAGGGGATGACGGCGGCGGCGCAGAGCGCGACGCCCACGCCGCCGAGGCTGTAGCCGAGGTAGCCCGCGCGGTTGGTGCGCGCCTGGGCCTGCTCCATTGCGGCCACATCGGTGTAGGTGTCTGAATAGAAGGCGTTGTTGCGGGCGTTGGCCACGAGCAGGGTCGCGCCCGAAGCGAGCAGCGTCCCGCCGCCTGCCGCCACCAGGGGCCAGCTCACCCGACGGGGCCCGATGAGCTTCTCACCCCCACCCTCGGGCATAGACAAGGGCTCGCCGCCCTCACCTGCCTTGGGGTCCCCACCTTTGGGGTCACCCGCCTTCGGGTCGGTCGCAGCCACCGCCGGCTCGGCGGGCTCATCGCCGAAATTGGGCATGCCGAAGTCGTCCTCGGCGGCGGCGACCACGACGGTGGTGTCGACGCCCTTCGGGCAGAGCTTCAACCACTTGGTCTTTTTGTCGAAGCGCGTCCACTGGCCGTAGACCACGTCTTCTGGGCAGGCGACCTGGCTGAGGTGCAGCCCCTCCAGCACCTTTTGGCCGGCCTCTGCACGCTCGCCATCGATGAACAGCTTGGCCGCGCCGACCTGGGCCGGCACGAGGGCGTCGACCTTGGGCCGGCCGCGCACCTCTGAGCGCAGGGCCTCGAAAAAGTCGCGCACCTCGTTGTCTGCGATGAGGGCCCCGTCCCACTCGTGCTGGTTGTGGATCACCAGCGCTTGGCGCCACTCGGCGTTGCCCGCCTCTTTGTCGCCGTTCAGCCGCAGCGCCACGCCGCGGAGGTAGAAGATCTGCGCCAGCTGCCGGTTCGGCACGAGCTCGGTCGAGCTCTGGGCGGCGGCCTGGGCAGACTGAAGCGCAGCGAGGGCGGCCTTGGCGTCGCCCGCCACCAGCGCGGCCCGTGCGGTGCTGAGGTCTTCGTTCACGCCCGCCTGGGCGGGGGCGGCGGCCAGGGCCAGCCCCAACCCGAGGACCAGCGCGGCGCAGCGCAGCGCGCGCATGTGCGCGGGTCGACCGAGAATGGTGCGCCAGAGCATCTTCACCTCCACGCGGCGCGGCCGCGCTCCCCAACGGCGGGGCCGCTGCGGGCGGCCCCAACCCCAGAGCCTATCACCCGGACCGCTACCACGGCGCGGGTTGGGGGGCGGTGGTGGGCTGCAGGCCGACGACCTGCACCCGCCCGCCCGGCGCGGCCAGCCGAATCGCCGGATCAGCGGGCTGCGCGCCCTTCAGCTGCACACCCTCGAGCGCGAGCGCGCGGCCCACCAGACCCATCGCCGTCGTGTCGGCGGGGAGCGCGGCGTCGACATCGCCCTCTGAGACGCTGACCTCGACGCGCACCGGGGCGCGGGCCGACAGGCGCACCTGCCCGCTGCCCACGGCCAGCCGCAGGTCGCGCGGATCGCTCACGATCGCGTCGCCGCGGCTGATCTGCGCGTCCAGCTGCGCCACGCCGACGGCGCGGAGCGTGCCCTGCCCCATGCGGACGCGCACCAAGGTGTGCTCTGGCGCGGTGATCACGTGGGTCACCGGGCAGTCGCTGGGCACCCGGCAGCGGGCCCACAGCCGGAGCTGGCCTGCGTCGAGGTGGTGGCGCAGGTCGAGGGCGCTCGCCCACGCGGGCGCGGAGCGGCGGATCCGCACCACGGGGCCGAGCAGCAGCGTCACGTCGCCGCGCTCGACGTCGATCTCCAGGGTGCGCACCGCCCGGCCGGGTAGCAGCTCATCGGCCCAGGTCGCGGCGCCCCACCGCCCTGGAGGGCCCGCGACCACCATCGTCAACGCCAAGGCGCCCGCGGGCAGCCGCCAGAGCCAGTCCCGGAGGCTCATCGCGCCGCCGGGCGCGGGCCGAAGGTGGCCTCTGCGGCGGCCCATCCGGCCTCGACGGGCGCCGCCGCCCACCCCATCCCGCGGGCCCAGGTCCGCTGCTTGCGGGCCAGGCGCCACGTGTCTCGGCGGGTGCAGCGGAGCGCTTCATCCCAGGCGAGGCCCTCGTGCAGGTGCGCGACGAGGTGCACATAGGCGAAGGACTTCAGTGGCTTACAGGTCGGTGGCACCCCTGCGTTCAGCGCCCGGCGCAGCTCGCCGAGGTAGTCGCCGGCCAGCATCTGGTCGAGGCGCGCGCCGATGCGGGCCTGCAGGTCGTCGCGGTCCAACCACACGAGGCGGTGAGGGACCGGAGGCCGGCCGGCGCCCGCCGCGTGCACCGCCGACATGGGCGCGCCAGTGAGGCGGAAGACCTCGAGCGCCCGCACCAGCCGCACCCGGTCGTGCGGGTGAAGGCGCGCGGCGCTCTCTGGATCGACCGCGGCGAGAGCGCCGTGCAGATCATCGATCTGCTCAATCTCGGCCCGTATGAGGGGGTCGGGCTCAGGCAGCCGGGCCAAGGGCCGGACCAGGGCGGCGAGCCAAAACGGCGTCCCACCCGCGACGATCACCGGCTGGCCGGTGGCCCGCGCCGCCTCGACCTCGGCGAGGAAGTCGGCGACGTTGAAGTCCTCGTGCGGATCGCGGAGGTCGAGGCCGCGGTGGGGGGCCCGCGCGCGGTCCGCGGCGCTGGGCTTGGCCGTGCCCACGTCGAGGCCGCGGTAGACGGTCATCGCGTCGGCCGAGACCACAACACCGCCCCAAGCCTCGGCCAGATCGACGGCCAGCGCGCTTTTCCCGCTGGCGGTCGGGCCTCCGAGGATCAGGATGGGCGGGCCCTCGCCGCTCATGGGCGCCCCCCGCGCACCAAACGCTCGAGCTCGGCCGCGGTGAGCAAGCGGCAGCGGGCGGTGTCTTCGAGCGGTGGCACCGCGAGGACGGCGTCCACACGCTTGAGGAGCTCGCGCAGCTCGTAGAGCGAGCGCTGCTGCTCGGCAGGCACCGCGAGCGCAGACAGCCGCTCGATCAGCGCCGCGCGGAGCCCGGGGCCACCGGGCTCACCGGGCAGGCTCGGCCCGCGGAGCAAGGCGGGCAGCAGGGCGTCGGGGTCAGCGGCGCTCAACGCCAGCGGCAGCTGCTTGAGGATCAGGGCGGAGGGGCCAAAGTCCTCTGCGACCACGCCGAGCGCGGCCAGGGCGGGCGCCAGCGCCGCAAAGCGGTGGAGGGCGGCCGGGTCCAGCTCGACCACCCGCGGGCTGAGCAGCGCGCGCCCCGGGCTAGCGGAGGGCGGCTCAAGCTGGGCGCGGACCAGCGCCAAAGACAGCGCCTGCTGGTCAATCAGGAGCAGCCCCTCCGGCGCTTCGGCGAGCACGAAGCGCCCCAAGGCTTGACCGATGAGCCGGAGGTCTTGGTAGCGGCCGCTGCCCGACGGGGCGGGCGCGGGCGCCGGCGCTGCGGCGGAGACCAAAGCCGCGGGGCGCGGCGGGCTGGCCCAGGCCCGAGACCAGGCCGGACGGGGGTCGATCACCGGAGGCGCCCGTCGCACCGCCGAGTGCTGCGTGTCGCTCTCGGTTCGCTGCGAAGCCTGGACCGAATAGCGCGGGCCGCCATCTGCTCGCTGCGCGATGATATCCACGTGCTGCGGGACACTTCGCAGGGTCGACGGCGATGAGTTGCCCTCTTCGGCTTCACTCAGGCTGATCAGCCCCCCTGTCTCTGTTGGCTGCGCACGAGTTTCAGTTCGCTGCGCCGACACAACCTCTGACTGCGCCCTGCTCGCACGTTGCTGCGGGTCACTTTGAGAGCCCTGCGGGCCCGACAGGATGGCGGCGCTGATCGCCGAAAGCCCCTCCCCTGCGGTGGGCAGGCCGAGGCGGAGCTGATTCCCCGCCTCGACCGCGCTGGCCCAGGGCGCGCCGGGGCTCGGCAGGCGGACGCGGTGCCCCAGGCGCGAGAGCCCCGCGTGCAGGCTGCTGGCCACGCGCTCGATGACGTGGCGGGCCTCGCGGAAGCGCACCTCGATCTTGGCCGGGTGCACGTTGACGTCGACCTCTTCGGCGGGGAGGCGCAGCTCAAGCACAACCAGCGGCGCGCGCCCCCGCGGGAGCAGCGCCTGGTAGGCCTCGGTCACCGCCTTGCGCAGCAGCCCATCGCGGACGAAGCGCCCGTTGACGTAGAGGTAGAGCTGGGCCTGGTTCGCGGCGGCGCTGTGCTCGAGAGGGCTGAGCAGGGCGTCAATCTCGTAGTCACCCCGCTGCTCTTGCACTGCCACGAGCTGGGCGCCCGGCGGGCCGAGCAGCGCAGCGGCCCGCTCCAGGCGATCCGCGGCGAGGGGCGCGCGCAGGCGGGCGCGGCCATCCACGAGCAGCTCGGCGGAGATCTCGGGCCGGATCAACAAAATCCGCCGGAGGGCCTCTTCGCAGTGGCCGAGCTCGGTGGGCTCGGTGCGGAGGAACTTCCGCCGGGCCGGCACGTTGAAGAAGAGGTCCCGCACGCTGATCCGCGTGCCTTCCGGCGCGCCCGCCTCGGCCACGTCGACCAGCTTGCCGCCCTCGACCCGCACGCGGGTGCCGCTGTCGGCGCCGCGCAGGCGGGTCAGCAGCTCAAAGCGGCTCACCGCGGCGATGCTGGGCACGGCCTCGCCGCGGAAGCCCAAGGTGCCGACCTCGTCGAGGTCCTCAAAACGCATGATCTTCGAGGTGGCGTGGCGCTCGAGGCAGAGCGTCGCGTCGCTGCGGTCCATGCCGCTGCCGTCGTCGGCGACCTGCACCAGCTCGGTGCCCCCGCCGCGCAGCGCGACCGCGAGGTGGCGGGCGCCGGCGTCCAGCGCGTTCTCGACCAGCTCTTTGAGCACGCTGGCCGGGCGCTCGACGACCTCGCCCGCGGCGATGCGGTTGATGACGTCATCATCGAGCAGGCGGATCATGGGGCCTCGGGGTCAGGGCCGCGCCGCAGCCGTCACGCGCCGCCAGCGCGGGCGCTGCAGCCCGCGCGTGGCGCCCTCAGTCGTCTGCTTTGCTCTCGCCCGGCCGACGCTTCTGCCGGATCTTCAAGCGGATCGGGGTGCCCACGAAGCCATGCGCCTCGCGGAGCTGGTTCTCGAGGTAGCGCCGATACGGCGGCCGGATGGCCTCGGGGCTGTTGCTGAACAGGATGAAGGTCGGCGGCCGCACCCGGGCCTGCGTGGCGTAGTTGAGCCGCACCGGGTGGTGGTGCTTCTGCGGCGGCTGGTTGGCCGCGACCGCCGCGCGGAGCCAGTCGTTGAGGCGCGCCGTCGAGATCCGCTGGTCAAAGGCCCGGAAGACCTCTTCGACCAAGGGGAGGATGCGGTGGCAGCCCTTCGCGGTGAGCGCCGAGGTGTACAGCGCCGGCGCCCAGTCGAGGTGGGGCAGCGACTGGCGCAGCTCCTCTTCGACGACCGCGTGGTTGCGGTCAGGCACGGTCTTGATGAGGTCCCAGCGGTTCACGATGAGGAGGCAGGCCCGCCCGCGGTCGGCGACCAGCGCGGCGAGCCGCGCGTCCTGCGCGGTGACGCCCTCCACGCCGTCGATCACGAGCAGCGTCACATGGCAGCGCTCGATCGCCTTGATGGCGCGCATGGTCGCGTAGGACTCGAGCCGGTCGTCGATGCGCGCGCGCCGCCGGATGCCCGCCGTGTCCACTAGGCGCATGGGGCGCCCGTTGTAGACAAAGACGCTGTCGACGGCGTCCATCGTGGTGCCCGGCATGTCGTGGACGACGTGCCGCTCTTCGCCGATGAGCAGGTTCACCAGCGTCGATTTTCCAATGTTGGGTCGGCCGATCACCGCGATGCGGATCTCGGACTTGCCGTCGTCGGCGTCGACCTGCTCAAGGGGCAGGTCCATGTCGAGGGCGGCCGCCTCTTCGGCGGGGTCGGCCTTCGGGCGGCTCCGCCGCTCGTCCTCGTCCTCGTCGTCGCTGATGACCTCGGGGGCCTGCACCCGCTCGAGGATGGCCTCCCACAGGTCATAGATGTTGCGCCCGTGCTCGGCTGAGATGCAGACCTGGTCGCCCAAGCCCATGCTGTAGAACTCGGCGGAGTCGTCGTCGTGCTTCGGGCCGTCGCACTTGTTGACCACGAGCAGCAATCGGCCCGGCTCGAGGCGCGAGCCCAGCGCCTTGCGCAGGATCTCGGCGGTCATGTGGTCAGCGGCGGTGAGGCCCGCCTCGCGGTCGACCACGAACAGCACGAGGTCGGCCTCGTCGATCGCCGCCTCGGCCTGCCGGCGCACCTGCCGAAACAGCGCGCCCTCGGCGAGGTCGTTCAGGTCAGGCTCAAAGCCGCCCGTGTCGATGAGGATGACCTCACGGTCGAGGTACTGGGCCGAACCATAGTGGCGATCACGGGTGACGCCCGGCCGGTCGTGGACCAGGGCTTGGCGGCTGCCGGTCAGGCGGTTGAACAGCGTGGACTTGCCCACATTGGGCCGCCCAACGATGGCGATAACGGGGGTCATTCGTGGCCTTGGCCCGGGGCGCTACTCGATGCCCAGGGTGTGCAGGGTGCGGGGGTCGCGCGACCAGTCGCGGCGGACGGAGACGTGCAGCTCCAAGTGGACGGAGGTGCCGAGCAGCGCCTCGATCTCTGCGCGGGCGCGGGTGCCGATCTCTTTGAGCATCGTGCCGTGCTTGCCGATGATGATGCCCTTCTGGCCATCTCTCTCGACGAGGATGCGGGCGAAGATGAGCACGCGGCCCTTGCCGTTGCGCGCCTCGGGCTCCTCAGTGAACTGCTCCACCTCGACCGCGGTGGCGTAGGGCAGCTCTTCTTTGGTGAGGTGGAAGACCTTCTCGCGGATCAGCTCGGCCACCATGAAACGTTCGCTGGCGTCGGTGAGCATGTCGGCGGGGAAGAGCGGCGGCTGCTGGGGCAGGTGCCCACGGAGCACCTCGATGAGCTGCCGCACCCCGCCACCCTTGAGCGCCGAGACGGGGATGATGTCAGCACCCGGCAAGAGCTCGGCCAGGGCGCTGATCACGGGCAGCAGCCAATCTTTTTCGCAGCGGTCCACCTTGTTGAGGGCCACGACGATGGGGCCCCGGGCCTCACGCTGCAGGATCGTCGCCACGATGTGCTCGGCGCGCTCGAGGGGCGGCTTCGACTGGCGGGCGCGACGGGCGGGCTCTTGCCCGTCGAGAACCCAGACCACCACGTCAACGTCGCTGAGGGCGCCCACCGCTTGGTCGACCATCGAGCGGTTCATGCGGCTGTGGGCCTTGTGGAGGCCCGGAGTGTCGAAGATCGCGGCCTGCAAACCCGGCTCGGTGTGCACGCCGAGGATGCGGTTGCGCGTGGTCTGCGGCTTGGGCGACATGATCGCGAGCTTCTCGCCCAAAATCCGGTTGAGCAGAGTGCTCTTGCCTGCGTTGGGCCGACCGGCGAGCGCGACCATGCCCGCGCGGTGGTTTGGATCCACCCCCGCTTCAGGCCGGGGCGCCCGTGACGCAAAAGCCCGCGACTTGGGGCCGACCGCCGAGATGTCGATCGCGGGGCCGGGCTGACCGTCGGCGTCCTCGTCATCGCCCACCCGCACGCGCGCGTGGACCTCGTCGGTGTCTTCATCGTCGTCGAGGTCGTCATCGAGATCAGCGCCGTCGAAGTCGGCGTCGTCGGGCTCACCTTCCGCGTCGACATCTTCATCGTCAGCGTCGTCATTCTCAATGTCGACAATATCCGTGTCGGCGACCGCAGCATCGGCGTCGAGCTCGCCGGTGGGGAAGGCGGGCCCCACGCCGAGGCTCACGCCGCCTTCGCTGCAGGTGACATGGTCCAACCCCCCGTCGGCTTCAAGATCGGCGGCGTCGTCGGCATCCCAGGCGGAGGCCTCTTCGGTGGACGGATCACCCAGCTCGCCCTCAAGGAGGGCCTCATCGAGGTCCTCTGCGGGGAGCGGGCGGCGGGGCGGAGCGTGCGGAGGACGTTGGCTGGGCATGGGGGGCGACTAACGCGGGTGACCCGTTCGGGCAGGCAGGATCCGCAGGTCGGGCGGCAATTCGCGGACACAAAGTGACCCCTCAGCGGGACGTCGCCTCGTCGTCACGCAGCGCCGCCCGCGCCGGCCGCGTGGAGCTGCTGCAGGACATCGGCGGCAGCAGCCTCCTGCGCGGCCTTCTTGGTGGCCGCCCTCCCCTGGCCGACCTGCCCGCGAAAGGTGCAGGTGGCGGTGAAGACGCGGCGATGGGGCGGCCCCTCCTCGTCATCGGCGTAGGCCGGCGGGGGCTCTGCACGCCCATCCGCGAGCTCTTTCAGCAGGCTGCGGGCCGGCTTGGCGGCCGGGCCGGGCAGGGCCGCGGGCGGGAGCGCGGCGGGCGGGCGGTCCGGCGGGGCGGTGTCCGGGTCCACCCCGAGGCGGAGGAGCAGCGCGCGCGCCGCCGCTTGCTCGGCGGCCAGCTTGGAGCGCTCCTCGGCCAGCTCGCGGAGGCCTGGCGCCCACGGGGCCCCTTCGCCGTCAGGAAGCGCGACCGACGCCTCCCATCGGGCGAGGTGGTCGGGGGTGCCCGGGACCCGCGCCGCGCTGTAGGTGGGGAGCTCCCCCACCGCGCGCTGCACGTAACGTTGGAGGATGTCTTTGTAATTGGTCGAGGTCAGCGGACTGAGGCCGTTTTGACGGGCGGCCTCCTGCACCAAGGCCCGCGCCGCGGCGGGGCCGTCCACCAAAAACGTCGCACCAACCCAGGCTTCAAAGAGCTCTTCGAGGATCTTCTCGCTCAGACCATCAACATTGGCGATGCGCTCGCTCCCGCCCAAGCGCACATAGCGACCGAGGCCGTCGCGCGCGTCCAAGCCCAGGGTGCGGGCGGCCTTTGCCAGCCCGACCCGCGACACGATCTGGTGCATGCGGTCCGAGAGCTGGCCCTCGTGCTCGTCGGGAAAGGCGTAGTAGAGGACCTCGGCGACATAGCCCTTGATGAGGGCATCACCGAGGAACTCAAGCCGCTGGTAATGCTCGGTGCCCGCGTGCTCGTTTGCATAGCTGGGATGGGTCAGCGCGGCGAGGTGAAGACCGGTTGGAACCTGGGGAATCGAAGGGGTCGGGGGCAATTTCACACCTCAAGCAGGGAGCACGTCGCGGATCCAACCGCCGCCGAGGACCTGGGGGCCCGCGTAGAGCACGACCGCCTGGCCGCGGGCGGCGGCGCGGGCCGGGGCCAAAAACCGCAGCTGAAGGCTGCCCTCGGGCGCGCCCTCCTCTTCCACCACCTCGACGGGCAGGCGGGCGCCGCGGTGCCGCACGCGGGCCTCGACCACCTCCCCGGGCTCTGGCTTGCGAAGCCACGCGAAGCCTCGGGCCCGGAGGGCGTGGTGCGAGAGCCGCTCCGGTGGGCCGACCACGACCCGGTGGGTATCGGGATCCACCGACAGCACGTAGACCGGCGCCCCCGTGGCCACGCCGAGCCCGCGGCGCTGGCCCACGGTGAAGCGCCAATAGCCGTCGTGCCGACCCAAGACGCGACCGTCCTCGTGGCAGATCTCACCCGCGCCGTCTAAGTCGGGGTGCGCGCGCTGGACAAAAGCCGCGTGGTCATCATCGGGGATAAAGCAGGTCTCTTGTGACTCGGGCTTCTCGGCGGTGAGCAGCCCCATGCGGCGCGCGTGCGCCCGCACCTCAGCCTTGGTCAGCCCGCCGAGCGGAAAAATCGTCGCGGCGAGCGCTGCCTTGGTCATGGGGAACAGGAAATAGGACTGATCCTTGTCGCGGTCGACGGCCTCGAGCAGACCACCCTCAGCCGTAATCCGGGCATAATGGCCGGTCGCCAGCGCGTCGGCGCCCAGGGCCTTGGCCCGCTGCAGCAGCACACGAAATTTGAGCACGCCGTTGCACTGCACGCAGGGGTTGGGCGTCGCGCCACGCACCCAGTTCTCGGTGTAGTCGTCGATGACCGCGCGCTGAAAGGCCTCACGCAGGTCCATCACGAAGAACCGCGCCCCCACCTTGTCGGCGACCGCCCGCGCGTCGAGCGCGTCGTCGAGCCCACAGCAGCGCTTGGCGTCGGCCGGCCCGGCCGCGGTCGGCGCGTCGTGCAGCTTCATGTGCACGCCGATGACCTCGTGCCCCTGCTCTGCGAGCAGGCCGGCGACGACCGAGCTGTCCACTCCCCCGCTCATCGCGACGACGACGCGCATGGCCTCCCTCCGCCGGGCGGCTATCCGTCGACAGGCGGCGCACCCAGGGTCTCGCCGCCGTCGGCGAGCGCGGCCCGCGCGGCGCCCAGCGCGCCGAGGGCGGCCGTCGCCCGGGCGAGGTCGAGGCCCGGCCCCACCGAGAGCCGCAGGGGGCGCCCCCGCAGGCCCATGGCGGCGAGCACGTGGCTCTGCTCGGCGGCCCCCGAGGAGCAGGCCGCCCCGGTGGAGGCGCAGAGGCCGGCCATATCGAGCGCCATCACCAAGATCTCGGCGTCTACGTCAAAGAGGAGGGCGGTCGTGTTCGGGAGGCGCGGGCGGCCCGCGGCCAGCGGCCGGCCACCCAGGGTCACCGCGGCGGCCTCCAAGGCGTCCCGGTCGGCGGCGAGCGAGGCGGGCGCGCCGCTCTGCACCGCCGCTTCGGCGCGGCGCAGGGCCGCGGTGAGCCCGACGATGAGCGGAACGGGCACGGTGCCTGGGCGCAGGCCCCGCTCCTGGGCGCCGCCCCGGAGCAGCGGGCGCACCTCGGGATCAACGAGCAGCAGGCCCACCCCCTTGGGCCCGCCGAACTTGTGGGCGCAGAGCGCGAGGCTCGAGGCCGACTGCGCAGCGGGCCGCAGCGGGCACCGCCCGGGCAGCTGCGCGGCGTCGATGTGCACGCGCGCGCCGCGGGCCGCGCAGACCGCCGCCGCTTCAACTACGGGCTGCAGCACGCCGGTCTCGTTGTTCGCCGCCTGGAGCGCGACCCGTGCGCCGGCGCCCGCGAGGGCCAGGGCCCGATCCAAGGCCTCGAGATCGATGACCCCGTCGGCGTCCACCTCGACCCGCTGCCCGGCCCAGCTCAGCGCGCTCGGGTGCTCCACCGCCGAGGCGAGCACCGGTCGCGGGCCAGGCTGCAGCGCCTGCGCGTTGGACTCGGTGGCGCCGCTGGTGAAAATGACGCGCCGGTGGTCCACGTCGAGGAGGGCGCCCAGCTCGCGGCGACAGTCCTCGAGCCGGGCCCGGGCCACCGCGCCCGCGGCGTGGGGGCTGCTCGGGTTGCCCCAGAGGGCCTCCTCCGCCTCGGCCACCGCGGCGCGCACGTCGGGGTGCATCGGCGCGGTCGCGTTGTGATCGCAGTAGAGGCCGAGGTCGATCCGGGCGCGGCGCCCGGCCTCGGGAGCGCCGCGCACCGGCTCCATCACAGCGCGGCGTGCAGGCGCTCGCGGAGCACCCCGTGCACCTGCTCCTGCGCGGGCAGCTCCGCGGGCAGGCGGTCGAGCAGGGTGACGTCAGTCGCGATGGCCTCGGCGTAGTCCGCCGCAGCCGCCGCCCGGTCGCCGAGCCCCAGCTGGGCCACCGCGCGGCAGAGCAGCAGGTGCGCCCGACCCCCGGCCCCGGTCGCCGGGCGACCCAGGCCCTGGCTGGCAAGCGCGCCCGCCTCGGCCCAGTCACCGCCGCGGAGGGCGAGCTCGGCGAGGCGCAGGCGCGCCGCCGGCTGCTCGGGGTCCAAGGTCAAGCACTTGCGGTAGTGCTGGGCCGCCTTGTCGGGCAGGCTCATCCGCGCGTCCAAAACCCAGCCCTTGGTGAGGTAGGCCTCGACCACTTCGGCCTGCGACTGGGCGTGGTAGATGATGTTGTTGTAGACCGTCAGCAGGCTGTTCCAGTTGCCCTGGGCCATGAGCACGGCTGAGACGCCTTGCAGCGCCCGGATGTCGTTCTGCCGCTGCTCGAGCGCGGTGTTGAAGCGCTTGAGCGCCTTGTCGAGCTGCCCGAGGTGCAGCTCGACCCAGCCGAGGTTGGTGTAGGTGCGAGCCACGCGCTCAGGATCACCCTGCCCGCCAGTGAGCTGGAGGACCTGCCGGTAGATCTTGTGGGCGTCCTCCCACCGACCGGCCGCCATATACAGCGGGCCGGCCGCCTCGAGGCTGGGCAGGTGGTTCGGGTTGAGATCAAGCGCCTGGCCGTAGCGGCGGGCGGCCTCGGCATCCCCACCCAGCGCCCGCAGCGCCTCGGCGAAGCGGAAGTAGTAGAGCCCGACCTCGATGCGATCATCGAAGTCGTCGAGATCCCGCGCCCGCTGGGCGTCCTCCATCTCGGCGAAGACCGCGGCCGCCTGGGCCAGGTCACCCGCGCTGTAGAGGAAGTCGGCCCGGAAGGTCAGCGCCGTCGCGTTGCGCGGCGCGATCTTGAGCACCTCGCCGTAGAGCTCGCTGGCGCCGGCGCGATCCATCAGGTTCACCAAGCGGACCTGGGCCGCGCGCAGGAGCAGCTCGACCCGACGGTCGTCGGCGGCCTCAGCGCGGGACTGGCGCACAATGGCGTCCACCACGCGATCCCACGCACCCTTGGCCGAGTAGACCCGCTCGAGCTCCTGCGCGGCGGCCAGGGAGGGGGCGTCGCCCGTGGTCGCTGCGTCAAAGAAGCGCAGCGCGTCCTCCTCGCGGCCCAGGCGCTGCAGGCAGACCCGACCGACCTCGGCCTGGAGCTCCGCCCGGGCTGCCCCGCTCAGCGTCGGGATGCGGGCGGTCGCGGCGGAGTAGAAGCCCTGCCAATCGCCGGCCGCGCGGCTCAGCCCGGCCACGGCGTCGAGGGCCTCGGCGTCGTCCGGGGCGAGCTCGAGCACCTTGCGCCACGCGCCCACCGCGACCTGCGGCTCGGCCAGCTCGTTCTGCCAGAGCCGGGCGATGCGGCGGACCAGCTCAAGCAGCTCGGCGCCCGACGCACGGGTCGCTTGCCGGGCGAGCAGCCCAGCCAGCGCGCGGTGATCACCGTCTGCCACGGCGATCTCAGTGAGCTGCGCCAGAGTGGCGTCGTCGTCGGGGGAGAGGCGCATCGCGTCATGGAGCGCCGCCCGCCCGCCGTCCCGATCACCGGCCGCGATCAGGACCTCGGACACCCGCCGGTGGAGGCGGGCCGCTTCGGCCGGATCGGCCGTCGCAGCGGCGAGCTCCCGCAGGTACTGCACGGACAAGCTGAGCTCGCCGCGCGCCGCAGCGATGCGGGCGAGGGGCTCGATGACCTCCGGGTCGCCCGGCTGCTCGGCGTGGAGCTGGCGGTAGTGGTCCCAGGCCATGTCGGTCGAGGCCAGCTTCTCGGCCAGCACCCACCGCCGCCGCTGGTGGAGCAGCGCGCGCTGCTCGGCCGAGCGGGACCGCTGGGCCCGGAGCCCGAGCACCTCGAACACGCCCGCCCAGTCGTCAGCAGCGGCGAGGTTGCGCTCGAGGTGGGTCAACACCACCAGATCGCCCGCCTCGTCGTCGATGCCGAGCAGGCCGCGCCAAACGGCGGCCGCGGCGGCGTGCGCCCCGGCGGCCTCGAGATCGAGGGCGAGCTCGGGGCTCGGCCCCGCGCCGAGGGTGGCGTGGGCGGCCTCGATCGCGCCGAGGTCCTTCACCGAGGTGGCCACGCGACGGAGGCCGTCGAGGGCCTTGCCGGGCCCGGGCGAGAGGGCGACGGCCAGGGAGTACAGGCGCATCGCGCGGGCGGCGTCACCCAGCCCCTCAAACAAGCGCCCGGACAGGAGGGCGTGCACCCCACGCGCGGCGGCGTCGGGCACCAGCGCCGCGAGCTTCTCGTGCACCTCGGCGAGGGCCGCGCGGTCAGCGCGGGGGTCCAGGCTGCGCTCCTGGCCGGCGGCGGCCTCAACGGGATCGACCTCGGCGGCGGCAGCCCAGGCGCGCACGCGCTCGTCGACGCTCGCCTCGGCCCGCTCGAGCAAGCGCGCGGCGAGCAGCGGGTCGGCCGCAGCGGCGAGGTTGGCGCCGGTGCGCGGATCCCGCAGGGCAGCGGCCAGCAGGGCCAGACCGTGAGGGGCGTTGACCGCCTGGACCGCCGCGTGGCGTACGGCGTCCTGCGCGCCGCGCTCGTCGCCGCTGCGGTGGCTCAGCTCGGCGAGCACCTGCCAGCGCTCGGTCGGGCCGGCCGGACCATCGGTCGCGTCGGCCCGCAGGAGCTCGGCCCGCGCGCCATAGTCGCCGTCGAGCAAGGACTGGCGGTCGATGAAGGCGACCGCAGGCGCCCAGCCAGCGCGCTCGCGCAGCAAAGCGCGGGCGACCTCGATCGGCCCGGTGCCGGCGAGGTGCTCGGCGGTGGCCGCCGCGGCGAGCAGGCGCCAAGCGCGGCGCTCGGCGTCGTCAATCGCGTCGGCTTCGAGCCGGTGCAGCTCGTAGACGTCGGCCCAGGACCCCAGCTCACCCGCGAGGTCGCGCCGAAGGGTCAGCGCCGGCAAGAAGCCAGGGGAGAGGTCCACGCAGCGGGAGAGGGCGGCGTTCGCCTCGGCCAGGTCGGCCGCCGAGCGCCCGGGCTGGTCGACCAGGATGCGCGCGCACCGGTAGAGGTAGCTGACGACGGCGTTGGGATCGCGGCTGACCCCGGCGGCGGCGCGCAGCAGCGCGGCCACCTGCCGATGCTCGCCCGCGGCCGACAGCAGCCGCACAGCACCGTCGAGGGCGCCCCCGAAGTCGGCGGCCTCGGCCAGGGCGCGGCGGTAGAGGTCGAGGGCCCGCGCCGGATCGGCGAGGCGGTCCTCGGCGAGCCCGCCCGCCCGGGTGAGCCACGCGGCCACGACCGCGGGCTCTTCGGCGAGGCTCGCCCGCTGCTCATACAGGCCGGAGAGCGGGCCCCAGGCGCCTAGGCGGTGCAGCACCCGCTCCAGCCCGTCGAGGGCCGGCAAGTAGCCAGGAGCGAGGCCGAGGATGCGCTCGTACGCATCACGGGCGGCCGCCGGCGCGCCCAGCAGCCCCTCGTTGATCTCACCGATGCGGAACAGGGTGTGGACGATCAAGTTGGGGTCGGTGAACTGCTCGAGCCGCGCAGAGAGCAGGCCCACCACCTCGGCATAGCGCCCGGCCCGGCCCAGCAGGCGCGCGGCGGCCTCGACCGCGGGGGCGTTCCCCGCGTCGTGCACCGCGGCGTCTTGATAGGCGCGGATCGCTCCGTCGATGTCGCCCATCCCTTCGCGGGCTTGCCCGAGCCGGGTCAGCGTCCACGACCGGGCAGCGCCCACCTCGGCCTCGGCGTCGGCGGCGAGCACCTCGGCCAGCTCTGCGAAGCGCCCGGTGGCCTCAAGCCAGACCTGGTGCTCACGCCGCAAGAGCGGGCCGGCGCCCGCGGCGCGGGCTCGGGCCCAGAGCGCCGCGACCTGGTCACCGGGGAGCCCGCCGGCGACCGCCGCGCGGACGGCGCGGCCGACGAACCACGCCTCTTCGCCGGTGCGCGCGGCTTCAGACAGGTACAGCGCGACGAGGCCTTCGGCGTCACCGACCGCCCGGGCGATCGCCTCGAGCGCGAGCAGCGGCTCGGGGGCGCCTGGGTCGGCGGCGCGCGCCTCTTCCCACAAGGAGCGCAGGCGCTCGGCGTCCTCGCCACGATCCGCGAGCAGGGCGGCCTGCTCGGCGAGCAGGCGGGCGCGGCGCGGGCCGGTCGACAGCGCGATCATCTGCTCCAGCGCGCTGTTCAGGTCAAGGTCAGCCCCCGCGGCGCGGGAGAGGGCCGCGAGCCGCTGCAGGCCGAACCACCGGGCCGGGTGCGCGGGGTGGGCGGCGAGCGCGTCGAGCGAGCTGAGCAGCAGCCGCCGGGCTTCGGCGGGGCTCGCATGTTGTGCGACCAGCGCCGCGTCTTGGAGGAGCTCGGCGGCAGCGGGGCCAGCGGCCTGCTGGGCGCGGCGCTCGAGCAGGTCGAGGAGGAGCGAAGCGTCGCGCTGCTCTGCGACCACATCCGTCCACGCGCCGAGCAGCCGGGGGGAGCTCGCGCCGTTGGCGGCCGCCGTCGCGAGAAGTGCGCCAGCGGCGGTCCAGTCGGCGACGCGGTGGAAGTAGATCAGCCCCGCGCCCTCGAGCAGCGTGGCCTTCTCGGCGCCCTGCCGGTGGGCGGCCTCGGCGACGAGGCCCTCGGCGCCGTCTTGCCAGGCCGCGGCCCCCGCAGAGGGCACCGCCGTGGCGCGCACCGAAGACTCGGCCTCATCAAGGCCGCGGAGGCCAGCGCGCACGGGGGCGGCCGCGCCGAGCGCGGCGACCGCCGCCGCAGCGCCGAGCGCAAGGCCCGCGACAGCTGCGCTGGGCGCCATCTCGGTGACGGGGTCGTGCTCACCCAGCTCGGCGTCGGCGCCGGCGGAGGGCCCAGGCGCAGGGGGGGCCTCGGGGAGCGCAGCAGCGTCGATAAGCTCAGGCGCGTCAATGTCGCGCAGGTCGTCGACCTCGGCGAAGCCCGAGACCAGGTCGGACTGCGCCTCAACGGCCTCGAGGGCGTCGTCCTCGGTGCGGCTGCCGCGAAGGTCAAAGCCGGCGAGGGCCGAGGCCTCGTCGAGGTCCATCTGGGCGGTCTCTTCGTCAAAGACCCCGAGATCAGCCTCGCTGAGCGGCAACCCGAAGGCCAGGGTCTGCTCAGCGGAGGGCATGGGCGCCGGAGGCTCGGGCGCGACCGGCGGGGCGACCGGCGCCTCAGCGACTGCCACCGGCGGGGCAGCGACCGGCTCGGGCGGCGAGGCCGCAACCGGGGCAGAAACAGGAGCAGCAGCCGCAGGAACCGCGGCCGACGGACCGTCGTTCATGAACCAGTCGTCTTCCAGCGCGGCGCTCGGCGCGCGGCGCGCGCTCCGCTCGGCGCGGGCCAGGGCGATCTCATCGGCCGAGTAGGCGGCCAGATCACCCGCCGGCGCGGACGGCGCGGCCGCCGGCGCAGCGCCGTCGATGCGCCCGGCGGGGCGCGGCGTGCGGCGGAGGACCAAGCTGTGGTCAGGGCCCGCGTCCATGAAGTCTTCGGCGGTGGCCTCTTCGTCGTCGTCAGCGTCGGGGCGGGCGGGCCCGCGGTCGTCAGCGGCGGCGGCCGGCTCAGGCGCCGGAAGCGCATCGACCGGAACCGTCGGAGCAGGCGCGGGGGGCGCCCCGCTGAACAAGGCGACGGGGGGGCTGACCGGCGCGGGGAGCTCTGCGGTCGGCTGATCGAGCAGCTCGGCGTCGAGCGCCGCCTGGTCGGCCCCGCCCGCTGCGCCCATGAACAGGCTCTCTTCTTCGTTTGGATCGAGGCCGGGCACCACCCGGGGCAGCGAGGGCGCAGGCAGGCCCGGACCGGCGGCCACCGCCGCCACCGGAGCAGAGGGCGCCTCGTCGACCTCGGCGGGCGGAGGAGGCTCGTCGTCGGCCGCACCGGCGGGCGGCGCCGGCGGCAAGGCGGGGGCGACCGGGGGGCTGATGGCGGCGGGCGGCGCGACCGGGCCGGAGTCTTGCTCAAGCTCGGCCGCGGGCATGATCAAGGTCGGCGCGGAGAACAGCCCCGCATCGCCGGGCCGGGCCGCAGGCACCGGGATCATCGGGGGCGGGGCGACGGGGGCGCTCGGGGCGGCGGGCGCGACCGGCCGGGTGAAGATGGCCGTCTGCTCATTGGCCAAGCTGCTCGATGCGCGGGCAGCGGAGGGCGGCGCGAAGGCCGCGCCAAGCGGCGCGCCCGTCGGGGTGATGCCCGCGGTCGGCGGGGGAGCGGGGGCCGCCGGCGCGGGCTCGGGCGGCGCAGCCACAGGCGCCTCAACAGCGGCGCCCGGCGCGACGGCGGGCGGAGCAGGAGCGACCGCCGGCGTGGGGACCACGGGCGGCGCCGGGACGGGGGGCGGCGCAGCCTGGGCGGCCGCGATCTCTGCGGTGAGGTCAGAGGTGCGGATCTCAAGCTTGCTGGGCAGCTCATCCCACTGGGCGGCGCCTTCGTCGCCGTCGCGAAAGAAGGAATCGGCAAGATCATCAAACAGGTCGTCGACCGCGCTCTTCTTCTTGTCGGGTCCCATCGTTCCCCTCGGGGCTGAGCCCTGCGCGGCGCGCGGAGCAGGCGGTGTGGAGTCGGAGCTGCGCCACGCAAGGAGCGCGCGGCGGTGGCGCGACGGGGCGGCGCGGCGCCGAGCCCGCCCCCCGGGTGGTGGGCGCAGATCGGGACACGCTCCCCGATCCCCGCGCGGAGCAGGCGCCTTCTACCACAGCCGACCAGCGGGGTACAAGGGCAAAATATGTCCGCGACGACGTCGATCTCTGCGGCTATGCGCCGGGGCCGGCGGGCCGCCCCCCGCGGCGCGGAATAGCTCAGCCGCGGCCGACGCAGCCCCCGCGCGAGGCCTCGCCGGCCCCAGGCCCGCGCGCGAGCCGGGGACGCGGCCCCAGCCGCGAGGAGCAGGTCAATGCGGGTGCTGGTGACGGGCGGCGCGGGCTTTGTGGGGTCGCACCTCTGCGACCGGCTGCTCCGCGAGGGCAACGAGGTGGTGGCCCTCGACAACTTGATCACGGGCGCGGTGCGCAACCTTGAGGCCATCGGGCTCAGCAGCGGGCGCCCCGGCCTCAGCTTCGTCCAAGCCGACCTCTGCGCCGGTGTTCCGGTCGAGGGCCGCTTCGATCGGGTCTACCACCTCGCCAGCCCGGCCAGCCCCATCGACTACGTCGTGTTGCCCTTTGAGACGCTCTACGTGGGCAGCGACGGCACCCGGGCGGCGCTCGAGCGGGCGGCCGCAGACGGCGCCCGGCTGCTGCTGGCCAGCACCAGCGAGGTCTACGGCGACCCGGCCATTCACCCCCAGCGCGAGGACTATTGGGGCAATGTCAACCCCATCGGCCCGCGCAGCGTCTATGACGAGGCCAAGCGCTACGCCGAAGCGCTGACCATGGCCTTCCACCGCTACCGGGGGGTTGAGGTGCGGATCATCCGCATCTTCAACACCTACGGGCCGCGTATGCGGGCCGAAGATGGCCGCGTGGTGCCCACCTTCATCCGCCAGGCCCTGCGCGGCGAGCCGCTGACCGTCTTCGGCGACGGCAGCCAGACCCGCAGCTTCTGCTACGTCGATGACCTCGTCGATGGGATGATCCGGCTGATGGAGTCGGGCATGACCGGGCCCTGCAACGTTGGAAACCCACATGAGCTGAGCATGCTCGAGTTCGCTGGGCACATCAACCGGGTCACCGGCAACCCGGGCGGCCTGCTGTTCAAGCCGCTGCCCACCGACGATCCCACACGCCGCCGGCCCGACATCAGCCTCGCTCGCGAGGCGCTCGGCTGGGAGCCGCAGGTTGACTTCGCCGAGGGCATCGCCCGCACCATCGCCTACTTTGAGGCAGAGGGCCTGGGTCAGACCTGAGCCGCGCCCGGCCGACCGGAGCGCGCCGCGCAGCGGCGGTCGCGCAGCGAGGGAGCCCGCGCGGCCGCGTACCTTGGCCGCGGCCAGGCCCGCGGGCCCCCGCGGTGGGGGGCCTTGGGCGCCCGACCGCCCTCAGTCGAAGCGGTAGCCGATCCCAGCCTTGAACGCCAAGAGCTGGTTGGAGCCCGTCTCTGGCTTGGGCGTATTGATCACGGTGCCCGCCGCATCAGAGTAGGGCTTGGGCGAGATCAAGGCCGTCCACGGGATCTCGATGAAGCCGATGGCCCCACGGGGGCCGTCAAAGGCGATGCCCCCGCCCGTCGTGACGCCGAGGCTGACGCCCCCCTGGCGCTTCGGGTAGTCAACCGCGCCCGACAGGAGGGGGTCGTCGTAGGCGTCGTAGAAGCGGGTGGTGAGGCCGGCGAGGATGTAGGGCTTGACCGGCCCATTGGGCAGGGTCAAGAAGCGGATCCGCGGCTCGACCAGGGCCATCACCGCCGTGCCCGCGGCGGGGCTGTGGCTGTAGATCTCGGCCGGCTCGGCCTGACCGACCTGGCCTTGCTCGTAGCTCTCATAGCCGATGCTGACGCGCTTGTGGCCAATCTGGACGCCGCCGAGCAGGCTCGCCTCCATCCACCAGAGGGGGGCGAAGCCGACGGCCCCGCCGACCATAAAACCGCTGCCCCGCACAAAGGACTCGTATTGGTAGGCCCCCGCCTCTTCAAAGGTGGAGCCCTCGTCGCTCGGCTTCTCTTCGAAGGACACGCGCGTATCGTAGACGCGGTCGACGTCGCCAAAGACAGCGCCGGCGTGCAGCTCGAGCAGCAGCGAGCCCGACCGCACCAGGGCCTTCTCTTTCCAATCTTCGTAAGAGAGGCCGCTCTCTTTGTACCGATCCCAAAGACGTGGGGGGAGGCCGGCTGTGCGCCGCTCGAACTCGTCGGCTTCGCTGGGCAGGGGCCCCGAGTTGGAAGCGGCGCTGTCGGTCGGCCCGTCAAGGTCATCGTAGGTGTTGACCGCGCCGCCGCCCCGGCCCGGCTCACGCGCGGTGACCACGCCCCCCGCCTTGCGCGCGGGGACCAAGGCGACGATCTCTTGGCTCATCTGGGTGAGACGGGCGGCGAAGGCCGGGATCTGGGCCTCGGGGAAGCGCTCTTCGACCAGCTCGATCGGCGAGCCATCATCGGGGCCGTAGAAGCGCACAACAGCGTGCAGGATGCCCTTCTCGTACTCGATGGAGCCGACCATCGCGACCCGCCCCTGGGGGAAGTGCGTCCAGAGGATGGTGGTGCACTGCGGTAGATCGGCGCAGCCATCGGCCACCTCACCCGCGCGCTTCTGGATCTCGGACGGGGGCACGAAGCCCACGCCCTTGTCGGCGAGCTGGTTCAGCACCTCTTCGGTCAGGCGCTCGGCCGGCGCGAAGTCGGACAAGCTGCGGGGGGTGATGGTGGGGACCAGGACGTCGGTCGCCAGCGCGGGCGCGGCGAACAACCAGAGCATTGCGGCGGTGAACATGGGCAGACCCAGAGGAGGGCGGGGAGCGGGCGGACCTATCTGCGGACGGCGCGCCTGTCGGTGACGTGGCGGCGACGGCTTCAGCGCTCGCGGCGGGGACCGGGCGCCCAGTCGGCCACGCGGTCGGCCCGGGACTCGAGGAAGCGGGCCAGGCGATGGTAGTCGCTCTGCGGCCGGATGAGCCGCACCTCGGTCTTCAACGTCTCGGCGTCGACGAGGGTGTGAAATGGCACATAGTGCAGGTCGAGCTGGCCGCTGACGCTGACCATGTGCGCGTCGAGGCCCTCTTCGACGAGCGCGCGGAAGGCCCCGATCCCGAGCTGGCTGCCCAACATCACGTCAAAGGCGTGCGGGACGGCGCAGCGGCTCTCATACCCGAGCTGTAGACCGTTGATCTTCTTCTTCTCACCCGTGCGCGCCTGGAAGCGGGCGGCGACGATGCGGGCGACCAGCTTGCCGAGATCGATGTTGCCGAGGCTGATGTGGCCGTGCGCGTCGCGCGGGACGTCGACCAGCTGGCTCGGCGGCAGGAGCTCAGACAGGCCCTCGGCGAGCACAACGACGCCGTAGTGTTTGTTGTGCTTGCGGGCCCGGGTCAACATCACGTCGACGATGCGGTCGGCCAAACGCTCAAGCGAGAGGCCGCGCGCCTCGCCCTCGACCACGTCGGTGAGCAGGGCCTCATCAATGTCCTCGACGGCCAAGACGAGGTGCGCCTCGCCGGCGATCGCCACGCCATAGGACAGCCAGCCCGCCTTGCGGCCCATGGTCTCGACGATGAACCAGGAGCTGGTCGCCATCGCGTCGGCGCGGAGGTTCTGCACCTCTTGGGCCATCACGTCGACGGCGGTGAAGAAGCCGAAGGTGAAGTCGATGCCGTTGTAGTCATTGTCGATGGTCTTCGGCAGGTGGACGACCGAGACCTTCCGCGCCCCCTCAGGCAAGCGCTGCTGGAAGAGGTGCAGGTAGTTGGCGGTCTTGAGCGTGTCGTCGCCGCCAATGCTGATCAGCGCGTCGATCTCCATGTCGACCAGCGCGTTGTAGACGTTGCGCAGCCGCCGTGTGCGCGCAGGATCGTCGAGGTGCTCGACCCGCTCGACCCCCGCGCCAGGGTTCGCGCGGGCGGTGCCGATGAGGATGCCGCGCTGGTTGCGAATGCCGCGCACGTCGCGCTGGCTGAGCACGCGGTAGTGCTGGTCAGGCAATAGGCGGTTTGTGACTGGGTGGTAGTCTTGCAAATGACTATAGCCGTGGAAGATCCCCACGACTTCGCGACCATCTTCCAGAAATGAGATGGCCGCGGCGCTGATCACCGCGTTCGCCGCGGGCGCCGGGCCGCCGGAGAACACGATCGCGACGCGGCGGGGGCCGCCGGCGGGCGGGCCAGGGTGGGGCAAGGTCGGCGTGGTCATCGGTGCTCCGCGGGGGGCAAGCTGCGCGCCTGCCGCGTTATCGCGGCGCTTGGCCCACGCCCGGTGGCCTGACCTTGACAGCAGCCCCGGGCGCCTATAAAGCCGCGGCGCTCAAGTGGCGTCGTTGTCGATGAACGCCCTGTTTCTGACCAAATGCCGAGATAGCTCAGTCGGTAGAGCAGCTGATTCGTAATCAGCAGGTCGTGGGTTCAAGTCCCATTCTCGGCTCTCTCCGCGGCTCTGCCCGCCCTCGAGGCCACCCCAGCGGTGGCCTCGCTGCTTTTTGACGCGCGGTGAACGAGGTCTGCTCGGCCCTCGGGAGCGGCCCGGCCCTGCCTTCGCGAAGCGCGCGCCCACATCGCAGGCGACGCGCCCGACGCGAACCGGCGCTTGATGGGCTACCTTGGCGGACCGAGGTGCCCATGCTCCGCCCCATCCCGCTGGTGTCCCTGCTTTTGCTCAGCGCTTGCGCCGCCCGGTCGAGCCCGGCCGACAGCCCCGCCACGGGCGGGACGCATGAGGGCGATGGTGCCGAGAGCTCCGTCCCTGACGGTGAAGACAGCGGGTCCGAGCTGCGCGCCCCCGACCCGATCCCCTGGCGGGTGCTCGTCTACATGGTCGGCGACAATGACCTCGAAGGCTGGGTCAAGCACGACCTCGACGAGCTGGAGCAGGGCCTGCCCGATGATGCGCAGGTCGGCGCGCTGGTGCTCGCCGACCGGGCCGAGGGCTTCGCGACCAACGACGGCGACTGGACCGACACGCGCCTCTTCCGCATCGTGCCCGACGAGAAGGCCCGCGCCGTCGACAGCCCGGCCATCGAAGAGTGGGGTGAGGCCAACATGGCCGACCCGGCCACCCTCGAGGCCTTCCTCGACCGCGCCGACGCGCTGATGCCCGCCGAGCACACCATCCTCGTGCTGTGGAACCACGGCACCAGCTGGACGGCCACCGCCGGCGAAGGGCCACCTCCCCCCGGCTTCGGCTGGGATGAGCAGAGCGGCGACGACCTCTCCATCTCCAGCGGCGAGCTTCAGGCGGGCCTGCACGCGGCGGTCGAGCGCAACGGCCGCTTCGATGTGGTCGCCTTTGACGCCTGCAACATGGCCGGCTGGGAGGTCGGCCTCAGTCTGCAGCCTGCGGCCGAGGTCATGGTGGCCGCCCAGACCACGGTGGGCATGCAAGGTTTGCAATACACGCCGCTGATCGAGGCCCTGCGGGCAGACCCCACACAAGACGCGCCCTCGGTCGCCGCGGCGATGGCGGCGGCGGCCGTCCGCGGCGGCGGCGAGCGCACCTTCTCGGCCATCGACCTCGACCGCCTGCCCGCGGTCAGCGCCGTGCTCGACGGGCTCGCCGAAGACGCCCTCAGCGACCCCAAGGCCTGGGATCGGCTCCTCGTCGCCCGGGCCGCCGCGGGCAGCCCCGAGGCCGGCGCACGTTGGCGGCTCAGCTTCCTCGACGCGGCCGACCTGGGCGCGGCCCTGGCCGACGAGGGCGGCCCCGGCGAGGCCCTGATCGACGTGGTGGACGCCGCGGTGATCGCGTCGGCCAAAGCAGACGGCGTCCGCCCCGCGGGCGGCCTCAACGTCTACGCCGACACCGCGCTGCTCGTGCCCTATGCCCGCGGCACCGGCGCGGTCTGGGCCCGCCGCACCGCGTGGGACGACCTGCTGGTGCAGATCGCCGCCGAAGAGGCGGCCGCGGCGCGCTGAGCGCCCCACCCGCGCGGGCCGGGCCCTGGGCGGCTACACCGGGGGCGCGGCGCGCGCGCCGCCCGGAGTCGACCGATGGCCCCCAGCTCCCCTGCCCTGCTCTTCGCCCTGCTGCTCAGCCTCCTGCCCGCGCGCGCGCACCCGCCGGCGGCCTTGGGCTGGGCCGGCCTCCCCAGCGATCTGGCCGCCTGGCACGTCGAGGTGCGCGGCGAGGTGGCCGTGCTGGTGGTGACCCTGCGCCCAGGCAGAGCGGGCCTCGACCCCGACACACTCGACCGCCTGCTCGAGAGCGCCGCCGGGCAGCCCGAGGCCCGCTGGCGCCACCTGCGCGTCGAGCAGCGGAGCGCCGACGGCGAGCTGCTGCGCCCATCCCGCGTGCAGCTGCCGCCCGTCCCCGAAAAAGAGCCATGGGCCGCCAGCTTGGTGCCCGTTCCGCGCCGCCCGTCGGCCCTTCGCACTAGCCCCCGCGTGCGCAGCGACCGCAGCCCGCCGCCGAGCGCCGCCGACCTCCCCGGGGGTGGTGCGGGGGCGCTGGAGGGCAAAGCCGTCTACATCTCGCAGTGCCACGGCTGGATTTGGTTCGACACCCTCGATGACTTTTCCACCCAGCGGGGCAACCTCTACGACACCGTCGAAGACATGCACAACCCCGAGGGTGCCGACCAATTCCTCATCCCCATGCTCGAGAACATGGGCGCCCGGGTCTACACCGCCAAGGAGCGCGACCTGAACCCGCTGATGGCCATCGCCGACAACGACGGCGACGGCTACGACGAAGAGGGCAGCGGCTTTGTCGACGGCCCCGACGGCTTCCTCGACCGCGGCAGCTGGGACTACGGCGAGTCCCCCTTCTCGGCGGGCAGCACACGCCGCTTCCCCGACGGCACCGGCGCGGTCGCCAGCTGGATCCCCGAGATCCCCGCGGACGGCACCTACGCCATCTACCTGAGCTGGGACTCCGCCGCCGACCAGAGCCCGCGTGCGCACTACCGGATCACGCACCCAGGCGGCGTCATCGACCGCACCTTCGATCAGCGGGTGCATGGCTCGACTTGGCAGTACGCCGAGACGCTCTACCTGCCCGCCGGGGTGGGGGGCTTGGTCGTTGAGCTCGTCGGCGACGGCGATGCGGGCGATTGGCTGTCGGCAGACGCCGTGCGGGTCGGCGGCGGAAGCACCGACGTCACCCGTTTTGGCGACAACCCTGCCCGCCCGCGATGGGAGGACGGCGCTGTCCAATACACCCAATACAATGGCGCGCCGACCTCGGTCTACGACCCGTATGACGACGGGAACGGCTCGGATCCATCGGCACGCTCTCGCTGGGCCGCCTGGGAGAGGCCCAGCGGCGAAGACGCGGTCTACCTCTCTTGGCACAGCAACGCAGGCGGCGGCCGGGGGACCTCGACCTACACCTACGACGGCGACTATGGCCCTGCGGTCGACGGCAGCGAGGAGCTCAGCAGCTTCGTGCACGAAGAGATCATCGAAGGGCTCCGCGCGCTGCAGCTCAGCTCGTGGACCGACCGCGGCACCCCCACCGCCGCCTTCGCCGAGACCAGCCCTGCGCACAACGACGAGTTTCCCAGCATTTTGGTCGAGCTGGCCTTTCATGACGAGGTGAACGACGCCGCCTACCTCAAAGAGCCGGGCTTCCGCCTCGACGCCTCCCGGGCGATGGCCCGCGGGATCGCCCAATACTTCGCGGACAGCGACGGCGTGGACGTCATCTTTCCCCCTGAGGCGCCGGTCGGCCTGAGCCTGCTCCACGAGGGGGGAGAGCTCGTCGCGCGCTGGGAGGCCGGCCCGGACGGCGCCCCCTTCGGCGACCGCGCGACCGCCTGGCGCCTCTACACCTCAGAAGACGGCCGCAGCTGGGACAACGGCGCTGATCTCAGCGTGCCTGAGGCCATCCTCGACGTGGCCCCCGGGCGCGCGGTCTATGTGCGGGCCACCGCGCTCAACGCGGGCGGCGAGAGCTTCCCCACCGAGGTGATGGGCGCGCGGCGCATGCCCGAGGGCGCGCCGCCGGTGCTCATCGTCGCCGCCTTCGACCGCTTCCAGGCCAGCCAGCTCGGGTGGGAGGACCTGCCCCGGGTCGGCGAGATCCGCCGGATGTGGCTGCCCCGGCTCAACCCCTTCGACACGGTCGCCGTGCATGGCCGGGCCACCGTCGGCGCCGGCTTTTACATGGACAGCCTCTCCGACGAGGCCCTCGACCGCGTCGAGCTCGGCGCCTACCCCCTCGTAATCTGGGCGGCGGGTGAGGAGAGCACCTTCGACGAGGCCATTTCCGACGCGCAGCAGGAGATCCTGCGCGCCTATGTCGAGGGCGGCGGCAAGCTCGTGCTCAGCGGCGCCGAGGCGCTCTGGGACCTGGACGAGCTCGGGAGCGACGCGGACCACGCCTTCCTCGATGAGGTGCTCGGGGTGCGCATCGAGGCGGATGACGCCGAGACCGAACAAGTGAGCGGAGAGGGGCCGCTCGGCGGCCTCAGCGCCGACTTCTCCCCCGCGGTGAGCGGCTGCTACCCGGTCGAGTGGCCCGACGTGCTGGCCAGCGCGCACCCGGTCATCGCCCGCTACGCCACCGGCGGCGCGGCCGGGGTGAGCGACGGCCAGATCACGCACTTCGGCTTCCCGCTGGAGTGCGCGGGCGACGAGGCCGACCGGATCGCCTGGTTCTCGGCCCTGCTCCCCCACCTGCTGCCGGACTGGGAGGCCCCCGAGATCGCCGATGACGGAGGAGGAGACGACGGCGGTGACGGAGCCGCGGACGGCGGCGCCGACGGGGGTGGAGGCGGAGGGAGCGCCGACGATGCCGGCGCAGGCGGCGAAGATGACGCTGCAGACGGCGGAGAGGCGCCAGGAAAGGGCGTCGGCTTCGAGGGCTGCGCGCACTCCCACAGCGGCGGGTCGAGCTCGCGGATCACCTTGCTGCTGGGCCTGCTCGCCCTCCCCTTGCTCGGCCGCGCCCGCCGGCGGGCCTGAGCACGCGGCGGCGGCGGCTTCGGCGCCCCACGGGGCTGGAGCTACCCACGGAGGGCCCCTGCCTGGGCCCTATCCTTCTGGGTTAAAGCCCCACGCTGCAGAGATGCCCACCCCCGGCGCACCGCCCAGCTCGGCCTTCTTGAGCACCCGCGCCCGCACGGCCGCGCCCGCGCGCTCCACCGCCTGCTCGGGCTCCAGCGCGTAGAGCATGGCTGCGTCTGAGAAGTGGCCCACCCAGGTCATGCTCGCCTCGCCGCACAGCTCGGTGGCGAGCTGGTCGGCCACCACCCACCCAAAAGCCACCGCGTCGGGCTGCGCGCGGCGCAGGCGGGTCGGCGCGCCAGCGTGGCTGTCGCGCTCAACGACGCCGATCTGCTGCAGCACGCCAATCAGGGTGCTCCGGGTCTTGCGCCGGCTGGCCTCGGTGGCCTCACCGTCGCTGAACCGCGCCACCAGCTGATCCCAGGCTTCGATGCTGACCTGCGCGCCAACGCCCTCGGCGTCCAGGCGGGGGAGCACGAGCTGGCGACAGGCGAGCAAGGTCCAGGGGTGGGCCAGGGCGTAAACGGCGGTGAACAGGTCGTGCCGGCGCTGCTCGTTGGCCCCGAGCAGCAGGCGGAGCAGCGGGCTCTCGGCGATCTTGCCGTCCTCGACGACGAAGACGAGGCGCTCGACCAAGCGGAGCAGGGTCTGCCGGTAGCTCGGCTCGCTCTGGGGGAGCAGGCCGTCGGCGCGCTGGGCCCACTCATCGAGGGGCTCCCCCGGGGTCACCGCGGCGATCAGCGCGAGGGCCTCGACGGCGGGGACGGTGCGCGTCCAGGACTTGAGGGGCACGGGGACGTCAACCCAGGCCCGGTAGCGCTGCACGGCCACGGCGCTGGGCAGCGCAGCGGCCCGGTGCAGCGGACGGGGGAGGAGCTCGGCGAGCGGCGGCAGAGCCACCGCCCGCTGGGGCGCCCACGCGGGGCGTTCATCGACAGACATTGGCTCTCCGCCAAACGCAAACGACCAGCGACCAACGCGGCGAAGGCGCGCGCGGCGCTCTGTGGGGCTGAAGCGCGCCCGCGCCCTGCCCACGACCGGCGGCTAACCGGAAGCGCCGCGCCCGCGGCCCGCGCAGCCCTGCAGGCTCAGCGGGCCCAGGCGGCGACGCAGGCCCCCGCGACGAGCGCGCCTTGGACCGCCCGCCACCCGCGCCCCGCGCCCGCAGGCAAGCCCCATCCAAGGCCGAGGAGCCCGCCGAGCGCGGCGAGGCCGAGGGCCAGGGGCGCCCCGGCCCGCAGCCCCGCCGGCCCACCCAAGCCCCAGGCCACCAGATCAACGACCAGCAGCGGGCTCACGAAGCCCCAACAGAAGCCCGCCGCAGCCGCGCGCCAAGGCCGCCGACCGGGCCCCCGCGCCGCCATCCACGCGCCCAAGGCCGCCCCCGCGGGCAGGAGCGCGGGCCCCAACGCGGCCTGCAGGGGCCAGACCCAGGCCGTCGGCACCCCCGGCCAGGGTCGCGAAGCTTCGAGGCCCGCGGCGCTCAGCGCGCAGAGCAAGCCGCTCCAGGCCAGCCCCGGCGCGAACAGGCCAGCCCAGCCCAATCGGCCCCCTCCCTCACCGTCGATATGGCCAGTCTGGGTCATCGAGATAGCCCCGACCGGAGGGGAGGACGGCCGCGCCTGCCCCGGGTGGAGAGGTCGAGGATGAACGCACCGCAGATCGCGCCCCCCTGCGCGCCAGACCCACGCCCCCGGCTGCTGCTGATCGACGACGACGAGATGGTGCTGCGGGCCATCACGCGGCTGCTTCGCCACGACGCCGCGGTCTGCGCCTGCGCGGGCCCCGAGGCGGCCGAGGCCGCGCTCGACACGGGCGACCACTTCGACCTCTTGCTCACCGACCTCGGCCTCGGGGCAGAGAGCGGGGTTGACGTGCTGGAGCGGCTCACCCACCGTTTTGGCCCCCAGCTCCCCCGCGCGGGCGTCTTCTCGGGCCGGGCGCCGACCGACGACGAGCGGCGCCGCCTCGATGCCTTGCCCCTGCCTGTGGTCATTGTGCAAAAGCCGGCCGGGCGCGCGGTGCTCGTGGCCGCGCTCGCCAGCGCCCGGGCCTGAGCCGCGCAACCGCCGCGCACCTCAGCCGCCCCCGCGGCAGGCCGGGCTCGGGTTGACCAGCGGAGCGTCGGCCGCCACCTCGTCGGGGCTGAGCAGCTTGAGGGTCAGGGCGTGCAGGCCGCCCTTCAGCTCACCATCCAGCGCGGCGTGGACCGCGCGGTGCCGGGCCAGGGGCCGCAGCCCGCGCATGGCCTCAGCGACGAGGATGACGTTGTAGTGGCTCTCGGCGCTGGGCCCGCCGGCGTGCCGGTGGCTCTCGTCGACCACTTCGAGCCGGGAGGGCGAAAAGGCCGCCTGCAGGGCCTGCTCGATGCGCTGGGAACGGCTCAGGGACATGGCCACCTCAGCGGCGGTCTAACGGCGCCGATGTCCAGCGCAGCCTCAGCGGGGCGCGGCGGTGGGGATGGCCGGCACGCCGACCCGCTGCTCGCGCATACCCTCAAGCAGCTCGGCGGGCGGCTCGCGGAGATCCCACACGAGGCGCAGACGCTCCATCACCTTGAGAATACCGTAGGTGATGTCAATCTCGCCTGGGAAGAAGCCCTGACGGGTCGACCGCATGTAGTGGTGGTGGTTGTTGTGCCAGCCCTCACCGAGGGTCAACAAGGCGAGCCAGATGTTGTTGCGCGAGGTGTCGGTGGTCGCGTAGCGCCGCCAGCCCCACACATGGCACAAGCTGTTGATCGTAAACGTGCCGTGCCAGACGAGGACCATGCTGAGCAAGAAGCCGCTGACCGCGATCTGCAGGTCGGTGGCGGCGAACAGCAGCAGCCCATTGACCACCGGCGGCACAAGCCAATGTTTGTCGAGCCAGACCAGCTCGGGGAAACGCTCGAGGTCGGACACCGTGCGGGCGTTGGATTGGATCGACTCGTCAAAGATCCAACCGACGTGGCTCTGGAAGAAGCCGGTCTGCACCGGGGAGTGGATGTCGTCGGGCGTGTCTGAGAAGCGGTGATGGTGGCGATGGTTCCGAGCCCACCAGATCACGCCCCGCTGGCCGCTGCTCTGGGCCATCCAGGCCATGATGAACTGCATCGGGCGGCTGGTCGAGAAGGTGCGGTGCGAGAAGTAGCGGTGGTAAGCCGCGGTCACGAAGAACATGTGCACCACGTAGAGGACCAGGCACACCGCCCAGCTCTGCACCGTGGTGCCCACCAAGATCGGCCCGCCGAGGCCCACTAGGTGCATGAACCCGAAGCGGGCGACGTGGGCCGGCTGCCACACGGCGATCTTCGGGGCCTGGACCTCTGGGCTGATGTCTGCGACGGCGCTCTCGGTGATGTTGCTCGGCATGCCTTCCCCCATGGTCGGGGGCGGCCGCCGGTGCGCTGGCGCGCCCGCTCCTGACGCTGGCCACTGTAGGGGGAGGCGGCCCGCCCGACCGTCATGGCCCTGCGCGTGCGGGTCATCGTTCGGTAATTGCCGCTGGATGTGCGCGAGAGTCAGCCTTGCGCGGAGCCTTCAGGGACAAACTTGTAGCCAGCGCCCCGGATGCTCAAGAAGTAGATCGGGTTGGCCGGGTCGGGCTCGAAGTGCCGGCGCAAGCGCAGCACGAAGTTGTCCACGGTGCGGGTGTTCGGATAGTTCCGCAGCTTCCACACCTGCTCGAGCAGCTCTTCCCGGCTGATCACCCGACCGGGGTGCTCGGCGAAGTACGCGAGCAGGTCGAGCTCGAGGTGGGTGAGCCGCAGGCTCTGCTCACCGACTTGGACCTCGTGGCGCTCAAAGTCGATCGAGGCGGCCCCAAAGCGCATCAGCGTGGCCGCGGTCGGGGCGGTGCGCGCGGCCTCCCAGGCACGGCGCCGCAGCAGCGAGCGCACCCGCGCGATGAGCTCGTCGAGCTCAAAGGGCTTGGTCAGGTAGTCATCGGCCCCTGACTCGAGCCCCTCCACGCGATCCTCAGCGAGGTTGCGCGCGGTGAGCATGATCACCGGAGTGTAGTTGCCAGCCCGGCGCAGCCGCCGACAGAAGGTAAAGCCGTCCGTGTCGGGCAAGCTCACGTCGAGCACGATGGCCGCGTAGGGCTCGGCCCGCGCGAGCAGTGCGGCCGCCTCGCGGCTCGTCCCAGCGGTGTCGACCACAAAACCTTCGAACTCGAAGTTGAGCTTGAGGCCGGCGGCGAGGTGGCGCTCGTCTTCAACGATCAGCAGGCGATCGGCGGCGGTCACGGGTGCCTCTGGGGTGTGGGCGCAGGCGACGATGAGGCGGGAAGGGTGAAGCGAGGGTCGGCCGAGCGGTGGCCGGTGGCAGGGCGCGCACAGGGCCCGCCGAGCGTAGCCCCCGGGCCCGGGCTCAGGTCGACGGACCGGCCGAGGCGGTCCGACCTTGAGGTGAGAGCGCCCGCGGCGGCAGCTCAAAACGCATGGTGGTGCCCGTGCCGGCGCCCGCCGATGCGGCCGCCAGACGACCGCCCAGGTTGTGCACGATCGTGGCGGCGACGTAGAGGCCGAGCCCCGTGCCCCGCCGGAGCTTCACGCCCTCGTCGGGCACCCGGTAGAAGCGCTCGAAGACCCGCTTGAGGTGCTCAGGCGGGATGCCGATCCCGCGATCGCTGACCTCAAAACGCACCCGGTCGCGCCGGCTGCGCTCGACGCGAAGGACGACCGACACATCCTTGTCGCTGTACTTGACCGCGTTGTCGAGCAGGTTGCGCAGCACGGTCTCAAGGCCCGTGGGGTCGCTGACCACCTCGAGCCCCGCCGGCTCGACCGAGACGCGCAGCTGCTCGGCGCTCACGCTGTGGCGCTGGCGCACCCGATCAGCGGCCCGCTCGGCCAGCTCGGCGATCAGCACCCGCTCAAATGCGCGGTCGCCGACGTAGCCGACCCGGCTCGACTGCAGGACGTCGTCGATGAAAGCGCCGAGCCGGTCGATGTCTTCGAGCATCATGCGGTAGACCTTCGACCGCTGCTGCGGGTCGAGGTCGCGCCGGTCCAGCGTCTCAACGAAGAGCTTGAGCGCGGCCAGCGGGCTCTTCAGCTCGTGGGTCACCGAGTCGATGAAGCGCTCTTGACGCTGGCTCTCGCGGATCTCGCGGGACAAAAAGACCGAGAACAACACCAGCACGGTCAAGATGACCGCGAGGCTGAGGATGCCGGCCACGAGCAGCCAGGTGTGGGTCGCGACCTGCTCGCTCACGCCCGGGTTGCGGACGAGGACGAGGATCCACCCCACGAGGACCGCGATGGTCAACGGCACCGCGATCACGCCCATCACGATGGGCACTTTGATCGAGCGCATGGGAAACAAGGCCATGGCCGCAGGGTAGCCCGGCGGGGCCCGCGCCGCGAGGCAGCCCACCCTCGGCCACGCCCGCCGACATCGGCCTGCGGGTCAGCGCTCTGCGGCCTTCAGGGGCGCGCCCAGGGCCATCGGTGCTACACCGGAGCAGCCCCTCCCCTCGATCTGTGGAGCACCCGTGGCCCAGGCACCCGCGCTGCACCGCCGCCCCGACCGCTGGATCCTGCGCTATGGCTGCATGGCCATGTTGCTGGCCTTCTTCGCGGCCTGCCTGTTGTTCTCGGCCTTCGTCAACGCGCTCAGCTTCGCGCAGGGCCCTTGGGTCTTCTTGCTCGCGGTGGTGCTCGCGACCGCCACGGCCGGGCCCTACGGCGCGCTCCTCATCTGGACCGACCGCAACCGGCGCAACCCGCTCTTCTTGATCGGCACGGCCTTCTTGTGGGGCGCGGTGGTCGCCACGGCGATCTCGCTGGTCGTGAACACGACGGTGGGCTTGTTGGCCAGCGGCTTTATCGCCGACCCCCGCATCGCCGAGCAGCTCACCGCGTCGATGTCCGCGCCGTTCATTGAAGAGCTGACCAAAGGCGCGGCGGTCCTGTTTATTTTTGTGTTGTTCCGCCGCCACTTCGACCATGTGCTCGACGGGATGATCTACGGCGCAGTGGTGGGCTTGGGCTTCGCCTGGCTCGAGAACATCATGTACTACGTCAACGCCGCGAGCGGGGGCGGCGGCACCGAGGGGATGCTGAAGCTCAGCTTCCTTCGAGGGGTGCTCAACGGCCTGTCGAGCCACGTCTGCTATACTGGCCTCACCGGCATGGGTTTCGGCCTGTTTCGCATCGCGCGACGCGGTGTGTTGCGTTGGCTCTTCATCCCCACCTTCTGGGGCATGGGGATGTTCGCCCACTTCATGTGGAACACCTTCGTCGGCCCGGTGGTCGGCGCGGTCGGCGCCGAGTCCGACGCCGAGGTCATCCTCGTCGGCTTGCCTGTGGCCATCCTCGTCCTGCAGAGCCCGTTCATGGCCCTCCTCGGGCTCTCGGGCTTGTTGTCTTGGTTCCACGAGAACCGGGTGGTCCGCACGCAGCTCGGCGCCGAGCCGGCTGAGGTGGTCCACCCTGACGAGATCAGGCGCTTGGTGCCGGCGCGCAAGCGCGCCTTCTTCAGCTTCTTGCGGTTCTTTCTCCGCGGCCCCCTGCACTGGTGGCGGCACCGCACCCTCGACCGCCTGCTCATCCGCCTCGCCTTCGAGAAGTGGCACATCGAGAGCGACCCCAGCGTGCGGTGGACGGCCGACCAAGACGCTGACATCGCCGAGCTGCGGGCCGAGATCATCGCGCAGCGGCGCCGGCTGGGCTGAGGCGCGCCGACCGCCGCGCCCATGAGCCGCTCGGCGGCTTTGGGCCGAGGATGGCGTGCTGCGCGTCATCCCTGCGGTGGATCAGGGGGTCGAGCGCGGGGCGCTGCTATGCTCCGCGCCGAGACCGGCGGCCCGCACCATGGCGGGTCGGCCCACCGCACACCCGGAGCACCCCGATGACCGCCGACGCCGCACCGCAGACCTCGCCCGCCGCCATTGCCACGCTGAGCGTCGAGGATCGCCTTCAGCTGCTGAAGTTCGTCTGCGCCTTCGCTTGGGCTGACTTCACGGTCAAGCCGGCCGAGCGCGAGCTGGTCGCCCGCATCATCCAGCGCTGCGGGCTCGACGGCGAAGAGTCCGCGCAGGTCGAGGCGTGGCTGCAGAGCCCGCCCAACCCCGACGAGATCGACCCCCTCGACGTGCCACAGGAGCACCGCCAGCTCCTGCTCAGCTTGGTGCTCGAGATGATCGCGGTGGACGGCGAGATCAGCCCCGAAGAGAGCGAGACCTACAACCTGCTCACGCAGCTCCTCTCCTGAGCGCGCCCCCCTTCCTCGCCCTACTTCGGAGTCGCTGTGTCGCAGAACACTGACATTCACGTGATTATCGTGCACAACGGCGGGCCTCGCGCCGGCCTGAGCGCCGCCGTCGCCGCGGCCACGCCCCACGCGGGCGGGGTCACCATCGTGGACCTCAGCGGCGCGCTCGGCGAGGCCGCGGTGGGCGCACCTGTCTTCACCGCGCCGGGCGGCGCGCTCGGCCCGGCGCTCCGCGCGCTGATCCCCTCGCTCCCCGCGCTGGTCGCGATCCGCAGCGACGAGGCCGCCTTCGACCCCCGCGGGCTCGCGCTGGCCCAAGCGGCGATCACCGACGAGATCGACGTGGTGATGAGCCGCTTCGCCGTGACCGGCGCGAACGGCCGCGTGGCCTGGGTGATCGATCCGGCCCAAGACGGCGACAAGCCGCCCCAGTGCGCCGAGGACGGCGTCGTGGTGCGCACCGCCGCCCTGGCCGAGAGCCCGCTCCTCGCCTTCCACCCCACCTTGTTCGTGCTGCTCCGCGACGCGGTGCGCGCCGGCCGGGCCGCGGTGCTGCCCGAGGCCCTGTTCCGGGTGAGCGCCGACCGCTTCGCCTTG
This sequence comes from Deltaproteobacteria bacterium, assembly GCA_016792625.1. GTDB lineage: Bacteria > Myxococcota_A > UBA796 > UBA796 > UBA2385 > JAEUKK01. The sequence continues at coordinate 5,207 of JAEUKK010000001.1, read as the reverse complement.
GGCCGGCTCAGCCGCGCGGCCGACCTGCACCTGCTTCACGCCCACAACGTCGACTACGACCTCGGTCAGCCCTGGCTGAGCGTGGTCGTGCCCGCAGACGGCAGCCGCGGCCTCGGCGCCGCGCTCAACAGCCTCTGCCGCCAGACCCTCCCGATCGGGCTCTACGAGATCATCGTCCCCGACGCTGGGGGCAACGAGTGGCTCGATGGCGTGTCCACCGCCGTCCCGCTCCGCCGCCTGCCCATGCCGAGCGCCTCTGCCGGCGCGCTGCTCCAGGCCGGCCTTGAGGCCGCGGTGGGCGTCCTGCTGTGGACCTTCGCGCCCGACGCGCTCGCCCTGCCCGACAGCGCCGAGCGCCACATCCGCGCGCACCGCGAGCGGCCCGACCAGCGGATCTTCGTGGTGGGCAGCCGTGAGGCCCCGGCCAGCGAAGACGAGTCGGCCCTGACCCTGGCCCTCGAGGGCCTCGAGCCGGCGGCCAGCTACAACGATCTTGAGGCCATCCCCCTGCGCCCGGCCCAGTCCCTCGAGCTGTACAACACGAGCTTCACCCCCGAAGCTGCCCTGCTGGTCGGTGGTTTCGGCGTGGATCTCGAAGCCTTGGTGGGACAGGACCTCGGCTGGCGCGTGGCCGAGTTCGGCTACGAGGCGCTGGCCTTGCCCGAGGCGCGCAGCATCCGCCAGGGCGCGCTCTCCATCGACGCCCACGTCGCAGCCACCGAGGCGCGGGCCCGCGACGGCGTGCTGGTGATGGCCCGCAACCCCGCGGCGCTCGACGCGGCCGGGCTCCACGAGCTGCGGGCCGCCGAGCTTGAGGGCCTGCTCGAACGGCAAGGCGCGTCCGCGGCCCTGGTGCGCCGGGCCGTCCTCGGGCTCGGCGCCGTAGAGACCGCGGCGCTCCAGCCTTTTGGCGAAGACTGGGCCGCCTTCGGTGAAGACGCCGGCCGACGGGTCAGCCAGCTGCTCCGCCACCTCGACCGCCTCGCCGAGGCCCGTGGGCGCCTCGCCGGCCTGCGCGCGCTCGAGGTCGACGGCTTCCCCGCGCTGCTGCGCCGCCAGCCGCTCACCCTGCCCGGCCGCTGCGGCACGCTCTTCGTCGCGCGGCCGCTGGCGGGCGAAGAGATGGGCTGGCTGCACCCGCTGGCCCACTACCTCTTCCACTTCGGCCCCAACGACGACACCACCCTGCTGCTGCTCGCCGATCCCGACGCGGGCGGGCTCAGCGCCGAGACCCTCCGCGCGGGCGTCATGGAGCTGACCAGCCGGCTGCGCGCGGGCCCCCGCGGCGGCTGGGCCGACGTGCAGGTCGCCGAGCGGACCAGCCGCCCCGGCGAGCTGCTGCGCCTCTTGGCCAGCGCGGACGGCTACATCCTCGGGGCGAATGAGCCCGATCCGGCCCTCGAGGGCGCCGCCGCCGCGGTCGGCACCCCGCTCGAGCAGCCTGAGGGCTGGGCCACCCGCTTCACCGGGGGGGTCACGCCGCTGCCCCTGGACACCGAGGCCACCTACCGGCTGCTCGTCTGGCCCGACTGGCAGGCGGCGGGCGCGGTCGAGCACATGTTCGAGCAGTACGGTCGGGCGATCGCCAACCGCGAAGACACCGTGCTGGTCGTCCGCTTCGACGTCGACCAGGACGGCGACCCCGACGAGGCCGCCGCGGCGCTCGGCGCGGCCTGGGAGTCGACCATGGGCGACGGTTGGGCCCTGCAGGTCCTGCTCGTCGACCAGCCGGTCGACGCCGAGGCCGTGGCCCAGCTCGCCGCGGCCACCTCTGCGGTGGCGCTCGGCCCGACCGGCGACGGCCCGCGCGACGCGGCGCTGCGCGCGCTGGGTCGGCCGGTTCACGAAGATGGCGTGGCGGTGACCATCCACCTCTTCGAACAGCCGCCCGCCCCCTTCGGCCCGCTCTACCCGCCGACCCTGCAGCTGCGCTGAGCGGGCCCGGCGGCCCGCCGCTTAGGGCTGCAAGGGCGCCGCGGCGGTGATCGCCAGCGCCGCGTCGAGGTCGGCGAGCGCGACGTGCCAGGCGCTCAGCGCCTCGGCCACCTCACCCGCCGCCTTCCCCGCCGCCTGCTCACGCAAGTAGACCGTGAGCAGGTCGGTGTCGCCGGCCTCAAAACGCCGGCGCTCGGCCACCGCGAGGGCCTCGGCCGCCTCGGCGCCCTGCCGGGCCAGCGCCCAGGCCGCCGCCGTGCCCTCGACCGCCGCGAAGGCGCCCTGGGCCTCGGCCGCCGCTTTGTCCAACATCAAGCGGCGCTTCTGCTGGATAGACAGGCGCTTGGCCTCGAGCTCATCGAGCTTGCCGCGGGCCTTGCGCTGCTGGGCTGGCGCGTCGAGGCGCAGGCCCAGCACCAGCTCGGGCTGGGTGAGCGCCTTGTCGTCGCCACCGAAGCCCCGGGCGGCCGAGCCCACCACGTCGAGGCCGGGCAGGCGCTGGGCCCGCGCGAGGCGCAGCTCTGCGTCGAGTTGCTCGATCAGCGCGTCAATCTCGGTGATCTCGGGTCGGGCGGCCAATAAGCTGGGCAGCCGCTCCATCAGCGCCGTGGCGCGGGCCGCGCCGTCGGGGGGCGCAGGGCGCGCAGGGGCCTCGTCCACCCCCGGGCTGCGCGGGGCGCCGTCCGGGCCGCGCCAGTAGACGCTGAGCTTGGCGGCGCTCTGCTGCACCTTTTGGCGCTGCGCGGCCACCTCGGCCTGGCGCTCAAAAAGGGCGCGCTGGTTGTCGGTGACCGCGACCGGCGGGAGGTCGCCCTGGCTGACCCGCGCCCGCACCGCCGCGTCGCGGGCCACGGCCAGGGCCGCCTGCTCCTCGGCGACCCCGAGCTTCGCGACCGCGGCGACCCAGCCCCAGTAAGCGGCGAGGGCCTCGCGCTGAAGCTGCACCTGCAGGGCCCGGGCCCGCGCCGCCGCGCCGCCCAGATCGGCCTCGGCCATGGTGATCGCCGCCCGACCGGCGTCGGTGAAGCCGTCGCGGAGCAGCGGCACGCTGAGGCTCGCGAAAACTTCGCCCTGCACGGCGGTCTCGCGCTCCGCGTAGTAGACGGGCAGGGCGCCCTCGCTGGCCCGGTAGCCGGCGCCGACCCGCGCGCCCCAGCCGGGGATCTGCTGCTCAGCGGCGATCTCGACCGCAGACCAATCGTAGTAGCCGGCCACCGCGCTGTCGGCCTTGCCCTTCAGCTTGAGGTCGAAGGCGCCCGACGTGCCCAGCCGCGCGCCGGCCGCGCGCGCGAGCTCGGCCCGCGCCACTTGCACGATGGGCTGGCGATCGTCGAGCACAGCGACCAGCGCGGCCTCCTCGATGGTCTCGGCGCCGAAGGCGAGCCCGATCAGGAGCAGGAGCAGCTCAGTCCCCATCCGCCTCGACCTCCGCTTCGCCCTTGTCTTTGGACGCGTCGCCCCCCTTGGCTTTGCCTCCGCCCTTCGTGTCTTTGATGGCGCCGACCGGGGCCTCGGTCGAGGGCGGGAAGCCGTTGAGCTGCCGCCAGAGCTCAAAGCCGAGCGGCACGACGCTGAGCAGCACCCAGCCCTTGGTGCGGGCCCCCTGCCGCAGCCAGACCCGGTCGGGCCAGGGCTCGTCATCGGGATCGGGGATGATGAGGGCCCGGAAGTTGCCGGTGCCATCGTCGGAGGGGTCGAGGAAGGCGACGGTGCCGCCGAAGGTGCCGATGGCCGCGCCCGGCCAGCCGGCGAACTGGATGGCCGGCCAGCCCTCAAATTGCAGACGGACCTTCTGCCCGGGGGTGATGAGCGGCACGTCGTTCCCGGAGACCTTGATCTCGACGGCGATCTCGTCGGTGTCAGGGACGAGCACGGCGAGGCTGTCGCCGGTCTTGACCTGCTCGCCGCCCTGCCCGCCGAGCAGGCGCTGGATGACCCCGGCCCGGGGCGCGACCACCGCCTGGGCCTGCTGGCGGCTCATCTTGGTGTCCATGCTGATGAGCTTGCTGCGGGCCGCGGCCTCTTTGGCCAAGGCGTCCTGCAGCTCGCCCTCGACCCCGCTGACCTTGGCCTCGGCCTCGCGCACGGTCTTCGCCCGCTCGCCCTCTGCGTTGCGCAGGTTGGCCTCGGCCTCCTCGACCTTGGCCTGGGCTTGGCGCACCTTGGCCGCAGAGGTCTGCTCGCGGAGGATGGCCTGCTCGACGTCAAAGGTGGACTTCAGGCCCTCGGCGGCCAAGGCCTGCGTCCGGTGGAGGTTGAGCCGGGCGGCGTCGAGCGCGGCCTCCTCGGCCAGGAGCCCGTCGCGCTCGGCCAGTCGCTTCTGGCGGGCGGCGTCGACCTTGGCGGTGGCGGCCGACTCGGCAGCGTCCACGCCCTCGCTCGTGGCGATCAGCTTCTCTTCATAGGCTTGGATGCGCAGGCGGGCGGCTTCGAGGCTGGCTTCGAGGGTGAGGCGATCCCGCTGCATGCGGTCCATCAGCTCGGGGTCGTTGTCGCGCAGCTCGACGATCGGGTCACCGGCGGCGACGCGGTCACCCTCGCGGACGAGCCAGCGCTCCACCCGCCCCGAGACCGGCGCGTCGACGGACTGGCTGCGCTCATCGGGGGCCCAGGCCAAGACCCGCCCCGAGCCCGGCGCGGTCTGCTGCCAGGGCAGGACGGCGAGACCGACGAGCAGCGCGCCAAAGAGCACCACCAACAGCCGCGCGATCTGCCCGATGCGTCGGGGGGCCTCGACCTGCCGCAGCGCCGGCAGGGGGGCGTAGACGTCGCGCACGCGGGCGCCGACCGGGTTCATGCGGCCTCCACAGCAGGCGCGGCGGGGCCGAGCCGACCGCCCTCGAGCTCCAAGCGCCGATCAAAGTCCCCCGAGAGCCCAGGGTCGCGGCTGAGGACCACCAAGGTCCACGGGCGGCTGGGCGGGCAGAGCGCGGACACCAGCTGCGCTTGGGTGGCGCGACCGAGGCCGTCGAGCACGTCGTCGACGATGATCAAGCGCGGCCGCGCGGCGAGGGCCCGGGCCACCATCAGCTGGCGTTGTTGGCCGCTGGAGAAGGGCGCGCCGGTCGGCGAGAGCTGGGTCTCGGCCGCCTGGGGCAGCCGGGCGACGGCGCCCAGCAGGCCGACGGTGTCGAGCACCTCGCGGAGGTCCACCCGGCTCGATGTCGCGTCGCCCAACTGTACGTTCTCTGCGATGCTTCCGACGATCACCTCAACCCCGCCCACCAGGCTCACGTGCCGGCGCAGCTCTGCGAGGGGGAGGTCGCGCAGGT
>JAEUKK010000149.1 GCA_016792625.1 Deltaproteobacteria bacterium | reverse complement strand
GTCGTCGAGAAGGTTGATCTGCGCGAATTGTACGAGAAGATCGGCTCCGTCGAGGGTGGTCCGGGGGCGCCTGCGACGGACCCAGCGGTGCTCCTCGCGCTCTGGCTCTTCGCAACCTGCGAGGGGGTCGGCTCCGCCCGAGAGCTCGACCGCCGCTGCCATCGCGACGCGCCCTACATGTGGCTCTGTGGCGGCCTCACCACCAACCACACGTCCCTGGCGTTGTTTCGGGCGCGCAACCCTGACTTTCTCGACAGTCTGCTCGCCACCAGCGTCGCCACGCTGGCGACCGCCGGCTTTGTCAACCTCGAGACCATCGCCGTGGACGGACGGAGGATCCGTGCCAATGCCAGCGCGGCCTCGTTTCGCAGCCGCGAGGCGCTCGACGCCTTGCAGGCAAAGGCCAAGGCGCTCGTGGACGCCCTCAAGGCGCGGCTGGAGGACGAAGATGCCGGGGATGAGGCGACCAATCGCGCCGCTGCCGCGCGCCGGAAGGCCGACGAGGACCGACTCCGGCGCATTGAAGACGCCCTGAAGGCGGTCACCGAGGCAGAGGCGACGAAGGAGCGGAACCGTCCGAAGCGGACCGTCAATGCCACGCCGGCCAAGAAGTCGAAGACGCCCACAACCGACGCGCCGTCGCTGTTTCCGCCGGGTGCAACAGCCCTACAGGTGATGGAAGCGGAAGGAGATGCCGCCACCGGGCGCCGCGACGACGATCAAGACGGGATTGAGCGCACCAACGCGCCGCTTCATCCATGCGATAACGCTTCTGAGGGCGCGACCGAAGCAGGGGTCGACGCCGATGAAGTGGATGACGGTGACGGAGGATCGAGCGACGGTGGGGCTGCGCCGGCCGGCGGCGCCGCTGACCCGGGCCCGAGCGCGCCGAGAGACGAGAAGCCGAACCGGCCCGCGAACTCGACAGAGACCGTCACGAAGCAAAACGTCGCGCGCGCATCGACCACCGACCCCGACGCGAGGGTCATGAAGATGGCTGATGGCGGGTATAGGCCCGCCTACAACTGCCAGACTGTAGTCTCCACGGAGCACTCGGTGATTTTGCACGTCTCGGTCGAGACGGTGGGCTCCGACGGAGGGCTCCTCCTCTCGGCGGTTCGGTCGGTCGAGGCCAAGTACAAAGGGAGGGTCGAGAAGGTGCTGGCTGACGGTGGCTACGTCAACCTCGACGCCATCCAGGAG
>JAEUKK010000062.1 GCA_016792625.1 Deltaproteobacteria bacterium | reverse complement strand
GTCTGCTCGCCACCAGCGTCGCCACGCTGGCGACCGCCGGCTTCGTCAACCTCGAGACCATCGCCGTGGACGGACGGAGGATCCGTGCCAATGCCAGCGCGGCCTCGTTTCGCAGCCACGAGGCGCTCGACGCCTTGCACGCAAAGGCCGAGGCGCTCGTGGACGCCCTCAAGAAGCGGCTGGAGGACGACGATGCCGGAGATGAGGCGACCAATCGCGCCGCTGCCGCACGCCGGAAGGCCGACGAGGACCGACTCCGGCGCATTGAAGACGCCCTGAAGGCGGTCACCGAGGCAGAGACGACGAAGGAGCGGAACCGTCCGAAGCGAACCGTCAAGGCCACGCCAGCCAAGAAGTCGAAGACGCCCACAAGCGATGCGCCGTCGCTGTTTCCGCCGGGAGCAACAGCCCCACAGGTGATGGCAGCAGAAGGAGATGCCGCCACCGGTCGCCGCGACGACGATCAAGACGGGATTGAGCGCACCAACGCGCCGCTTTATCCATGCGATCACGCTTCTGAGGGCGCGAACGAAGCAGAGGTCGACGCCGATGATGGGGATGACGGTGACGGAGGATCGAGCGACGGTGGGGCTGCGCCGGCCGGCGGCGCCGCTGACCCGGGCCCGACCGCGCCGAGAGACGAGAAGCCGACCCGGTCGGCGGACTCGACGGAGGCCATAACGAAGCAGAACCTCGCGCGCGCATCGACCACCGACCCCGATGCGAGGGTCATGAAGATGGCTGATGGCGGGTATCGGCCCGCCTACAACTGCCAGACTGTGGTCTCCACGGAGCACTCGGTGATCTTGCACGTCTCGGTCGAGACGGTCGGCTCCGACGGAGGGCTCCTCCTCTCGGCGGTTCGGTCGGTCGAGACCAAGTACAAAGGGAGGGTCGAGAAGGTGCTGGCTGACGGTGGCTACGTCAACCTCGACGCCATCCAAGAGCTGGAGGGGCGCGCAGAACCCACCGCGGTCTACATGCCTCCGCCGCGGCCCCGGGGCAAAGGCTCGACGAAGCGGGGTCGATACACGCGGTTGGCGGGGGACAGTGAGCAGCTCGCGACCTGGCGGGAGCGGCTGGGGACCCCAGAGGGGATGCAGACCTACCGAAAGCGAAGTCAAGTCGCTGAACTTCCACATGCAGGCTACGCCAACCGCGGGTTCAATCAGGTCCGCACCCGGAGGAGAGACCGGGTTCGAAGTGAGCTCCTCCTCCAAGCGATCGCCAACAACCTGAAGATCCAGCTCCGCCTCATGGGGCCGAGCGCCGCCAAGGGGTAGCGGCTGGCGGCCCCCTGCCGCTGGAGCCTGCGGCCCACCACGCCCCGCGAGGCCGCGCGCGGGCGCTGCATCAAAGGCCGTGACAGCCGGCGTACCAGACACCGAGCGCGTGGCGGGGCTCACCATACGCACGGGTATGGCCGCGGGAGTTGTGCCGGGGTTCGTTTACAGGCCCTCACGCCTCCAGAGAACTGCGCACAGTACAGCCTCGGCCAGCAGGCGATCTGGAACGCGGACTACTTCACCTACTACGAGGTCCTTACCTGTGTAATGCGGGGAGGCACCGCAGAGGATTGCTGCGGGCTGGCTGGCGTCGCTGAGGAGGACTGTCTCTAGTGCGACCGCTCAGCAACGCCGCGTCCAGCCGATGGCTGATCGCCCATTCTTGGCTCGCCCTTGGCTGCGGCGACAGGGGCGGGGGCGACAGAATCGAGCCACAACCATCACCAGACTCCGGCGACATGGACATCGGAGCTGATCCGACGCCCGTCGTCAGCGGCACGACCGCCGGACTGCCCCCCGATCTTGACCACGACGGGTTCGCTGCGCCCGCGGACTGCGACGACCACAATCCGGCCGTGTACCCCGACGCCGAAGAGGTCTGCGGTGACGGTCTGGTCAACAGCTGCGCGCGGGTCGAGGCAGGCTGGGCCGACGAGCTGTGCAGCCGGCTCACCGACCCGATCAAGGAGATCGCCCTTGGCGGGTCGGGGCTCAAGGAGCTCGCCGCCATCGGCGACCTTCGCGGCGACGGCGGCTTTACCTTAGGTCTCGGCGTTCCAAACGCGTCGATCTGCACTGAGGTCGGGGTCGACGATGCGGGCATGCCCATCGTCTCTTGCGACTACCCCGGGGGCATCTACCTGCTTGACCTCGCGCTGCTGTCGGGCCGCCAGGGGCTCCCAGCACCGGGTGACCCCGGCGTGCTCGGGATCACCGGGCCCACACCCGGTCGCAACGTGGGCAGCAGCATGCAGGGCCTCGGGGACCTCGATGGCGACGGCTTCGACGACTTTGCGGTGGGGAATGACCAACTCTACCCCTACCGATCCGAGGTCACAGATGAGGTCTGGCTGTTTTGGGGCCCTAGCCCGACCACCAGCTTCACCGAAGGCGTGCAGCTCATTGTCGGCGACGATCCCAACCGCTGCCTGGGCTACGACATCGAGCGAGCCGCCGATCTGACCGGTGACGACCGCGATGACCTGCTGGTCAGCGACCCTTGCACCGACCAAGTCTGGGTGCTCTCGGGGGTCGACGTGACCGCTGCGACCGGCCCCGGCATCAGCCCAGCGGCGCGTGTGCTCGAGAGCACACCCGCCGCGGTCGAGTTCGGCGTCGGCGTATACGGGCGTGCCGACCTGACCGGCGACGGGGTCGCCGACCTCGCGGTGTCGGCCCCCGACCCGGATATCCCTTTCTCCGACGGCGACCTCGATTTTGTGAGCGTGACGGCGGGGCCCCTGCTGGGCGACCACGACGCCGCCGACGCAGCCTTCACCGTGCGCAGCTCGCTTCGGCACGCCGATGGCGACCGGCACGAGCTGGGCTTCACGATTGACGCCGGCGACCTGAACGGCGACGGCTATGCCGACCTTGTGATCGGGGACCCAAATCGTGTTGAGTACCCCAGGTCAGAGGGCGCCCCCTTCGCCAGTACCTTTGTGTTTTATGGCCCGCTGGCCGGCGCGGCCGTCGACGTCGACGCCGACGCGCACGTCCACACCAAAGCGGGAGGTGAGGTGGCGGCGCACACCGACCTCGACGGCGACGGACGTGACGACCTGCTGGCTGGGTCGGGGTCCTACCCCAACGAATGGGCGATCTCGAGCGGCAAGGGTGCGTATGGGCAGGCCTACCTGTTGTTCAGCCCCTTTGCGGGCAGCATAACGGCAATGGTTGACGCCGACGTGGTGTTCAGCTGCCACGAAGATCGCAGCCGCTGCGACGACTTTGGCCTGCAGGTGCTGGCCGTGCCCGACCAGACCGGCGACGGCGTGCACGACGTGGTGGTGGGCGACTACAGCAACGACTTCTGGCTCTTCGCCGTGCCCGCCCCCGCCCGCTGACCGCCACGAATCCCGCCAGCACCCGCCTCGCGCGCGCCAGCC
>JAEUKK010000047.1 GCA_016792625.1 Deltaproteobacteria bacterium | reverse complement strand
CGCGTCATCCACGCCAACTTCAGCACACCAATCGCCTTCGACCACCAGAGAGCACCCTCGGAGCCACGCCACCTATCGCCGCGCCCCGGCACAACCTACCCGGAGTGCACCACCCAACGCTCAATGCGCCTAACGTCCAGCGTTCAGCTGCGGCCGAAGGCCGTCAGCTGCAACGCTCTGTTAGGCGCCCGCCACCCAGCTTGAAGCTGTTGATCGCCCCGGTAGGCCGCGACCCGCTCGGTGGACCACCCGCCGCGCAAGCCGATTGGCCACCGCGAGGCTACCACAAGCACGCAGGCCGGGGACAACCGCGACCACCGTCAGCCCGAGAGCCGCGCCCGAGGTTCACCACAGCGATTGCACCCGACAAGCAACTACAACGTGTGGCACGTCAACCTCGACACGCATCGGCGCTCGGCCGACCGCGAGCCCCTTCAACCAGACAGCCGCGCCCAGGCTTCAGGCATGAGACACGGCAGGACCGGTGAATGCAACGTGCTGCACGCCACCCTCGACGCGAACCGGCGCTCCGCCGGCCGCGACCCGCTCCATCCGGCACGCCGCGCCCGGGCATCCGCACAGCGACTGCACCGGGACTGCGTGTACAACGTGTGGCACGTCAACCGCGACGCGCATGTGCACTGGGCGGCACCGGGCCGCTTCGACCAGCCAGCCGGGCCCGAGCTTCAGCGCGGCAACCGCGAAAGGTCGGTGAGTACAACGTGCTGCACGTCAACCTGGGCGCAGATCAGCTCTCGGCCGACGGCGAGCCACTTCGCCCAGCACGCCGCATCCGAGCTTCAACACAGCAACTGCACCGGGCGGGTGAGTACAACGTGCTGCACGGCAACCTCACCAATCACCGCCACTCGGTCGGCCGCGAGCCGCTTCAACCAAACCGACGCGCCGACGCTTCACCACGAAGACTGCACCGGGCCGATGAGGACAACGTGCGGCACGCCAACCTCGACGCGCATCTGCACCCGGTCGGCCGCAAGCCCCTTCGACCAGCCAGCCGCACCCGGGCTTCAACACGGTGACTGCACAGGGCAGTTGAAGACAACGTGCAGCACATCAACCTCGGGTTGGATCCGCGCTCGGCCGGCCGCGAGCCACCTCGGTCAGCAGGCCGCACCCGAACTTCAGCACCATGCCTACAGCGGGACGTTGAATACAACGTGCCGCACGCCATCCTCGACGGATACTGGCGCTCTGCCGACTGCAAGCCCCTTCGTCCAACCAGCCGCGCCCGGGCTTCAACGCTGTGACTGCACCAGGGCACGCAATCCAACGTAAGTCGCGGCCGCGCGCACTCGCTTCCGAGACCGACAACGCCGAGACAACTACAACAGCGTCAACCACGCCATCTCCGGCGACACCACCACCCGGACGCCCACACAGCAGACTCAATGCTGCGAACCCAGCCGCCGCGCCCGGCCACAACCTCGCCGGAGAACACAAGTCTGCCTTCATGAGCCACGACATCGTGCGTGCGGCTATTACGTCAAGCAC
>JAEUKK010000024.1 GCA_016792625.1 Deltaproteobacteria bacterium | reverse complement strand
CTCCACCAGCTCGGTGTCGGCCTTGGGCGGGCGACCGCGGCGCGGGGCGCCCGCGCGCTCACCCGCGAGGACGTCGGCGCGGGTCGGCACGGGCTCCGCGAGGATGCGCTCGACCGAGCGCAGGCCGACGCCACACTGTTCGGCGATGATGGCCTGTGGCACGTCGCCCTCGGCCATGTGGTGGATCTTGAGGCGGGTCATGATGTCGATCACCAGGCGGGTCTCCAGAGCCCTCCCGCCAGCTACCGGAGACCACAAAGAGCAGCCGGCGGGTCAGCGCCCGCCAGACTTTCCGGATCGAAACCGGCCATCTTTTCCGGACTCCACATCCCTGGTCGTCGCGGCTGCGACGGATGCACCGCAGCAGCACGCACCTGAGTCGGGGGCGCGCCGGCTGCCAGCCCGACCAGCCGGCAGCTCCATCGCGGCGAGGCGCGGCCGAGGCACGACCCGATCGGCGCACGCTCTCGACCCTCGCGCGTGCTACGCTCACGCCCGCCTGACGGAGCCCCCTGTGGTCCAAGTCCCGCCCCGCCTACACCCTCCTCGAAAAGAGGCAACTGGCGTCACCCTTGACGAATCCGGCCGCGATGCGCCGCGCGGCCCGGCGGTGGGCCGCGCGCCAGCCGCGCCCGCTCCAGGCTCCAGGCTGCCCGACCCGGCCGACTCGGCGACAGCGAGGCAGAGCCGCTCTCTCCACCGCATTGACCTCAGCAGCGTCATTGGGGCCGACCGATGCGACCCGCAGGCCCGCGTGGCCACGCCCGAGCTCGAGGACGAGGCCCAGGGTGCAATGAAGGGAAAGCCGCTCGGGGATGCCTTGGGCAAGCATGGCTGCGAAAACGCCGAGCAGCGACAGAGACCAGGGGAAGCGTTTAAGAAACCCATAGGGCTGTGGCTTGACGATATCGCTGGTGGGCAGTTCATCGCCGGCCACCTGGGACAGCTGAAAACCGGAACCAAGAAATTCGACCTACCTCCAGGCCTCGGCCGAGTCGTTAACCCAAACGGTACCTTTAGTGAAGCAACCCGGGCGCGACTTGTGCCAAGCGGATCCGGTGTCAATACCGCCTACCCGATACATTGAGGTAACTGATGCCAATTTCACAAATGACGGCAGAAATGGACCTCCGCGAGTTGTCTGTACTGCTCGGACTCCCCTTCGAGCCCCAAGACTGGGGTATAATCAACGCAATGGAAGCTCGACTTGAGGAGTTTATGGAGTGCTTCGAAAAGCACCCCCTCTCGCCCTCTGCGCGTATCGAGCTGGCAGAGTTGGTCCTGGCTTCGGCGAATGATCGCCTCTTGGTTGGTGGTGTGATTGATGTCGAGGCGATCTTGCGCCTTTGCGAGCGGGAGTCAGATGCATTCAGTTGCTACTTATCGTACTGGGCCTCCCTCGGTCCAGCAGAGGAATTTCCGATCGGACCAACGCTCCGACATGCACTCGGATGGGAAGAATAGGCTTGATTGCTTGGTCGATTTGTATCCCAAATAGAGGCGGGCGCCCGCCAACCACCAATGCATACGGTTGCCCGCCGGAGCTCACCAATCCCCCGCCCCGCCGCCGCATCACCCAGGACGAAGCCCCCCGAGTTGCTCGCCCAGTAGCGCGCGCCGGCGCAGCCGCTCCCCTCACAGCGCCCCGAGACCGGCCTCGACGGGCGCGCTCTCCGCCCCTTGGCCGACCGCAGCCCGCGGCCATCCGTCTGGTCGCGCTTGCCCGACCCCGCCGAGCCCCACCCGAGCCCCTCC
>JAEUKK010000052.1 GCA_016792625.1 Deltaproteobacteria bacterium | reverse complement strand
GGCGCTGAGCTCGGCGAACAGCCAGATCATCGACACCGACTTCGCCACCGAGACCGCGAACCTGACCAAGCTGCAGATCATGCAGCAGGCCGGCGTCGCGGCCCTCGCCCAGGCCAAGGGCATCAACCAGTCCGTGATCTCCCTCCTCGGTTGATCCGGTGACCCCTTGCGCCGGGGGGGCAACCTCTCGGCGCAAGGGGTTCGTCTCTTCGCCCCTCGCCACCTGTGGAGCACACCATGGCCATCAAAGTTGACGGCGCCGTCTCGGGCATTGACACCTCTGCGCTCATCCAGGCGATCCTCGCCGGTCAGACTGCGCAGAAGAAGACCGTCACCGACCGCATCAGCCTCTTTGAGGGCCGTGTCACCAAGATCAACGAGCTGGTCGGCAAGATCGGGACGATGAACGACGCGCTCGAGGAGCTCGAGACCATCACCGACTTCCGGTCGTTCAGCGCCACCAACGCCGAGAACGACTCGTTTACCGTTGAGCTCGACGGCGACGCCGTCGCGGGCTCCTATGACATTGAGGTGCTCTCGCTCGCCTCGTCCGAGACCCGGGCGGGCACCGCAGAGACCAGCAAGACCGCCGCGCTTGGCCGCAGCGGCACCCTGTCGTTCACCTACGACGGCGCCACGACCAACCTGACCATCGGCGCCGGTGACTCCCTCGAAGACGTCGCGGCGGCGATCAACGACGTCGACGGCGTCAGCGCCTACGTGATGAACACCACCGGCGGCTACCGGCTCGTCGTCCAAGGCCAAGACTCCGGCGCCGACTACGGCGTGACTTTCGACGAGTCGGGCCTCAGCGGCGGCACCTTCGGCTTCACCGCCCCCGGCGCGGTCATCCGCTCCGCCACTGACGCCCAGGTCAGCATCAACGGCCTCATCGTTGAGTCGTCCACCAACCGGGTGAGCGACCCCGTCCCCGGCATGACGCTGGACCTCGAAGCCCTCACCTCCTCGCCGATCACGGTGACGGTCGCGAGCGACCCCGACGCCATCGAGGAGAAGGTCCAGAGTTTTGTGACCGCCTACAACGACGTGATGAACTACATCCGCGTGCAGTCGGCCTTCAACGCCGAGGCGGGGATCCGCGGGCCCTTCGTCGGCGAGTCGGCCGTGCAGCGGGTCACCGGGGGCCTCGCTGAGGTGATCTCGACCCGCTTCGCCTCGCTGGGGCAGGACTACGACTCGTTGTCCCTGATCGGCATCGAGACGGACAGCTCGGGCCGCCTCAGCATCGACTCGGACCGCTTCCAAGAGGTGCTTGAGGCCGAGCCCGACCAGGTGGCCAACCTGTTCACCGGCACCGGCGGCTTCGTCGAGGCGATGCTCGAGAAGGCCGATGTCTACGTGGACTCCCGCGACGGCTCGCTGAGCAACCGCGCCGACACCCTCGAAGACCGGGTCGCCGATCTCGAGGACCGCGTCGACGCCATGGATCGTCGCTACAGCCGCACCGAGGACCGCCTGCGCCGCCAGTTCACGGCGCTCGAGTCATTGATGAGCGGCCTCAACAGCACCTCGAGCTACCTGACCAGCCTGCTCGGCACCAACAGCTGAGGTCGAGCGCGGCCGCGCCTTCCGCCCGCGCCGCCACAGCTCCCGCCGATGGGGGCGATGAGCGGCGCGTGAGATTGCCCCGCTGACGCCATCTTGGCGAGGTGGGGGCGCGCGGACCGCTTCCGCTCCGGCCGAGACCTGTGCGACACTGCTCGCGGTCGATTCCAAGAGCCCGCCCGGGCATGGCCAGAGGGGATATCGTGCAGAGAGGCATCGCTGAATACCAAGCCGTCAACCTGGGTTCTGCGCCAAAAGAAGAGCTGGTGATCATGCTCTACGAGGCCGCGGTTCGCTACCAAATCTACGCCCGCACCGCGCTGACCCGCGGCCAGCAGGGCGACGCGCGCAACCACCTGCGCCGCGTGCGCGACATCTTCGGCGAGCTGATGATCGCGCTCGACCATACGGTCGCGCCCGAGCTCTCGGGCAACCTCGCCCGCCTGTACACGTGGCTCATCGCCGAGATCGGGCGCGCGGGCAGCGAGGGCTCTGCGGGGCGGCTCGACGACACCCTGGCGGTGACCCAGAACCTGCTCGACGGTTGGGTGCAGGCCTTCCGGCCGGACGCCCGGTGAGTGAAGCGGGGCCGCAGCCGGTGGAGGAGGCCCGCCTCCTCCTCGACGCCCTCGACGAGGGGGCCGAGATCGACGCGGCCCGGGTCGCCCGCTGGGTGGCGCAGCTGCAAGCCGAGGCCGCGTCCCTGTCCAAGCCTGACCTCGCCTTCTGCGTCGAGGTGCTCGGCGCGGTCCAAGAGCAGGTGCGGCTGCAGCTCGTGACGCTCGACGGCGAGCTGGCCAAGCTGCAGCTCCGCCGCCGGGGGATGCGCGGATACGCGCACCTGCGCAGCCAAAAGGTCCAGCAGCGGCTCAACAAGCGCGCCTGAGCGCGGCGCGCTACGTGGGAGAGGGGAGGGGAGCATGAACGCCCGGATGATGAGCTTGGCGCTCTTGCTTGGTTTGGCCGGCGCTCCCGCCCTTGCGCAAGAGGCGGCCAAGCCCCCGCGCCCGCCGTGGGAGCCTGACGTCCTCTTCGGCTTCCGCGGCGTCGGCGAGGTCTGGCAAGACCCAGCCATCGTGCAGAGCTACCGGTCGAGCCGCTTCTCCGGCGCGGGCTTCGCCGCCTTGTCGTTGTGGAAGCCCGTGCTCCTCGAGGCTGAGGTCGCCTACATGCGCCAGGCCTCGGCCGGCGGGCGCACGATCCCCGCCGATGAGGTCCCCAAAAACTTGCTCGTGCGTGACGAGACCGGGGCCCTCGACGAGAGCGCCCGGTACGCCATCGCCAGCGGCGCGGTCGAGCTCATGCCGGTGACCTTCAGCGTGCTGGCGCGCAAAGACACGGGCGGGGCTGAGCTCTTCGCCGGCGCGGGCCTCGCGCTGGCCGTCTTCAACGAGCGCACCGACGCCGGCACCGTGAGCGGCGTGAAGCCCGGCCTCGACATGAAGGCCGGCGTGCGTGTCCACACCCACGTGATCAACCCGCCGGTGCGCCCCTCGGGCGGGCGCCCCGTCCAGGGCATGGACGTCGAGCTGCTGCTGGGGCGGCGCCAGCACCACGCCTTTGGGCTCGGCACTGGCTTCGACTTCTCGGCGTGGCGCATCGGCATTGGCCTGACCGCGAGGCTCTGAGCGATGACCCTCCGTTTTGGCGGCCGGTCGGCGCCCCTCCACCTGCTGCTCTTGCTCGTCGCGGGCGTCGCGCTGTCTGGTGGGGTGAGCACCGCGCAGGAGCCCCCCGCTCCGCCGACGGGTGTGGTACCCACCGCGCGGGCCGCTGATCTGGGCGCCCCCCTCGCGGCAGCGGTGCCCTTCTCCGCGCGGGTGGGGCCCGACGCCACCGTCAAGCGCCTGCCCCGCGCGAACGGCCGGGTCGTCGAGATGTACATCCGCGACCCCGACATCAACCTGCAGGCCATCATCCGCGGCAACACCCGCGACATCGCCTCAATGGACGCGACCAACCTCGGCGGCGGCGTCTGGTTGGTGCGGATGGCCGCCCGCGACGAGAGCAAAGACCTCGTGCCCAGCATCGAGGATGGCGTACTGCGCGTCGATGTCGGGCCTCGTGGCCGCGCTCCTGGGCGCCTGCGGGCGCCGGCCCCGACCCTGGGGGCCCTGCTCACCGGCGAGCTGCCCGACGAGCCGCCGCTCGCCGCGCCCCTGCACACCTTCCAGACCCTGCAGGGCGACGCGCTCGCCGACGCGCTCGATCCCTGGGCGTATACGCCGGTCCTCACCCGCACCCCCGACTTGGTTTTTCCCCCAAGCTGGGCGCGGGTCGACCAAGCGCGGGCCGCGATGCTCGCCGCGCCCGTGGGCTCGCGCAAGCAGATCGAGCAGACCTACTTCCTCGGTTATTACTACTTGATGCTGGGTTTTCCGCGCGAGGCCCGGTACTACTTCAACCAGATCAGCAACGCCCCGGGCCCGATCGCCCAGGCTGACCTCGCGCTTGAGCGCGCCCGGGCCGCGCAGGGCAGCGGCCGCTGGGAAGAGGCCCGCGCCGCCTACGCCGACGCGGCGAAGCTGGGCGCGCACGAAGACAGCGTCATCGAGGGCCTCGCGGTGGTCAGCTTGGCCACGGGCACGCCGCCCCGCGCGCCGATGGGCCGCCTGCTCTGGAACACGACCAGCCACCCGGCGGCGCTCATGCTGGCCGCCGAGCTCCTGCAAATGGACGGTCGGGTGGCCGAGAGCCGCTACCTGCTCGAGGGGATCACCGAGGGCCTGCCCGAGGACCTCGTCCCCCGCTGGGCGCTGCGGCTCGGCGACGCGCGCTTCGCTGACGGCAGCCCCCAAGAGGCCCAGCTCGCTTGGCGCTACGCGCGCCCCGACCTGCGCGACATTCGCGAGACCTTCTTCGCGCTGCACCAGACCGGCGCAGACCCGGCGGCGTGGGCCGGTTTTGTACCCGAGCTCGTCCACGCGAGCGCGCCGCGCACCGAGGCCGGCGCCGAGGCGCTCTACCTGCTCAGCCAGATCGATCGCGAGCTGATGGCCCGCGAGGACGCGATCAACGACCTCGCGACGTTGATGAAGCGGCACCCCAAGAAGGCCGTGGGCAGCGATGTTCCCGAGCGCTTCTGGGGCGTGTACGCCCAACACGTGCAAGACCTCGCCCGCGGGCAGCGCTGGTTTGACCTCGCCGCCCTGCACGAGACCGTCTGGGACCACACCGTCCGTCGGGCCGTTCAAGATCCCCAGCCTCTGGTGTCGATCGCCCAGGCCTACCAAGAGGTCGGGCTGCCGGATCGGGCGGTGCAGGTGCTGCGCGAGGCCGTGGCGGTGCTGGTCAGCCGCGGAGAGGACGACCCCAAGCTCGTGCGCCGGCTCGCCGAGCTCTACCTCGCCAACGGCAACCACCAGGACGGCCTCGACGCCGTCCGCTACCTCCGCGAGATGCAGGGCGGAAAGGCCCGCCAGCGAGACCGCAGCCTTGACCTGCTCGAAGGCAAGCTGCACCTCGGCCTCGGGAACGGCGCGCTCGCCGCTGCTTCGCTCAAGCGTGCCGCCAGCGACCCGGCGCTGCGCGAGGACGCCTCGATGATCATGGCGGTGATCGACGCCGAGGGCGGGCAGTGCCGGCGCGCCGAGCCCGCGCTCAGCCGCCTGCTCTTCGTCCCGGGCGGCGAGGCCAAGTGGACCGATCCGCGCCCCTGGCTCGCCCTGGCCCGGTGCAAGAACCTGTCGGGTGACGCAGCCGGGGCGGCCCGCGCCGCCAAGGCCGCCGCCGAGCTCAGCGGCGAGGGGGCCGAGAGCCGCTACGCCCGCTGGCTGTCGACGATGGCCGGGGGCTGGCGCGACACCGCCGCCGTCGAGGCCCTCGCCGCGGGCGACGACATCTGGGCGACCATCGCCAAAGAGCAGCAAGCCGCCGCCACCTTCGCCGCGGGCGTCGACCTCCGGCGCGAGACCGACTGGCAGCGCACCAACCGGTTGCTGGGGCCCTGAGCCGGCGCCGCCTGTGCGCGGGGGCTTCCCAAACTGGGTCGCCTCTGTCAGCATCGGGGCGTCAATCTCGCCGGTGCGCGGTCAACGGTTGCGCCGGGCGCGTGGCGCGCCGGCTGGCTATGCGCGGCGGCGGTGGGTCGAGCACCCAGCGGGGGGCGGATGAGCGCGTTTCTTTTTGATCGGCTTCATGACGGCCTCGGGCGCGTGCTCGACCTGCGCCAAGCCCAGCACGGGATCACCGCGTCCAACCTGGCGAACGCCACGACCCCCGGCTTTCGCGCGCGGTTCATCCCCTTCGACAAGATCCTGGCCCGCGCGGTGGGCCGCGGCGACCCGATGGAGCTCGCCCGCCTCGACCCGCGCCACGTGCTGTCGGCGGGCGCTGATCCCAAGAACCCTGAGGTCGACGAGATTGAGCCCCCGCCTTGGGCCGCTGACGGCAACTCGGTCGACCCCGAGCGCGAGGTCGTGCGCCTGACCGAGAACCAGATGATGTATGAGGCGGTGTCCGCCGGCCTCAGCAAGCGCATGGCGATGCTGCGCTACGCCGCCTCCGACGGCCGCGGCTGATCGGCGCTCCGGTCACCTAGTGCCTCCCGCCGCTGGCCCTCCCCACGCTGGCCCTCCCCGTCCACCGCCCGCACCTCCTCCCGCGCACGACACGGGCCGCTTCGGCCCCGGAGCTCTCGATGGACCTGCTCGACATCCTCAGCGTGAGCGCCAGCGGGCTCACCGCGCAGCGCGTCCGCATGCAGTCGGTCGCGTCGAATATGGCCAACGCCCGGGTGACCCGCACCCCCGACGGTGGCCCATATGTGCGGCAGATGCCGGTCTTTGAGGCGGTCACCCAAGGGCACCGCGGGCAGAGCTTCGCCAGCGCGCTCGACGAGAGCATGTCGCGGGTCGAGGTCGTGGGCATAGAAGCGTCGACCGAGCCGCCGGTGCTCGTCTACGAGCCCGGGCACCCCGACGCCGACGCCGACGGCTATGTGCTCTACCCGAACGTGAACATTCTCAAAGAGATGGTGGATATGATGACCACCGCTCGCACCTACGAGGCCAACACCAACGTGGTGAAGGTCACCCGCGACATCGCGAACTCCGCGCTCTCCATCGGGAGGAGCTGATGCCCATCCCCGCCTTGCTCCCGGCCGTCGCGCCGCTCACCGCGGCCGTCCCCGGCGCCCTCACCGGCGCGGTCGCCGAGGCCCCCCGGGCCGCGCACTACGGCGCCGACTTCGCCGCCCGCCTCGAGCGCGCGGTCCAATCGGTGGATGACCACGAGCGCGTCGCCGACGTGCGCATCGCCAAGGTGGCCTCTGGCGAAGATGTCGACCTGCACGGCATGATGATCGCGCTCCAAGAGGCCGACATCACGCTTCGGCTGGCCAACAGCGTGCGAGAGAAGGCCATCGACGCCTTCGAGCGCATCCAGAACATGCAGATCTGACAGGATCGCCGCGGCTCTGGCCCAGCTTCGCCCTGTGAAGGGCGGCGACATTTCGTTACGCGGCGCCCGCTGCGGTCCTCCCCTCCGCGCCACCTTGGAGTGCCCTCTTGGCCGGCTTCATCGAGCAGCTCCGCGCCTACTATGCCGGCTTGCAGCCGGGCCAGCGGCGCATCTTCGAGGCGGCCGTCCTGCTCACCATCGGCATGATGGTGGCGGTGGGCGTCTGGTCGGCGGGCGACGGCTACAAAGAGCTCTACACCTCGGCCGATCCGGTCGAGGTCCAGCAGGTGGCGACCGCGCTCGAGGCGCAGGGCATCCCCTTTGAGATCAGCGCCGATGGCCGCAGCCTCGCTGTGCGCCCCGAGGACCAGGGCCGCGCGCGGCTCGCCGGTGCCTCTGCCGGGAAGATCCTCGGCTTCGAGATCCTCGACGCCATCGAGCTGGGCACCTCGCCGCAGCGCGAGCGCTGGGCCTACCAGCGGGGCCTCGAGGGTGAGCTCGCCCAGACCATCATGTCCCTCGATGAGGTCCAGAGCGCGCGGGTCCACCTCGTTCTGCCGCAGCGCAGCGAGTTTCTGCGCGAAGAGCAGCCGCCGACCGCGAGCGTGACGGTCAACCTCATGCCCGGCGCGGTGCTCACCAAAGCACAGAAGCGCGGCATCCGGGCCCTGGTCGCCGGCGCGGTCGACAACCTCAAGCCAGGCGACGTCGTCCTCGTCGACCAAGAGGGCTCTCTGCTCGCCGGCGGTGAGGGTGAGGACGCGACTGCCGCGGGCGTCAACTCGCTCATCGCCGCTCGCGTCGCCGAAGAAGAGCGCGTTCGGAAGACCGTCGCTGACGCTATTTCGAAGGTTCTCGGCTCGAGCAAAGAGCTGACCGTCGGCGTCTCGGCCGAGCTCGAGACCAGCACGGTCGACAGCATCGAGCGCGACATCGACCCCGACGCCCAGGCGCTGGTCTCTGAGAGCATCCGCGAAGAGAACAGCGAGTCGACCAAGCCCTCGGGCGTGCCCGGCACCGCCAGCAACCTGCCCGAAGAGGCTGGCGCAGGCGGCAACGCGACGCAAAACAGCGCGCTCACCGAGCAGCGCAGCAACTTCGACTACCCCCGCACCGAGACCCGCACGAGCTCGGGCCCGGGCAAGCTGAAGCGCCTCAGCGTCGGCGTGACCATCAACGCCGATGCCGTCAAGAAGTTGGCGACGACTTTGGCCACGGGGGCCGACGGGGCGGCGCCCGACGAGGCGGCCATCACCACCAAAGAGGCCGAGCTCAAGAAGCAGATCGAAGACACGGTGCGCGTGGCCATGGGCTACGACGCCGAGCGTCGTGACGCGCTCTCGGTCGCATTCCTGCCCTTTACCCCCTCCGAGGATGAGCTGGCCGCAGAGGCCGCCGCCAAAGAGTCGAGCTTCCTCAGCGACACGGTGCTGAGCTTCTTGCTCATCGCGCTGTGCGTGGTGCTCACCTTCCTCTTCGTCATCCGCCCCTTCGCCGCCGCGGTCGAGAAGGCCGCGCAGCCGCCGCTGCCCCCAGCCGCCGAGCCCGGGGTGAAGGGACTGCTCGAGGGCGGTGCGCTGACCGGCGCCGCCGGCGGCCCGCTCGACCCGAACCGCGACGCCGCCCGCAGCCTCTCTGACCGGCTGCGGAACATGGTCGACAACTTTGAGAACGTGGACGCCGCCGATCTGAACCGGCTCGTCGACCTGGAGCGCGAGGCCACCGCCCAGGTCCTGCGGCGCTGGATCCGTGAGAGCTGAGCGAACCCGGAGCGCCCCCCTCGATGCCTGAAGCCCGCAACGACAGCGATCTGACTGGCGCGCAGCGCGCAGCGATCCTCGTCATGTACCTCGACCGAGACGTCGCCCGAAACCTGCTGCGGCAGCTCGATGATGATGACGTCCGCGCGGTTGGTCTCGCGATGGGCTCCATCGAGAACGTCGAGTCCAGCGTCATTGAGACGGTCATCGGCGACTTCGTGCGTGACCTGCACGACGTGAGCATGATGCCCCGCTCGGGCGCCGACTTCGTGAGCAAGGTCCTCCCCGAGCTGCTCGATGAGCGGCGGCGTGACGATCTGCTGCCCGTGATCAACCGCCGGGTAAACAAAGACTTCGAGCAGTTCATCAGCATGCGGCCGCCGCAGTCGGTGGCTGCGATGATCCGCGACGAGCACCCCCAGACGCAGGCGGTCGCGCTGTCGCTGATGG
This sequence comes from Deltaproteobacteria bacterium, assembly GCA_016792625.1. Lineage (GTDB taxonomy): Bacteria > Myxococcota_A > UBA796 > UBA796 > UBA2385 > JAEUKK01. The sequence continues at coordinate 13,243 of JAEUKK010000052.1, read as the reverse complement.
GGCAAGAGAACGCCGCCCGGGTCCTCAAGTACCTGGATCAAGAGGCAAAGGCGCGGATCACCGTGCGCATGGCCCGGCTCAAGCGGATCCCCGGTGAGCTCGCCGACGACGTGATGGACGCGCTGCGCAGCGCGCTCGGCCGGCAAGACGACCACCTCGACGTCGGCGGCATCGACCGCACCGCGCGGATCCTCGGTCGGATGAGCCGGTCGGACAACGGGGCCATCCTCGAGGAGGTGTCCGACGAGGACGCCGAGCTCGCCGATGCCCTGCGCAGGCGCATGATCGTGTTCGACGACCTCGTGGCGCTGACCCCGATGGCGATCCAGACGGTGCTCAAGCAGGTGGATCGCGACGACCTCGTGCTCGGCCTCAAGGGTGCGCCCGCCGCGCTGGTGGACCTCTTCCTGGCAAACGTCTCGAAGCGCGCCGCCGAAGACATCCGCGAAGAGATGGAGATCATGGGGCCGGTGCCCAAGGCGCGGATCCGTGCGGCGCAAGAGCGCATCGTCACCGCCGCCCTGACCTTGGCCGAGGACGGCTCGATTTACCTGCCGATGGGCGGCGAGGAGGAGGAGAAATGAGCGCCGGCGGGGCCACCCATGCCTGACTTCGTCCCGTTCGGCTTCCCGCGCGCGGGCTTTGTCAGCGCGAGTCAGGGGCGCGGCCCGGCGCCTGCCGCTGATCTCGTGGTCCCGATCCGGGTGGGCGAGGCGCCCGCCGTGCGGCCCCTGCCGACCTTCGGCGCCGCGCCCGGCGCTCCCCGCCCGCTCTTCGCCCGCGAGGAGCCCGCTCCGCCCACACCGGCTGCTCCGGTTGGTCCGACCCCCGAAGAGATCGCCAAGATGGTGGCCGAGGCCGAGCAGCGGGGCCACCGCCGCGGCCGGCAAGAGCTGCAGGGCGAGCTTGACGCGCGGATCGAGCAGGAGCGCCGCCTGGGCGTGATCGCGGAGGCCCTCGACCGTTACCGCGCCACGATCCTGCAGGAGGCCTGCGGCGACATCGGCGGCGTGGTCATCGGCTCGCTGCGCCGCCTCGTCGGAGAGGTCCCCGAGCTGCTCGAGCTGTTGCTCGAGGCGCGCTGTCGTGAGGCCGTCGAGCAGCTGCACAGCGCGCGTGAGGTCACCGTGCGCTGCAACCCCCGCGACCAGGGCGCGGCCTTGCGGGTCATCGGCCGGCGCCCCGGCTGGCGCATCGTGCCCGACCCCGAGGTCGTGGGGGGCTGCGTGGTGAGCAGCGAGGGTGGTGAGCTGGACGCTACAATTGATCAGGCGTTCACCGGCTTGGACGCAGCGCTGGCCGCGTGGCGCGCCGAGCGGGGCGACGGTTGAGGCCGCCGCGCGCGGCCCCCGGTGCCGCGGTGGTGGCGGGCGATCACGACCTCCGGCCGAGGTCCATGTGAGCGCCCTGCTCGGGCTCGGGCGCCTCCAGGATCACCTGCACAGCAGCGCTTTGGTGCAGCGTCGTGGTCGGGTCGTGCAGGTCGTCGGCACCGTTATCGAGGCCGACCTGCCCGGGGTCGCGGTCGGCGAGCTTGTGGTCGTCGGCGCTGGCCTGGGCGAGGTGATCGGGTTCCGCGGGCACCGCGCCTTGTTGATGCCGCTCGGCTCGCTGCAAGGGGTCGCCCATGGCACGCCGGTCAGCGTGCGGAGCAGCGTGCTGAGCGTGCCAGTGGGCCCCGGTCTGCTCGGCCGGGTGATCGATCCCCTCGGGGAGCCGATGGACGGCCGGCCCCTCCCGCCCATGACCGCCCGGCGCGCGCTCCTCGGCCCGGCGCCCGACCCGATGCGGCGCCACCTCATCCAGGAGAGCCTGTCCACCGGCGTGCGCGTGCTCGACGGCATGTTGACGCTCGGCCGCGGCCAACGTGTCGCGGTGATGGCGGGCTCGGGCGTCGGCAAGTCGACCTTGATGGGCATGGTCGCGCGCAATTCGCAGGCCTCGGTCAACGTGGTCGCCCTGATCGGCGAGCGGGGGCGCGAGGTGCGGGAGTTCCTCGAGCGGGACCTGGGCCCCGAGGGGCTCGCGCGCTCGGTGGTGGTCATCGCGACCAGCGACGCGAGCCCGGTGCTCCAGGTCAAGGCCATGCTCTCGGCCCTGGCGATCGCCGAGCACTTCCGCGATCAGGGCGCCGACGTGCTCATGATGGTCGACAGCCTCACGCGCCTCGCCATGGCCCAGCGGCAGATCGGCCTGTCTGCGGGTGAGCCGCCGACCACCAAGGGCTACACCCCCTCGGTCTTCGCGATGATGCCGCGTCTGCTGGAGCGGGCCGGGCCCGGTGCGCCCCACGGGAGCATCACGGGCTTCTTCACCGTCCTCGTCGAGGGCGAAGACATGGAAGATCCGGTCGCTGACACCGTGCGCGGGATCGTCGACGGCCACATCGTGCTGTCCCGAAAATTGGGGAGCATGGGGCACTATCCTGCGATTGACGTGCTTCAGTCGGTCAGTCGCACCATGCCAAATACGGTCCCGGCGGAGCATGTGGGCGCGGCGACCCGGGTGCGGGCCCTGATGGCGACCTACCGCGAGAACGAAGAGCTGGTGCGCCTTGGTGCCTACAAGATGGGCACCGACCCTGAGGTCGACACGGCGCTCACCGCTTGGCCGCAGATCACCCGCTTCCTGCGCCAGACCGTTGATGAGACGACCCCTCTTGCCGAGAGCCAGCGCACGCTGGCAACCTTGGCCGGGGTGCGTGCCGCCGCCCCGCCGCCGTCCGCGGGCCGGCGTGCACGGAGGGCTTGAGATGGGCCGGGGCCTCTACACGCTCGAGCGGGTGCGCTCGATCGAGAAACGAATCGCGAAGAACAGCTTCGCCGAGGCGGAGCGTGTGCGCCGCGTGCAAGAGGACCGCGTGATCACCATCGAGCAACAGATGGAGGCGAGCCGCGTCGCCGAGGCCCTCGGCGCCGACGGCGGCCAGGCCTGCTGGGTTGCGAACGAGCACGCCTGGCGCATCCGCCTCGAAGGTGATCTGCGCCGCGAGGTGACGGTGCTGGAGCGCCGCATGACCGAGGTGCGGGCCCGCCGCGCCGAGCTGACCGACGCCGACCGCGCGCACCGGGTGGTCGAGTCGGCTATCGAGCGGCAAGAGGCTGAGGCCGAGCTTGAGGCCCGCCGCGCCGACGGCCGCCGCTTGGACGCGCTCGCTGGCGTGCGCTGGTGGCGGGAGGAGCACCGATGAGCCGCAACATGGTCTGGGCCTTCGCTGGCCTGCTCTCTGGTGCCCTCGCCGGCTACGGCGTGTCGATTGCCATGGGCGCGCCCGATCTCGGCGCCGACTTCCGGGGGTCGACCGAGCGGGGCAAAGAGCAGCTCACCACGCTCCTTCGCAGGAAAGAGGCCGCGCTCGACCGCCGCGAGACCTCGCTCGTCGCGAAGGAGGCCGATCTGCGGGCGGCAGAAGAGAAGATGTCCGAGCGCCTCGCCGAGCTCACCAAGCTCCGCGAAGAGATCAACGCGCTGCTCGCTGATCTCGACCAGGAGCGCGAGGCGCGCGTGGCGGGCTTGGTCAAGATGTTCGAGGCGATGCGCCCGCCGGCCGCGGCGGCGATCCTTGAGCAGACCGAAGAGCCCATCGCGCTTGAGGTGCTCGAGCGCATGAACAAGACCAAAGCCGGCAAGGTGTTGGCGGCGATGACCCCGGCCAAAGCGGCGCGGTTCTCTGAGCGCATCGGCAAGGCCGCGCTGAACACCGAGGTGCCCCAGTGAGCGGCGTCGGGCTGCGGCCCCTGCCCACTCAGGCCATCCAGAGCGGCGCCGCGCCGGCCCCGGTTGGCGCCGAGCTCGCCGCCGATACCGGCCTTGAGCTGCTGCTGTTGGGGATGCCCGCGGCGCCGCGGCCGGTCGTTCAGACCCTCGCCCCGCGCGCATCCGACGCCTTCGCCCTCGATCCGAACGCCCCCGGGCTCGGCTTCGCGCCCCGCGCGGCGCTCAGCGAAGATGGTGTGAGCGACGATGATCTGGGCGGCGATGAGCTGGGGCTCCACGTCGTGGCGGGGGCGGCGAGCGCAGCCGACCCATCATTGTGGTGGGTTGACGGGCTCGTGCAGCCCGGCGCAGCGCCCCCGGCAGCCGGCGCACGGGCCGGCGGGGCCCCCTTTGGTGCGCCGGTCGGCCCATCCGCGCAGCTCTCCTGGGGCGTCGCCGCGCCGTCCGCGGGCGCGGCGTGGCCAGCGCCTCCCGTGGCTGCGTCGCTGCCCGCGCTTGGAACGGCCCCACCGACTCCGGCTGCCGCAGGCAAGGCCTCGGCCGTCCAACCGTTCGCGGCGCCCCTCACGCCACCCCCACCGACCGCCGCGCCGTCGGGGGCTGCGGTGATGGACGCTCGCGCGCAGGCCGCGGCGGTCTGGCTGGCGACGCCGCCCGACGGCGCGGTGAGCCCGAACCGGCTGTCCGCGGGCGCCACGCCGCCGTTTGTAGGGACATCGGTTGTTGGGACACCAGCAACAGCTGCGCGGGCGGATGTGCAGGTTCCCCTTGGATTGTCGGTGGCCGGCGCCGCGCCGGGGGTGGCGGCCGTGGGGCCGACCGCTCTCGCCGACCCGACCATGAGCAGCGCCGCTTCGGGCGCCGAGGGGCGGGCGGGCCAGGCGGGCGCTGCTGCCCCGGTCGAGGCGCCTAGCGCCCATGGCGTGGACCTTCGGCTGGCCGCGGGCCAAGCGCCGCAGGGCTGGGCGGGCGCGCAGGGGCTCGCCCGCGCCCAGGGTGGCCCGGTGGGCGTTGATCTGACGGCGAGCGGCGACCAGCGCGGGGGGGCCGCGCAGGGCGAGGCCACGCCCGCGGGCGCACCCACCGCTCCGCTCCCCGCGGTCGTCGAGGCCGGTCTCCGGCTCGGCGCGGCGCTCCGCGGCGGCGCGCCCGCGAGCCTGCCCGCCACCTCCGCAGGCCTGCCCGCGCGCGCTGCGGGGCTCCCTCCGCGTCCGCCGAGCGGCGCCCTGGCGAACGGCCGCGCCGAGCTCGCGCCAGCGCGCGCACCCCAGGCCCCCGCCCAGCCGGCGGTCCGCGCCTGGACGCCGCCCGCACCGACCCCGTCGACCGGCGCTCCGGCCCCGCTGCGCACCTTCGACGCCGCGCCTTGGCTGAGCGCCGGGCAGCCCCTGAGCGAGACGCCCGCCCGGGGGGCCCTCCCGGCGGTCGGCCCGGCCCCCGCCCTGACCGCCGCCGAGACCGCCGCTCCCCCCGCGGTCGACGAGGCGGGCCCGGCGCGTGTGGCCCCCGGCTCCGATCCGGGCCAGGGCCCCGAGGCGCCGGCGGCGCGCAGCGCACCATCCGCTCGGATGGCCGCGCCCACCGAGCAGCGGCCACAGTTGCCAGAGCCGCCCCCGCAGCGGCCGACGCCGGAGTCTTCCGCGCCGCTCCCCGCGAGGGTTGAGCTGTCCGTGCGGGACGGTGACGCGCACATCCAGGTCGCCGTTTCGCGTGAGGATCACGGGTACGCCGTTGAGCTGCGCGCGCCCCGCGAGCTGGTGCCCGAGCTCCGCGCGCTCCGGGCCGAGCTCGAGTCGGCGCTGTCTGGGGAAGGGGAGGAGCACGAAGGGCTCGCCTCCTTCCATGCGGGCCCTGACGATGGCGACGCCGACGACGCCCGCCCCGAGGACCAGGACGGCTGGCGGTCCGCAGGTCCCGAGGACGACCAGGCGCGTCGACAGCAGCCCAACCCCACCGCACGGAAGCGTCCGGCGCTCATCAATCGGCCCGTACCCGACCCCGCCCGTTTGCTCGACCGCCGCGCCTGAGCGCCAAGGAGCCGCATGACCACCATCGAAAATGTGTCGAGCTACACCGAGGTCCGCTCGCAGCAAGAGACCTATGGCAGCTCGGACCTCGGGAAAGACGCGTTCCTGCAGCTTCTGGTCACGCAGCTGCAAAACCAAGACCCGTTGAACCCCCAAAAGAACGAAGAATTCGTCGCGCAGCTCGCGCAGTTCAGCAGCGTCGAGCAGCTGTCGAACGCCAACGAGGCGCTCCAGTCGCTCTACTTGGCCATGAGCTCGATGAACAACGCGAGCATGACCCAGCTCCTGGGCAAAGAGGTCACGGCCTACGGCGACACCTTCCACTACGATGGCGCTGGCCCCCAGACCCTCGAGTGGGAGTCGAGCGGCTCGGCCGAGAACGTCACGCTGACCATCACCGACAGCTCGGGCAAGGTCGTCTACACCGACTCCCTCGGCAACATCGACGCAGGCCGCGGCTCGGTGACCTGGGATGGCAGCTCGATCGAGGGCACCGCCGCAGAGGGTGACTACACCTTTACCGTCACCGCGGTCGGCCAGAGCGACGTGGAGATCCAGACCCTCATCTCCGGCGAGGTCGACGGGATGGACTTCTCGTCGGGCAGCCCCGTGCCCAGCATCGAGGGCGTGGATATTGACCTCGCCAACATCATCGACGTCAGGCTCGGCGGCGCGGATGAAGCGGCCGAGGAAGAGGCCGAGGGCGACGACACCGCCGTGGCGGCGCGCAGGGACCGCTGATGAAGCAGACGACGGTCGATGCCCTCAACTACCGAGGGATGTTGCCGAGCCTCCGTCCGTCAACGGGCGGGGTTCAGCCGCTGCGCCCGGGCGTCCCGCTGGAGCAGGGCCAGCCGTCGGCCTTCGACCACGCGCTTGAGCGTGTGCTGCAACCGCCGCCCGATCCCGACGAGCCCGTCGAAGAGGCGGGCGACGGCGCCGACGAGTTTCACATCAGCCGGCACGCTGCGGGCAGGCTCTCGAGCCGCGGCATCGAGCTCACCAAACAAGACGTCGAGGAGCTCTCGCTCGCCCTCGACGCGCTCGCGCGCCGCAACGCCAAAGAGAGCCTCGTGCTGTTCGGCGAAAACGCTTTTGTCTTTGGTGTGCCCAAGCGCACGCTGATCACCGCCATGACCCGGCGCGAGGCGATGGGCACGGTCTTTACGAACATCGACTCTGCGATGGTCTTGCGCTAAAGGCGCTTTTTGGGTGACCGAAGCGCCGCCCCGCGCGCAGACATTCTTCGACATTTGTAGACTGCCCGCGTGACCGCGCGGGCGGGGCCGGACCGAGGGGAGACCCGAGGGGGCCCACGGCGGCAGCGCCCGCCACCCCCCGGCCCGAAGCGCCGGGACAACCCAACCCACTGGAGGCAGCATGTCCCTCTTCAGCACGCTCAGCACCGCAGCCTCGGGCCTCGGCGTCGCCAGCTCCAACCTGTCGGTCATCGGCGACAACATCGCGAACATGAACACGACGGGGTTCAAGTCGACCCGGTCTGAGTTCGCTGACTACCGCCCCCAAGACGTGTTCGGCCTCGCCGGCCCGAGCCAGGTCGGCAAGGGCGCCGGCATCAACAACCTGCAGACCCTGTTCGGGCAGGGTTCGTTGATGGCGAGTCAAAACCCCCTCGACATGGCCATCGCGGGCGACGGGTTCTTCGTCGTGAGCAACGGCGTGAACGACAACTACACCCGCGCCGGGCAGTTCTACCTCGATGACGATGGCTTCATCGTCACCGCCGATGGGGCCCGGCTTCAGGGCTACAACGTCGACTCGACGGGCACGCTCGGCAAGACCGTGGCCGACCTGCAGCTCGACACCGACCCGATCCAGCCCGCGGCCACCGCCGCCATCACCTTGACCGCGACCCTCGACGCCGACACCGCCGTCACGGGGGGCGTCGCGGCGCTAGTGCTCGACGGTACGGCCGCCGCGTCGACCCTCGAGGCCGCCGCGAACGCGTCGGACTTCGCGGCCTCGGTCACCAGCTACGACAGCCTCGGCGTGGCCCACGAGGTCACCGTGCTGTGGGAGTACGCCGGCGCCAACACCTGGAACTGGTACGCCGTGGTCGACGCCGGTGAGCTCGACTCCACCGCCCTCGCTGGCGCGGGCGTCGCGGGCAATGCCTTCCAGATCGCCAACGGCACCGCGACCTTTGACGGCGCGGGCCAGCTCAACGCCTTCACCGAGACGCAGACCTCGGCGACCGACCCGTGGGCCTTCAACGGCGCCAACGCGGGCGACATCGCCTTCGAGATGGGCCTCGACGCCGCGGGCCTCGCCATCGATGGCCGCGTGCGGATGATCGCGGGCACCTCTGCGGTCAGCGCCATCGCCCAAGACGGCTACCCCCCGGGGGATCTGGCCAGCATCTCGACCGACCCCGATGGCTCGATCGTCGGCCAGTACAGCAACGGCCAGGGCTATGTGCTCGCGCAGGTGGTCGTGGCCCGCTTCCCGGCGAACGCCGAGCTCGAGCGGATCGGCGGCACCCTGTTCCGCGCCACCATCGGCTCGGGCGACCCCACCATCGGCAACGCGGGGACGGGCGGCCGCGGCACCATCGCTGGCAACGCGCTGGAGCAGAGCAACGTCGACCTGGAGCGCGAGTTCGTGAACCTGATCACCAGCCAGCGCAGCTACCAAGCGAACGCGCGGATGATCGACACCACGAACTCCACGCTGCAAGAGCTGGTGCAGCTCGTTTGATCGCCACAGCTCGTTTGTTCGCCGCTGAGGCGCCCGCGCGGCGCCTGAGCGGCGCACGGGCGCGCGGGCGGTAGCCAGCGACTCGGTGCCGGCATCCACCCCAGACCTCCTCAAGTTCGGCGCGACGCCGGCCGCTTCTCCCCGCGGAGGATCCTCCCCCATGGACCTTGCCACCGTCGGCGGCCTGATCTTCGCGACCATCCTGACGATCGTCGCGATTAAGTTGGGCAGCCCGCTCGAAACCTTCTTCGACCTGCCATCGGTCCTGATGGTCCTGCTGGGCAGCTTTGGCATCATGTTCGTCTGCTTCCCCACCGCGAACATGAAGGACCTCTTCCGGGTCATCAAGAAGGGCTTCTTCCACAAGAACCGCAGCACCGAGCAGCTGCTGCAGCTCATGCGCGAAATGTCGAGCCGGGCCCGGCGCGAAGGTGTGCTCGTGCTCGAGGACATGGTCGCCGACCAAGACGACGACTTCCTCAAGAAGGGCATCCAGATGGTCGTCGACGGGCATGACCCCTCGGCGATCGAAGAGGTGCTCTACAACGAGATCGACAACATGGCCTCGCGCCACAAAGATGGCGCCGACCTGCTCGACCAGATGGGCACCTACGCGCCGGCGATGGGCATGATCGGCACCCTGGTCGGTCTGGTGCAGATGCTCCAGAACCTCGACGATCCGACGGCAATCGGCCCGGCCATGGCCGTCGCGCTGCTGACCACCTTCTACGGCGCGGTCATGGCCAACATGTTCGCCCTGCCGCTGGCCCACAAGCTCAAGATGCGCAGCGCGAACGAGGTCGCCGAGAAGTCGCTGGTGGTGCAGGGTCTGCTCAGCATCCTCGCTGGCGAGAGCCCCCGCTTCTTGGTCGACCGCCTCAACGCGCAGCTCCCGCCGAGCGACCGCCTCACCGAGGCCGCGGGCTGATCGAGCGCCGCGCGGGCCTCCGGGCCGAGGGGAGGGGAGATGGCCAAGAAAGAGCGGAAGAAGGTCGAGTCCGGTGGAGGTGCGCCCACTGCGCCCTTCTGGATGGTCACCTACTCTGACATGGTCACCCTGCTGTTGACCTTCTTCGTGCTCCTTATGTCCATGGCCAACTTTGAAGAGGTGGGCCGGGTCGAGGCGGTCTTCGAGTCTATCCGCATGGCCCTGAGCGCACAAGGTGAGAACACCCTGGTGCTCGGGAAGTCGCCCGATCCTGCGCAGCAGCCGCAGGACATCACCCAGCCGATGGACAACCTCCTCCCCATCATGTCTCGGCTGCAGGAAGACCTCGCCCGCCACGTCTCCGATGACTTCGTGAAAATGACCCGCACCCGCACCGAGGTGCGCGTCGCGCTCAGTGACCGGGTGCTCTTCCAGCCCGGCAGCGCGAAGCTGCACCCCGCCGCGTTTAGTTTGCTCAGCGACGTGGCCGCGGCGCTCAAGGGCTACCCGGTGCACGTGATCGTTGAGGGCCACACCGACGAGACCGGCACCGAGACCGGCAACTGGGAGCTGAGCGCCCTGCGCGCGGTGGCGGTGGTGCAGGCCATGCAGACCCGCGGCCCGCTCGACGGCGCGCAGCTCGAGGCCACGGGCTTCGGCCAGCACCGCCCGAGCAACCCGGCCAAGCCCGACCCGCAGTGGGATCGGCGGGTCGAGCTGGTGATCCAGAGCGAAGACCCGGCCGCTTACGACGCGCTCTACAAGGTCGAGCAGGCGGCGGGCACCGAGCAGCGCTGAGCGGTCGGCCGGGCCGCTCCGCCTGTGTGCGCTGGTCGGTGCGTGTGCGCGCGCACCCGCGGCGCGGCAGCGCGCCTGTGCGCGGGATGAGATGAACGATCTGGGCGAGCAAGGCGCCGTGAGGGCTGGCCCCGCGGGGGGGGCCCGCGCTACAAGGGCGCGTCGGAGGTTCACATGGCGGAAGAGGTCGCTGCACAAGACGCGGGCGCGAAGAAAGACCGAAAGCCCCTGTTGATGATGGTCGGGGCATCGGTGGTCGCGCTGATCTTGGGCGCGGTGGGCATGTTCTTCGCCAAAGACATCATCTCGCCGCCGGCGGCCGCCCCGGCTGACGCGGCGACGGCGGCCGCCGAGGGCGCAGCCGCCGCCGAGGGCGCGGCCGGTGACGCGGCGGCCAAGCCGGTCGGCGCCCCCGCCGCGGGCAAGACGGCGGTGGTCGAGCTCGAGTCGTTCACCCTCAACCTCAAAGACAGCGCGGGTGGGCGCAAGCTCGCGATGAAGCTCGCGCTTGAGGGCCCACCGACCTTGCAGACCGCGGTCGACGAGCGCCGGGCCCAGATCCGCGACGCCGTGATCACCCTGGCCAGCGACTACAGCTACCTCGACCTCGACGGCGCCGACGGCCGCCTGCGCCTGCGCGATGAGATCCAGCGCAACCTCAACAGCGTGCTGGAGCCCCAGGGCGTCGCCATTCAGCGCGTCTACTACACCGAGTTCGTGGTGCAGTGAGGGCCCGTGCCCTTCCCTCGCCCCCGACCACCGGCTCGGAGCCCTCGCGATGACCGCCAAGTCCCCATCCTCGATGCTGCTCGCCCGCGCACCGGCCGCGAAGGCCGAGCAGCCCCTCCTCCCTTCGGTTGAGGAGTTCTTCCGCCTCATCGGCTTCAAGCTCCGGGCCCGTCTGGTCAACCGCTGCGGCTCCAACTTCGTCGTCGCGTTGGCGGGCATCGCCAGCCGCTCCTTGGTCGAGGTCAAGAACGACCCAGACTTCAACGAGGCGGGCGTCTACGCCGTGCTGCGCTTCGACAAGCCGCGCCTCGCCGGGGTGGTCGTGCTGCAGCGCGAGCTGCTCGTGCGGGTCATCGGCGCCATGCTCGGCGACGACAAGCCCGACGAGCGCGGCGATAGTGACCCGGCTGCGCGCGCGCTGAGCCCCGTGCAGGTGCGCATCGCCGCCCGCTTAGTCAAAGACATGGTGCAGGACCTCAGCCAGTCCTGGCCAGGGGGCCCCGCGCCGGTGGTCGAGGCCGATGGCGCGCCCGGCCCCGCCCGCGTGATCAGCGTCGAGCACGGCAATGAAGACCTGACCGTGGCCGAGTTTTCGGTCTCGACCGCCGAGGGCCCCTACGGCAGGGTGCTGGTGACCGTGCCCACCAGCCTGCTGCGGGGCGCCAGCGCCGGCCGCGGCCCGACCAAGCCGGCGCGCAAGCCGCCCGAGATCGCCCGGGTGATGCCGGTCGAGGTCGATGTGGTCGGCGAGATGGCCCGCCTTTCGATGCGGGTGCGCGACCTGCGCCAGCTGCAGGTCGGCGACCTCATCCCGCTCGGCCGGCTCGACACCGCTACGCTGCGCGTGAACGGCAAGTCCGTCTTCCTCGGCGAGCCCGGGCACGCCAATGGCCAGCGCTGCGTCCGCATCAAGAAGCGGGCCGACTGAGGGCCACCCGGCGCGCGGGCCCACCCTCGCCGCCCCGCCCGACCGCCCCCGGCCGCGACGCCAAGGAAGGCGCCGGCACGTTGAAGCGGCAGGGGGGGACGTGGTACAAGGGGCCACCGTCTGGGGGCTGGCGCCCACGCCGCGCCCCCACAGCCCATCGAAGCGCCCGCGCCCGTCTGTCGGCGCGCGCCACCCAGAGCGCAGCCCCCGGGCTCCGCCTCGTGGAACGGAGTTGTGCATGAGCCGTAAGGGGGAGCCCTCTGCCGCGCCCGGCGTCACCTTTTTGGGCGACATCCCGGTCGATGTGGTGATCGAGCTCGGCCGCCGCCGAATGGTGCTCAAAGAGATCGCCGGCCTCGACATTGACGACATCGTCGAGCTTGACCAGCCACAAGACCGCCCCCTCGACCTCGTGGTCGGCGGCAAGGTGCTGGCCCGCGGCGAGCTCGTGATGGTCGGCGAGCGGGTCGCCCTTCGGGTGACCGAGATGGTGGGCAAGGGCGCGGAGGAGGCGTGACCGCCCACCGCCGCAGGCTCTGGCCGTCGGCCTCACCGCCGCGGCGCGCCGCGCGGCTGCTCCTCGGCGTGGTGCTCGCCGCGCTCAGCGTCGGGGGCCTCGCGGGCCCGACCGCCTCCGCCCAGGCCCCGACGGCCGCGCCCGTGGTGCCTGCCGCCGCAGCGCCGGTGGTTCCGGTGACCGCAGCGCCCGTCGTGCCCGCCGCGGCGCCCCCTGCGGTCCCCGCCGCCAGCCCCCCTGCGGTGACGGCCGCTGCGGGTCCATCGGCGCCCGGCGCCCCCACGGTCGCCGACCCGCGGCTGCCCGCCGAGCCGACCGCGCCCCGGGTCGCGGGCCCGGCGCTGCCCGCGCCCGCGCCGAGCCCCGCGCCGGCGGCCTCGACCCCGACCGACCCCGCCGCGCCGCCGGTGGCCGCGCCGCCGGCCCGTGATCCGCTCGAAGAGCGCCTCTTGGGCCCGGACCCCGGCCCCTCCGAAGAGGCCAGCCCGCCCCGGGTGGCCCCCTCTCCGCTCCCCACCCCGGCCTGGGCCGTCGCCCTGGCCGTCGGGCTCATCTTCGCCTTCGCGGTGGGCAAGCTCATCGAACGTCGCCGGCGCGCGGTGGCCCCGGCCGCGCTCCGGGTGGTCAGCACGACGACCCTCGGCCGCGACGGCGGCCTGAGCGTGGTCGAGGTCAAAGACGCCGATGGCACCCTGCGGCGTCTGCTCATCGGCCACGGCGGCGGCGCGCCCCGCCTCGTCGTCGAGCTCGACCAGGGCGCCGACTTTGAAGCCCGGCTGGGCCAGGCCGAGGCCGCGCCGCGCCCTGCCGAGGTGGCCCGCCCCGCCGCGGCCCGTCCCGCTGAGGCCCGCCCGGTCGAGGGCAGGCCGACCCCCCGGGTG
>JAEUKK010000189.1 GCA_016792625.1 Deltaproteobacteria bacterium | reverse complement strand
GCGTCGTCGGGGTCGGTCGCTCCCTCCCCTGCGCCGCGCCGGCCGCGCACGGGTTCGAGCCGCGGCGACCAGCCCTCGACGCTGCGGGCGCCGCGCGGGGCCTTGGCGTCGTCGGTGCGGTCAGCGGCCCGCTTGCCGTCCCAGGTGGTATCGACGGCACCCCGCCGCCGGCTGTCGCGGATGGCGCAGGCCTCGCCGAGCACGCCGTTGAGCGCCTGCGTCAGGTCGATGACCGCCGCCGAGAACGACCCCGCCGAGCCGGTCTGCGTGCTGGCCCCCGCGTACCAGGTCTGCGCGCGCTCCAGCGTCCAATGCCAGAGCCCGCCGCGGTTGTGCAGCTTGGCGACCGCGTAGCTCGCGACCGCGCGCTCGAGGCGCACGTCGGGCGCGCCGTCGTCGCACGAGATGGTGCCCTTCCACGTCCCCTTGAGCGCCCGGTCGTCCTTGCCGCCGCGAGCCGCCGACCGAAACAGCTTCATCAGCGCGTCGACCTCGGGCTTGGCCGGCGCCTGGCCGCTCGGCGCGCTCGGCGCGTCGCCGACGCCGTCGTTGCGCCAAACGGCGGCCATGCCGTCCTTCTGGTGCACGAGCATGCCTGCGGCCTGCCGCGGGAGCAGCACCAGGCCGAACTCGCCGCCGCAGGCCTTGCCCTGCGCGGAGATGACGCGCGGCAGGACGTCCGCGGCGTTGTCGATGGCGAGCTTGACGGGCTTCATGTGCTTGTCCTGGGCGGTCATGGCGTGTCCTCGCCCGGGGCGGGCGCCGGGCTCGGCCTCGGGGAGGCCGTGGTAGCGTGGAGGTGGCGATGCTCGACAATGACGTGCGGGCGCCAGTCTTTGAGGGCGGAGACCGCACGGCCCAAGGTCGTGCCGAAGATGACGAGGGCCACGGGCAGCGAGAGGTCGCCGAGCGCGACCGTGCCGGCGGAGGTCTCGACCGGGAAGGAGCCCGGGGCGTCCTTGGCGAACGCAACGCCGATGAGGCCGCTCACCACGGCGAGCAGCGTGGGGAGGCTCAGGTGGGCGGTCAGCGCGTCGGCGAAGCGGAGCATGGGGAGCACTCGAGAGAGCCGACCGACCGCCCT